>JAXMOF010000018.1:0-71020 GCA_034670045.1 Amylibacter sp. | reverse complement strand
CGGATTCTTCGATGGATTTCCAGCCAGCGATAGAGGAGCCGTCGAACATGAAGCCTTCTTCGAACCAGTCTTCGTCAATTTCATCAACGATCACTGTGACGTGCTGCAATTTTCCCCGCGGATCCGTGAAGCGAACGTCGACGTAAGCGACATCCTCGTCCTGGATCATTTTCATGACGTCTTTTGCACTCATTGTAATTCTTCCTTGTTAGAGTTGTTCTTTTTGGTCCGAAGCGCGGTTTACAGCGCCTCAGGGCCTTCCTCGCCTGTCCGGATACGGATGGCTTGTTCGACTGTCGAGATGAAGATTTTGCCGTCGCCGATTTTTTCGGTCCGTGCGGCTGCGATGATGGCTTCGACGGCTGCCTCAACCAGATCATCGGAAATGACCACTTCGATTTTTACTTTTGGCAGGAAATCCACAACATATTCCGCACCGCGGTACAATTCTGTGTGGCCTTTCTGGCGCCCGAAGCCTTTGGCCTCGATCACGCTTAGCCCTTGAACGCCCACTTCTTGCAGTGCCTCTTTCACTTCGTCGAGCTTAAAAGGTTTAATGATCGCTTCGATCTTTTTCATGGCGCCGCCTCCTGTGTGTTTTCAAATTCCCTATCGCTCAAACAGGGTTTTGGTGCCCTTGGCAATCGGTGGGGAATGGCGTGTAGTGGGGGATGAATTGAATCAAATCAGTATGCTTAATAATTAAGCAATCTGGTGCTTTTTTAATCACTGTGGAAACTTGAATGACTGTACTTCTTACTGCTGCGCAAATGCGCCATTTGGAAACTCAGTCCATCGAAACCGGCGCCGTGACAGGGTTGGAGTTGATGGAGCGGGCAGGGCATGGCGTGGTTGAAGCGATCTGTGAGGAATGGCCCGATTTGAAAACAACTGCCCACCGCGCGGTTGTGCTGTGTGGTCCCGGAAACAACGGCGGCGACGGGTTTGTTGTGGCGCGGATGCTCAAAAAACTTGGTTGGGACCTTGTGGTGTTTTTCTATGGTGCTCCGGAAAAACTGCCGGTGGATGCACGGATGAACTATGATCGGTGGGCGGCTGAAAACCCAATTTACCCGCTTGGCTTTCCGATTCTGAATGCGACGGATGCGGATAGATTGCGCGATGCCGCCTTTGCAGACTCTGGGACAGATTTGATTATAGATGCCTTGTTTGGTATTGGGTTAAGTCGACCCTTAACCAGTTTGCGGCCAATTTTTGATCTTTGCGTTCGCAAATCAAGCAGTTCAAAGGTTAAACCTGCCCGTTTAGTGGCGATTGACGTGCCAAGCGGATTACACTCTGACACTGGAACGCTTTTAAGTGCCGAGCCAGAGGGCGGTTTGGCGCGAGATGTGTTCCAAGCTGATTTGACGGTGAGTTTCCAATCCGCGAAAATCGGTCATTATCTTGGATCTGGTACGGCAGTCTGTGGACGGGTGGTTATTAAGGACATTGGTATTGGGCCTTATGTGGCATTGGGTTCCACATCGGAACCGAATTCGGGGGTAACTGTTTCTCCCCACCATTCGGAAACTGATCTGATTTTTTTGACGCAAGCCCCGATTGGGCTGGGAAAAGGGCAACATACGCACAAATTCAGCCATGGGCATGCTGTTATTGCATCAGGGTCAACCGCTAGGACAGGGGCTGCGCGTCTGGCGGCGCGAGGGGCTTTGCGGATTGGGGCAGGTCTTGTGACGCTCGCCAGCCCGAGCGATGCGCTGCAAGAGAACGCTTCACATCTTACGGCGATCATGTTGCGCCCTGCGGATATGGCACAAGATTTCGCGACCTTGCTTTCAGATGAACGAATCTCCTCTGTTTGTCTCGGGCCTGGTTTTGCCCGAGACCATGTGGCGGGTGGGCTTGATTTCAGTCATACACGGGAAATTGTTAAGACAGTTTTAAAGGCCGATAAAAAAACTGTTTTGGACGCAGATGCTTTGTCAGCGTTTCAGGATGCGCCGTCAGAATTGTTTGCAGCATTGCATCCGAATTGCGTCCTCACCCCCCATGAGGGCGAATTTCGACGGTTGTTTCCCGCTATTCACACAAAATTAACAAAGCCTGACTATAACGGTGCGGGCTATAGCAAGGTGGATGCCACCCGTGACGCGGCTCGTCAGGCAGGGTGTGCGGTGCTGTTTAAAGGGGCGGATACGGTGATTGCGGGACCGGATGGCCAGACGATGATAAATGCCGCGCAGTATAATCGCGCGGCCCCATGGTTGGCGACTGCAGGGTCCGGTGATGTGCTGGCGGGATTTATCGCTGGTCTTATGGCGCGCGGGTTTGATCCTTTGAAAGCGGCGGGCTCTGCCGCATGGCTTCACGTAACCTGTGCATTGACCTTCGGCCCGGGGCTGATTGCCGAAGATATCCCCGAACAAATGCCGGCAGTGTTCCGCGCATTAGGGCATTGAAAGGGGCAAAAAAGTTCACGTATTCCTTTCAGGCGTGATTAGTTTCAGTTCAGCCTGCCTGTTGTTGAACTTCAAATTCAAGACCACTTTCCTTTCGGGGGTGAAAACCTGTTTTTAGAGCTGAAATCGGGCTATAAATTATGTCAGCCTCCAGATTGGAACCAGCTCGCACCCTTTGCTGTGCGTAACGATACAAAATCTGCGCATGACGGCAGGGTTTTTGCGCATTTTCCACTCGCCAAGCTGATAAACACTTGTTAGAAGGGCCGCGGAATTACGGGCAGTCTTTTGGGCTGCCCTCTGAGTTTGCGGGTGTGGCGGAATTGGTAGACGCACCAGATTTAGGTTCTGGCGCCGCGAGGCGTGGGGGTTCGAGTCCCTTCACCCGCACCAAAGATTATCCGTTTCGCGGATTTTCAGACCATGGTTTGACTGGCCTATGACCAGCACGTTGAAGGATGTAAAATGCAGGTAACCGAGACACTTAACGAAGGCCTGAAGCGCGGCTATTCGATCACCGTGACAGCAGCAGAGCTGGAAGCGAAAGTGAACGCAAAGCTGGCTGAAGCACAGCCGACCATCGAGATGAAGGGCTTTCGCAAGGGCAAAGTTCCGATGGCGTTGCTGAAAAAGCAATTCGGGAAGTCGGTTCTTGGCGAAGCCATGCAAGAAAGCATCGACGGCGCGATGAACGATCACTTCGAATCCTCCGGTGACAAGCCGGCGATGCAGCCCGATGTGAAAATGACCAACGAAGACTGGGTTGAAGGCAACGATGTCGAAGTTGCGTTAAACTACGAATGTCTGCCTGTTGTGCCTGAAACCGATTTCTCCAAGATCAAACTGGAAAAACTGGTTGCCAAGATCGAAGACACAGATGTTGACGAAGCCCTTGGCAATCTGGCTGAAAGTGCACAGAACTTCGAAGACCGCAAAAAAGGCTCTAAAGCCAAAGACGGCGATCAACTGGTAATCAACTTTCTGGGTAAAGTTGACGGCGAGGCTTTTGAAGGCGGCGCTGCTGACGATTACCCGCTGGTTCTGGGGTCCAACTCCTTCATTCCCGGTTTTGAAGAACAGCTGGTTGGTGCCAAAGCAGGCGACGACGTTGAAGTAAACGTTAAGTTCCCTGAAGAATACGGCGCAGAAAACCTTGCTGGCAAAGACGCTGTTTTTGAATGTCATGTGATATCGGTAAAAGCGCCAGCGGCTGCAGAAATCAACGACGAACTGGCTCAGAAATTCGGTGCCGAAGACCTCGCTGATCTGAAAAAACAAATCTCCGAACGTCTTGAGGCAGAATATGCCAATGCGGCGCGCATGGTGATGAAACGCAACCTGATGGACGAATTGGCCAAAGCGGTTTCTTTCGAGCTGCCACCAACTTTGGTTGAAAACGAATCCAACCAGATCGCGCATCAACTGTGGCACGAAGAAAACCCCGATGTTCAGGGCCATGACCACCCTGAAATCGAGCCAACTGACGAGCACAAAGAATTGGCTGAACGCCGCGTGCGTTTGGGCCTGTTGCTGGCTGATGTCGGTCAACAGCAAAAGATCACCGTGACCGATCAGGAAATGCAGCAAGCTGCCATGCAGCAAGCTCAGCAATATCCGGGTCAAGAGCGTCAGTTCTTTGAATTCCTTCAACAAAACGAGCAAATGCAGCAGCAAATGCGCGCACCAATTTTTGAAGACAAAGTCGTTGATTACATCATCGAATTGTCCTCTGTGACTGAAACAGAGACAACCAAAGACGGTCTGCAAAAAGCTGTTGAAGCTCTGGAAGATTAAGACCTTATTCACCTAATGGTGTAACTGTTTAAAGGGCGCCGGAAACGGCGCCCTTTTTCCGTGCCTATATCGGGACAGAGGTTAAAAATCGCTTTCCGTAAGGAACGGCCATTTCGGACCTTGAAGCCCCCTAGGGAGCGAACTACAGTTACATCGACCCAAGAAACACAAGATACAGGCCTTCTGAAAATGAGAGATCCACTCGAAGTTTACGCAAATACGCTCGTTCCTATGGTGGTCGAGCAAACGTCCCGCGGTGAGCGGGCCTACGACATTTTCTCACGTCTTCTGAAAGAGCGGATCATTTTTGTATCTGGTCCCGTGCATGACGGAATGTCCACGCTGATCGTGGCCCAGTTGTTGTTTCTGGAAGCGGAAAATCCGAAAAAAGACATCGCAATGTACATCAACAGCCCGGGTGGTGTCGTGACCTCTGGCCTGTCGATTTATGACACGATGCAGTATATCCGCCCCAAGGTTTCTACACTTTGTGTCGGGCAGGCGGCCTCTATGGGGTCCTTGTTGATGGCTGCGGGCGAACCGGGTATGCGCTTTAGTCTGCCCAACTCCCGGATTATGGTTCACCAGCCGTCAGGCGGGTTCCAAGGCCAGGCGTCGGACATCGCGCTGCACGCCAAAGAGATTTTGGAACTGAAAGACCGGCTGAACAATATCTATGTGAAGCATTGCAACCAAGATATTGAAGTTGTTGAAAAAGCACTGGACCGCGATAACTTTATGACCGCGGAAGAGGCCAAAGACTGGGGTCTGATCGACGAAATCGTGAAGAAACGGGAAAACGACGCGGATGCGTCCTAAACCGGTTTCAAACATTTATTCATAAATGCCTGTTAGTCCTTTGTGGTGACGTGACTGTCATCGCGAAGGGCTTTACTGCCCGTTTTCGCCGCAGATTGCTGCGGAATATTGGCATTGTACACAGGTAAATTCTGCCATACGGTGGGAAAAAGCTAGGGTGAACGCTGGCATTTCGCGCCACGGGCGTGAAGTCTGGCGAAGAAAGAGCGGAGTATTAAGATGGCAAATTCAGGCAGCGGAGACGCGAAAAACACGCTTTATTGCTCATTTTGTGGCAAAAGCCAGCATGAAGTGCGGAAATTGATCGCGGGACCTACCGTTTTCATCTGTGATGAATGCGTTGAGTTGTGCATGGATATTATCCGTGAAGAAGCGAAATCAGGCCTGGTCAAATCCGGCGATGGTGTCCCGACACCGCAGGAAATCTGTCAGGTTCTGGACGACTATGTCATCGGTCAGGACGTGGCCAAAAAGGTGCTCGCTGTGGCGGTGCACAACCACTACAAACGCCTGAACCACGCCGAGAAGAATTCTGAAATTGAACTGGCAAAATCCAACATCCTGCTGATTGGCCCGACCGGTTGTGGTAAGACCCTGCTGGCGCAAACCCTCGCTCGGATTTTGGATGTGCCTTTCACTATGGCCGATGCCACCACATTGACCGAGGCTGGTTATGTGGGTGAAGACGTTGAAAATATTATCCTGAAACTGCTGCAGGCTTCTGAATATAACGTGGAACGTGCACAGCGCGGGATCGTTTATATTGACGAAGTGGATAAGATCACCCGCAAGTCGGACAATCCTTCCATCACCCGCGATGTAAGCGGCGAAGGCGTGCAGCAAGCACTGCTGAAAATCATGGAAGGCACGGTTGCCTCTGTGCCGCCGCAAGGCGGGCGCAAACATCCGCAGCAGGAGTTCCTGCAAGTGGACACCACGAACATCCTGTTTGTTTGTGGCGGCGCTTTTGCTGGGCTTGAAAAGATCATCGGCCAACGGGGCAAGGGCTCTGCGATCGGCTTTGGTGCGGATGTAAAAGAAGAAGAATCCCGCGGCGTTGGTGAGATTTTCTCGGATCTGGAACCGGAAGATCTGTTGAAATTCGGCCTGATCCCTGAATTCGTCGGCCGTTTGCCTGTTATCGCAACACTGACCGATCTGGACGAAGACGCTTTGGTGACGATCCTGTCACAGCCCAAAAATGCGCTGGTGAAACAGTATCAACGTCTGTTCGAACTTGAAGACGCCGAACTGAAATTCACCACCGACGCGTTGAGTGCCATTGCAAAACGGGCGATCGAACGTAAAACAGGTGCGCGCGGGTTGCGCTCTATCATGGAAGACATTCTGTTGAACACAATGTTTGAACTGCCGGGGCTTGATAACGTGCGCGAAGTTGTCGTCAACGAAGAGGCAGTCCGCCGTGTGGCCGAACCTTTGATCGTTTACGCAGACGTTGCCGAAGAAGAGCCTGCAACAGCGAGCTAAGTTCTTAACGAATTTTATAGAAACGGCGGGGCAATGCTCCGCCGTTTTTTATTGCCCCATCAAAGCGGCATCAAACGGGTATTTTGTCAGGTTTTCATATCCATCTTCTGTGATCAGCACCTGATCTTCCAGCTTGATAGAAAAGTCGCCACCGTCCGGACTGACCAGCGCTTCCACACATAGAACCATGCCTGCCTCGACCACATAGTCAAACGCGCCTTCCTGAAACTTGTCAGGATAGGTGATCAGCGGCCACTCGTCACAAAGCCCGACCCCGTGCATTTTACATCCGTATTTTAGCCGCTGGTATTGCGGGGCCAGTTGATGCCCGTTGTGGGTTAAGTCCCGAAACGAAACTCCGGGTTTCAGCATCTCCATATTGGTCATGATATGCTCGTGAGCGTGCTTCATAGCGTCAACCATGTCAGGGCGGGGCTTTTGATCACCGATCCACCACGTGCGGCTGATATCAACACAAATCCCGTAGGACCCCACCATATCAGTATCAAAAGCGACGATTTCGTTGTTTTGAACGATGCGGGGTCCACATTCCTGGAACCACGGATTTGTACGCGGACCGGAAGCAAGCAACCGCGTTTCGATCCACTCACCGCCACGACGAATATTTTCCCGATGCAGGACAGACCAGATATCATCCTCAGACATGTTTCCAGATGGCACACCTGCGCGGGCGGCTTTTTCCATGGCGGCACACGCGGTTTCGCAGGCATTCTGGGCGCAGCGCATTGCCAAAATTTCGTCTGGTCCTTTGACGGAGCGGGATTTTTCAGTGACCTCCTCGCCCTCCATGACTTCAAATCCTGCCTGTTCCAAGGCCCGCAACCCCGGCACCATGATCTTGTCTACAGCCAACCGTTTGTTGGTGCCTGCGTGCGCTTGCATAAGGTCCTGAACCTGCCCGACAAAGCTCTCGGCATCCTGTTTCACGCGATCCCCTGCCGAGAAATAAAACATCGACGCCCCGGACCGGCTTTCGCGCACCAAAGGATTAAAATCCGCCAGAAAAGGGGCGTTTTTGTAGTCCCAGATCACCATATACCCGTCCGCACACAACAGCACCGCACGAAACGGATTGTGGGTATTCCATAGCTGCATGTTGGTGGTGTCTGTGGCGTAGCGGATGTTCAACGGGTCAAACATCAACAGGCCGCCGTAGTCGCGATCCACGATGTGCTGTGTAAGCCGCCCGTGGCGAAAGGCGCGCATGGCTTTCAGGTTGGGCAGGGTCAGCCCCGCCGCTTCCCACTCTCGAAAGGCCAGTTGCGTTGGGCCGATTTCGACACGGTTCAGGTCATTCGGGGTTCCATCCCCCAGCGTGGCCCCCTTACCGGGGTCAATTTTGCGGACGTCCGAGTAATGTGTGGTCATTGGCTGGCTCCTCTCGCTACCGACAATTAACGCCGGATTCAGCGGGGATGACCTGCCTGTTTGCGTCCTTGTTGGGCGGCGCCTGTCGTAATCAGGCCAGATGACAGGGGTAAAGTGATCGGAAAGAGTTCATCCGGATCGGGGGATTAACGGGTTAACATAGCCCCGAGTTTGAACCTCTCTTTTGGAGGTTCAGCCAAATGTTTGTTCAAACGCTTGCTGACAAGTCCGAAGAAACCGACAATCAGTAACGTGAAAAAGATAAAATAGAGTGCGATAATCGGGTAGGGAATGAAGGGGTTGAATGTGCTTTCAGCGAAATAGCTGGCGTAATACAACCCGTCCGCTTCCCTGCGCCATGCAGGAAACCCCGAGAAAAAGACTAAAGCGGTTGAATGAAACAGGAAGATCGCCTCGTTCGAATAAGATGGCCAGGCCAGCCGCAGCATTGTCGGGAAAACGATGCGTCTGAACTTGCTGAACCCGCTCATGCCATAAGCGTCTGCGGCCTCCATATCTCCTTTGGGGATGGAGCGCAGGGCGCCGGTGAAAATCTCGGCGCTATAGGCAGATGTGTTGAGGAATAGGACAATGGTCGCGCCAAGCCATGCTTTGGTCAGCCAACTGGTGCTGGCCGATATGGTCATGAACCCTAACGAAATTTCAAAGCCGCTGCGCGGTATCTGGACGAACAGTTCGTAGGCAAAGAAGAACTGGATAAACAGGGGCGAGCCGCGAAAAATGAAGACAAATGCGTCCGCAGGCCAGCGCAGGATCGGTGGCGCGTTGACGCGTGCATAGGCCAAGCCCGTTGCAAAGACAAAGCCGAAGATAATGGCGACAAGTGCAAAATAGACGTTCCACATCATGCCGCTGCCGATCAGAAAGACCTGATCGCAAAAGGAAATATCCGACTTTGGCAAAAGGCGTTCGCCGTAGCCCAACGCCCGGAAAGCATAGGCGGAAAAGGATTCAGCGCAGGTCATCGTGCCACCGCCATTCCACGAGAGGCGCGGGCGAAAACGCGGTCAAATATTCGCTGGCTGAGCCAAGTTAACAGAAGGTAAAATACCAGTAGGGCGCCAAAGTACCACACACGCCAGTCGGGATGTGGATAGGCATAGGCCTGCGTTTTCATACCGCCCAGTTCCTTTGCCCAATAGACGATGTCTTTAATCCCAAGCAAAAACAAAAGCGGCGTGGCTTTGATTAAAATCATCCACAAATTTGACAGGCCGGGCAGGGCGTAAACCCACATTTGCGGCAGGTGAACCCGCCAGAAGGTTTGCCGATCGGTCATTCCAAAAGCACGCGCGGTTTCCAGTTGCGCACGCGGCACTGCCGCCAAAGCGCCGTGCAGGGTATTTGCGGTAAACGCACCGAAAACAATGGCAAAAGTGATGATTGCAAGGGTAAAGCCCCAAGCCTCATGTATCCATTGCGGCGACGTGCCCAAGGGCATTTTCGCGGCCTGACAGACCACAAAATCATTCCCCTGATAGACTGACCCCAGAACATCAGGGCATTTCACCTTATGCCGCATGTATTCCACGGCCTGATCAAGGGCGATCGGGAAGAACAGGAAAAACACAATATCCGGAACGCCGCGCACGATCGACGTATAGCCCAGACCAAACCAGCGCACTGGAGCGATATGAGAGCGCCGCGCCAAAGCCCCGGCGAAACCGAGAATCAGAATTGGCGGCACCGCAAGAAAAAGCAGACCGAGCACCGTCAGGATGCTGTAATACATCGACGCATGTTTTGGGGTTGTAAGGTAGCAGGACAGCCATGTCAGGCCGTCGATGGATTTGGGGTCGGCACAGAATTCAAACATAATATGCAGCCCCAAGCTGATTTACGAAGGATAGAGGGTAGGGCGGGCACATGGGCACCCGCCCCAACTGGCTTACCACTGAGGGGCTTCGCCTTCGAACCATTTGCTTAACATGGCGTTCAATGTGCCATCTGCCTTCATCTCATCGATAGCGGCATCCAAAGTGGCTTTCAATTCGGTGTCGCTTTTGCGCAACCCGATACCAATGCCGCCGCCGATGGCCACATCCTCGCCCACAAATTCCAGCGCGCCGCCGCTTTCGGCAACGATCGGTGCCAAATAGTCTTTATCTGCCAGAACCGCATCCGCTTCGCCGTTTTTAACAGCCGCTACTGTTTCGTCTGGCGTGGCAAACTCCACCAAAGTTGCCCCCGAAGCTGCCACATGGCCGGCCTGGATTGTATTGGTCTGTGCTGCGATAATCCCGCTGGTCAAATCCACTTCCATTCCGGCGGCCGCCATATAGGAAGAGGGTGAGGCAGGGTAATATTCACTTGAAAAATCAATAACCTGCTCACGTTCAGGGGTGACTGACATGCCGGCAATGATGGTGTCGTAGTTGCCGGAAATCAGGTTCGGAATTATGCTGTCCCAATCATTCGTCACCCAAACACAATCGAGTTTGGCCCGTTTGCAGATTTCGTCACCCAGTTGCCGCTCAAACCCGTCCACTTCGCCAGCATCGTTGATGAAGTTATAGGGAGGGTAGGCGCCTTCGGTGCCCATCCGGATGGTCTCGGCCCATGCGGAGCCCGTTGTAAGCGCGGATAGTGCCGCGGCAATTAATAGTTTTTTCATCGTTCTTCTCCTTGTTGGGATATTAGTGGGTTGAGCTTAAGAACTGCTGCAGCCTCGTTGATTTGGTCTGGCCGAACACTTGTTCGGGCGGTCCTTGTTCTTCTATCACACCTTGGTGCAGAAAAATTACATTGTTCGCAACATCGCGGGCCATTTTCATATCATGGGTCACCAGCAACATTGTGCGGCCTTCAGCGGCCAAGGATCTGATAACATTTACAACTTCAGCTTCTGTTTCCGGGTCCAGCGCAGAAGTTGGTTCATCAAACAACATGGCTGTGGGTTCCATTGCCAAAGCACGGGCAATAGCCGCGCGTTGTTGTTGGCCACCTGAAAGCTGTGAAGGGTATTGATCTGCTTTGTCGCCGATGCCGACTTTATCGAGCAAGGCCCGTCCTTTTTCCATGGCTTGCACGCGGTCAGTGCCAAGAACGGTAACAGGGGCTTCGATAACGTTTTCCAAAATGGAAAGATGGGACCACAGGTTAAACTGTTGAAACACCATGGAAAGGTTTGTCCGGAACCGCCGAACCTGATTTTTGTCAGCCGGGCTGCGGTTTTGCCCTTCGGATTTCCAGGATACGGCTTCCCCGGCGATGACAATCTCTCCTTGCTGGGCTGTTTCCAAGAGATTGACGCACCTAAGAAGCGTACTTTTTCCAGATCCGGACGAGCCAATCAGTGCGATTACATCCCCTTGGCGGGCCGTTAGGTCGACGCCTTTGATCACTTCCAGATCGCCATAGCTTTTGTGGATATTACGCAGTTCGATCACGGGCGTGGCGGTGTCAGTCACAAATTGGATCCAATTGTTTCCCAGTTACAGCGTGTCAAAATGAAATAACGCGGGTCATATGTCAATCGGGAGAGTTTAGAATCCAGCCTTTTCGCGTCGGAAAATCTTCGCTTTAAAGCGGATTTTCTTTGATGTTTACATTGTTGCCTTGTCTTGGCGGAGTTTGATTAAATTTAGAGCATTTAAAATTGTATGGCGGAGTTGGCGTTTGTCTACTTTTTGCTTTGCAATATAGTCCACGCAGCCGTTTTTAAATGCGGATGCCACGATGTCAGCATCCAGATCACCTGCAATCATAATGGCGGATGCAGATGCATTTGTTGGATGATTTTCCAGCATTTTCAACGCCTCCAATCCGTTTCCCTCAGGCAGACGGTAATCTATGAATATGATGTGGAATTCCTGTTCACCGAGCAGCTTTTCAAAGGCGATCAAGGACGCACAACTGGTAAATTCGATAGGCACACCCGTATGTTTTGCAATTCGTCGAAGGCGTTTTCTATCAAAATTGCTATCGTCCAGAATGAGTGCGTTGATTGAAAATTCCACTTCGGAAGCGCCCGTTGTGCTTGGCTGCTTCATAAGGGTCGGCCCGTCGGTTTGCATGTGCTGATTTCCTGATTTCATTGACCCAACCTTTCAAAATAAGCCTAATAATAGATTAAGGGCTCGCTGAATCCTTTGGTGTCATTTCAGTCTATACAGACGGCTTAGGAATTTTTGCCCGAACCAGAAGACCACGCTTTGTACCAGAACCCCGAGTTTCCAAGGTCAGTCTGCCACCATAGTGCGACGCAATTTTATCCGCGACAGCGAGCCCCATGCCGCTGCCTTCAACGTCATCCCGTGATTTTAGAGAGCTTAATACCTTCAGGGCTTTTTCACGAAAATCTGGGGGAATTCCCGGTCCATCATCCTGCACAACCACTTCAATCCATGTGTTTTCCGCGGTAATGTTTAACCAGATGTGGCGGGTTTCAGCGTCACGATGTTTTATAGCGTTAGAGATCAATGCCTGACACAGGCGCGTAAAGTCCGGCTCGTGAAACTGAACTGACGGTTCGGTGAAATCTGTGGTAAATATTACGGCTCGGGGAAGGGGAAGGGGTTCTGCGTTCAGAATTGTGACAACCATGTCTGCCAGATCGATTGTCCCAAGCGTCTGTTTCTTGCCGACCTGTGAATAGGTCACCAAGCTATCAATCATCGTAGCCAAACGCTTTCCGTTCACCGTCAACGCATCGAGGTTTTCCTGAATATCATCAGACACAACCACACCGGAGTCTTTCAGGTCTTCTGAAATCCAGATTGGCAGCTCGACCAGAGCCCGAACTGTCGCCGAAAGATCATGGGTTATTTTATAGAGCAGCTGATCTGCGGCTGCGGCCTGTATGTGTTCCACTTGCTTCGTCCAGTTAATGTAGACTTAGTGAACCACGCGAGAGTTAATATGTGACTAACAGGGCCGAGAGGAACTTTCTTCATGTAGGATTTCTTGTGTTTGCTGTTGGCGCATAATGAATATTATGTTAATTTATTACTTGAGGCAGAATGTAAACACACCAATTTTTACATTAAATCAGTGCGTTCTTAACCAAACTTAAACGTATTGAAGTCCAAATAGTCCGATCAACCGCGTGGACTGCAAATTTCATGCCTAGGAAGAAAGGATTACATTGGGTGCAATATCGTCCGGATCAATCATCAACTCAATCAACGCGCCGGACGGATTTGTTTTGGCTGTAGCAAAGGCCGCTGCGAAATCTTCGGTTTTTTCGATCCGTTGGCTCCAGAAGCCATAGGCTTGCGCCAGTTGCACAAAATCGGGGTTAACGATCTCTGTACCGCTTGGGCGGCCTTCGTAACGCCGCTCCTGATGCAGACGGATGGTGCCGTATGTGCCGTTGTTCAGCAACAGGATGATCGGTTGTAGCCCGTATTGCAACATGGTGCCAAGTTCTTGAGAAGACATCTGAAAATCCCCGTCGCCTGCAAAACAGATGACCTGGCGTTTGGGATCAACTGCTTTGGCAGCCAATGCTGCTGGCAGTCCTGCGCCCATGGCACCGGATTGTGGCCCGAGCAGACGTTTGTTGCCATAGTACTGGATATAACGCCCTGACCAGATCGCGAAATTTCCTGCACCATTGGTGAGGATCGCATCTTCATCGAGAACCGCACGCAAGTGATCACAGACCTTGGCCATGTCTACGGGGCCTTTGGACGGCTTGGGCGTTAATGTACCCAAATATCTTGGTTGAATTTGGTTTAAGTGATCCCCATAAGTTTCTGTTATCAAAGGTTTCAACGCCTCAATAAACAAGGATGGAGCGGATTGAATCGCCACATCAGGCTGGTAAATCTTGCCGATTTCATCTGCCGAAATATGACAGTGGATGATCTTTTGCGCAGCGTTGGGAACATTCATCAGCGTCCAACCATCGGTCACTGTTTCACCAAAACGGATGTTTACCGCCAGAATAACGTCTGCATCGGTAATAGCCTCGCGGATGTGGGGTGCCATGCCAAAGCCCGCATCGCCGATGAAATTCGGACCGCGATTGTCCAGTAAGTCCTGACTGCGAAACACGCTGGCAATAGGGATAGAGGTTTTAGCCCCGAAAGCGGCCAGAGCATCCCTGCCCTGTTGATCCCAACCGCCACCGCCAACAATCATCAGCGGTTTCTTTGCCGTGTTCAGCAAATCCGCAGCGGCTTGAACCGCAGCAGGCTCGGGTGCCGGGCGAAAGGGTTTGACGGGTTTGCAGGGTTCAGCTTTGGTTTGGTCGGTCAGCATGTCTTCGGGCAAGGCTATAACTACGGGTCCAGGGCGTCCGGAGGTTGCCATTTGAAACGCGCGGGCGACAATTTCAGGAATGCGATCTGCATTGTCGATTTCGGTTGCCCATTTTGCGATCGGGCCAAAGAATGCACGGTAATCGACCTCTTGGAACGCTTCACGGTCGCGCATGTCGCGTCCGATCTGGCCCACAAACAGGATCATCGGGCTGCTGTCCTGCATTGCTGTGTGCACCCCGATCGACGCGTTGGTGGCTCCGGGGCCACGAGTCACAAAGCAGATGCCGGGTTTGTTGGTCAGTTTGCCATAAGCCTCGGCGGCGAAAGACGCGCCGCTTTCATGGCGGGTGGTGATCAAACGCATCTGGTTTTGCACGTCATAAAGCGCATCCAGAACTGCGAGATAACTTTCCCCCGGAACCCCGAAAACTGTATCAACGCCTTGTTCCAAAAGACATTTTATCAACAACTCTCCGCCGGTTCTGATCATGATCACCCCTGCCCCTTTTTGACTGTGTGGTTCTGTAAAACTTTGTGCCGAATGTGTGACAGAACTCACTTATTTTACAATCGAAAAATGGGATTATCATTCCAGCCAAACGCGAAAGCGGTTTGACTTGCAGGTTCGGGGTTCAGTTCTTCCCGGTTCAAAATGCCCCGGACCTGCTTTAATCCCCGTTTTTCCGCATCGACCAGACATAAAAAAAGCCCTACCAGACTGGCAGGGCTTTCAATTCCGATCAATGGGGTCGGCTTAGCCGCCCATTGTTTTTGCAACTTCCGCTGCAAAGTCTTCTTCTTTTTTCTCGATGCCTTCGCCAACTTCCAAACGCACAAAGCCGAGGATTTCTGCGCCTGCTTCTTTAGCTGCCGCGCCGACTGTCAGGTCAGGATTGATGACGAATGACTGGTTTACCAGTGTCACTTCGGCAAAGAACTTTTTCATCCGGCCTTTGATCATGTTTTCAATGATGTTTTCAGGCTTGCCAGACTCACGTGCTTGGTCTGTCAGGATTTGTTTTTCTTTTTCAACAACAGCCGGATCAAGATCGGCTTCTGTCAAGGATTGCGGGCGCGGGTCAGCGGCTGCAACGTGCATGGCCACTTGTTTTGCGAAGGCTTCGTCGCCGCCTTTTAGTGCCACAAGAACGCCGATTTTGCCCATGCCGTCTGCGGCTGCTGTGTGCACATATGTGCCAACAACATCGCCGGAAACTTTTGCCATGCGGCGTACAGACATGTTTTCACCGATTTTGGCGATTGCGTCTGTAACAACGGTTTCAACAGTTTTGCCGCCCAGGTCAGCCGCTTTCAGTTCCTCGACATTGTCGACAGTCAGCGCAACATTGGCGATGCCGCCAACCATTGCCTGGAATTCAGCGTTTTTACCAACGAAGTCGGTTTCCGAATTCACTTCAACAGCAACACCTGTGCCGTTTTCAACTTTGACTGCAACCAGACCTTCAGCAGCGGTACGGCCGGATTTTTTGGCAGCGGTCGCCAGACCTTTGGTGCGCAGCCAGTCCATTGCGGCTTCCATATCGCCATCAACTTCGGTCAGCGCTTTTTTCGCGTCCATCATGCCTGCGCCTGATTTTTCGCGCAATTCTTTAACGAGTGCAGCTGTAATAGCCATCTTCATCTCTCCTAATGCGTAAAGAGTCGGGGGTGCGTCTACACCCCCGATGTATCAGTAATGTGAAGCGGATCAGGCTTCGGCGACGGCTTCTTCAGCAGGCGCTTCTTCCAGGGAACCGATGTCGATACCTGCAGACCCCATAGCAGCAGCCATACCGTCCAGCGCCGCACGGGCGATCAGGTCGGTGTAAAGAGCAATAGCGCGGGCCGCGTCATCGTTGCCAGGGATCGGGTAGTCGATGTTTTCCGGCGCAGAGTTGGAGTCCAGAATAGCAATAACCGGAATACCCAGTTTGTTGGCTTCAGCCACGGCAAGGGCTTCTTTGTTGGTGTCGATCACAACGATCAGATCAGGAACACCGCCCATTTCGCGCACACCGCCCAAAGAGGCTTGCAGTTTGGCCTGCTCGCGTTCCATGCCAAGACGTTCTTTCTTGGTCAGGCCCTCGGCGCCGCTTTCCAGCTTCTCGTCGATGTTTTTCAGGTGGGCAATACGTTTGGAAACAGTTTGCCAGTTGGTCAATGTACCACCCAACCAACGGTGGTTCATGTAGTATTGCGCGGAACGCTCGGCAGCTTCGGCTACAGCGTTTGCAGCTTGGCGTTTTGTCCCAACAAACAGGATACGGCCGCCTTTTGCGACTGTTTCACGTGTGACTTGCAGGGCTTGGTCCAGCAAAGGCACCGTCTGTGTCAGGTCGAGAATGTGGATCCCGTTGCGCTGACCATAGATGTACTGACCCATGCGGGGGTTCCAGCGGTGTGTTTGGTGGCCGAAGTGTACGCCTGCTTCAAGCAGTTGGCGCAATGTGAACTCTGGTAGAGCCATTGGTCTTTCCTTTTCCGGTTTAGCCTCAGCGGGAGAAGGAGAAACATATGTTTTTCCAACCGGTTGGAGTTTTGAGGATGTCTCCCCCAAAACCCGCAGACCCCGCCTGTGGATTTAAGTAGCTCGCCTATAGGCGGGATATCACGGCTTGGCAAGGGGAGAAGGCCTGCTATTCACCTAAAATTCCGCAAATCCGCACTATTTATAACGACCCTGTAAAAGCAGCGTTGGATTTACGGCAATAACAGGGTTAAAACCGCAGATTAGTGCACTACTCGGGGCCAATCCCCTTGCCAGCGTGAAAGCCACATCGCAAAAGGGCGGTATGATGACCCCTACCCCAATTCTCTGTATCGGTTCCGTTTTATGGGACATTGTCGGCCGCTCCGAGCGTAAAATGAAGGCAGGCCATGATGTGCCGGGCCGGATTATCCGCATTCCGGGCGGCGTTGCGATGAATATCGCCATGGCCCTGCGCGCCCATGACGTGCCTGTATCCCTGCTGACCGCCCTTGGCGATGACGCCGCAGGGCGTGAACTGCTGATGGAGGCCACGGCGCGGGGTATGGAAACCGCCTTTGTGCATGTGTCCAAAGACTTCCCCACCGATCAGTATATGGCGATAGAGGGACGGAACGGGTTGATCGCCGCCATTGCAGATGCCCATTCGCTTGAAGAACAGGCCGATGCCGTGATTGCGCCGATGCGGGACGGTCGGCTGGGGGCAAGCCATGACCCTTTCGACGGGCTGGTGGTCTGCGAAGGCAACCTGCCCCGCGAAACCCTTGATTATATCAGCAAAGCCGCAGAATTCCGCGCCGCGGATATCCGGCTGGCTCCGGCCTCCCCCGGCAAGGCGGAACGTCTGAAACCTTTCGTCGGGCACGGCCATGCCACCGCCTATGTGAACCTGATCGAAGCCAACATCCTGCTCGACACCAAACTTACCTCCTCTGCCGAAGCAGCATCAAAACTTGTGGCCACGGGACTGTACCGCGCGGTGGTCACAGACGGGCCAAATACGGCATCCGTTGCGGATGGCAGCGGAGTTCTTTCACAAATGCCCCCTGCCGTGCAGGTTTTGCGGGTGACGGGCGCGGGGGATGTGTTTATGGCCAGCCACATCGTCGCGGAAAGCCGCGGCCTTGACGGGGCTGCCGCACTCGATTTCGCGCTTGGCCACACCGCGACCTATATATCTACGGAGACACCGCTTTGACCCTACCCCTTGTTTATTCGCCCGAAGTGACCCAGGCTCTGGCTGACGGCGCGCCGGTTGTGGCTTTGGAAAGCACCATCATCACCCATGGCATGCCCTATCCCGCCAATCTGGAAACCGCTTGCGGTGTGGAACAAGTGGTGCGCGATGCAGGGGCAGTTCCTGCGACCATCGCCATTATCGGGCGTAAAATCCGCATCGGTCTGGGCGATGAAACACTCGAAGACCTGGCTCAGGCCAAAGACGTTATGAAACTCAGCCGCGCCGATCTGGCGGTGGCTGTCGCCAACGGGCGCACAGGGGCTACCACGGTTGCCGCAACGATGATCTGCGCCGAACTGGCAGGCATCGACGTCTTTGCAACAGGCGGGATCGGCGGTGTCCATAAAGGGGCTGAAACCAGCTTTGACATCAGCGCCGATCTGTCCGAACTGTCCCAGACCGCTGTCACCGTGATCTGTGCAGGTGCGAAAGCCATCCTCGACCTGCCCAAAACACTCGAAGTCCTTGAAACCCTCGGGGTGCCGGTGATCGGCTATCAGACCGATGATTTCCCCGCTTTCTGGTCCCGCGTTTCGGGGCTGTCAGCACCGCTGCGCATGGACACAGCCGCAGAAATCGCCAAAGCCCATAAAATGAGGGGCCGTCTGGGGCTGCAAGGTGGACAACTTGTGGCCAACCCGATCCCGATTGAGGACGAAATCGACGCGGACTACCTGAACCCGATCATCGCACAGGCTGTTTCCGAAGCAGACGCCCAGAACATCGGCGCGAAACAGGTCACACCCTTCCTGCTCGGGCGTATCGTGGAGCTGACCGAAGGCGCTTCGCTGAAATCCAACATCGCATTGGTGAAAAACAATGCAAGGCTTGGCGCCGAAGTGGCCAAAGTCCTGAAAGGCATTGGATGAGCACCCCCCTGATCAGCAAAATCGAACGCGGATTAGAGGAGGAAAAACTCTCCATTGATCTGCTGCGCAAGGCTCTGAACAGCAAGGATATTTCCGAACGCGGCATCGCTTATACCGTGCTAAGCGAACCCCATCTGCGCGTCTATCTTGGCACCTATAAAGCCAAAACTGCCGACACAATGGCCTGCCTGACCTATCTGCTTGACTGCATAAAGCTCGATCTGGACTGGGACGAAGACTACGCCAATAGCCGCGAAGACGCGCTTTGGGAGCTCGCCGTACCGCTTGACCCCCATTGGCAATCGGTGGGGGCCGGAATCAGCGAATCCCGGTTCTGGGAGTGCATCGCTGCGTTCCTGACAGACGAACTCGAAGACTTCTGCGAAGATTTCGCGCCCGAATTCCTGCAAGCCCAGTCCGACTCTGCCGGCTTTGCAGAACGCATGTCCAACTGGAAAAAATCACCGGCCCTGCTTCCCTATGTGACCGCTCTGGAAGCCGCAGAACACACCTCCCCCTAAAACCCCGCGCCCCGCGCGCCGGCTTCAATGTTCCCCAAATACTCAAACCCCCAAGACCAAAGCCACAGACCCCGTTAATTCCACACAGAGGCATTGCGAATACCCCCGCAAATGCCTAAATACCCTGTGTCTTAATAAGCAGTTGACCCATGGCCAAGAAACCAACCCCAGCCCCGCGAAAGCGTCCCGGATTGATCGCCCGTTTGCGCGGTAACTTTCTGACGGGCCTTGCCATCGTGCTGCCTGTTGCGCTGACGATCTGGATGATCTGGGCCTTTGTCGGCTTTGTCGACAGCCGCGTTCTGCCGCTGGTGCCAGAGGCGTATAAACCCTCGCAGCAATGGCGCGGTTATGGTGTGTTTGTGTTTCTGGCCTTCACCACCGTAGTGGGCGCGATGCTGAAGGGCCTGTTCGGGCGTCAGCTTTTGAAATATGTCGAAAGCCTTGTGGACCGTATGCCCATCGTGCGCACGATCTATAATGGCGTGAAACAGATTGTTGAAACGGTTCTGAACCAGTCCAATGCCAGCTTTGAAAAAGCCTGTCTGGTGGAATACCCCCGCAAAGGCATCTGGGCGATTGCTTTTGTCTCGACCTCGTCCAAAGGCGAAATTCTGACCAAGACAGGACAAGACGAAATGATGTCCGTCTTTCTGCCCACCACGCCCAATCCGACCTCGGGGTTTTTACTGTTCGTACCCAGCAAAGACGTGGTTTATCTGGATATGGATGTGGAAGCTGCCGCCAAACTGGTGATTTCTGCGGGTCTCGTGATGCCGCCCAGCAAAGAAGAAATTGCAGCAGGCAAAGCCCATGCCGTCAAAGTGAAACATAGCGGATGATCTCTGCTGCTCTGACGGGATATTTCACCGCATTTTCGCTGATATTGGCCATCGGCGCGCAAAACGCGTTTGTGCTGCGACAGGGTTTGCTGCGCAGTAATGTCTTTGTCATCTGCCTGTTTTGCGCTGTGTCCGATGCCCTGCTCATCGGTGCGGGCGTGGCAGGATTTGGCGCGATGGTTGAATTATTCCCCCGCCTTCCCTTCATCCTGTCCCTGTTCGGCGCGGTGTTTTTGCTGTTTTACGGCGCAACACGGTTCCGGGCAGCCTGGCGCGGCGGGTATGAAATGGAACTGGCGGGCAAAGGACTGGCGATGTGGCCGGCTTTGGGGGTGGTGTTCGCCTGCACATGGCTAAATCCCCATGTTTATCTGGATACTTTGGGTCTGATCGGCGCAGTCAGCACACAATTTGAACCTGCCGCCCAAAAATGGGCCTTCGGCCTTGCAGCGGCGGCGTCTTCCTTCAGCTTTTTCTTTGGCCTTGGCTATGGCGCGCGCTTGTTGGCCCCGATTATGCAAACCGCAGCTACATGGCGGGTGCTTGATATCGGAATTGGATGTGTGATGTGGCTGATCGCTTTTGGCTTGATCGCAAGCCTTGGCGGATATTGAAAAGGCGCATAAGTAACGCCTTTTCAATTGGTTATTGCGCGATCTTAAACGTTAAACACCGCAAGATTTACGGATCGCCGTAATGTTTTCACCATAATGCTGTGGCGTGCCGCCTTTGAACACGGCAGAGCCTGCGACCATGGCATCCACACCTGCGGCACGGGCCAGTGGTGCGGTTTCAGGTGTTACGCCCCCGTCGATTTCCAACCAGATCGGGCGATCCCCGATCATCCGCCGCACCTGTTCCATCTTGGGCAGTTGCGTGTGCAGGAACTTCTGCCCGCCAAAACCGGGATTCACTGTCATGATCAGGATAAGGTCAATCTTATCAAGGCAGTATTCAATGACGCTTTCGGGTGTTGACGGGTTCAATGCCACACCGGCCTTACAGCCAAGCGACCGGATATACTGCAAAGAGCGGTCCAGATGCGGCCCTGCCTCTGCGTGGATTGTGATGATATCGGCACCGGCTTTGGCGAATGCCTCAAGATATTGATCCGCCGGGGAAATCATCAAATGACAATCCATCACGGTTTTACAATGGGGGCGCAGCGCGGCCACAACATCCGGCCCGATGGTGATATTTGGCACGAAATGCCCGTCCATCACGTCAATATGCACCCAATCACAGCCCTGTTCTTCAATGGCACGGACTTCCTCGCCCAGACGGGCGAAATCGGCGGACAGGATCGACGGGGCGATTTTCAATTGGCGGGCGGGGTCAAATTCCAGAGGCATGGCAGCAATCCTTTGTGCAAGCAGCTTACGTCCTGATACGCAAATAAACCAAGACGATAAAGACCCGACGCTAGGTTTTTCCACAATCTTCTGGACGCTGGCGCGCGCCGCCCCCTAGGGTTGGCAGCAGTGCAATCGGTAACCAGTTCAAAGCGGCCAGTGAAGCGCCGGAAATTCTTGGGAGGATACGATGATGTTAAAGTTAAACCTAACCCCGCTGATCGCAGTTGCGGGTGTTCTGGCAGGAGCAAATGCCATGGCGGAAAACCGGATAGACACCCAGCGCCCGGATGCGCCCGCTCTGGCGGCCTACGGCGCGCAAAAAGTCGGGGTGCGTCAGATTTCCATGACAAATCCCGACCAGATCAACATTCTGGCGATTGATCCTGCCGCGGATAAACCTGCCGAATGGCCCCGCTATGACCGGGAATTAACGGTAGAGGTCTGGTATCCCGCCGCCGATGACGCCACAGGCGACACAGTCCTACAGGCAGAATTGCGCGACGGTAAAACCATCATCGACCTGCACGGCCAAGCCATGCGCGACGCCCAACCTGCTGATGGAAAATACCCGTTTGTTCTGGTCAGCCACGGATATCCGGGCAATCGGTTCCTGCTGTCCCATCTGGCAGAAAACATCGCGTCCAAAGGCTATGTTGTGGCGTCCATTGACCACAAAGACAGTCTTTATTCCGACAAGGCGGCCTTCGGGTCAACGCTGGTGAACAGATCTCTCGACCAGAAATTTGTGCTCAACCAGATTGCAGCCCTTTCCTCTGGCGGTGAAGGCTTTCTGTCAGGGCTGGCAGACACCGACAACAGCGCGTTGATCGGCTATTCCATGGGCGGCTACGGTGCGGTGATCTCGGCAGGTGGCGGTGTCACACAGGCTGCGGTGGATTATACATGGGGCGGCCCCCATGGCACGCTCGGGGTGCATTTGTCAGGGTCCGAAACCCATAACGATCTGCCCGATCCACGGTTTAAAACCGCCGTGGCTTTTGCGCCTTGGGGTCTGACTTATGGCTTTTGGGATGCGGAAAGCCTGAAAGGTGTTAAAATCCCCATGCTGTTCATCGCCGGGTCCGAAGACGACGTGTCAGGCTATGAACCCGGAGTGCGGTCAATCTGGCAAGGGGCTGTGAATGTGGATCGCGCTTTGCTGACGTTCGAGAACGCCAATCACAATGCCGCTGCCCCGTTTCCGGCACCGTCCGAGGGCCGCGAAGTGGATGCGGATCTGGGATTTGCCGCCTATGATCACTATGCAGATGCGGTTTGGGACACTGCACGGATGAACAATATCGCCCAGCATTTCGTTACGGCATGGCTTGGGAAGTTCTTGAAAAACGATGGGGACATGGAACCGTTCCTGACCTTGACACCAAACGCCAATGACGGCGTCTGGTCGGTCAATGAGGATGGCTCTTTCAAAGAAGACCACACCCATTGGACAGGTTTCAAAGATCGGACAGCCAAAGGGCTGCGGTATGAAGTTCTACCCGCAGCCGATTGAGTTCTAACGATTAATTAGCGCTTGCGTGCGACCCAGACGACTTGCTGCGTTTGGGTCGTTTGCTTTTCAGGCCGGCGTTGGCATCGGTATTGGCGCTGCGCCGCTTGTGCCAGGGGCGTTTGTTCGGATTGCCACCCTCGCCCTCGCCCGCAGCGGATTTCGCATCACCGCGACCCCGATTGTTGCCGCCACCTGCGTTGCCCCGCCGCTGACCCGAAGGTTTGGAGCGCGACGGCGCATCCGACTTGGGCGCAGGTGATCCATCTGCCATGCTGGCAGGGATCTGCTTTTTGATGACCTTTTCAATCGCCCGCAGCAATTTGACCTCATCCGGCGCACAAAAAGCAACGGCGAAACCGGATGCCCCTGCCCGCGCGGTCCGGCCAATGCGGTGAACATAGGCTTCAGGCACGTTTGGCAAGTCATAGTTCACCACCAGTTCGATATCGCGAATATCAATGCCCCGTGCAGCGATGTCTGTTGCAATCAGCACAGGCTTGTCGCCCTTACGGAACGCATCAAGCGCGCGTTGACGCTGGCCTTGGGATTTATTGCCGTGGATCGCATCCGCGCCAATGCCTTCGGCGCTCAGCTTTTTGGCCACTTTATCCGCGCCCCGTTTGGTGCGTGTAAAGACGATGACCCGTTTGCCGGGATGTTTCTGGACC
Organism: Amylibacter sp.; assembly: GCA_034670045.1. GTDB lineage: Bacteria > Pseudomonadota > Alphaproteobacteria > Rhodobacterales > Rhodobacteraceae > Amylibacter. The sequence goes on along the minus strand of JAXMOF010000018.1, from coordinate 47,381 downwards.
AGCTTGAAAATCGCCGTCGGCTTTGATGCGCCGTCCATATGCACAACCGATTGCTCGATCCGTTCTGCGGTGGACGAAACAGGTGTGACCGAAACCTGAACCGGATCGGACAGGTGGTCATCCGCCAGTGCCGAAATTTCCTTCGGCATGGTGGCCGAGAACAGCAATGTCTGGCGGGATTTCGGCATCTGCGACAGCAAACGACGGATCGCAGGCATAAAGCCGATGTCCAGCATCTGGTCGGCTTCGTCCAATACCACAGACTCGATATGCTTCAACGTCACAGATTTCTGCGCGATCAGGTCTTCCAGACGACCCGGTGTTGCCACCAGAATGTCGATCCCTGCAGCAATCAGCCGTTGTTGTTTGCGTATCGGTACCCCCCCGATGACACAAGCGCTTTTCAGGCCGAGCCCTTTTGAATAGGTCCAGATCGCATCATTGATCTGTGTGGCCAGTTCGCGGGTTGGTGCAAGGATCAGCGCACGCAATTTGCGTGGCTCTGCGGGTTTGGTTGCCGACAGGCGATGCAGGATCGGCAGGGAAAACGCGGCGGTTTTACCTGTGCCGGTCTGGGCCAGACCAATCAGGTCTTTGCCGTCCATCACAGGCGGTATCGCCTGTTGTTGAATAGGTGTCGGGACTGTGTAATCGTTAACTTGCAACGTCTTCAGGATCGGCGTTGACAGGCCGAGGTCGGTGAATTTCACGCAATTCTCTTTTCATATGATGCGCTGGGGCGATCAAATAAAGAAAGTCCGGCGCGGTTGCGGGCATAAGGGCCCATTCGCGCCCTTATGCACAGAAACACCAGCAAAGGTCAACGCTTTGCTGCATCGCAGCAAAAACCCGAACGCTTTCGGCTCTTTTTGGGTCAAATACCCCGGGGTCAGGGGCAGCGCCCCCGAAGGTATTCCCTTATTTCAAACGCCGCATCAGGCTAGAGGTGTCCCAACGCCCGCCGCCCATCTTTTGGACGTCATGGTAAAACTGATCCACCAAAGCCGTTACCGGAACAGATGCGCCATTTGAATTGGCCTCTTCCAGAACGATTCCCAAATCCTTGCGCATCCAGTCCACGGCGAAGCCGAACTCGAATTCGTCTTTCAGCATGGTGCTGCCACGGTTTTCCATCTGCCAACTGCCCGCCGCGCCTTTGGAAATCACATCCAGAACCGCCTGCCCGTCAAGTCCGGCTTGCTGGGCGAAATGCATTCCCTCGCTCAAGCCTTGCACCAATCCGGCGATACAGATCTGGTTCACCATCTTGGTTAACTGCCCCGCACCCTGATCCCCCATCAGTCGGCAGGATTTGGCGAAACTAGAGATGTAATCCTCGACACGGGCGTAAGTTGCCGCATCGCCGCCACACATCACTGTCAAAGCACCGTTTTCAGCGCCGGCCTGACCGCCAGACACAGGTGCATCAATAAAGCCGATGTCTTTGGCAAGGGAAACCTCTGCCAGTTCACGGGCGACTTTGGCGGATGTGGTGGTGTGATCCACAAACACCGTGCCTGCCGTCATCCCCGCCAAAGCGCCATCATCGCCCAATACAACCGAGCGCAGATCATCGTCATTCCCGACACAGGCAAAGACCACATCCGCGCCCTTAGCGGCTTCGCGCGGGGTGGCGGCTGCCGCGCCGCCGTGCTGGGCGACCCAAGCGTCCGATTTGGCGGCTGTGCGGTTGTAAACGGTCACGTCATGGCCTTTGGCCGCCAGATGCCCTGCCATAGGATAGCCCATTACGCCCATCCCCAGAAATGCCAGTTTTGCCATTGATCGAACTCCCGCTAGTGCAATGCGCGGCCCGGTGCCACGCTTTGGTGATTAACGCCCCTTGAAAGGCGTGCTGATATTGTCAGTTCGGGTTTGGACTGTTACGCCGAACGGGTCAAGATAAGAGGATCAAATGGCTGTTGCGTTTCGCTGGTTGCTGCGGGGATTTCTTGGGCTGGTGCTGCTGATTACTTTGGCGCTGTTACTGGTCTATTACTTCGCCACACGTTCTATTCCCGATTATAATGCAGATTACAGTTTGCGCGGCCTGAAAGGCCCTGTGGAAATCGTGCGCGATACCAATGATGTGCCCCATATTTTTGCGGATCAGCCCAATGATGTATATTTCGGGCTGGGTTTTGCCCATGCACAGGATCGCTTGTGGCAGATGACCATGTTACGCCGCACCGCCCAAGGCCGTCTGAGCGAGCTGTTTGGCGCAGAAACCGCCAAGATCGACGATTTTGTCCGCCGTCTAGATCTGGCAGAGCTGTCCCGCGCCTCTTTTGAATATCAAACGGAAGAGGTCAAAGACGCGCTGCGGGCTTATTCTGCGGGTGTGAATGCCTGGCTGAATGTGGTGCAAAAAGATGCCTTGGGACGCGGCGCGCCTGAATTCTTCTTGTTTTCCCCTGAAATTGAACCTTGGACCCCAGCGGACAGCCTGTCGATCCTGCGGGTGATGGCGCTGCAATTGTCGGGTCATTTGCGCAATGAAATTGTGCGGGCGCAGGTGACTTTGGCGGTGGGCAAGGACCGTGTGCGCGATATCCTTCCCGACGCTCCGGGCAAGGGGGCGGTGGCCCTGCCCGAATATGCCAGGCTGTTTGATACCTTTGGCGAACCGCCAACGGAATTTGCTGCCCTTACCCCGCAGAACCCGCTTGACCCTGTCGCACCGTTTGAACTGGCGGGGGCCAGTAATGCTTGGGCGGCGGCCAGTGCGCGATCGGCCACGGGCGCGCCAATTTTGGCCAATGACCCCCATCTTGGCCTGTCTGCCCCGTCAATCTGGATGCTGGCGCGGATGGAGTTTCCCGACGGTGGTGTGATTGGTGGCACTATTCCCGGAATTCCGGTGATCCTGTCGGGGCGTTCGGCCGCACTTGGCTGGGGCCTGACCACCAGCACGCTCGACGATCTGGATGTCTATGTAGAAAGGGTCAATCCGGACAATCCGGATGAATATCTGACCCCCAACGGGTATAAAGCCTTTCGCAAACAGCAGGTGCTGATCCGCGTCAAAGACGAAGCCCCGCGCACTGCGGAACTGCGCTGGACGGACAACGGGCCCGTTATTCCAGCCAACCAGTATGATCTGGGGTCCATCACCCCGCCCGGGCATGTGACCAGCATCCGCTGGGCGGCCCTTGATGCCAATGACCAGTCCATGACAGCGGCGATCAATCTGATGCGGGCCAAATCCATTCCAGCCGCACGCGCCGCCCTGTCGTTTTTCAAATCACCCAGTCAGAATGTCACCTTGGCAGATAAAAACGGAGTGATGTTGCAGATGGTCGGCAAACAGCCAGCCCGTGATCCCGCGCACCGTAGCCAGGGGCGCTATCCGTCCCAAGGCTGGTTGCCAGAAAACCGCTGGAACGGCTATCTGCCATTTGAAGACAATCCCTATGTGCGCGATCCTGCCAGCGGGATTGTGGCCAACACCAACAATAAAATCACCGACAAACTTTTCCCGCGCCACGTCAGCTATAGCTGGGGGGACACCTACCGGTTCTTGCGTCTGTCTTCGTTGATGAACGACCGCGAGGTTCACACACGCGACAGCTTTATCGAGGCCCAGTTGGACACAGGGTCGTTCGCGGCAGTGTCGCTGTTGCCGCTGGTGGCCAAAGAACTGTGGTTCACAGGCGAAGCCGCCCCCGCCGGAACCCCCGACCGCCAGCGCCAGATTGCATTAGAGTTGTTGGCGGCCTGGAACGGGCAAATGGACGAACATATCCCCGAACCGTTGATCTATGCCGCATGGATGCGCCAGTTGCAGAACAGGTTAATACGGGACGAACTGTCCACCTTGGCCGATCACTTCCCCCGTCCCGATCCGGTGTTTCTGGAACGGGTGTTTCGCAACGTGGAAAACGCCAATGTCTGGTGCGATATCCGCCAGTCCACCAAGGTGGAAACCTGCGCCGATATTGCCCGTCTGTCCCTTGATGCGGCCCTGATAGAGCTGACCGAAAAATACGGCTCCCACATTGAAAGCTGGCGCTGGGGTCAGGCCCATCAGGCCCATCACGACCATCAGGTTCTGGGCGAAGTGCCGCTGTTGTCATGGTTCGCCAATATCCGTCAGGAAACATCGGGCGGCGATCAAACCCTGATGCGTGGCGTGACCAAAGGCACGGGCGCTGAACCCTACGCAAATGTACATGCCGCAGGGTTCCGCTCGGTCATTGATTTTTCCGATCCTGACAGTTCCGTCTATGTGATTTCTACGGGTCAATCAGGGCATTTTCTGTCCCGTCATTATGACGATCTGGCTGGACTGTGGCGGCGGGGAGAATACATCCTGATGTCGCTCGACCCCGATCTGGCCCGTGGTGGCGCTGTCGGGATCAGCCACCTGACGCCTGCACAGCCACAGTAACCGCCAGCCAACAAGGGGAGCGGGTTTTGATCCGGTCCCCCTGCCCTTGCCCTGTTTCGATCTTATCACCGTTCCGACCCTTGCCCCTGTGATCCTTCTGCCCATCGGCCAAACACCGATACACCCCGCGATCTGGCAAACCAAACCCACCTTCCCACGCCGTCAACGCCCGCCCCACAGACAAACCCCGCCGAAACAAACAGCTTCGACGGGGTTCATGTTTATTCGGGTGGCTAAGGGCGAAACACGCCGCCCTTAGGTTTAGAAGTTCAGCGAAATGTCGCGGTGATAGGCAGAGCAGGATGCCAGATACAACGCCTGCTCGCGGTCCAGTTTGGGCTGTACCCGCGTGCCAAGTGTGGTTCTGATCCCGTCAAGATAGGTGGTCAGACCCGCGCGCAGATCGGTTTCGGCTTTGGCACGCCAGACTTTCCCTGCTTCATAGGCTTTGATCGCTTTATCGTATTCTTCCAAAGCCCCTGGAACATCGGGAGATTTGGACTTCAGCTTGCGCCGCGCCTTGCTAAGTGCAGATTTCACATCATCCGTAGCCTCGATATCGCTGAATTTGCGGGACATATCGTTGACCAGTTCGTGTGTTTCCTCTGGCGCACCTGTTTCGATGGTGGTGCGCAGATCCCGCAACTCTTGCTCCAGCGCAATAAACGCCTCTGTTCCGTTCATCGCCTCAAGGGTTGCGAAGGCTGCCTCGTAAGATGCATCCGCTTTACGGCGGTAGGTGTTGCGTGCATCGTCTTCGGCTTTGGTCAGCTTGGCAAAGGTCGTGTGGGTTTCTTCCCAATCCGCAGGGATTTGGGCTTTCAGCGATTCAATCGCAGACTGTGCAGCGGCGATTTCCCCTTCAAGACGGGATGTTGCAGCAGCATTATCCCCTTGAACCCGACCCAGCATGGTTTTTGCCGTGTCCAGCAGTTCCTGCTCGTGGCGGATCTTCTTTTCGATCCCCCGCACCAGCCGCAACTTGGGACGGTACTCTGCTTGCGCAGCTTCGACCGCTGTTTCAGCCACAAAGGCGGCTTGCAGCGAGGCCAGAGCCTCTTCGCCGCCATCAATGCCCTTTTTCACAGCTGAACCCATCTTTTTGGGAAGCATGGACAGATCAAGCCCCTGAGCGGTTTTCAAGGTCTGCACCACTGCACCATCGCCGTTGGCCAGCAGGTTGGCCACATATTCCTCCATGCAATATTGCAGTTTTGGGTTACGCGGTGGCGGTGATGTATCCGACAGATAGCTGACACGGTTGGGCAGGTAATTCACCAGCGGCGGGTAAAACCCGACGATCCCAAGGGCCAGCAATTGCAGACAGATAAAGGCAATCACGCCCTTGTACATCTGCATGGTCTTCACCGCCGCTGGCGCAACCCCGCGCAGGTAGAACAGCGCAAAGCCGAAAGGCGGCGTCAGGAAGGATGTCTGGATGTTCAGACCGATCATCACGCCCAACCAGACGGCAGTGATATTCGCTTCCGGATCGGCCAGCAGGATCGGTGCCACAATCGGCACAACCACAACGGCGATTTCAATGAAGTCCAGAAAGAACCCCAAAACAAAGATAACCGCCATCACGATGATGAATTGCGTCCAGAACCCGCCCGGCAGAGAGTTCAGAAACTCGCGGACCAGTTCTTCACCGCCAAAGGCGCGGAAGGCAGCTGTCAGCATGGCTGCGCCCAGCAGGATGATGAACACCAGCGATGTGGTTTTGGCTGTTTCCAGCATCACCCCGTGCAGCGTGTTATCAATCTTTAAAGTGCGCCAGCCGGACCAGACCAGTGACACGATCAGGGTGAAAGATGCGGCCAGACCGATCATCACCCCCAGACGGTCCTCGCTGGTTTGCATGCCTTTGATGTTCATTTCATAGGTGGACAGACAAAAGGCGATTACCCCAAGGGATACCAGCGCGATAATGGCCGGCACATAGGTGGTCTTGCGCCCTGCGGCCAGTCGGTAGCCGGCCATGATCATGGCCCCCGCAGCCCCAATGGCCCCCGCTTGGTTCACCGTTGCGATACCGGCAATGATTGACCCCAGCACCAGAAAAATCAGCGCCAGTGGCGGGATCAGTGTCAGCGCCACATTGGCCCAGAACGCGCCGTTAAACTTGCCTGCGTATTTCACCGCAGGCGCAGAAGACGGGCGAATGATCGCAAAGACCAGAATGTAGAGCATATAAAGCCCCACCAGCACCAGACCAGGAATAAACGCTCCAAGGAACATTTCCCCCGCCGATGTGGATGCCACATCAAAGACGGATGGCATCGACAGCTCGCCCGTTGCTTCTTTGTACAGCGCCTTACGGGCGGTAGAGGCCTGATCGGTGGCACTGGCCAACTGGTCGGCCAGAATGATCAGAACGATCGAGGGCGGAATGATCTGCCCGAGTGTCCCCGAAGCCGCAATTGTACCTGTGGCCAGAGATGGCGAATAATTGTTGCGCAGCATGGCAGGCAGGGAAATCAGCCCCATGGCAACCACCGTCGCCCCCACGATACCCGTTGTTGCGGCCAGCAAAGCGCCCACAAACACAACCGAAATACCCAGACCACCCGGAACAGGCCCGAACAGATGGGCCATAGTGACCAGCAAATCCTCGGCGATTTTTGAGCGTTGCAGCATGATGCCCATGAAGATGAACAGAGGAATGGCGATCAGCGTATCCCGTTCCACCTCCCAATAGACGCCGCGCAGGTTCGTAACCCCTGCCGAAAGCCACTGCTGTGGCCCGCCCGAATGGAAATAGGCGTCCGTGCTGCCTGCAAACAACAGACCGGACCCGGCGGCCAGGCCGATGGTGATGATAGCGGCCCCGGGCAGCGCAAAGGCTACCGGATAACCCGACCCAAGAGCCGTGGCCATAATAAGGACCAGAATGGCGAGAAAGAGAATTTCCATGAGTATTGGTCCTTAGTGCGCGACAGGCGCGATTTCACGCTTGCCCGGTTCGTTGCGGTAATCTGCAACCGCTTCGAAAAAATAGCTTACAAACTGGATCAGCATGGTGATCGCGAACAACCCCAGAAAGCCTGCCATTTGATATTTCACAAACATGCCAACGCCCCCTGTCTGGGTCATTTCAAAGTTCATAAGCGGTGCGTTGATGATGGATTGCTTGCCGTTGAACCCGATGTACAGGATCACCCAGGCTGTGCTGGCCCCCAGAAACAGCGAACCAACCGCATTCACGAAACCACGGGTTTTATCCTTGAACCCTGCATAAAGAACATCGACCCGAACATGGCCTTCTTCAAACAGGGTAAAGGCCGAGGCAAACAGGAACAGTGCGGCATACCAGTAGCGCACCAGATCGCCCATCAAGGCCTGTTCATATGAAAACACAAAGCGCGAGATCACGATCAGCAGTTCGGACATTACAATCATCAATGTCAGCCAGGTAAAACCCAGCGTCCGCGTGAAAAACGCAATGACAAAGCTGGCGGCGATGATCGGCAGATGCACGTAAGACCCCACATAGCGGGACAGTCCAAGGGATCGCACCACGTCCTCGTTAAAGAAATACGGCAGGATCTTTTCCACCCGCATCACGGCGATAGCGGAGTCCGTGACGCCGACAATCAGCACCGACCAGAAACACACACGGATCAGGTAAAGGTTGAATTTGTGGATGCACATGGCATCCCAGCGTAGTGTCACGTCTTTGGTGGCCAGCACCATCAGGATCGCGCCTGCAATGCCTATGGCATAGATCGTCAAAGCGACCCAGCCGCCCTGCCCGTTCATCAAGTCCAGAACGCCTGCGAAATCATATCCTACATTCAGGACGTTGTTTATCAAAAATGCCGCAAGGCAGGCCAGTATCGACCAGCCGACCATGCGGATCAGCGGCGCTGGTGAGCCATATTTGCGGACTGTGACGGGTATATCTGCGTCGGCCATGCGTCCCCCCCGGGATCAATAGTTGGAAGTTGCCCATATGAAAGTGCTCGCGTCTGTGCGCGCGATGTCACATTAGGAATTTGCATACAGGTAAAGAGCGGGGCCGCTAAGCCCCGCCCGGATTCTGTCGTTTCGCCTATTAGATCAGGCCAAGCACACGGTTCCGTTGGTTGATGAACGTGCCTTCAAACGCGGCAAGCATTGCGCCTTGGTTGCGCAAGGTGGCCTGGAAGTGGTCATCAACTTCCGTCGCCAGTGCCGAGTGCGCCCGCGTGTCTTCGAACACTTCTGCCGAGGCTTCGCCAAAGGCATCCCAGATATCGTCGTTAAACGCGCGCACCTGAACACCATGCTCGTCAACGAGTTTGGTCAGATACTCGCCGTTTTTGGCGATAGCTTCTTCATGGGAGGAGGCCAGTTCTTCGTAGCAAGCAGCTTCGATGATGGCTTTTTCGTAGTCGGACAGGCCTTCATACCAAGCCTTGTTCATCCCGAATGCGATACCGCCACCTGGCTCGTGCATGCCGCCAGTATAGTAGTATTTGGCAGCTTCGTAGAACTTCATGAAGTAGTCGTTATACGGACCAACCCATTCTGTTGCCTCGATCGAACCGGACACAAGGTTTTCATAAATCTGGCCACCAGGAAGCGACACAGTGGACGCGCCCATTTTGGACAGAACCTGACCGCCAAGGCCCGGAATACGCATTTTCAGACCGTTGAAGTCATCAGGAGAGTTGATTTCCTTGTTGAACCAACCGCCAGCCTGTGTGCCGGTGGACCCGCAAGCGATGGCTTTCAGACCGAATTCGCCGGACAGTTTGTCCCACAAAGCCTGACCGCCGGCATGTTTGATCCAAGCGTTCCATTCCGGTGTGGACATGCCAAATGGCACAGAGGTGAAATAGTTGAATGCGGGGTGCTTGCCGCCCCAGTAATAATCCGCGCCGATATAGGCCTGGCTGTTGCCGGAAGCGACTTCGTCAAAAGAGTCAAACGCACCAACGCGTTCGCCTGCTGCGAAATATTCCACGTTAAACGCGCCGTTGGACAGAACAGCAATACGTTCGGCAAGACGTTGTGCGGACGTACCCAAACCCGGGAAATCCCGTGGCCATGTCGATACGATTGTCAGTTGTTTTGCGTGGCTTGCCGCGATTGCGGGGCTGGCAAGTGCAGCAGCACCGGCCCCCAAAGCTGCGCTGGTCAGAAACTTACGACGTTCCATTAATGTATTCTCCTCCATGTTGTTTTGCATTTTCTCACAGGCCACAAAATTCTCCCAGCGGCCCGCCGTATGCAGCCCAAGCATGCAATGGTCTGCGCGAAAATTGCAACAAATAATCTGGTTAGGATGCTGAATACCTTTGTTAAAAGGGAATTTGGCATTTTTTCGATGCAAAGCGCCAAATTTAGTGTCCGACAATGATGAAATTTTCAGCACGATGTCCGGCCTCCCCCGTCCGAATCTGCATTGGTATGCAAAAACCGCCGCTACAGATTCTCTTTGTCAGTTCATGGCGTTATACGGCAAGAATTTGGCAGCCCCGCAGGTGGCCATTTTACGAATATTTCAAAAAATGGTGTTCAAACGACATTTTATTGGCAAAACCACTTGACCCTGTTTCCTGCCAAACATATGGTCGCGGCCATGAAAACGGAAAAAGCATATATTCTAGTCGTGGTGACTTAGCGCATGGCGCGGAAACGAAAAACATTCGTTCCTATCCCCATGCGCGCCCCCCCTGATCGGGGGTTTTTTTATGCCTGATCCTAAAGATGTGAAGCTGGAGCAAGATAAATGACACGTCAGATGAGTGGAGCGCAAATTGTTGTTAAGGCCTTGAAAGACCAAGGCGTAGACACAGTGTTCGGATACCCTGGTGGCTCTGTGCTGCCGATTTACGATGAAATTTTCCAGCAAAACGATATTCGCCACGTTCTGGTACGCCACGAACAAGGCGCGACCCATGCGGCCGAAGGCTATGCCCGTTCCACCGGCAAACCCGGCGTTGTTCTGGTGACCTCGGGTCCGGGGGCGACAAATGCAGTAACAGGGATGACGGATGCGTTGATGGACAGCATCCCGATGATCGTTCTGACAGGTCAGGTTCCCACCTTCATGATCGGCAACGATGCTTTTCAGGAAGCTGACACCGTTGGCATCACCCGCCCCTGCACCAAACACAACTGGCTGGTGCGCGACACCAACGAACTGGCGCAGACCCTGCACAAAGCCTTTCATGTTGCCACAACAGGACGTCCGGGTCCGGTTCTGATCGACATCCCAAAAGACGTACAATTTGCCAATGGCCCCTATATCGGGCCTGAAAAAGCCGACAAAGGCCATTACAACCCGCCCGTCAAAGGGGACGCGGACCGGATCGCCGAACTGGCGGCCTTGATGGAAAAAGCCAAAAAGCCGGTTATCTATTCCGGGGGCGGTGTAATCAATTCCGGTCCGCAGGCGGCAAAACTGCTGCGCGAACTGGCGGATTTGACCAATTTTCCGGTGACGTCCACCTTGATGGGTCTTGGCGCCTATCCTGCCAGTGGCAAGAACTGGCTGGGTATGCTGGGGATGCACGGCACCTATGAAGCCAATATGACCATGCATGATTGCGACCTGATGATCTGCATCGGCGCACGGTTTGACGACCGGATCACAGGGCGTGTTGACGCGTTCAGCCCCCATTCAAAGAAGGTCCATATCGACATTGATCCTTCGTCCATCAACAAGGTGATCCGTGTGGATGTTCCGATCATCGGGGATGTTGGCAATATCCTGTCCGACGCGCTGGATCTTTGGAAGTCCAACGGCGCCAAGACCGAAGCCGAGGCCATTACCAAATGGTGGGCCAAGATCAATGACTGGCGGGCTAAGGACTGTCTGGCGTTCAAACAGGACGGCAAGGTCATCAAGCCGCAATACGCGTTGCAACGACTTGAAGCGCTGACCAAGGACCATGACCGCTATATCACCACCGAAGTGGGCCAGCACCAGATGTGGGCGGCGCAGTTCCTTGGCTTTAACGATCCAAACCGCTGGATGACGTCCGGCGGGCTTGGCACTATGGGCTACGGTTTTCCCGCATCCATCGGCGTGCAAATGGCCCACCCAGACTCTTTGGTCATCAATGTGGCGGGCGAGGCAAGCTGGCTGATGAACATGCAGGAACTGGGCACGGCCATGCAATACCGCCTGCCCGTCAAACAATTCATCCTGAACAACGAACGTCTGGGCATGGTGCGCCAGTGGCAGGAATTGCTGCACGGCGAGCGTTATTCAAGCAGCTGGTCTGAATCCCTGCCCGATTTTGTCAAACTGGCCGAAGCCTTTGGTGCCAAAGGCATTCAGGTAACCGACCCCGATGATCTGGACGACGCGATCCTTGAAATGATCAACTACGATGGTCCGGTGATTTTCGACTGTCTGGTGGAAAAGCACGAGAACTGCTTCCCGATGATCCCGTCAGGCAAGGCCCATAATGAAATGTTGCTTGGTACGGACACCACCAAAGGTGCGATCGAAGCCGGCGGTGCGGTGATGGTCTAACCCATCGCCCTGCCCCTTTTCAGATAGATAATGGATAAGACAATGAACGCACTACGGATCAAAAAAGGCGCCTCAAGCAAAAGCGCCTATGACCTAAAAAGCACCTATGGTGACGAAATCGAAACCCACACGCTGGCTGTGATCGTGGACAACGAAGCCGGTGTTCTGGCCCGTGTTATCGGCCTGTTTTCCGGTCGCGGCTATAACATCGAAAGCCTGACCGTGGCAGAAACCGATCATGCGGGGCATCTGTCACGTATCACGGTTGTAACCACTGGTACGCCGCAAGTGATCGAACAGATCAAGGCGCAACTGGGCCGTTTGGTGCCGGTGCATGACGTGCACGACCTGACCGTCGAGGGCCCAAGCGTCGAGCGGGAGCTGGCTTTGGTCAAGGTCAACGGCAAAGGTGAAAAGCGGGTCGAGGCGATGCGCACCTCCGAAGTGTTCCGCGCCAAAGTTGTGGACAGCACGCTGGAAAGCTTTGTGTTTGAAATCACCGGCGCCCCTGAAAAGATCGACGCATTTGTCGAAATGATGCGTCCGCTGGGGCTGGTCGAAATCGCCCGCACAGGGATCGCCGCCATTATGCGCGGCAACTGAAGACCCAGTATTTCGCGATAGTGTGTTTGAAACTATGGCCCTAAATTTCGGGGCTGTTGAACGCAGCCCATAGATCAGACTTTGTAAAAAGAGCTCCGGCTTTCGGGGCTCTTTTTGTTAATGTAGTCCGTGACTGCCGCTGAGCCGTTTAATTCGTGCGACCTTCATCGAACTGGTGCCTTCAATCGCGTCAAAATCCATCTTGGTCCCCGAGTTGACCCCGGTCAAACCAAAGGCCTCCAACGCGTCTTTGGTCAGAAATACTTCTGTACCATTGTTAATTTCGCGCAGTAGCCCATAGCCTCGACTGGCATCATACCACAGCACTTGTCCTGTTCGTAATTCAGCACTCATTGAACCCACCATCCTGTTCTATTGTCATCTGTAGCCACAAATCCGCGCCTGAAACCCCTGCGGATTCAATGGATTCTCGATGCAAGCAAGCTCCATTGATGTGTTGTATTGTAAGGGAATTATCCCGTTTTTAATAGATAAGACGAAAATTTAAATTTCGTTAAAGATCAAAAGGTTGATTAGTCAACTAAAATTTTCTTTGCGCGCGTAAACTAAAACATTACCACTTTGGAAAGTTAAACGAATCAATTTTCCGAGAGGTGTTCGATCAGTGCGCGCAAAGACCCCGGCATATTTCGTTTTTGTGGATAGACGATGTGAATGTCCGTGTGGGAAAACACGTAATTGAGCAACAGCGGCACCAATTCACCGTTTTCAAACCCGTCCCCGATGATGAAATCCGGCAAAACCGCGATCCCGCGCCCTGCTACGGCCAATCGACGGTTATAGGCACCGGAATTTGACGAAAACCGTCCGTTGATCCGTTTGCGCACCTGAACGCCGTCCAGTGTTGCCAGCCATTCCACACCCGAACTGAGGTTGTTGTAGCGCAAACATTGATGTTTCGCCAGATCGTCAAAGGTTTCAGGCGCACCGTGTTCGGCGATATAAGACGGCGCTGCGCAGCAATGGATCAGGGTCGAGCCCAGCTTGCGGGCAAACAAGCCGCTGTCATCAAGCGCGCCGATCCGAATAGCCGCATCGAACCCCTCGGAGATCAGGTCCACGCGGGTGTCTGACAGGTGCAGCACCAGTTCCACATCCTGATGTTCCTTGGTAAAGGCGTCCAGTTTCGGGGCCAGCACGGCTTCGGTGTAGCTGATTGGCACGGACAGGCGCAGACGTCCTGAAATCGTAGCGCTGCCGCATTTGGCCGCTTCATTCGCGGCATCAATCCGCGCCAGAATATCCAGACAGTTTTGGTAATAGTCCCGCCCCAGATCGGTGGGCACCACAGATCGGGTGGTGCGATGCACCAGTTGCGCCCCCAGATCGGTTTCCAGATCGGTTATACGGCGCGAACAGACGGATTTTGCAATGCCAAGCCGCGCTGCCGCTGCGGTAAAGCCGCTTTCCTCGATCACGGCGATCAGGGTTTTCATGTGGATGATGTCCATGGGCGGCTCCGCAACAAGAAGGCCCCTGCCCGAACGGGTCAGAGGCCTTTGAGTGTTTTAGTAGTCTTTAGCTGTTGTCAACGGCCCGACCTGCAATAACCGACACAAGATGGGCGCGGTATTCGGCGGAACCGTGGATGTCGGCCAGCATGTCTCCTGCATCGGTTGTCACACCTTCGGTAGCAGCAGCCGACCAATCCGCGCCAAGGGCAGTTTCAAGTGCTGCGTGACGGAACACACCGTCGTTGCCAGCACCCGTCACGGCAACACGCACACCGTCTGCGGCCTGGGCAGCCAGAACACCGACCATTGCATAGCGGGATGCAGGGTTGGGGAATTTGGCATAGCCCGCTTTGGCCGGTTTGGGGAATTTGACGGCGGTGATCATCTCGCCCTCGTCCAATGCGGTTTCAAACATACCGACAAAAAATTCATCCACAGGAATTTCGCGGGAATCCGTCACGATTGTTGCCCCAAGTCCTAGACAGGCCGCAGGATAATCCGCTGCAGGATCATTGTTGGCGATGGACCCGCCAATGGTGCCACGGGCGCGCACTGCCGGATCGCCGATGCCCCCCGCAAGGGCGGCAAGGGCGGGGATGGCAGCGGCCACATCCGCAGAGCCTGCAACCTGTGCATGGGTGCAAGAGGCGCCGATTGTGACCGTATTGCCGTCCACGCTGATGTTGCGCAGGGCTTCGATCCCGGACACGTCAATCAGATCGGAAGGCGCCGCAAGACGCTGTTTCATGGTGGGCACAAGGGTTTGCCCGCCTGCCAGAAATTTACCATCCTCGGTGCCTGCCAGTTTTGACGTGGCATCTGACACTGAGGAGGCACGATAATATGTTGTCTCATACATGATAAATCACTCCTTATTCTGCAGCATGGGCTGCGGAGACCTGCTGGATTGCCGCCCAGACCCGTGACGGGGTGGCAGGCATATGCAGGTTGTTATTGCCAATGGCATCTGTGATGGCGTTGATCACTGCAGGGGGCGATCCGATGGCCCCTGCTTCACCGCAGCCTTTCATGCCAAGGGGATTGCCCGGGCAAACAGTGCTGTGGTGGCTGACGGTGTAATTGGGCACATCGTCGGCACGGGGCATGCAGTAATCCATATAAGATCCTGACAACAATTGCCCGCCGTCGTCATAAACCGCGTGCTCCATCAGGGCCTGACCGATCCCTTGGGTGATCCCGCCGTGAACCTGACCTTCGACGATCATCGGGTTGATGATGGTGCCAAAGTCATCCGAGGCCGTAAATTGCACGATCTCGGTCACACCTGTTGCAGGGTCCACTTCGACCTCGCAGATGTAACAGCCCGCAGGGAAGGTAAAGTTGGTCGGATCATAAAACGCGCCTTCCTTCAGTCCCGGCTCCATGCCTTCGGGCAGGTTGTGCGCGGTATAGGCGGACAGCCCGACCTCGTGCCAGCCCATGGCTTTGTCAGTGCCTTTGACCTTCACCTCGCCGCCTTCAATGATGATGTCATCCTCGGACGCTTCCAGAACATGGGCCGCGATCTTTTTGACCTTGGCTTCCACTTTATCCAGCGCCTTGGAAATCGCAGACATCCCCACCGCGCCGGAGCGCGAACCGTAGGTGCCCATGCCGAACTGAACCTTGTCGGTGTCGCCATGGACGATCTGAATGTTTTCGGTGGGCAGGTCGAACCGTTCGGACACAAGCTGGGCAAAAGTGGTTTCATGCCCCTGCCCGTGGCTGTGTGACCCTGTCAGGATTTCAATAGTGCCCACGGGATTGACCCGTACTTCGGCACTTTCCCACAGGCCGACACCCGCCCCCAGCGAACCAACTGCGGCTGATGGTGCGATGCCGCAGGCCTCGATATAGTTGGAATAGCCCAAGCCGCGCAATTTTCCACGGGATGCGGCTTCTGCCTTGCGGGCGGGGAAACCTGCCACATCGGCGGCGGCTTTGGCTTCGTCCAGATTGCCGGCGAAATCGCCGCTGTCATAGGCCATGATAACCGGCGTTTGATGGGGGAACTGCGTGACAAAGTTTTGACGGCGCAATTCACCGGGATCAACGCCCAATTCGCGCGCGGCGGTTTCCATCATCCGTTCCACCAGAAAGGCAGCTTCGGGACGGCCTGCACCGCGATAGGCATCTACGGGAACAGTGTTGGTGTAATAGGTCTGCACATCGCAATACACATTGGCGATATTATACTGGCCCGACAACAGGGTGGCATACAGATACGTTGGAACCGAGGACGAGAAAAGCGACATATACGCGCCAAGGTTCGCCTTGGTGTTGATCTTGAAGCCAACGATGTTGTTGTCTTTGTCAAAGCCCATCGTTGCGGTCGAAACATGGTCGCGCCCATGGGCATCTGTCAAAAATGCCTCAGAGCGCGAAGACGTCCATTTCACCGAACGATTGGTTTTCATCGACGCCCATAGGCAGACGATTTCTTCGGGGTAGATAAAGATTTTCGCCCCAAAGCCGCCGCCCACATCCGGCGCAATCACCCGCAGTTTGTGTTCCGGTGCCACGTTGTAGAACGCAGACAGCACCAGACGTGCCACATGGGGGTTTTGCGATGTGGTGTATAGCGTGTAATGGTCGTCAGCCTCGTTAAAGGTGGCGACGGCGGAACGGGGTTCCATCGGGTTGGGTGACAAACGGTTGTTGGTGATGTCCATCGTGGTTTTGTGATGGGCCGTAGCCAAAGCCGCGTCGGTTTCGTCTTTATTGCCGATTTCCCAGTCAAAAATCAGATTGCCCGGAGCGTTTTCGTGAATCTGCGGCGCGCCTTCTTTCATAGCGGCCAGCACGTTGGATGTGGCGGGCAGCACGTCATAATCCACCATCACAGCCTCGGCTGCTGCTTGTGCCTGTGCGCGGCTGTCTGCGATCACAACCGCCACAGCATCGCCCACATAGCGCACCTTATCCGTCGCCAACGCAGACCATGCGCCCATATTCATCGGGCTGCCGTCCTTGGATGTGATCCCCCAACCGCAGATGATATTGCCAATGGCATCGCCTGTCAGTTGCTGGCCGTTCAAAACAGCCTCGACCCCGTCCATAGCTTCGGCAGCCGAACTGTCGATGCTTTTGATGATTGCATGGGCGTGCGGGCTGCGCACAAAGGCCGCATAGGCCTGATTGGGTTCAATAATATCGTCGGTGTATTTGCCTTTACCGGTGATAAAGCGTTTGTCCTCTTTGCGCAGGACGCGGGCGCCAATACCTTGGTCACTCATGGTTTGATCCTCCCTTATGCCATTTTCGATGCGCCGTCGGCGATCGATTTGACAATGTTATGGTATCCTGTGCAGCGGCAGATGTTGCCTTCCAGTTCTTCGCGGATGGCGTGTTCGTCCAGCGTTTTCCCAGCTTCCTTATAGCGCTTAACCATATCGGTGGCGGTCATGATCATGCCGGGGGTGCAGAACCCGCATTGCAGGCCGTGGTTTTCTTTGAATGCGGTTTGCATCGGGTGCAGATCGTCCTTACCGGCTGCAACGCCTTCAATCGTGGTGACTTCGGCACCTTGCGCCGCGGCTGCCAGCATGGTGCAGGACTTCACCGCCTGCCCGTCCACATGCACAACACAAGCGCCGCATTGGGATGTGTCACACCCCACATGGGTGCCCGTCAGGCGCAGGTTTTCGCGAATGAAATCCACCAGCAACGTGTTGTCGGGCACATCGACGCTGCGCGCCTTCCCGTTCACGGTCATTGATATTTTTGTCATAATGTCCTCCCAGAATTGACGGGCAAATCAGCCCTATACTTACTATGTGTGTGTTGGTGTCAGGCGTCTTCCAGTTCGCCTTTTAGATTGGCAAAGAACTTATCAGCCAGTTTCGCCGCCGTTGACTGGATCAACCGAGACCCAAGCTGGGCGATCTTGCCGCCCACCTGTGCTTCGGCCTGATAGGTCAGAATTGTATCCGTGCCATCTTCGGCCAGTTGCACCGTTGCCCCGCCTTTGGCAAAGCCCGCGATGCCGCCCTTGCCTTCGCCTTCGATCTTGAGCGCATTGGGTGCCACCATATCCTTCAGTGTCACCTCGCCTGCGAATTTGGCTTTCACAGGTCCGATTTTCAAAGAAACCTTGGCGGTCATTTCCGTATCGCTGGTTTTATCCAGCTCTTCGCAGCCCGGAATGGCGCCACGCAGAATATCGGGATTCTGGATGGCATCCCAGACCGTTTGAATAGGTGCGTTGATGCGATATTCGCCAGACATGTCCATGTGTTCGTATCCTCCCCTTTGTAAAAATTAGACCGCAGAAGACCAAAGCCTGTCAACGATATCGCCCCTTCGCGACACAGCGCAGGATATAATACTGATGGAATGTGTCTCATGGTTGAGACAGGTCAAGCGTTCAGCTGATGCTTTTTCAAAAGACGATAAAAAGTGGCCCGACTGACGCCCAGATGTTTTGCAGCCACAGTGGCATTGCCCCGCGCGGTCGCCAGCGCGCGGCGGATTGCAGCCCGTTCAGCGTCCATCAAACCTGTGGGAGGGCCATCTTCGGCCAGAATTTCATGGCGTGGCAACGGAATGTCGAAACTTTCGTTTTGCAGGCCGAACAAGCGCCGTGCCGCGCGGTTGGCCCCGATCACCAGATCATCCCGATCCGAGGCCAGCAGCGGCGTGCCAAGGGCGGTGATCCCGTCGGCCACAATGATCCGCGCCCCGTCGAAGGCGGCACGGAAATACTCGGTCTCGATCCGGTTGGCGGCGCTGATTACCAAAGACGCCATCATCTGCGCAAAACTGTCGTGCATGTCGTCGCGGGCGCTGGAAATATCCAGAACCGCAATCAACTGCCCCGTGGCATCAAAAATCGGCGCACCTGCGCAGGACATGCCGATGATTTCCTCAAGATAGTGCTGGTCCTTGTAGATCAGCACAGGGCGTTCTTCCAAAGCGCAGGTGCCAACCCCATTGGTGCCAACGCGTTGCTCGCTCCAGATTGCACCGGATCGTGCGCCCAGATTGTTCAGGGAACGTTCGTCCACACCGTGGATCAAACGGTGCAAAACCACGCTGTCCTTGTTGGTTAACATCACGCAGCAACCGGTTTTCACCACAGCGGTGAACAGGTTTTCCATGATCGGCTTGGCAATATGCAGCAAACGGTCCAGCCGCTGTTGTTCCAGTTTCAATTCGGACTGGGTCAGCAGATCCTGACGGCGGCGCAGGTCCGGTTCCAATCCGTGATGGAACATAGAGCGCGCCCAAGACGCCGCAATGGCCGAACGAGCAGGCGCGCGGCCCTCGACCTCGGCATGTACTTTTTCCACGTGGCTGGCGTATTCCTGCGCTGGCATCACTGGTCCTCCCGCGGTAACCAGACCACGGGTGCGCAAATAAATCAAGCCGTCAGGCGATGTGGCTGGTGGTGTGCCGGCTGGCCTGCCAGTCTGCCCAAGCCTCGGGAGTGTCCAGATCTACCAGTACACCGCTGCCCCGCGGGATCAGGCGCAGTGCATCGCTTTCAGCCTCGATCAAAGCTTTGGCACCCGTGTCCCCTGTCAGGCTGGCCAGTGGTTCAAAGTAACGCCTGTCAAACAGAACCGGATTGCCCCGCTTGCCGTTGGGCGCAGTTGGCGCAACGATCAAAGCCCCGTGTTTCGGGTCAAACCCGTCGATCAGCGCATCAATATCGGCGGCAGTCACATCCGGCATATCTGCCAGCGCGATGATCACTGCGCTGGCTTCGGGCGGCAGACCGTTGATGCCCGCCCGCAGACTGGCCGCTAGGCCGGAGGCTGCATCTTTCGCTTCGATAATCGGCGCGGGATGGTCTGTAAGCGCTTGTTTAATCGCGGTGTTATCGCTGTTTACCACAATGCTTACCCCCGCCGCTTTGGACCCCGCCAGACGCTGTGCACTGCGCAGTACCAGCGGCACGCCGTCGATTTCACGCAGCAGCTTGTTGTCGCCCCGCATCCGGCTGGACTGGCCTGCCGCCAGCAGCAGAATATGCGGAGCGGGTGGCTTGGGGGATGTGCGGATGCGGCGCGGCTGCGTGCGTGCGGGCACTTCTTTCAGCAGGCCACCAACCCCCATGGCCGCTATGTCAGCATGGCTGACAGGCAGATCGGACATCAGCCGTTCCAGTACCCAATCCACCCCGTTCAGCGCCGGAGAGCGGCAACATCCCGGCATTCCCACCACAGGTTTTCCGTTCAATTCGCCCAGAAACAGCAGGTTACCCGGGTCAACCGGCATGCCGAAACGGGTCAGATGCCCGCCTGCCGCAACCAGCCCCGCAGGCGCCACGTCATTGCGATCCGATGTGGCCGAGGCCCCGAGGATCAGGATCATATCCGCCCCCTGCCCCCGCACGATCGCGCCTGCAATATCGCTTTGGCGATGGGCCACGGTTTCAACCGACGTCAAGTTAAGCCCGAGCGAAACCGCCCGCGCGCGCACTGCAGCCTCTCCTTTTGTCAGTAACGAGGGCTTGAACCCCGGTGTCTCGGTCAGGATCAGCGCAGCGGTTTTCGCGGTGAACGGATGCAGGACAAGGGTTTGCGCCTTTAAAAGTTGCGCCGCAGCAGTGACCTTTGGGCGGGCCGTGGCATAGGGAATGATCTTGATAGTCGCCAGCATGGTGCCTTCGTGCAGGCGGGCGTAATCAGGTAAGGTGGCAATGGTGATTGCCTCATCCACGGTGTTGAATGCGGCGATGTCTGGGGCGTTTACCCGCAACAGTCCATCGGTTTTAGCAATCAGATTGACGCGGCCGTTCAACGGCTCGGTCACGCGAATATGCGGGGCAAGCAACAGGCGGGCCAGTTCTGCGGCGGCGGTGTTTTCTTCCACATCATCAGGGGCGAACTGGGCCACCGTCAGGTGGGTGACGCCAAGGTCCTGCAACCGTGCAATATCATCCGCGTTCAGCACATGACCTTTGCCCAGCCGGACCCCACCCTGTTGAAAGGAATGGGCCAGCGTATGGCCAAGGCTCTCTGCCACTAAAAGCGGACCGAATTTCATCGTTTGCGCAAGCTCTGGGTGATTTCCGCCATGATCGACAGGGCAATTTCCGCAGGGGTTGCCGCGCCGATATCCAGCCCGACGGGGCCGCTGATCCGGTCGATCTGGCCGTCATCAAACCCCAGTTCAATCAACTGGGCGCGCCGCTTGGCATGGGTGCGGTTCGAGCCAAGTGCGCCGATATAAAAGGCATCGGATTTCAGCCCTGCGGCCAAAGCGGGGGTGTCCAGTTTGGGGTCATGGGTCAGGGTTACCAGTGCAGTGCGGGCATCAAGGCCCAAATCCGCCACCGCCGCATCGGGCCAGTCATTCACGATGGTTTCATCGGGAAAGCGGGACTGGCTGCCAAAACTGTCGCGCGGATCAATCAGATAGGGCGCATAGCCCGCAATCCGCGCCATCGGCAACAACGCCTGTGCAATATGCACAGCCCCCACCACAATCAGGCGTAAAGCGGGGTTCTGGACCACCGTGAACACATCGTCATCCACACCGGATTTATCCGATGCAAACCGCGTTGGCGCATCGATCGGGCCGATCAAACGGCGGTTCCAGTTTTGCAGGTTGGTTTCCACACCCATTGGCCGTCGCGCGGTGCGGGCTTCGGTCAGGGCCTGTAACTGATCCACATCCGGCCCCTGCCCGACGCCAACGGGTTCCACCAGAATCTTGATGTCCCCCCCACAGGCAAGCCCGACGGCAAAGACCTCTTCATCCGACACGCCGTATTCCAGAATACGACAATCGCCTTGCTCCAGTGCCTCCAGTGCTTCGGCCACCACAGCCCCTTCGACACAGCCCCCCGACACCGAGCCTTGAAACACCCCGTCGTCGCGGATCGCCAGTTGTGCGCCCACAGGACGCGGCGCGCTGCCCCAGGTCTGGATCACAGTGGCAATCGCCGCCTTATGACCGGAATTGATATAATCGAGCGCCACAGCGGGCATATTTTCTAGCATATTTTGCGTCATAACAGCCCCATCAATCGTTGTTTTTCGCCAGAGTTCCCAGTGGACAGCGCTTCTGTCAGATCTCTTAACGAATTAAGACTATGGCAGGAATGGAAACTGTCAACATGGGGCAACAAGGCACGGATGCCAGCGGCCTGGGGGGTGAACCCGTCCCAGCGCATCAAAGGGTTCAGCCAGATCAACTGGCGACACGATAATTTCAGCCGTTCAGCCTCACGCGCGAGTTCGCCAGGGTCCTGACGTTCCAGCCCGTCTGTCACCAGCAGCACAACGGCCCCGCGGGACAAAACCCGCCGCGACCAGTGTTTGTTGAAATCGGCCAGCGATGTGCCGATCCGCGTGCCCCCATCCCAGTCTTTCGCCTGCGCCCCGACGGTTTTCAGCGCCGCGTCAGGATCGCGCTGGGACAGGCAGCGGCTGATATTGGTCAGGCGGGTGCCAAAGGTGAAGGAATGCACTTTGGCCCAGCCCTGCCCTTTGGTTACCGAAACCGAATGCAGAAAATGCATAAAAAGCCGTGAATAAGTGGACATGGACCCCGATATATCACAAAGCGCCACCAGATCGGGATTGCGCGTGCTATGGGTCTTGCGCGGCAGTTTCAGGATTTCCCCCCCGGTGCGCATGGCCGCCCGCAGGGTGGCGCGGGCATCGGTCTGGCTGCCTGTGGCGCTGGCCCGTAAACGGCGGTTTTTGATCGGTTTGATCGGCAAACTCATCTGGGCAATCGCCCGTTTTGCATCCGCCATTTCAGCATTGGACATTTGTTCAAAGTCCATGGATTGCAGCTTTTCATTGGCCGAAAGGCTGAATTGCGCATCCAGTTCCACTTCTTCGCGCGCATCTTCGACATCTGGCTGTGCGGGAGGCGGCGCGCCTTCCAGCATCGCCTCGGCTGCCCGTTGTTCGGCGGTTTTCGGGGCTTTGGGCGCGGCTTGGGTCTGGATCATCGGCAACATGGTCTGGATCATGGTTTCGATGAATTCAGGATCGCGCCAGAACATAGAGAAAATCCGTTCAAACACGTCCAGATGTTCGGCGCGGGTGATCAGGCAGGCCCGCAGGGTAAAGAAAAAATCCTGCCGTTCGGTAAAGCCAGCCACTTCCACTGCGCGGATGGCCGAAAGGGTCTGGGCTGGACCCACAGGCACACCGGCACGGCGTAGGGTACGCACGAAATAAACGATATTATCCGAAAGTTTACCGTTTTGCGGCAGGCCGAGACTGGCTTGATTACCCATGAGCCACCTTTAGTGCCGCATCCACATTGGCCGCATGAACCGCTGCATAGGGTTCAAACCACGTGATGTGATTGGCGGCGAAATGGGGGGCAAGGATGTCCTGTATCGGGCGCTTTGCTTCTGTTGGGGTGGTTGCCAAATCAGCCAGCCATCTGGTGTAGGTTTGCGTGGCTGTGATCAGCGTGGGGTCATAACCGCCTGCTTTGATCACATCGGGGTTCCCGTGACAGGGCAGGATTTTCAACGGATTCAATGCTGCAAGGCGATCCAGATCGGTCAGGTGACGGAGAAAATCCCGGGGTTCATCCACATAGGTGATCGGGTCTTCCAGCGTGTCGCCGGCCAGCAAAATGCGTTCATCGGGCAGCCACAAAACAGAGGCATCGTCGGAATGGATATTGTGCAAAATCAGCTCGATCCGTCGCGGGCCGAGGGTGAGTGTATGGTGTGTTTCAAAAGTGTCTGTCGGCAAAACAAGTGGGTCAATAGCTGGCCAGCGGCGGGTGCTTTCCAGATCGGATTTGTTTTGCGACAGATGGTGAAACGTGCGGCTGTTGGCCAGAACGGGGCTGTCTGGATAGGCATTCAGAATCTGCGCGGTGCCTGCCACGTGATCTTTGTGCCAATGGGAATAGACGATCGTCACAGTCTGCACGCCCTGCCCATTTAGATGGGCGGCAATGGCGCTGCCATGGGCGGGGGTGGTGCCTGTGTCATAGACCAAAGCATGACCGTCATGTATCAGCGCATAGCTGGCGATACCCAGACCCAAGCCGCCCTCATCCACCCAATTGGGACGCGGATCAAACCGATACCCCGCAACGCGCCCGTCATAATAGGCGAACAGACCTGCGTGGGGTTCTGATATGCGCAGATGCGGCAGGGTCATGGGGCGTTGGCAAGGTTGGCGCGGGCAGTGTCGAGAATACGGGTGGCTTCGGACCCTGCGATCTTGGAAATATCGTCCTGATATTTCAGAACCGCGCCCAGCGTATCGGCGATCACTTCGGGCGAAAGCGCCACGGCGTCCAGTGCCACAAGGCATTTCGCCCAGTCGATGGTTTCCGCCACGCCGGGGTTTTTGAACAAATCCGCCTCGCGCAGGGACTGGACAAAAGCCACAACTTCACGGCTCAGGGTTTCTGTCGCTTCGGGGGCGCGGGCGCGCAGGATTTCCACCTCGCGTTCAAACCCAGGGTAATCGACCCAGTGATACAGGCAGCGGCGCTTTAGCGCATCATGGACTTCGCGGGTGCGGTTGGACGTCAGGATCACGATGGGCGGCTCGGGCGCCTTTATGGTGCCGAGTTCGGGGATGGTGACCTGATAATCCGACAGGGCTTCCAGCAGGAAGGCTTCGAAAGGTTCATCAGTGCGGTCGATTTCGTCGATCAACAGGATCGGCGGGCCGCCTTCGTGGTTCTGCATCGCGTCCAGCAGCGGGCGGCGGATCAGGTATTTTTCCGTGAACAGCGCGTCTTCGGACAGACCACCTTCGCCTGCCGCGCGCAGGGCGATCATCTGGGCGGCAAAGTTCCATTCATACACAGCCGAGGCCGCATCGAGGCCTTCATAGCACTGTAGCCGGATCAGTTTACGGCCCAATGCCGCACTAAGAGTTTTGGCCAGTTCGGTCTTACCGACCCCCGCTTCGCCTTCGAGGAAAATCGGTCGGTGCAGGGTCAGGGCCAGATAGACCAACGTGGCAAGTGACCTGTCGCAGATATAATTTTCGTCGGACAACAGGGTTTGCGTCGCGTCGATGGAATTTGGCAGTGCAATCATTGAAACATCCTTGGTTGCGCAAAATGTAGCAGTTTTACAGGCCGAGGAAAGGGGTGGCGGGCAGCGTGGCACTGCGATGTGTCGCAAAAGTGAGACGGATGGGGATTTGCAAGGATGGATTGGGTGATTGCGTGCAAATGGGTCCGTGAAGGCCAGAGGCACGGGTTACATGCCTCCGGCGGGGATATTGGGACCAAAAAGAGCCGTCGGGCTGTTCTTTAGCTGCCGTATTTTTCGAATTGGGCGGCTTGTTTGGCGGTCCATGTCACGGTGATTTCATAGCCCTGATCCCAGAGGGATTCTTCGTCGATCACATTCTGTTCAAACAACCACGCACGGCGTGCACCTTCGGAATAGGCAAGGCGTATGGTTTCTGTGATTTTCGGGTCTTCAAGGGCATTGTCGATACTGGCAAGCAGTGTGTCGATGCCCTGCCCTGTGATGGCCGACAATGTCTGGATATGATCCGAGCGATCCGCTTTGTTCTGGGCGGTTTCAAGGGCCTCAGGAGTCAGAAGGTCGGCCTTGTTCCAGACTTCTATCATTGAATCCTTGGCGACCTGGGAAATGCCCAGATCGTTCAGGATATCCCTGACATCTTCGGCTTGTGCGCGGGTTTCGGGATGGGCAATATCGCGCACATGCAGGATCAGATCCGCGTCGAGGACTTCTTCCAATGTGGCGCGGAAGGCTGCAACAAGCTGGGTCGGCAGTTCGGAAATGAATCCAACGGTGTCAGACAGGATTATCTTTTGACCGTCAGGCAGTTCGACTTCACGCATAGTAGGATCAAGCGTGGCAAACAGCATGTCTTTTGCCATCACATCCGCACCTGTCAGCCTGTTGAACAAGGTGGATTTACCTGCGTTGGTATAGCCCACAAGGGCCACAATCGGGTATGGGACTTTGGCGCGGGCAGCGCGGTGCAATTCGCGGGTTTTGACGACTTTGGACAGTTGTTTTTTCAACCGCACAATGGCGTCATCAATGGCACGGCGATCGGATTCGATCTGGGTTTCACCCGAACCGCCAACAAAGCTGAGCCCGCCCCGCTGCCGTTCAAGGTGGGTCCAGGCCCGTACAAGACGTGTTTTGGAATAGTTGAGCGCGGCCAGATCCACCTGCAACACACCCTCGCGGGTGGCGGCACGATCCGAAAAGATTTCCAGAATCAGCCCTGTGCGGTCCAGAACCTTTACATCCCAATGGCGTTCAAGGTTACGTTGCTGGATCGGCGACACAGGCCCGTCAATAATGACAAGCGTGATTTCTTCTTCTTTGATCCGTGCGGCCAGCTCTTCGAGTTTACCCTTGCCAAACAACAGACCAGCCTGCGGTTTGCGCAGGTTCACCACGTCACCGTAAGCCACATCAAGATGCAAGGCATGGGCCAGAGACATAGCCTCGGCTAAAGCATGTTCTGGCAGCCGACGCGTGTCAGTATTTGCGATGTCCGGATAGAGGACGCAGACGCGTTCCAAGTTTTAGCTTTCCTCGCCATCGTACAATTGCACAGCCTGCGCTGGCATAATTGTTGAAATGGCGTGTTTGTAGACAAGCTGGCTTTGGCCGTCACGGCGCAACAAAACGCAGAAATTATCGAACCATGTAATCATGCCCTGCAGCTTGACCCCGTTGATCAGAAAGATTGTGACGGAAATTTTGGATTTGCGTACATTGTTAAGGAACGCATCCTGAAGGTTTTGTTTATCGCCAGCCATGTGTCAGCTTTCAGTTTTATGCCCCGCATTGATATGCCGCGGGATATTGTTTTCATTCCGCAAGAGACTATGGGAGAATGCCAGTGTTTGGCCAGTAGAAAATGCGCGGTTTGTTCAGTTTTGGTGCTTTATCGCCAATAGTTTGGATTAAGCACCGCAATTACTGCCAAAGCTTCGAGCCGACCAAGGATCATTGCCACGCACAGGATCAGTTTGCCGATGTCCGAAATATTGGCATAGCCTGTAAACCCTTCACCTGCCGCCCGTGCAAGGGGTCCGGTGTTGGACATGCCTGCGGTGGCAAACAACAGGCTGTCGGAAAAACCGATTCCCGTGGCTGACAAAGCCAGCGCAACCAGCCCGAGCGAAAGCACAAACAGCATCAGGAATATCCAGGCAATCTGTGCGCCCTCGCGCCGGATCAGGCGCACGCGACGGGATGCGCCTGCAATAGAATGGGGGTGGTTCAGCCTTTGGATTTCCCGCTGGCCGTGTTTATAAAGCGCATAGACCCGCAGCAATTTGACGCCCCCCGCAGTGGTCGCGATACCACCGCCCATGATCGAAAGGCTCATCAGGATCAGGCCGGTTGTGCCCAAGCCAGACCAGTTGCGCGCACCTTCCCATGCGGCGCTTTCAAAACCCGTGGTGGTCAGGAAGGATAGCACGGTGAATATGGCCCCCCAGAAGGCCGCAATTACACTGGGCAGTTCGGTTTCTGCGGACACTTCATAGGCGGCAGTCCAGTGGCGCACGAACAGCAGGGTGGGAATAACGGTCAGGCAGATCAGGACCAGATTGATTTCCTTGTCCAGCTTGAGGTTCTGAAAAAACTCGCGGTCGGAACTGAAAAAGAACGTGTGGCGTGATACGGCGAAGAATAGAAAGAGGAACATCAAAACCTCGCCCGCATAGCCGCTGCTTGATCCTTTCAGACCGCCGACGGGGGAAATACCGCTGGTGGAAATGATCGACATGGCATGGGATACCGCAACCAGGGTGCGATCCCCTGCCACCAGCAAAGCCAATGTCAGACAGGCGGTTACGGCCACATAGACAGGGAAAATTTGCGAGCCATAGCGGGTCAGGCGCTGGGTGGCATCAACGCTGGCGATCTGGTTGCTGGATTTCTGCAATCCCTTGCCCGCCGCAAAAATTTCAAAGCCACCGATGTTCAGAGGCGCAAAGATCGCCATGGCGACCACGAGGATAAAGAATCCACCGACCCAGCCCACAATGGCCCGCATCAAATGCAAGGGGGCTGGCACAATTGTCGGGTCGTCAAACAGGGTGGCGCCTGTGGTTGTCAGGCAACTGAGCATTTCAAAATAGGCCTGAAAATAGGTGATCGAGCCAATCAAATAGCTGAACGGCAACGCGAGCAGCGCAGGAATGGTCAGGAAGGCCGCAAAGACTGTGACCAGATAATTCCGCGCCGTATTGCGCCCCGTATAGCCCGAAACCGCAATCCCCACCAACGACAACAGGATCAGCAGGAAGGTGGTATAATAAAAGAAGGTACGCGCCACATCCCAGTCTTCCAGCCGAATCGCAAAGGCCATCGGCAGATACATCATCACAACCGCAAACCCGAGCAGTTGAACAAACAAAGGGAGGGAGCGAATCCAGGCCATAGCGCTAGAAAAAGTCGATCCGCACTTGCAGCAGACGCTCTACTTCTTCGATGTGACGGGCCAGCGAGAAGATCACCACAATATCGCCTTCGTCGATGCGCATGTCGCCGTCCGGGCGCATGACTTTATCGCCTTTTTGCACCGCAGCAATCATCGCGCCTTCGGGGACGCTGATATCGCGGATCGCACTGCCGGAAATCGGCGAAGTGGACATCACCTGCGCCTCGATCACCTCGGCTTCGGCATCGCCAATCGAATAAACCTGCCGCACGCGCCCGTGGCGGATGTGGCGTAAAATAGACGACACGGTTGTGGCGCGGGGGTGGATAAACGCGTCAATACTTAGCGGTTTCATTAAGGGCGACAGGCCCGTGTCATTGACCAGCGCAACCACCAGCGGGCAGCCTTCGGCCTTGGCACGGGTGGCGGTCAGCAGGTTGGTTTTATCGTCGTCTGTCACCGCCAGCAAAGCATCGGCCTTGTCCAGATTGGCCTCCAGCAGCATATCCATATCCAGACCGTCACCGTGCAATACAATGGTACGTTCCAATGCCTCGGCAGCGCGTTCTGCTACGGGGCGGGATTTTTCGATCACTTTGGCGCGGACACGATCGGTGCGCCTTTCCAGCTGGCTGGCCACGGACAGGCCCACATTGCCGCCCCCGATGATGATCACCCGTTCGCGTTTCTTGGTGGTTTTACCAAAGATTTCCAAGGCGCGGCCCACGTCGTCTTTGTGAGTGAACAGATAGATCTGATCGCCCACAAACAACTGGTCATCGGGCGTTGCCGTGAACAGGCGATTGTCGCGGCGGATGCCACAAACAAGGGCGCGCAGGGTTGAAAACAGCTCGGACAATTGTCGCAGCGGTGTGTTCACCACCGCGCAGTCATCATCCAGCATGATCCCCAGCATTTCCACATGCCCCTGCAAAAACGGTTCGTTGTCAAAGGTCGACGGGGCCGCCAACTGGCGCAACGCGGCGGCGGCAACTTCTTTTTCGGGTGAAATCACCACATCAATCGGCAGGTGATCCCGTTGATACAGGTCGGTGTAAATCACATCCAGATAGGATTGGGCCCGCAGGCGAGCGATCTTGCGCGGCACGGAAAACACCGAGTGGGCCACCTGACAGGTCACCATGTTGACTTCATCCGAGTGGGTGGCGGCGATGATCATATCCGCATCCCGCGCGCCCGCACGGCGCAACACATCAGGGTAGCTGGCAAAGCCCGTTACGCCAGATACATCCAGTGCATCCGTTGCCTGATTCACCAGTCCCGGGTTGTTGTCCACAATGGTAACTTCATTGTTTTCAGCAGCCAGATGGCGGGCGATTTGCCAGCCCACCTGCCCTGCACCACATACGATAACCTTCATCTCAGGCTCCTGCCGCTATCTGCCTGTGCTACCAGTTTGGGCGGCAGCGTCAATCGTCAAGATTTTCGGCAGTCTCGTCTTCGATTTCCGCAATACGTGTGCCGGCTTTGTTGGTGGTCACCACATTCAGGGTTTTCAGTTTGCGATGCAAAGCACTGCGTTCCATCCCGACAAAATTGGCGGTTCTGGAAATATTCCCCCCGAACCGGTTGATCTGCGCCATCAGATATTCCCGCTCGAACATCTCGCGGGCTTCGCGCAGGGGCAAAGTGGCATAGCTGTTGGACAACCCTGGCCCGTCGCCGCCGCTTCCATTGTCATTGCCCGGAATTTCGGACGGCTCGATCGGACCTTTGTCTGGACCAAGGATCAAAACCCGCTCGATCACATTGCGCAACTGGCGCACGTTTCCAGGCCATGACATGGTCTGCAACAAAGCTTCGGTTTCTTCGCCCAAAGGACGCACCGGCAGGCCCTGGGCTGCGTTCAGTTCTTCCATGAAATGCTGGGCCAGCATGGCAATGTCTTCGCGGCGCGCTTCAAGTGAAGGTACACTGATCGGCACCACGTTCAAACGGTGGTACAGTTCCTCGCGGAACCGGCCCGCTGCGATTTCCTGTGTCAGATCGCGGTTGGTGGCGGATAAAACCCGAATGTCTACGCGCACTTTATCAGCCCCGCCAACACGGTTGAACGATTGTTCCACCAACACCCGCAGGATTTTGGATTGTGTGCCGATGGGCATGTCGGCCACTTCGTCAAAAAAGACGATCCCGCCGTGGGCTTGTTCCAGAAGGCCCGGCTCAAAGCCACGCTCACCGCCTTCACGGCCAAACAGAACCTCTTCCATCCGGTCCGGTTCGATACTGGCGGAATTAACCGAAATAAACGGTGCTTTTGAGCGATCCGATTTGGAATGGATATAGCGCGCAGCCACCTCTTTCCCGCAGCCGGAAGGACCTGTCAACATCACACGGCCATTGGTCTTGGTAACCTTATCCAGCTGGCTTTGCAGATTGCGAAACGCTGCCGAATTGCCCACCATTACAGAAGAGGTCACGTCCTTGACCTTGAGCTGCGCATTTTCACGCCGCAACCGCGAGGTTTCCATCGCGCGGGCGATTACCACCATCAACTGGTCAATATTAAACGGTTTTTCAATGAAATCATACGCACCCTGCTTGACCGCAGCTACGGCGATTTCAATGTTGCCATGACCTGAAATGATCACAACCGGAATATCAGGATTGTCACGGCGCACAGTTTTCAGGATGTCGATCCCGTCCAAACGGCTTTCTTTCAGCCAGATGTCCAGAATGATCAGATCCGGCGCATCTTTGTTTATTTCGGCGAAAGTATCATCCGAATTTGCCGCCTTACGCGTTGTATACCCTTCGTCCACCAGAATATCGGACACAAGTTCGCGAATATCTTTTTCGTCATCAACAACGAGAATGTCACCCATATTACCACTCCTGCGGGTCGCCTTTGATCAGGCCACCTTTATATTTTCGTTAACGTTACTCAATTCATTTCCAAATGGCAAAACGATACGTGCCATAGCGCCGACCCGTCCCGTTTGTTCATCCGGTCCTTCAAAAACGGGGGCATCCAGCAAATCCAAAGTGCCGCCGTGTTCTTCTATAATCTTCTTAACAATAGACAATCCAAGCCCCGTACCACTGTCGCGGTGGGTCACATAGGGTTCAAACAGACGCGATCTGTTTTCCGCTGGCAACCCCATGCCGTTGTCTTGAATTTCGATCTGTGTCCGGCCGCCCGAACTTTGAACAACGATACGGATTTCAGGCTTAAATCCTTCAGGTTTTTCGTCCATACTATCAATAGCTTCGCCAGCGTTCTTAATCAAATTGGTCATCGCCTGATTGAACATGGTTGCGTCAATCACAGCCTGAATTTCATCCGCTTCCATATCCAGAACAAGTTCTGTCGGGCTTAGTGCGGATTGCTGTAGCACCACCACATCGCGGATCAATTTGGCCAGATCATGTTTGCGCCGCTCAGGTTCGGGCATACGGGCGAATTTGGAAAACTCGTCAACAATGCGCCGCAAGTCATTGGTTTGGCGGATAATAACATCAGCGTATTGATTCAGATCCTCTGAATCCTCACCCAGTTTGGGTCCGAATTTGCGTTTCATGCGTTCTGCAGAAAGCTGGATCGGCGTGAGCGGATTTTTAATTTCATGGGCAATCCGCCGCGCCACATCCCCCCAAGCCGCCATGCGCTGGGCCGATACCAGCGAGGTCACATCGTCAAAGGTCACAACATAGCCCTCCAGCGCGCCATCCTCGGACAGACGTGCGGCCATACGAACCAGCAGGATTTCGGGGCTGCCTGCACGGGTCAGGCGAATCTCTTCCTGTGCAACAGTGGTGTTTTGGTCTTCGAGTTTGGCAAACAGGCCTGAAAATTCCGGAACGGCCAAAATAAGTTCCGCATCCGCATCCGCGTCCACATCAAGGTTCAACAGCTTCGCCGCCGCAGTGTTCATCATGGCGATCTGACCCTCGGCATTCAGGCCAATCACCCCCGCAGTCACCCCTGACAGAACACTGTCAAACAAACGGCGGCGTCGTTCTGTGCGGTCGTTGGCTTCAATCAGGTCATCATGCTGGCGTTTCACCTGCTGGGTCATTTTGTTGAAAATCCGGCCCAACATAGCGATTTCATCGTCGCCGTCCTCTTCGCGTACCTGCACGCCCAGATCCCCTGCCGAGACCCGCTGTACCGCCCCTGCCAGACGGCCAACGGGGCGGGACAGACGTTCGGCAAACCACAGACCCAGCCAAGTGGCCGCTAGGATCACAATCAGCGCAAACCCCATGTAGATCAGTGCCAGATCAAACAGCAATTGGTCCCGTTCCTGTTCCCCCTGATTGTACAGCGCCACGGTTTCCTTGGTTTCATCCAGCAGGTTCAGGATTTCCCCGTCCACATTGCGCGACACATAGACATAGCGATCGGGATAAGTGGTTAACCGCACCAAAGCGCGGAATTCATTATTGTCCCAATCCTGGATAACAACGGTTTTTCCGGCTTCCGCCTCTTGCAGGCTATGGGCAGAAGGGTCTTCGAAATCAAACAGATAGCTGCGTTCACCACGGGCTTTCAGATTGGCGGCCCCGTCAATGACATAAGCCTCTTTCAAACCACGCTGGATGCGTTGCTGGCCCAAAGTCAGCGACGAGCGCAGCTCTGCCTCGGCGTTGATTCCCAGAATACGGCGCTGTTGGTTCAGGAATTGCGCCAGCAATTGCGCATCCGCCACAAGATCGTTGCGCTGCTCGTTTTCATAGGCTTGGGCAGCGGCCAGCGAATTGCCCACCACATTTTGAACGCGGGTGGAAAACCAGTTTTCAAAGCCGAAATTCAACAGGATTGTGGAAATCACCGCGACCATAACGGTGGGTACAAGCGCGACAAAGGCAAAGACGCCCGACAGGCGCAAATGCAGCCGCGATCCCGCAGTTTGATTGTGGCGCGCATTGACCATTTGCAAGATGCGTTGCCCCACAAGGGCTGCGACCACCAAAACATAGACAAAGTCACACAGCAGCACAAAACGGATCAGGTCATTGGACACCGATCCATTGGTGGAGCGCAGCACAAAATAGGTTGTGAACACCAAAGCTGGCGCCAGAAGCGCGAGCGAGATTGCGAATAATGTCTGGACCTGACGTTTCTTACGCCAGGCATTCAAACGCCGCCAAAGGATCCCTAGATGCATGATTTTGCTGCTCTGCCGTTTCCATTGTGCATCAGTTACTGTGGCGGTTTTACATCAATTTCTTGGTCCTTGTCACCTGTATATCGAGCTCACGGATCTTTTTGCGCAAAGTATTCCGGTTAATCCCTAATAATTCCGCAGTTTTTATCTGGTTTCCCCGTGTCGCGCTAAGGGAAAGGGCCAGCAAAGGCAGCTCTACCTCGCGCAGGATGCGGTTATACAGGCCGGGCGGTGGCAGGGCGTCGCCGTGAAGATCAAAATACCGTTTGATGTGGGATTCAACCGAAGCCGACAGTTTATCGGCCACCACAGGCTGCCCGCTTTGGTCCTGCTGGGACATTTCTTTCAGCGCGGCGGCAACAAACTCATGGGAAATCTCGTCCTCGGGGCACAGAATCACCAGTCTCTGGATGAAATTCTTCAATCCACGCACATTGCCCGGCCATTTTGCCAGTCTCATCTGATCCATCGCCGATTTGGTAATGGTTTTGCGCGGCATCCCATTGGTCACACAGTCCTGCAAAAAATGCAGGCTGAGATCGGAAATATCTTCAATCCGTTCGCGCAACGGCGGAAGGGAAATCGGCATAACATTCAAACGATAGAACAAATCCTCGCGGAACAGCCCGCCGTTGATCAGCGGCAGCATGGGACGGTTGGTTGAGGACACAAACCGCAGGCTTTGGGATTGCACACTGTCCGACTGGGTCAGCCCCAGCAGGTGCAATTGCGCATCCGCGGATAATTCGCTCAACTCGTCCAGATAGACCGTGGCGCCCTGCCCTGCATTTGTCAGAACCTCTGTATCCAGTTGATCGGGGGAAATCGTTCCGCAATTGATCCGCACGAACCGCGCGGACGAGCGATTGCCCAGATCATGCAATGCACGGGCCAGTAGGTCTTTGCCCGTGCCGCTTTCGCCCTGGATCAGAACGTTCAGATCCGTGTTCACCACGCGGGCCACAATACGGTAAACCTCTTGCATGGCGGGGCTGCCGCCGATCAGGGGGAGCGTTGTTTCAGGCGTGGGCGACAGGCCGGTGGAGGCCGGTGCGGGTTGGCTGGGATGACCCGGACGGTTCA
Source organism: Amylibacter sp. (assembly GCA_034670045.1). Taxonomy (GTDB): domain Bacteria; phylum Pseudomonadota; class Alphaproteobacteria; order Rhodobacterales; family Rhodobacteraceae; genus Amylibacter. The sequence continues at coordinate 12,879 of JAXMOF010000018.1, read as the reverse complement.
GTGCCTTTGAAACTTTTGACAGCAGATCGCGCAGATCAAAGGGTTTGGGCACATAATCAAACGCCCCCGCCTCGGAGGCGCGAATAGCCGTGACAACGGTATTTTGTGCGGAAATCACGATCACAGGCAGGTTGGGACGTTTCTTTTTGATGGCAGGCAGAAGGTCCAGCCCGTTGCCGTCTGGCATCATCACATCCGAAACCACCGCATCACCTTCGCCTTCTTCGACCCAGCGCCACAAGGTCGCCGTGTTGCTGGTGGCCCGCACCTTACATCCAGCCCGCGTCAGGGCCTGCGTTAATACGGTTCTTATGGTGCGGTCGTCATCTGCGACCAGAACAGTGCCATCCATTACAGTAATCCCATGTTTTCCTGCCACACAGGCAGGCGCAAGGTGAAGGTTGTACGCCCGGGGGTGCTGTCACAGTCGATCAGCCCCCCGTGGCCCGTGATTATTTTAGACACCAGCGGCAGCCCCAGACCGCTGCCGTTTGATTTGCTGGTGACAAAAGGGTCGAAAATTTCCGAAATCAGTGACTCCGCAATGCCATGACCGTTGTCCGTGATGTCGATCTGTAGCGGCAGGTTTTCGGTACGTTTTCCGGCAACTGCAAATTTCACACCCGAGTTGTAAGAGGTCCGCAGCTTGATTTTCCCCCGCGCACCGTCCACCGCTTCGGCGGCATTTTTGATAAGGTTTTGAAACACTTGAAGCAACTGATCACTGTCACCTGCCGCGTCGGGCAATGACGGGTCGTAATCAACCGAGAAATTGACATGGCTGGCAAACCCTGCCTGTGCTGCGCGCACGGCGCGGTCCAGAACATCGTGGATATTCACCGCAGACCGCTGTGTGGGACGGTCATCACCAAAATGTTCAACCCGATCAATCAATTTGCCGATGCGACGGGTTTCTTCCTGAATAAGCTCTGTCAGTTCGCGGTCTTCGTCTGACGCATTCATCGCCAGCAACTGCGCAGCACCCGAAATTCCCGCCAAAGGATTGCGCAATTCATGGGCCAGCATCGCGGACATGGCCACAACCGAACGGGCTGCTGCCATATGGGTTAAAGAGCGGCTCATCTTTTGGGCCACGCCTGTGGGTTGGATGATCAGCAGCAAGTCATCCGTATCCGCGCCAAGCGGCCCCACATGCACATTGCACCGTGCGGGTTGCAAATCCGTTAACGCCACATCCACATTATACTGCATCAAAGAGCCGGATTTGGCCCGCGCCTGTGCAACAGTGTCGGCAATCACCGAATCTTCACCAAAAACCGAACCGACACTGCGATTGCGCAGGATTTTGGCCGATATTTTAACCATTTGCTCCCCGGCCCCGTTGGTCTGGCTTAGCTGGTCCGCACGGTTCAGGACAAATGCGGGGAACGGCAGATTGGCCCATATCTGTTCGAAATTGGCCGGAGCCGCGCCGCGCGAAGGGATTCTAGGCAGTCTCATGCGGCCTCATCTAAGAATTGAAGGGGAAGTTCACGGATCAAGCGGGCCACAGTCGTGTTATCCGCCTCTGTGTAAATTTGTTTGCGCAGATCGCTTGGCGTGGGCAAAACATCCATGTACCAGCCCAAATGCTTGCGCGCGACACGGTTGCCAAGATCGGCACCGTAAAAACTTAGCATTGCCTCGTAGTGTTCTGAAATCATGTCAAGAAAATCAGTTCCTTGCGGAATTACTGGCGAGGTGGCACCAAACAGCTCTGCCGCTATTTTCGCAGGCATCCAAGGCCGCCCCTGCGCCCCGCGCCCCACCATTATGCCGTCCGCACCAGACAGTTTTCCAGCCTGACGCGCCGTTGCCACATCCACAATATCGCCGTTTGCAATCACAGGGACACTGACCGCCTGTTTCACACCGGCGATTGCAGCCCAATCCGCCTGCCCTTTGTAAAACTGACAGCGCGTACGCCCGTGGATGGTGATCATCTGAACCCCCGCCGCTTCTGCCCGTGTGGCCAGTTCGGGGGCGTTCAGCATGTCATCATCCCATCCCAGCCGTGTTTTCAACGTCACCGGAACATCCACTGCGGCCACCACAGCCTCGATCAGGGTTAGCGCGTGGTCCAGATCTTTCATCAGCGCAGAACCGGAATAGCCGTTCGTGACCTTTTTCGCAGGGCACCCCATGTTGATGTCGATAATCTGCGCCCCGTTACCCGCACAAAGCTTGGCGCATTCAGACATCCAACGGGCATCTTTACCCGCGATCTGCACTGCCGTATTGGCCGCATCAAATCCCAATTCCGCCCGCGCCTGCGCCGAGGGCTTCTTTTCCATGATTTCCTGACTGGCCACCATTTCGGAAACAACCAGCCCTGCGCCAAAGCGGCTGACCAAGGTGCGAAACGGCAAATCTGTGATTCCCGCCAAAGGGGCGAGGAGCACAGGGGGCGTTATTGCCTTATTTCCGATCATAATTTGGGTCATGCCTCTTTCTTGGGCAATTCGTCGGGAATTGCAAGCGCTACTCAACGGCAACTCCGCCATTGTGACGATTGATCGCTTTGGGTATTGGGGTCTGACACATAAAAAAGCGGATGGACGCAGAGGTTTTGTCAAAGATATCAGCGGAAATTCTGATCGTAGCCGCAGGGCGCGGCACACGTGCGGGCGGTGGCATCCCCAAACAGTTTCGACCGCTGCGTGGCGTGCCGGTTCTGCATCATACGATTTCCGCCTGTCTTTCCCATCCGCAAATCACCGCTGTGCGCGTGGTGATTCACCCCGATGATCTGACTCATTACAATGCTGCGGTTTCAGTTATTAGCGATAACCGCCTGAGAGAACCCGTTTTCGGCGGGAACAGTCGCAGCGAGAGTGTCCACCGCGGATTGGCAGCCTGTAAGGGCAGTCATGTACTGATCCATGATGGCGCACGCCCGCTGATCCGTACCGCCGAAATTCACGCGCTTCTGGAACGGTTGAAAACCGATCAGGCTGCGTTTCTGGCCGTGCCTGTGGTAGACGCATTGTGGCGCGGGGAAGACGGCGCGGCCCAAGCCCCGCAGTCCCGTGCCGGACTCTGGCGCGCGCAAACGCCGCAGGCTTTCCGGCTGGATGACATCCGCGCAGCGCATCTGGCCAACAACCAGGACCTCGCCGACGATGTGGAAACCGCACGGGCCTTCGGCATTCCGGTTAGCATCGTCCAAGGCACTGAAACCAATATTAAAATCACACAAGCCAGCGATTTCGCGCTGGCAGAACGCTTGATGGGGGACACAATGGACATTCGCACAGGCAACGGCTTTGACGTGCATAAATTCGGTGACGGAGACCACGTAACGCTGAATGGCGTGGTCATTCCGTTTGAAAAAGGTCTGGTCGGACATTCTGACGCGGATGTGGCCATGCACACCCTGACAGACGCGATTTTCGGTGCTTTGGCCGAAGGGGATATCGGCCAGTGGTTTCCCCCGTCAGATCCCCAATGGAAAGGCGCTGCCAGCGATATTTTCCTGCGCAAAGCGGTGGAGCGTGCTGCGGAGCGGGGCTTTACGATCACCCATCTGGATTGCACAATCATTTGTGAAATGCCCAAGATCGGCCCCCACACCCTTGCAATGCGGCAGGTCCTAGCAGGGATTACGGGGATTGATCTGGATCGGATCAGTGTGAAGGCGACAACAACAGAACAGCTCGGCTTTGCGGGGCGTAAAGAGGGAATTGCAGCGCTGGCCACTGCAACTTTGGTGAAAATATGACTCGGTTATTAACCACATGGTTCTATTCGGGGCTGCTGCCCTTTGTTCCGGGCACATGGGGATCGGCCGCCGCCCTGCCCTTCGCTGTCGCGCTTCATGCTATCGGCAGCTTTCCGCTGCTGATGACCGCTACAGTCGTTGTATTTTTTGTCGGCTGGTGGGCCACCGCCCAAGAAACCCGAGGCAAGGAAAACCATGATCCCGGCGAAATCGTCATTGATGAGGTCGCAGGCCAATGGCTGACCCTGATGCCGCTGTCCTATGTCTTGTGGTCCCATGGCAGCGCGGTCACCATCCTGCCCTGGCCGGGGCTGGTTGGCGGATTTATCCTGTTTCGCCTGTTTGACATCCTCAAACCCTGGCCTGTCGGTTGGGCAGATAAAAAATCCACGGCATTCGGGGTGATGTTCGACGATATCCTCGCCGCTGTCTACGCAGGCCTGTTGCTAAGCCTGACCGGATTTATCGCACACGGCGGCTTTTCGTGATGTTACCCTTGGATCTCGCCACACAAACCTTGATGGCCTGTCGCGCCCGAGGCGATCTTGTCGCCACAGCCGAAAGCTGCACTGGCGGGCTGGTGGCCGCCAGTCTGACCGCGATTGCGGGATCGTCGGACGTGGTGGATCGTGGCTTTGTCACCTATTCGAACAGCGCAAAAATGGACATGCTGGGGGTGAAATCCGCCACATTAGACGCGTATGGTGCGGTTTCCGAACAGGTCGCCGCTGAAATGGCCTCAGGCAGCCTTGCCCATTCCGCTGCCAATATTGCCGTCAGCGTCACGGGCATCGCAGGTCCCGGCGGATCAGATCATAAACCCGAAGGCCGCGTTTGTTTCGGTTTGGCAACCGCCACATCTGTTGTCACCTGCACAAAAGAATTCGGCGCTATTGGGCGGGATAAGGTCCGCCTTGCCGCCACAGAATGCGCTTTAACAGCTCTGCGCGATCAAACACTCTGACGCCGAAAAACCTGCAAACAGCGAACTTCAGCGATTGCCACGCCCGTAAAGATCATCCGCGCGCGATTCAAAAGCCCGCACAATCCGGCGCATTGCTTCGTTGAAAACCACACCAATGACGGCCTGCAACATGGCGGATTTGAATTCGAAATCCACAAAGAAATCCACCTCGCAGCCCCCGTCAGGCAAGGATGTGAACCGCCAGTGGTTGTTCAGATACCGAAACGGACCATCCAGATATTCCACGTCAATTTTGCTCTCTTCGGGATACAAGGTCACCCGACTGCCGAATTGTTCGCGGAACACTTTGAAGGAAATCACCAGATCGGCGTCAATCACCTCGGTGGACTCGACCTGTTTGCGGGCGCGAATCCGCGCCCCCGCACACCAAGGCAGGAATTTAGGATACGATCCCACATCGGCAATCAGATCATACATCTGTTGCGCGCTATAGGGCATTTGGCGGATTTCACTGTGCTTAGGCATTAGGGCGTTTTACGGTGGTGCGACGAAGGCGTCACTAAGATTGTTTGTCGCGGGTGCTGACAATTCTGATCCGGCAGCTACATTGGCCGCCCAGATAAATCAAACAGGGAATCGCCTGATGGACCACAGCAACTATGTTATCGACCAGCTGATTTCGGCTAAATCCATTGCCGCGCGGGTCGAAGCACTGGCTAAAGACATCTCCACCCATTTTGCGGACACAGACAAATTGGTGGTGGTCGGGTTGTTGCGTGGCAGCTTTGTGTTCATCGCCGATCTGGTCCGTGAACTGGATTTGCCCTGCGAAGTGGATTTTCTGGAAACATCCTCTTACGGCAATGACATGCAATCCTCACGGGAAGTGCGCATTCTCAAGGATTTACGGGGCGAGATTGAAGGGCGTGACATTCTGATCGTCGAAGATATCGTTGATACAGGGCACACGCTGAAACACGTGATCGGCCTGCTGCAATCACGCAATCCCGCACGGCTTGAAGTTTGCGCCCTGCTCGACAAACCATCACGGCGCGAGGTGGATGTGAAAGCCACATGGACGGGATTTGAAATTCCGGACGAATTTGTGGTGGGCTACGGCATTGATTACGCCCAACGGAACCGGAACCTCGCCTATATCGGCGCTGTGCGGTTTACCGAAACGTAATTTCCCCCGCAAAGATATCTTTGTACCCAGCCAAGGCTTCGGACAGGAAACTACGGCAGGCCACGATGCGGGGAACCGCATCCATATCACGGTGATTTGCGACCCATAGTCCCACATCCATTGTATCAAAAAATCCGCCAACCCGCTTCAAGCGGCTGGTTTGCGGGACGATACAACAAGGAAGAATCGCCAGTCCAAGCCCCGACAGGCACAATTCGCGCAGGCTGATAAAACTGTCAGCGGCGAAATTGACGTTTTCGGGATCAATATTCGCCAATTGCCAGACTCCCGCAGGGGAACGCAGCAACGGACCTGACCCGACAAGCCACTGATGCGGCGTGTTTTTTGGGTGGTTCAAAAGATAATCTTCATGGCCGTAAACTGTAAATGCCAGCTTTGCGACCTCTACCCCGACCAGTTCATCTGACAGCTTTTCCGCAGGGCGAATGGTCACTTCCGCGTCCAGTTGCCCGAAATTCAGACGCGAATTTGAGGCAAGCAATTCCAGCGACAGATCAGGATGGTGTTGGCGTAACTCAGCCACGACAGGTGGTAAAACAGTGGAACACAGGGAATCGGTCGAGGTGATTTTGACGGGGCCGCGAATCCCTGCGCCCTGCCCCATAACAGCCCGTTCCGTTGCTTCAAACGCGGTGCGCAGGGTGGCTAGCGCGTCGATCAAGCCCGCCTGATCCGCCCGCAGCCGATAGCCGTGACTGTCCCGATCAAACACACGCACCCCGTGGCGGTCCTGAAACCCTGTTACACGGCGCAACACTGTGGCATGATTCACCCCAAGTGCCCGCGCAGCCGCATTCAACGAGCCATGTTCCACCACAGCCAGTATAAAACGATAGTCATCCCAGTTTTCTATGTGCATGGTTCAAACCTCCTAGTGCATTTTTGCACAGGCTGCTCTCAATTAATTGTGAGTTTCTTTTATTTACGCACAGGCTAGAGTGGTTTGAAATCAACCGAAGGGAGCCTTTAATGAGAGCCATCTTAGCAACGACCGCCGCAGCTATTGTCCTGACAGCAACAAGTTTCGCCCCTGTGCAAGCCAATGAAGCCGCAATCAAGGCCCGTCAGTCCTTGATGCAACTTTATGCGTTTAATCTGGGGCAGTTGGGCGCAATGGCCAAAGGCACCACCGAATATAACGCCGAAGCAGCCCAAGCTGCGGCAGACAATCTGCTGGCCGCCGCCAGTATGAACCAGATGGCCATGTGGCCCGAAGGCACCGATAACGAAACCATGGCTGGCAAGACCGCAGCCCTGCCTGCGATCTGGACGACATTTCCGGCGATTGCCGAAAAAAGCCAGGCCCTGACGGACGCCGCGACAACAATGGCAGGTGCTGCGGGAACTGATCTTGCATCCCTACAGGGCGCAATGGGCGCAGTTGGCGGATCGTGTGGCGGGTGTCACAAAACCTACCGCGCGTCTGATAATTAAGACAATTCAGGCAACGGCGGCCTTGGTCGCCTCTGCCAGACGGCCTGCAAACCAGCTTTGGTATGTCAGGATCAGGATGTAGGGGATCAGCACGCTTGACACTGTCAGCGTGCTGACTGCCAGAATTTGGGCTGTTAATCCGTAGCCCGCCTGCACTGCCAGAATTTGTACCGCAGAAAATGCCGCCAGTGGAAAACAGAAAATTCCCCAGTTCGCCGACCAGCCGCCTTTTGTCATCCAACGCACAAACGGCAGCAATCCCGCCCCGACAAGGCAGGCCCCGATCCAGACCGGCATGAAATAGGTTTCGCCGTTCAGATTATACACCCCCAGCGCTGCAACTGAAGGCGGCACCAGAAACGCTGCATAACTGCTGCGGTGCAGTTGTTGTACGCCGTGACGCGCTGCATTCCACAAACACATGGCCAGAATAATCGCCGAGGCGGGAATGGACACCGCCAGAATGATCTGGCTGAACAGAACGTACCCCAAGCCCGGCGCAGCCAATGTTGCCACCAAAATACCTGCCGCAGGCAAAAGGATCACGGGGTTGAACTGGCGCATGGTGTTTTCATGGCGCAGCACGATCAGGGCAATACAGGCAAAATAGACCCCATGCAGACCCAGCGACATCCACCAGATCAAAAACGCCCCCAGACTGGTATAAGGCAGCAAATAAGCCGCCATAGCCATCGCACACATGGATCCGGCAGACACCGAACCACGGGCCGGATCAATAATCAGTTCATCCCATAACACACCGGGACGAATACATAATTTCGCGACATAGCTGCTTAGTGTGACCAGCAGGATGATGGTGGCAATCAGGCCCAACCCCTCGCCGATTGCTGCGGGCACATCCCAAACCTGCGCCGCGCGACGCCACGCCAAAGACAGGCCGAACAGCCCCAGCAAACTGGGGAAAAGCGCAGGCGGTGTGCGCCGCCAGAAGTGATTGAACAAAGCCATGATGTTTTTATTGCAGTGAACGGCGCCATAGGCCATCCATGAAATGAATTTTTCGAACCAAAGGAGCTGGCGATGGCGGATCATGGCTATAACAACGGACGGTTGAACCTGCCATTTGTGGGGATCGCAACTTTCGGTAAGAAAGACTACGTCGCGGATTGGGACGCGCTGGATGCGGACGTGGCAATCATCGGCGCTCCTTATGATTTTGGCGCACAATACCGTGCAGGTGCCCGTTTTGGCCCCCGTGCGGTGCGCGAGGCGTCCACCCTGTTTTCCTTTGGCCATGCGGGAGCGTATGACCATGAAGATGATGTGACCTATCTGGGGGCTGACGTGCGCATTGTGGATTTGGGCGATGCGGATATTGTCCACACCGACACCCTGCAAAGCCATGCCAACATCGAATACGCCGTGCGCAAGGCGCTGGCGGCAAAAGCTTTGCCCGTCACAATCGGCGGGGATCATTCGGTGAACATTCCTTGCATCAACGCCTTTGACGATCAGGGCGACATTCACATCCTGCAAATCGACGCCCATCTGGATTTTGTGGATGAACGTCACGGGGTGCGGTTTGGCCATGGCAATCCGATGCGGCGTGCAGCCGAAAAAAACTATGTCACGGGGCTGTCGCAATTTGGTATTCGCAATGTCAGTTCCACCGCAAAAGAAGGCTATGACGCCGCGCGGTCCATGGGATCGGATATTCTGTCGGTGCGCCAGATCCGCAAGATGGGGGTAGAGGCCGCTGCGGCACGGCTGCCCAAAGGCGCGCGGGTCTATGTGACCATCGACATCGACGGGTTCTGCCCGTCAATCGCGCCTGGAACCGGTACGCCAAGCCATGGTGGCTTTCTGTATTACGAGGTGTTGGAAATCCTGCAATATGTGGCGCAACATCATGATGTTGTGGGGATTGATCTGGTAGAAGTCGCCCCTGATTACGATCAGACAGGCGGCACGGCCATTCTTGCAGCGCAACTTTTGTTGAACTTTCTGGGGTTCATTTTTCACGCCCGCGGGGCCGGATCTGCAAAGGGATAGGATCAGATGCCCGCTTGGCAGTGAGTATTTAGGGAACATTGAAAGCGATTTAGGGTCGGGATAGGGATTTTATGGCACAGTCAGCGCAGCAGATAATCGAGACTTTGGGTCTACAGCCCCATCCCGAAGGCGGGTGGTATGCCGAAACCTGGCGTGCGCCAACACAGCCGCGGGCTGCGGGGACGGCGATATATTTTCTGCTCGAAGAACATCAGATCAGCCAGTGGCATCGCATCGACAGTGCAGAAATCTGGCATTGGTATGCGGGTGCGCCCATGGAATTACACAGCCATGATCTGGGACAGACCAAGGTTCAGATTCTGGGCAGTGATCTTGCGGCAGGCCAGCGGCCCCAGTTGATTGTGCCGCAACGGGCCTGGCAAAAATCAGTGCCGTTAGGGGGCTGGGTTTTGGTTGGCTGTACTGTGTCGCCGGGGTTCAGTTTTGACAGGTTCGAATTGGCACCGGAGGGATGGTCGCCTTAAGGCGCCATAAGGCGCTGCAGCTAACTTGTGTTAAGCTGCGGCGCCTTGGTGGCAAGGGTATCAGCCGCGAAAGCCTGTTGCCACGACGAATTTTTCCGAGCTGTTCGAACGACTTGCAGGGGGTTTCACATTGGCTACTTTTGTAAACTTCTGCTTTAGAATGTGTTGCAGATCGCCCTCGGCCCCTCCGGCAAGAACTTTGGCGACAAAAGTGCCGCCTTCGTCCAAGACTTCGAAAGCGAAATAGGCGGCGGCTTCGCATAGTGCCATGATCCGCAAATGGTCGGTCTGTTTGTGGCCCGAACTGGCCGCAGCCATATCGGACATTACCACATCCGCCTTGCCGTCAAGCCAGGCTTTGACCTTGTCGTCAGCGCCTTCTTCCAGAAAGTCGAGAACGTGGATTTCACACCCTGGAACGGGATCGACCTCTTGCAGGTCTATGCCCACAATACGACCTTGCTTTTTGCCGCGACGTTCACCGTGGGCATTGGCCCGTTGTGCCGCCACCTGACACCAGCCCCCCGGCGCGCAGCCCAGATCGACAATACGCGCGCCCGGAACCAGAAAGCGGTATTTATCGTCCAGTTCCAGAATCTTATAGGCCGCCCTGCCCCGATACCCTTCTTTTTGCGCTTTTTGCACATAGGGATCGTTCAACTGACGGTCCAGCCAGAGCGTTGACGACAGGCGCCGCCCTTTGGCTGTTTTAACACGCACACGAAGATCGCGTTGACCGCGACCCGAGGTTTTCTTTTCTTCTGTCATAACTAATGTGGCCTATCGCCCAATACGCCAGCGGCGCTCATTTGACTGTACAGCAAGCCTTCGCGCAGTCCACGGTCTGCGACCGTCAGACGGCTGGAAGGCCATACGCGCAGGATTGCCTGGAGAATGGCAGCGCCGGACATGATCAGTTCATGCCGGTCGGTGCCGATACAAGGGGCTTTGCGGCGCCCCTCTGGACCGATGTTAAGGTATTTCTGCACAACCGTGTCGATTTCCTGTTTGCACATGGAAACCCCGTCGACCTTGCAGCGTTCATAGCGGGACAATCCCAGATGGGAGGCCGCCACAGTGGTGACCGTACCCGACGTGCCGATGATCTGGCAATTGGCGCCGTCACCGATTTCCGGTGGCACAAATTCGTCGATCTGTTCTTCGAAACAACAGGACATCAACGCGAATTTGGCGCAATCGTCATCCACGTCGTGAAACATGTCTTTCAATGTCGCCACACCTAAGGGCACTGACTTCCAGTCCATTACACGGGCCGTGCGCGAACATATCCCGCCCCCGCGCTTGGTCAAATCCAGCTCTACCAGTGCCTTGGCGCGGTTGCGCGCCGATACGCCGCTTAGATCAAGCCAGACCAATTCGGTCGAACCGCCGCCGATATCAACGATCAGCAACTGTTCTGCGTCATCCCCCAGATGGGGCGCACAACTGACGACGGCAAGACGGGCTTCTTCGGCGGGGTCGATGATTTCAAGGATCAGGCCGGTTTCCCGTTTCACCAGATTGACGAAACTTGACCCGTTGCTGGCACGACGACAGGCTTCGGTTGCGACAAAACGGGAATGTTGCACCCCGTGCTGGCGCAGTTTCTTGCTGCAAATGCGCAGCGCCCCCAGCGTGCGTTTGATCGCAGCCGGTGCCAGTGTACCGTATTCCGCCAGTCCCGCGCCAAGATGGACAGGTTTCGAAAAGGCATCCACCACTTCGAACTCTGTGCCTTTCGGGCGGGCAATCAGCATCCGGCAACTGTTTGTTCCCAGATCCAGCGCAGCAAAAAGACCTCCGTCGGAAAACGGGGTTCTGATACTGGACTGCCGTGTTTTACCACTCTGGCGGAGTGGTTGATTGTTATTGGCTCGCATGAGCTTGCACCAAATTCTGTTGCTTTTAACCTATGGGCACACGGGTGATTTTACAAGTTTGTTATTTTCGCTCTGCCGATACGTCACTTGTGTCGCTAAATTAGCTGTCGCAGTCGAAAATAGCCGTCTTATAATGCCGGTGACGCAATAGAGCTTCTCTCAAGCATTAGAATAAGGATTCTCCGAAATGCCCGATGTTACCATTGTTTTCTGGCGTGATATTCCAGCACAGGTTATTGTTGGAAAAGGCCGTCGCGGGTCAAAAGTTCAACTGCCAGAGCGGTTTGAACAGGCTATCGACCGCTGTGCCATGAAAATAGACGCCAAAGACAGCGACACGTATTTGGCAGAATGGCGCAAGGCTGATCCTTATCCGCTGGAGGGCGAGCAAGGCGAAATCGCCGCAGCCGAAGCTGCCCGTCTGGATGCTGAATACGACAAGGACCGTATCAAACAACTGATCGACAACGACGGCTGGGCCTAAACCCTGCCCCTTTTGAAAGCACTGCGCATGGCACTTTTGAAATTCAGCTCCAAAACCGAAGCCCCGATCGAGGTGAACCCCGATGTAGAAGCCTTTCTGGAAGGCTATTCCATCGAGGTGATGCCGCGCACTGCTGAAAAAGTGGATGATTTCCGCGCCTTACTGCCCAAAGGCACGCGCGTTTATATCGCCCATATCGAAGGCACACCGATTGAAGACATGGTGGCCACTGCCAAGCGGATTCGGGGCGAAGGCTTTGATGTCATGCCCCATTTCCCGGCACGGATCATCAAAGATGCCGCCACGCTGGCCGATTGGATTGAACGTTATCAAGGTGAAGCAGGCGTTGAGCAGGCTTTGTTGCTGGCGGGCGGTGTGGCCAAACCCTACGGGGATTTCCACTGTTCCATGCAATTGCTGGAAACCGGCTTGTTTGACAAAGCGGGCTTTAAACGGCTGCACACTGCGGGTCATCCTGAACCCAACACAGACATTGATCCCCAAGGCGGGCGCAAAAATGTGAATGAGGCCTTGAGCTGGAAACAGGCGTTCTCCCAACGCACAGACGCAAAAATGGCGTTGGCGACACAGTTTTGTTTTGAAAGCAAACCCGTAATTGAATGGGCCGATGATTTGATTGCACAAGGCATTGATATTCCTGTGCATATCGGCATCGCAGGCCCCGCAAAGCTGCAAACCATGATTAAGTTCGCAATTGCCTGCGGCGTTG
>JAXMOF010000017.1:0-72711 GCA_034670045.1 Amylibacter sp. | reverse complement strand
TACTGAGCACGAGCATGCCGTGACAACAGCAACCTCGGCAGAATGGTCCACCTTGGCTGGTCCGTATCTTGCCGTGATGCGCAGAGAGAACTCCAACGTCACTTCGGGCGCGACAACGAAACTAGATTTAGTATAAATAGGGGCGTGGCAGCGCGAAAACAAGCTACGGGTTGATTTTTTTCGAAAAAATACGAGTGAACCTAATCAACCTCAACCTTCCCCCGTAAAGCCTTCACAGCCACGCGCACTTTCTTCCCCTCTAGCCGTCGTTTGACGGACCCGTAGGTTGGCTTGGTCGCGACGCGGCAGTGCTATATAAAGACCTGTGCAAAGGGTTATCCAAGCGAACGGAATACGATGTCTTTTTGACTTTATCTCGATAGTACAAGCTCATGCAAACGTCCGCTTCCCGACCCGGGTTTAGGGTTGGTCGCATCCGCAGCGTATGACCGCTTCCCGCCCGATGTGTCACACGACCATGTCCGCTTTAAGCTGGGAGCGGTCGCCCAAAGGACATTACCAGAACGGCAGCTGTGCGCAGATAGTGACCTTTGCAAAGTCACGCGAACGGCCCTTAGCTGCCTTTCACAACAATGTCGGGCGCTGCGGCGCAGCTTCCTTAAACCGGACATTCGTGCATCATGTAGAATTTTAGCAGGAAAACCACTCGCGTCCATCAATGTTAACGCGTCTCTTATTTCGTTTGGTGATTGTCCGTCAGGATCGTCATCATTCGCAACTGTATCGGTTCCAAAATGTAGATGTGCTAACTCATGTGCTAAAACAGATTCAGAACTGATGTTTTTTGCAACGCCATTTTGATCAATGAACAGGAATTCCTGCTCCACCCACTCAAAGTCGATAGAAACAACATGGGTATCTAAACCATTTTCATTGTTAACTCCGATGTCAGCACGAGCATTGTTATCTGTAAACTGTATAAGATAATTTCTACTGCTAGAAGCAATTCCATCTAGCATTTGGCGAGCTTCTGCTCCACCATTCTCATACAGGTTTGTTAAAACTGCCGTCGCCTTTATTTGAAACGAGTTGTCCGATCCTGGCGGTCCGTTTGATGAAATCTGAATTTTGTTTAGTACATCTTGAAGTGCCATGAAAATTGCTTTCTTAAATATGAAACTTGATGGTTCTAATTATTCTGAACAGGACCCAAAATAATTCTTTGTTTCTTGGCAATATTCCCGAGCTGAATTTACCGCGAATAGTTTGCTATAAAGCGAGAACATAGATTTGGCCTGCCCTGAAATCGGATCAATATTAGTACATATTGCTGCGTTGACTTCTTTTTGTTTGGCGAAAATCACTTTAGATTTTTCTAATGAAAAGCATGCGTATCGGCCATGAATGAGATGCGTTCGTAACTTGGTTGGTTCGGTGATCAGACCCCAAAGCCGAATTTCACCGTGGTTTTTAAAAACTACATTTCCAAAGCTAGTAACTTTGACGACTTCATCGACAAAATCAGGTTTTAGAATATTTACTTCTGAACTCACTTTCTCAGCAAGTACAAGGCAAGCACCCATTAGCAAAAATTTTAGAAGAAAGATTTTTCTTGCGAACAAAAATATCCCACGTCGACGCAATTTTTTTCCTAACATACAAGTTTCATGGCAAATGAATATCTAAAGTTGAGGATTGTCAAACGTGATTTTTAGCGCCCTTACCCTCCAGACTCACGTATCTACCTCAAAGATCGTATGTACGGCGTTAAAAACCCCACCCCAGAGCGTTTCAACGATCCAGCCGGATGACTGCTCGAGGTCGCATATTACTTGGATGCAACTGAACTTCTGAAAACCGACTCAAACAATATTCTTCCTTTTGTGGATGATTTAGAGAACAAGCCAACACCCAAAAACTGAAGTTCTCTGACGTCCTGAAAAGCTTCAACATCATCACCTCCATTCAACCCTTAGTTGGTTAACATATGTCCCGCACCGCGATGTTCACATTTTGTTATGGAGCCTGATTTCAAGCACGGGTTGTATGAAACTGACATTCGCGGCAACGCAGTAAAACGCAAATTGGGCTCTTTACTGCCATTCGCTGCAATTGGAAACATCGCGTGCTGCCGAACGTCCGCTTCTTCATAAGCGAAAACCAAGTTTCGCGAACGCAGCGAAGGGCCGCTTCCCGCCCTATGTGTCAAACAAGCATGTCCGCTTTGGGCTGGATCTGTCTTTAGACGTGTTTTGCACAAATGGCAGTTCAGGGCCGTTCGCGTGAATTTGTAAAGCCCGCTTCCTGAGCATAGCCGACATTGACACCAAACGCAGCCAGGGCCTTGTTTCCGACCCGAGTGTTAAACTGTCATTCCGCTCAAGGTTGGGAACCGCGCTTAGCCTACCAGCAAGATCAACTTCTGCGTCGTCAGCCTGTCTCAATTGGCTCTACCCAAGCGATACATTCTCAAGTCGGCTCATATGATGTGTTTTTAGGGTCAGAATTTGACAATTGAGACGAATCTATTTAGGATCTAAATACAAAAAATACACAAAAGCGAGATTCTATGAAAATAGGTTATAAACGCGTTTCCACGCTCGACCAAAATCTCGAGCGGCAAGATCTGGGAGAAGTAGATAAGCTTTTTGAAGAGAAATTATCTGGGAAGTCCACGAAAGATCGACCTGCTTTAATTTCAATGATTGAGTTTGCACGCGAAGGCGATGAGGTTCTTGTTCATTCGATCGACCGATTGGCCCGCGACCTGAGAGATTTGCAGCAGATCATTCAAGATCTGAACGATAAGCAAGTGACCGTACGGTTCCTGTCAGAGCGCCTGACCTTCTCCAGTAACCAAGACGACGCCTTTGCGAAGCTACAGCTTCAACTGATGGGCGCATTCGCGGAGTTTGAACGTAATATTATTCGCAAGCGCCAGGCTGAGGGTATCGCCAAAGCAAAAAAACGTGGCGTTTACAAAGGACGCCAGCCATCTATCGATGTTGATGCCATTAAAAAACTTGCGACAGAGAATAAAGGTGCCACTGCTATCGCCAATCAGCTCGGTGTCAGTCGAGCGTCCGTTTATAGAATTTTGAAGGTTCAGAAAGACGCAGCATGTTAACAATTGGTGATTTAATGAGAGAAACCCCTAAAGGTTGGGGCCTTCGAGGTGATCCCTTTCTATGGGAACAACTTAGAACCGAGCTTAATGAAATCAAACTGCCAAGAAGTCGGTCAGAACTGGCTCTGAAACTAGAGCAGTTATTTGGTAAAGTGACAGAGCGTAGTCTAGCCCTGGAGAGTGAGTTTGTGATGCCCGAGCATGCTCATGGAGGAATGTCTTCAGGGATGATTTCGTGTCTTTTCTGGCGGGAAACAGCGTTCCCACTTATTTTGAATAAATTTGATAAAATAGTGTCAGCGGAAGAGTAAGAACTAGGCCAATTTTGACTTGTTCCACTTACAGCCCCAATTAATCACGGCAAAATTGCCATGTGTCGTCACAGATGCCACAATTAACACCCTGAAAATGAGAGCCTCCAAAGTCAGCCCGTTTTTTGTTAACTAAATTTAGGCAGTCTTCAGTCAGAGGGGTTTTTTTTGCCCGTTTTTTTTGGTCAGCATGGTTGTCCATCATAAAACTGTACTCTTCTTCGAGTAGTAGCATTCGCAACCGTCTGACTGCCAAATAAATTTCTTCTTTTGAAGCACGGCCAGTCTGTTCCGACACAAGTTTCGAGAAGCCCTCTTCCGATTTCTCGGCAAGGGCTTTTTCTTCTTTCTTGAATCTGTTCATTTTTTTCCAGACGCCTGCTGACCACCGAAACAGTTATAGAGTAAGCTATGCAGCTGCTCCTCGTTAAACGGAAACGCTGGTTTCCTATAAAATTTAGAACTATAGTCGATGACCTTTAGCAAATTTTCTCGATCCTTTATTTCCTGAAAATCCAAGCTTTGAATTTTGTTACGAAGCTCGGGATCATTGAAGACCCCAAATTCCTCAAGCCTAGCTTTTTCAAACCGTCCTACTGTTTCAGGATGGATAAGCAGTAGGGAATGTATGTGAGGCAAAAGAACCGTATTTCCTTGTCCTTTTTGCGTGCCAGGAAAATCGTAGAAATCGATCGACGTCGTTTGCTTATATCTATTTTTGGGGAGCTTATACCTCTTAACTGTTTTACCCATGATCTTCATGAAGAGCTTTTCATGTAAATTACGGATGTACTCGAGGCGCTTAATCGGATCGCTGATCAGTGAATTCTGGGTAAATGCAGCCGTCATAAAATAGCAATTAGGCTCCAGGTTGCCTAATTGCGGATGGCTGACGCTCATCCGAATTTTAAGTATTTTAAATTGCTTTTCTATCTCTTTCAGTAATCGACCTTTATCTTTAGTAAATTTTTGTAGATTCATTTTTTATCAATATTTCTCCATTCTGATTTTTACAATTTTTTCGTATGTTTAAAATAGTTAGTCATTTCACATAGTTAAACATTACGCTCACCAAGGTGGCTAAGCGTGGATGGAAATGACGAAATTTGGGCTTGAATTCTCGCTTCACCAAAAATTGGTTAGTCGAATGATCTGCAAGTTTTCAAATATAACTGGATCCCTCACGCGGCTACAGAAACGACGAACGTCAGAGCCAAGGCTTCCAATTTTTCTGGAATTGCCGCGTCCGCTCCAAGGGCGAACAAACGCGTAACACCTTTAACTATATAGGATTTCCAAGATGTGCGCAATTAAAAATGCCATCAGAAGCACATTTTCATAGTCTATCTGACAACTATATTTATCACCGCAATCGAGTTTAAATGTTAGAAAAATATTTAATTTACACGACCGAAAAGTACGCTTGCGTCAGTGATAGGCTTCTAAAGTATAGATTTGGTTTTTCAGTTCCGATTTGATGTTGATTTTACCACGCTATTGTCATCGCTGTGGGTTGAGCAAAGCGAATTTTGAGCTAAACAACGTTCGCTCAAGAAACTAAGAATTTATGTTCTACTCACCAACGGACAACTCGCATTCTCGCAATATCAAATGGCCACTATTACAGACACTAACGAGGAAAGCGGGTGCGTTGTAAGTAACTGTTTTTTAACAATTAATTAAAGGGTAGACGGGTCCGGTACTCGCCTCCACTACTGCACGCTTGGAAACCTGATTTCCGGTGTGTGAAACACCTTCATCAGGTTTCGTGATAGATCAGCCGTTACCCTTCGCGGACGGCGTCAATCATGCGTTGTACGTTGTCGGGATCCGCATCCGGTGTGATGCCGTGGCCAAGGTTAAAGATGTGGGGGCCGCCGGAAAATGCGCTGACGATGCGTTTGGTTTCCGAGATCAGTTTCGGGCCGCCTTCAACCAGTAACGCCTGATCCAGATTGCCTTGGACACAGACCTCGGATTGCAGGTTTTTGACCGCCCAATCCGTGTCCATTTCTCCGCCGATTGCCAGACCGTCCACGCCTGTGTGTTTGGCGTAGGCCGCATAGCCATCGGGGGTTGCGCCGCGCGGGAAGCCGATGATCGGCAGGTCCGACCAGCGTTCGCGCAGGCGGGAGACGATCTTGGCAGTCGGGCGGGTGCAATATTTTGCATAGGCCAGCCCGTGCAACGATCCGGCCCAACTGTCGAACAGTTTGACGACCTCGGCCCCTGCTTCAACCTGACGGGACAGGTAGAGGATTGTAGCCTCGGTGATCCGGTCCATCAGCTTTTCAAACAGGGCGGGATTTTCTTCCATCAGGGCCAGTGCAGGCCCCTGATCCGGCGTGCCGCGACCCGCAATCATATAGGTCGCCACGGTCCAAGGGGACCCGGCAAAACCGATCAACGGAACCTCGGCTGGCAGGGATTCGCGCAGGTTTTTCACAGTTTGATAGATCGGCGACAGGGTTTCGTGAATATCGTCGGCAGGGCCCAGCTTGCCGAAATCCTTGGCGCTCTGGATGGTGGACAGCCGTGGTCCCTCCCCCGTGACAAACCACAGATCCGCACCCAGCGCCTGGGGGACCAGCAGAATATCCGCGAACAGGATCGCCGCATCGAACCCGTAGCGACGGATCGGTTGCATCGTGACTTCTGTTGCAAGATCAGGGTTATAGCACAGCGACAGGAAATCACCCGCCTTGGCCCGCGTTGCCTTATACTCGGGCAGATAACGCCCCGCCTGCCGCATCATCCAGATCGGTGGCACTGGCAGGGTTTCCCCGCGCAGCGCACGCAGCAGCAATTTGTCTTCGGTTTTCATCGCGCAGCCTTTTCCTTTTAACTTGGCCCGCTATATCCCGCGACACCCTTCAGGGGAAGCCATCCGCGACATTTTCCCGATTGCCCAAGGCGGATCGCGGCCTTACACCGCAACCTATGACATATTCTGCTGACACCCCGATGAACATTGGCACCCGCGGTTCCCCGTTGGCGCTGGCCCAGGCCTATGAAACCCGCGACAGGCTGATGGCCGCGCTTGGCCTGCCCGAGGACGCGTTCAAAATCCATGCGATCAAGACCACGGGCGACCGCGTACAGGACCGCGCCCTGTCTGAAATCGGTGGCAAGGGCCTGTTCACCAAAGAAATCGAAGAGGCCATGCTGGACGGCACCATCGACATCGCGGTGCATTCCATGAAGGATATGCCTGTGGATCTGCCGGACGGGCTGATCATCGACTGTATTCTGGAACGTGAAGACGTGCGCGACGGGTTTCTGTCGCCCAGTGTGACGGGAATCGCCGCCCTGCCCCATGGCGCGGTTGTCGGATCGTCGTCCCTGCGCCGCCGCGCCCAGTTGAAACACCGCCGCCCCGATCTGCAAGTGGTTGAATTTCGCGGCAATGTGCAAACCCGCCTGCGCAAACTCTCCGAAGGTGTGGCACAGGCCACCTTTCTGGCCATGGCAGGGCTGAAGCGGCTGAATATGCCTGCCGATACCGCCACTCCGATTTCCACAGACGATATGCTGCCCGCCATCGCCCAAGGCGCCATCGGGATCGAGCGGCGCGTGGATGACGACGCAGCCGCACAGGCCCTTGCGCTGATCAACCACGCTGACACGCAAACCCGTCTGTTTGCCGAACGCGCCCTGCTGCGCGGGCTCGACGGATCGTGCCAAACGCCGATTGCCGGGCTTGCCACTTTGCAGGGCGACCAGATCACTCTGCTAGGTGAAGTCCTGCGCCCTGACGGCAGCGAAAGCCTGACAGACCGGCTGACAGGGGCCCGTTCGGATGCCGCCGCCATCGGTGCCGAAATGGCTGCACGCCTGCGCCCGCGCATGGGGCGCGATTTTTTCTGAAAACAGGGGCCACGGGCGCTTTACAATCCCGCGCCAAACCGCAATTGTGCGCCACCAATCAGCCAGTTGCGGGCGTGATGGAATGGTAGACATAACAGACTTAAAATCTGTGGGCCTTTGTGCCGTGGGGGTTCGAGTCCCCCCGCCCGCACCAGATAAACATGCCAGTCGGACGTTCGGCATTGAAAACCGGTCCAGGCTTGCGTGTCCGGTTAGCCCGTTGATTTAAAAGACACTTCAGCGTCGGAAACTACGTCCCCTCTTTCGCGCCCTGTTTCAGATTGCCAAGGTAGATCAGAACAATAGCCCCGAGCAAAAGCGCAATCGCGCCCCAGCGTTGCGGATTGAGGGGGATTTCCTGATTGCCCAGCCAAGCAAAATTACCAATCATCAGACCCATCCCTGAAAGTTTTAACGATTTCCTCGGCACCGGACAGGGGATCGGTAACCAATTCGTAGGATTCAGCGGCCTATTCTGGACAGTATCCAGTCGTCTGTTGATTGGTGTTTCTTGGCTGAAGATGGTGCAAAGGATGGCGCGAATGTTACTGGAACATGAACACACGGCGGAATTGTCGGAATTTCCTGCGCGGCCCTTAAAACTGCGCAATCCGGTCAAATTGAACACCCAGACGGTTATCCAACTGTCCGCTGGTACAAAACTGATCACAGGGGAAATGGAACTGTTCAACCATGTTGACCCGAATGATTACATGTGGACGGGGAAAGGTGCACGTTCGGTTGCTAAAATGGTGGCGTTTCAAAGCCCGTTCAAATCGGCCCCTGGTATCACCTTTGGGCTTAGCAGTTTTGACAGTTCCAAGGCGCAGAATTTGCGCTATCGCCTTGGCTTGGAAACCATCGGGGAACAGGGGTTTAAAATCGCCATTCACACATGGGGTGACACAAAAATCGCCCGCTGCGCGGTGTCCTGGCAGGCAATCGGCACCGAATAACCCTATGATCAAACAGGCAGCGCAATATCTGCGCCGCCTGTGGTTTCAATATCCGGGAAAGCTGCCTTTACGACAGCCCTGTGGTCAGGTGATCTTTTTGTCGTCCACAATATCCATGCTGGCCAACCCGCTTTGCCCCAGTTCCACAGAGGCAAATGGCCCCCCAAGGCGGGCATGCCCCGGATCTGTCGGATCCATCGCAGGCGTGTTTTTAAGAATTTCTTCCGCAAACACTTCGGCATTGTCTTTGGGTTTATACCCCAGATGCCGCGCTTTGGTGTTATCAACCGGCGCACGGTCATTGTTGGACACGCCGTAAATCACGCTCCATTGCACCACAGGGGTTTCAATGGCACGGGTTACCAACTGGATCAGATCGTCATAAGACAGCCAGGTTCCCAAAGCACGCGCACCTGTCACCTGTGCCGCAGACAGAATCCGCAGATGGACCGATTCCATCTGGCGTTTTTCCCAATACATCCGGCCCAGATCTTCGGTGAAGCATTTGGCCAAACCATAGAATGTATCAGGGCGATGGGGCACATCCACGCCCACGTTATCCCGCGAAGGATACATGCCAACCGCATGAATCGAACTGGCGTAAACCACACGGCGCACGCCATGGCGATACCCCGCTTCCCACACATTGTAAGACCCCACAAAGTTCGGCCCCCAAATTTCTTCAAAGGGGACTTCATCCACAATGGCGCCAAAATGGATAACCATATCCGCGCCTTCCATCAGGGGTTCGACCTCTTCGAACTTGGAAATATCCGCCTGAACAAATCGCTCTCCAGGGTATAATTTGCCAACACCACCAGCAATATCCGTCGAAACCAGCTCCTCGCACATTTTTGACAACGGTTCGCGCAGATAAGACCCCAAGCGGCCGGCAGCACCGGTTAAAACTAGTTTTTTCAGCATGTTAGCCTCGCATCTTTGCAATTAATTGGTTGGCACCCTGGGTCAGAAGCTGCAAGTCAGACCCGCAAGCAACAAAGGTGAACCCCTCGCCCAGTAGTTGTTTGGCAAATTCCGCGTCAAACACCAGCGTGCCCACAGGAATGCCTTTATCCATCAGCTTTTTCGCAACAGGACGGATGGCTTCCCAGATGTCAGGGTGGTTTGGATTTCCCAAAATCCCCATGTCCGCACCGATATCGGCAGGGCCAAAGAACACGCCGTCCACGCCGTCAACCGTGCCGATTTCATCAATTTGCGCCATCGCAGCGCGGGTTTCCACCTGTACAATCGTGCCAACCCGATCGTTTGCGTTGACAAAATAGTCCTTCACCCGACCAAACCGCGTAGCCCGCGTCAGGCCAGACACACCGCGCACCCCGTGGGGCGGGTAGCGCATGGCGGATACGGCCGACGCGGCCTCCTCGGGGTTTTGCACCATTGGAAACAACAGGTTAGGCGCGCCCGCATCCAGCAACCGTTTAACCATCACCGTGTCATTCCACGGCGGGCGCACAACGACCGTGCCGTCATAAGCCGCAAGCGCCTGCATCTGGGAAAACACAGCCCCCAATTCGGTTGGCGCGTGTTCCATATCAATCAACAGCCAGTCAAACCCCGCGCCTGCAATGGCTTCGGCAGAAAAGCCGGACCCGAGACTGACCCAAAGGCCGATTTGTTGGTGTCCGGCCCGAATTGCGTCCAGAAATGTGTTTGGAGGATGGTTCATATGACCGCCTTTTCGTCAAAAGTTTCGTTATTTGCGATTCGCGCATAGCTGAACGCTGACAGGTCCAACGTACGATATGCGCCATAAGCAATCAGTTCGGAAATGCCGCGCCCCAAGGCTGGCGATTGCTGTAATCCGTGGCCGGAAAAACCGTTGGCAAAGATGAAATTGTCCACGACATTGTGCCGCCCGATCACCGCATTCTGGTCCAGCGTGTTATAGGCGTAATGCCCGACCCAGGAATTTACCAGTTTGATCGCTTCAAACTGCGGAATCCGATTGGCGATAGCTGGCCAGACCTTGTTTTCCCACAGGCTGTGATCCGCGTTGAAATCATCGGGGGCTACTGCCAGATCGTCTTCGGGTTCTGGCGCGCTGCCGGCCATGTAATAGCCACCCTCACTGCGAAAATGAACGCCGGAAGGATCAATCGTCAGGGGCAAATCCCGATCCAGCGGCTTTTCGGCGGCAAAAATATAGGTGTAGCGTTTGCGCGGCTCAACCGGCAGGGAAATCCCCGCCATTGCAGCGGTCCGCGCCGCCCGCGGGCCAGAGGCATTCACCACAGTACCGCAGGAAACCACCTCGCCAGATTTCAGCGTTACGGAGTCAACCGCAGTTCCAGCGGCATTTGTTGCCATGGAAACCACCTCGTTTTCGATGTATTCCACGCCCCGTTCGCGGCCGGATTTTTTCCACCAGTCGAACATGGTGCCACCGTCAAAATAGCCCTCATTCACCCGATTGTGGTTGCCGCCCAGAATATCATCCAGTTGATAAAACGGATACTCCGCTGCAATTTCTGCGCGGGTCATGAATTTAGTGCCCGCCCCCTGCTCTGCCTGCAGTTTTTGCGCCTCTTGCAGCGCAGTGACAAACTCTGGGGAGTCGGCCAGATATAGATAGCCGAAACTTTGCAAGACAAGGTCAGGCACACGGGAACCGCCCCCCATGAACTGTCTGAAATTATTGATAAACTCGGCACCAAACTGCGAAATTTTGACGTTGATCGCGCGGCTGAACTGTTGGCGGATACAGCTGTTTGTGTGAACCGTAGAGGCGAATTCATAGGTCGAATCCCGCTCTACCACCAGAATTCTGCCGTCAAATCCGGCACATTCGGTCAACCACCATGAAATCGACGCGCCGTAGATGGCGCCGCCTACGATCACCACGTCATATGACGCGTGTTTCGGCGTGTTTGGATAGATGGCTTTCACCATGGCAAACCCTTTCGCTCCCTTAACGCCATGATGGGTAACTTGGGGCAAGCGGGGACACAAGCCCAGTCTACATCTGTTCAAACCCGAAATAGTTTTCTAACCTCCGCGCATGACACATAAATGGCTGCTTGCCCTATTTGCCTTTTTCCCGACTTTTGCCATGGCCCATGCGGGACAACAGGGGTTGATTCTGTTACTCCCGACCGAGATTTACATCCTGTCCGGTGGTCTGGCAGTGGTTTTGACAGTGGTTTTAGCCGCCTTTATGAAACACCGTTTTTTACATACCCTGTTTACACCCCGCACTGTCGTCCCGTTGCCCGCTGCGCGCAGGGTTTTCACGAGTCTGGCGTCGAGTGCGGTATTTTTCGCAATGATTTGGCTGGGGTTGTTCGGCCCCCATGATCCACTGGCCAATCTGATGTCGCTGGGCGTTTGGACGGGCGCCTGGATCGGTCTGGTGTTGTTTTGCGGCGTTTTCGGCAATCTATGGGCTTGGGTTAATCCGTGGAGCGGGCTTTTTGCGCTGCTGGCGGGCAAAGACCCTAGCCCGCCGTTTAAACTGCCGGAAAGTCTTGGCCACTGGCCCGCCATCGCGCTTTTGATGGGGTTCAACGGCTTTGGGATTGCAAGCGCGGCGGCCACCGATCCGCAACTTCTGGCGATTTTGGGCAGTCTTTACTGGATGTTCACCTTTGTCATGATGATGCTTTTCGGGGCAGAAACCTGGCTGCAACGGGGGGAGTTTCTGACGGTATTCATCGGCCTGCTGGCCAAAATCTCACCGTTTCAACGACAGCGGACATTAGACATCGGTGTGCCGGGATGGCGGATCGCACAGAACCCGACGCCAAGCCTGTCCTTAGCGATTTTTGCGCTGATCCTGCTGGGAACAGGTACATTTGACGGTTTGAACGAGACGTTTTTCTGGCTTGTCCAACTGGGGGTCAACCCGCTGGATTTCCCGGGTCGATCGGCAATTGTGCCGCAAACCCTGATCGGATTGGTCGCCGTAAATATCGGACTTTGCGTGATTTTTTATCTCTGCGTGTGGCTTACCGCGCCCGCAGAACAGACAGGTGAATTGTTTCGCAAGCAGGCATTAACCATCCTGCCCATCGCGCTGGCCTATCATTTTGCCCATTTCCTGCCCAGCTTTCTGGTGGACGGGCAATATACCCTAGTGGCCCTGTCAAACCCGCTGAACAACGGGGCGGATTACTTTAATCTGGGGCCGTTTTTCGTGACCACCGGCTTTTTCAACACGACCGCAACCGTGCGGGTGATTTTCCTAAGTCAGGCCAGTGCAATTGTGCTGGGGCATATCCTTGCCATCCTGTTATCCCACCGCGTTGCCAGCGATTTTTTCGCCACCCGCCGCGCAGTATTGATCAGCCAGATCCCCCTATCCGCCTTTATGGTCGGATATACCATTTTAGGGCTCTGGCTGTTGGCCACACCCAAAGGAGCGTAAAAAATATGTAGACAAATCGTTAGTGTACATACAGACTTATTAAAAAAACAAAAACCAACCAACAGACGACTCGGAGGTTACAATGACGAAGTTAATAAAACCTACACCCACACTGACACGCCGCACACTGCTTGGAACAGCAGCCGCTGCGGTGGCAACGACGCCGCTTTTGGGCCGCTATGCCCAGGCGCAAAGCGCAGAGCCGATCCGTATCGGGTTTCAGGTACACCGCACCGGCATCGGCGCATCTTATGGCCGCTGGTATGACCGCACCACAACCGCCGCTGTGAAACGCATCAACGACATGGGGGGCATCAATGGCCGCCCCGTCGAAATCATCGCAGAAGATGACGGCACAGACCCCAAGCGGGGCGCAGAAGTTGTCGAGAAATTTGCCACCCAACACAATTGCGACATCGGGTTCGGCACCTTGTTTTCCCACGTGGTTTTCGGGTCCGCCCCGCGCGCTGGTGAATTGAAACTACCTTATTTTGTTGTGTCCGAAGGCCATCACGTTGCATCAGGTGCGTTGAACCGCTGGACCATGCAGCCCGGCATCACAGATGTGAAATCACAGGTTCAGGCCATGGCCCCGTTTGTGGCACAGAACCTTGGCAAAAAAGTCACCATGATCTTCCCCGACTTTGCCTTTGGCCATGATCACCGCGACTATTTCACCTCCGCAATCGAGGCTCAGGGCGGCGAAGTTGTGGCCCATATCGCCATCCCGCCAAGCGAAACATCCTTCACCAAATATTTCCCGAACATCCCGCGGGAAACCGAAGTGATTTACCACGTGATGATCGGCCCCGCAGTTTTGACCTTTGTGAAAGAAATGGGCGAGTTCTTTGGCCCGTCCAAACCGGAAATCTTTGGCTATATCGACAGTCTGGAAGCGGTGGACATCAACTCTCCCGGTCTGGAATTCCTCGAAGGCACCTACTTCTGGGAAGGCAACCCGCGCTACGCGCAGGCCGACCAGACCAGCCACGACAAACTGTACCGCGAAGCCGTTGGTGTCGACGCAAACGGCGCTTCGGTCACGGATGCCAAGGACGTGTCCACCTATGCCCATATGTTCGGCTGCTGGGAAACGTTGAACATTGTCAAAGCAGGCATGGAAGCGGCAGATTACAAAGGCATCGCAGACCGCGCCAAACTGATCGAGGCCGTCGAAGCCATGTCGGATATGCCTTTGTCGGACGACCATCCACAGGGGGCAAAACGCTTTAACGGCAAGACGCACCAGACCTTTGGCCATCAGTATATTTCCAAGGTTGAAGGCGGAAAACTGGTGTTGGTGCATACGTCATCCATCGAGGATACGCTGTATGAAGACGAAGTGGATTACACCACCCAAAGCTTCTAAGCCGTCCGTCCAAAGGACAGTTTGACCAAGGATTAGGTCTGCGAACAGGTCGCGGAAAGCCACCCTGCACGTAATATGCAGGGTGGTCCCCCAAGGCGCGGCGGTGCTACAAAACCGCTCAGTGCCACGCCCTGCTCCACGCGGCACCCTGTGTTTTGAACACAAGACGCCTGCCACCGAAACTGGTTACTCGATACGTTTTCTCAACTCTTGATGGCAGTGCTGGAAGTCCCTTATGCTTCAGAAATCATTCACTTTTATTAGCCGTTCTTTTCACGCGATTCTGTGCGTTTTAGCACTAAGATCGCAAATTCCCGCAGGCTTTGATGCTTGTGGATCAAAGGTGTAACTGATGGAATTTGGTCCCCACCTCTTGCTCGCCTCACTCGAGGGTGCAACCACCGCTGCCGTGTTGGCGCTGACCGCCATGGGGCTTAGCATCGTGTTCGGTGTGATGCGCGTGGTGAACGTCGCCCACGGCGAATTTTACATGGTTGGCGCGGTTTTGGCGTGGTTCATCGCCACCAGCGTCGGCACCCATCCGGCGCTTGGCTTTATCGCAGCGCTGCTGATCGCGCCGATGTTGGTCGGTCTGCTGGCCGCCAGCGTGGATCGCCTGATCCTGCGCCACATCAACTATGATCCCGAACGGACCATCGTCGCCACCATCGGCACCTTGTATATCCTGCAACAAACCACGCTGATGACCTTTGGTCCCGACGCCCGCCCTGTAGAGCCACCCTTCAACAGCCGCATTGCCCTGCCGTGGTTTGAATGGGGGGAAAACGGGTTTGCGATGTATTTTCCCTGGGGTCTGTCCACTACGTCTTACAAACTGTTTGTCATTGCAGCTGCCGCTGTCATTCTGGTGGTGCTGTGGCTTGCGATCACCCGCACCAAAGCAGGGTTGATCATGCGCGCCACACAACAAGACAGCGACATGGCCCAAGCCTTTGGTATCCCCGTAAAAACCGTCTATTCGGCGGTCTTTGGACTGGGCGCGGGGCTGGCTGCTGTCGGCGCGGTTCTGGTGGTGCCGATCCAGCAGGCCTATTACCTGATGGGGCATGACCCGTTGTTGTTGTCCTTTATTGTGGTGATTATCGGCGGGCTTGGATCTTTACCGGGGACCATCATCGCCGCCATCATCATCGGCATGGCTGACGGTATTATTTCGGTGTTCTTCACCCCCACACTGGCCAAAATCTTTGCGACACTGGTGGTGGCCATGGTTCTGGTGTTCCGCCCGACCGGACTGATGGGAAAATCCACCTCATGACTGATACAACCAAATCCCACGGCCTGCATGTGGGGCTGATTGCCTTGCTGGCCCTGTGCTATTTCATCCTGCCCTCGTATCATTCAGGCAATCTGGCCAGTGTTATGGTGATTGCGATCTATGCGATGGGGTATAACCTGCTGTTTGGCTATACGGGGCTGCTGTCACTGGGCCATGCCTTGTTCTTTTCCGCTGGCCTATACGGTCTGGGGCTGTTGATGCATCTTGGCGCGTGGACACCGGTTCCTGCCTTTATCGGCGGGTTGATCGTAGCATTTGTTGTGTCCGCAGTGATCGGCTTTTTGATCCTGCGCACCACGGGTGTAGCCTTTATGATCGTCACCCTGATGTTCGCGCAGGCAGGCTATCTGACGATCCTTTATTTCGGCAAATACACCCGCGGAGACGAAGGTTTCGCCCTGAAACAAGCCACCCGCCAGATCGCAGGCTATGATCTGACCGACCCTGCTGTGCGTTACTTTTGCGCGCTGATCCTGTTTTCGCTCACCCTGCTGGGGCTGGCCTATGTGATCCGCGCTCCCTTTGGCCGCACCTTGATCGCCATTCGTGAAAACGAAGAACGCGCACGTATGTTGGGCTATAACGTCACAGCAATCAAACTGCAGGCGGTGATCATATCGGGCGTGATTTCGGGCGCATCGGGGGCAGCTTATGCGCTGTTGTTCGGCTATGCGGGGGCCACATTTGCCACTGTGCAATATTCCATCTTCCCGCTGCTTTGGGTGCTGGTGGGCGGCGCGGGCACAACAATAGGTCCGTTTATCGGCGCCTTGTTCATGTTCTACCTGATCGACTATGCCTCTGGCAAAACCGAGGCGTATTTGCTGGTCGTCGGCATCACCCTTGTACTGGTAACCCTGTTCCTGCCCCACGGCATTGTGGGCACGATCCGAACCCGATTGTTAAAGTGGCTGCCATGATTCTTTCGACCCGAGGCTTAACCAAAACCTATTCCGGTGTTGCCGCCAATACGGATGTGGATTTCGATCTGCCCGCAGGCCAGACCCGTGCGATCATCGGGCCGAACGGTGCGGGGAAATCCACCTTTGTAGGCATGATCTGCGGGCGTATTCCGGCCACGCGGGGCAGTGTTTCCTTTGACGGGCAAGACGTTACCGCCCTGCCCGCCCATAAACGCATCCAGCGCGGCATGGCGTATACCTTCCAGATTACATCTGTCTTTCCGGGGTTGCCTGTGCAGGAAAACATCGCATTGGCAGCGCGCAGACGGCTGGGGCGCAACAAAGCCGCTGTTCGGGGCAAAACCGATGAAATCCTGACCCGTTTGCAAATCACCGATCGCGCCGGCCAACTGGCAGGGGATCTGTCCTATGGCCACCAGCGTATCCTTGAAATCGGTATGGGACTGGCGCAAGAGCCGCGCCTGTTCATCCTTGATGAACCCACCCAAGGGCTGGCGGAATCCGAAGTGGAGGATTTCAACCACCTGATAAAAACGCTGGATGCCGAAACCACGATCCTGCTGATCGAACACAATATGAATGTGGTGATGGAAGTGGCGGAATATATCACCGTTCTGGATCAGGGCCGCGTGCTGGCCAATGGCACCCCTACGGAAATCCGCGCCAATGCCACGGTGCAAGAGGCTTATCTGGGGACAGGTCATGCTTGAACTCTCAAAAATCCAGTCCGGCTATGGCCGTGTGCAAGTGCTGTTTGACGTGTCCCTGACCGCCAAAGCAGGGGAAATCACCTGTATTATGGGGCGCAACGGGGCGGGCAAAACCACCACGCTAAAAACCATCATGGGCATGCTGCCGATGACAGCGGGGGCAATTTCGCTGGACGGGGTCGATCTGGCCAGCCTGCCGCCCCATAAAATCCCCACATCGGGCATCGCCTATGTTCCCCAAGGCCGCCGCCTGTTTTCCGAACTGACCGTCGCGCAAAATCTGGATGTCGGCTTGCTGCACACCCCGGACAAAGCCGCCACCCGCGAGGAAATTCTGACCCTGTTCCCCCGCCTGCGCGAACGGTTGAAACAACAGGCCGACACGCTGTCAGGGGGCGAACAACAGATGCTAGCCATGGGCCGCGCCTTGTGTCTGCGCCCCAAGGTTTTGCTGCTGGATGAACCGACCGAGGGCCTGCAACCTTCCATGATCGACCTGATCCGCGATGTAGTCTTGCAAATGAAAGCCCGCAATCTTGCGGTGATCCTTGTGGAACAGCGGATTGACGCGGTTTTGAACATTGCCGATCAGGTGGTTTTTGTTGAAAACGGGCGCAGTCTGGAAACCACCGACACCCAAGCCCTGCGCGAAAACCCCGAAAAACTGCACCACTACCTTGGTGTGTAAAGGAGAGACCCCATGCAAAAGACAGTGATTAAGAATATCGGCCTGATGCTCTCTGGCAAAATCGAACAGCCGATTTTGGACGCGGATTGCATCATCGCGATTGACGGCAAAATCAGCGAAATCGGCCGTGGCAAAGACATGGACATTGATCAGGCAGATACGATGGTGGATGCCAATGGCGTCTGTCTGGCACCCGGTTTGATTGACAGCCACATCCACCCCGTTGTGGGCGATTACACCCCGCGCCAGCAGCAGTTGGGCTGGATTGACAGCACGTTGCACGGCGGCGTTACCACGCTGATTTCCGCAGGCGAAGTCCATATGCCGGGCCGTCCCAAAGACATCGTCGGGCTGAAAGCCATGGCGATTGCCGCGCAACGCTGGTACGAAAATTTCCGCCCCTCGGGCATGAAAGTCCACGCAGGCGCGCCAGTGATTGAACACGGCATGGTCGAAGAAGACTTCAAAGAACTGGCCAGCGCAGGGGTGAAGCTGCTGGGCGAGGTCGGGCTTGGCACCGTCAAAGACGGCAAAACCGCGCAACAAATGGTGTCTTGGGCGCGTAAATACGGCATTCAATCCACCATCCACACAGGTGGGCCGTCGATACCGGGTTCTGGCCTGATTGACGCGGATATGGTGCTGGAAACGGGCACGGATGTGGTGGGCCACATCAACGGCGGGCATTCCGCCCTGCCCGACGACCAGATCATCTGCCTGTGTGAAAACTGCACCGCCGCGCTGGAAATTGTGCATAACGGCAACGAACGGGCCGCCCTTTTGACGCTGAACACAGCGCGGGAACTGGGCAAGCTGGATCAGGTGATCCTTGGCACAGACGGCCCCGCAGGTTCAGGTGTCCAGCCACTTGGCATCATGCGCATGGTGGCCATGTTATCCTCGCTTGGCAATGTAAAGGCCGAGACCGCGTTTTGCTTTGCCAATGGCAACACCGGGCGGCGGCGCGAGCTGGACACAGGCTTGATCGAGGTCGGCAAAGCGGCCGATTTCGTACTGATGGATCAGGCGCAACATGCCCCCGGAAAAAACATTCTGGAAAGCATCCAACTGGGCAATCTGCCCGGTGTCGGCATGACGATTATCGACGGGAAAGTCACCTCTGGCCGCTCGCGGAATACCCCGCCTGCAAACCGCATCCCCGAAGTGATTGCCTAAGCCGCGAACCTGCTACAGCGGGGTAGACCCGCTGTGCAGACCCAACAGGATCGCCCCGTAAAAACAGGCCGAGGCGACACAGACAAAGCCGTGCCAAATGGCATTGGAAAAGCGCAGGCTCTCCCAAATGAAAAACCCGACACCGCAGGTGTAAAGCAGCCCGCCTGCGATAATCAGAACCGTAGCGGAAGCGGGTAATGCGGGGATCAGAAAGCCGATCAGCGGCACACTGAGCCAGCCCATACACAGATATAAAACCGCGCCGAACCGCCCCGGTGTCTGCCAGAAAAACAGCCGTGTAATGATGCCAAACAGTGCCAGCGCCCAGACGATGGCCAGAATACCATAGGCGAAATAACCACCAATCATCACCACCAAAGGCGTGTAGGTTCCTGCAATCTTTAGGAAAATCGCAGCGTGATCAAAGCGGCGAAAAATCGGGCGGAACCGTTCTACGGGGGTCATGTGATAAATCGCAGAGGCACTGAAGGTGGCAATCAATGCCGCGCCGTAAATCGCCACAGCCGTGGTTTGGCCAAGGTTGCCAAAGGACACGGTCCAGACAATCAAAACCACCGCGCCAATCAAAGCACCAATGACACCCAAGGCGTGAATCGACCCGTCGGCAATCCGCTCGGGCAGGGAATAGGCGGGATAGTCGCAGTGTTGATCCGGCATAAACCAAGCCTAGCCTGCCACCCCGAGATTCACCAAGGCTTCCCTTGCGTTAAGCCCCGTCACGCAGGTTTAGACGCCGCCAGTCGCAGAACATCCCAGTAATTCCGCCCGATCCGCATTTTATCGCCATAGCCCTTGTCCAGCATCAATTGATGCAACCGTGGCAGGTGGCGGCAGGGAACATGCATAATCAGGTGGTGTTCCAGATGATAATTCACCCAATACGGTGCCAGAAACAGCCGCATCACAGGCCCCGCCTTGGTGGTGCGCACATTGCGCAGCGGGTCGTCCGAATATTCCACAACCCCGTGTTCGGCAATATTGCGCACCCGCAACACCAATTGAAACCACGTCAGCAGCGGCAGCGCCCAAAACGCGAACCACCACCACCATGCGCCCGCGGCCCACATCACCGCAAAGATCACCAGATTGGCGATGATCGCCCGCCCCAGCACAGGGCCGGAAAACGCCTGCGCCAGGTCCTGACTGGTCATGCCCTCCGACTCCCCTGCCAGCTTGAAAGCCATCATGATCTGCTGGCTGCGCTGGCGAAATCCGGTTTGGCCCGAAATATCCCGCCACAGCTTGCGCCGCAGACTGGCTTTGGTGGTTGGAAAGGCCCGTGACAGTTTCAGATCAGGGTCGTTTTCGGTCTGGGTGTGTTGATGGTGCTGCAAATGATAGCGGCGGTATTCGAACATATCCGCCAGAATGGGCCGCCCGCACAACCATTCGCCTGCAAATTCGTTGAGCTTGCGGGATTTGAACAGCGCCACATGGGCGGCTTCATGCATCAGAATGGCCAGTCCCAACTGGCGCGATCCGATCAGCAGAACAGCCAGAACAAAGGTCAAAACATTGGGCCACAGCGCAAAAAATGCCAGAGCCAGCGCAATAACGCCCCAGCAATGGGCCACCAGCCACAGGCCCCAAAGATCAGAGCGGCCGTTAAAACTGCGGATTTCTTCGGTGTTCAGATAAGCGCGACCAGGTGTCATCGGTTCCTCCAGACCATGTCGGGCGAGCGGTACACGGTGTACAGCCTGCCCCACAGGACCAGATCAGGTCAAGCGCTTCA
Organism: Amylibacter sp.; assembly: GCA_034670045.1. GTDB lineage: Bacteria > Pseudomonadota > Alphaproteobacteria > Rhodobacterales > Rhodobacteraceae > Amylibacter. The sequence continues at coordinate 52,180 of JAXMOF010000017.1, read as the reverse complement.
ACATGTCCAGAAAAACCTTACGTTCATCGGGTGACAGGGGGGCCAGGGTCTCTTCGGTGACCCGTGCGCCGAAATCGTGCAACTGATCCATCACCGATTGCCCCTGTGCGGACAACGAAACAACAGTGCGCCGTTTATCCCCCGGATCAGCGCTTAACTGGATAAAGCCCTTGGCCTTCAAACGGGTCACAACCCCTTTGATCGTTGCCACATCCATCGCGGTGCGCCGCCCCAAAAGGTTCTGCGAACAGGACCCCATTTCGCCGATCCGAACCAAAGCCGCAAATTGCGTCGGCGTCAGGCCCAGATCGGAATGTTTGTTAAAAACCGAGGCATGCCGCTGGTTGGCCAGCCGCAGGATATACCCGATCTGTTCGTCCAGCCGATAGGCCATCTAGCGCAACCCGTCCTTGCCCTCGGCTTGCACATGGGTCAGCCCGCCAACCCGCGGCAAAGGGCGTCCGCTGTCGGTCACAGCCACCGCGACCAGAATTTCATTCGCCCGTGGCGCATCATTCATCCGCACCTCTACCCCGTCGAAATGGCTGCGCACATAGGCGGCATCCTTATGGCCCAAAGGCACATCCAGATCCTGCCCCGGCCCGCCCATTTTCTTGGACGAAGGCACAAGTGCCGCGCCCTGTTCCACCGCTTTGCGCAGCGGTGCGCCCAGTTTTGGGTGCAAGATTGCAGCGGCGTGTTCCAATTCGCCGTTTTCGCCCACCATCGCGGCTTTGCCATAGCTTTCCGCCTGCTCGGGCTTGATCCCAAGCGCCGCAACACAGCGTTCTCCCAGCAGTTTGCCCAATTCCGCGCCGATATCCATCAGCGGGGTCAAATCTTCAACATATTCCCCCGCAAAAGGGTTTGCGATCACCGCAACAGCCACAGCCTTGCGGGTGGGGGGCGCAATATCGCGGCCCATTTCAATATGGGTTTCTTCAACCCAAACAGCGGTTTTTCTGATCTTCAAGGTCATCGCAATCCGTCCTTCCCGATAATTTCATCTGCCTTCAGCCCGCCAACCCGCGCATGAATCCGCGCGCCCGTGCTCATCACCAGAATATAGGCCAGTTCATCAGCGCGCGGGGCGTCATTCAGGCCAACCTCCATCGCGTCAAAATGGCTGCGCACATAAGAAGCGTTAATATGGGTGATCGGCACATCCAGCCGCGCGCCAGCCGCGCCGACTTTTTTGGTCGAAGGCACAATCGCAGCCGCATCGCCCAGCAATTCGCGCATGGCATAGCCGCCCGGCACATGCCACAAGGCGCCATGTTCCAATTCCCCGCCAAGGCCCACAATCGCGCCTTTACCGTAGCCTTGAACCACCGATTTATCCCCACCCAGCATCGCCAGTGCCTTTTGCGCCATTTGCAGGCCAAGCGGTTTCAGATCTTCCATAAAATCTGCAATATCAGCCACATAGCGCCCAGCGTATGGGTTCTTGATCACCGCTACCGCCGCGACACGGCGCAGCGGGGTATCCGCCACGGGGCCAAATTCATGGTGGATTTCCTCCACCATTGTTACAATTTTTCGCACCACAACATCAGGCATTCGCCAACTCCTTGCTTCCAATGACGCGGCTGTGTCCCTGCAACACCAAATAGGCCGCTTTGATACGCCCCGTGGTTAACAAGTCCGCTGCCCGCCGCGCTCCGTTTTCTAACGCCCTTTGCTTGTCGATGGTGGATAATTTACCACACTCTGTGACGACAAGACGTTCGCCCAGATCACTGTCCGGGTCCAGTTCATTCGCTTTGATCCGCGTGATATCGGGATGGTCCGGCAGATCAACAGCATTGGCAACAAGTGTGGCCGCCACATCTGCGGTTGCGGCGCAATCGGCCAAAACAGTGACGCTGTCAGCGATCCCGCGCGACAGGCTGCGCCCGCCCCGCCCGCTGGTGGCGATGCCGCCAATCCCCTGCCCCGCATGCAGCTTGATCTTGCCCAAAGCACTGGCATCAAGCCCCGCCACGCCCACGTCAAACTGCTGGCCGGCCGCCAGATGCAGCGCAATATCGCCGCCGTTGTTCACATAGGCCCGTGTCAGATCGCCCCCCCGCAACATTGCGGTTAAAACCGTATCCGCAACGGCACCAGCTACGGCGGCCATGGGCGTCACAAACTCCGGATACCCACGCGCCGCATGGGCCATGCGCTGCGCAATCGCCCCCTGCGGGGTCACCAGCATCGGGCTGCGTAAAAGGGGCAGTTCGACGACCAATTCGTCCAAAACCGTTGAAAACCGCTGTTTTGCAGCGGCAAACGCAGCTTCACGCGCGCCTTCTGCGCCGATCACCAGTTCAATCGGACCGTGCTGCAAATGCAGCCGATTCCCGCTCAGCAGGGCTGCAATCATTCTGCTGCCTCTGCCCCGCCGATGCGGCGTTCACTGCCGTCAAGCACGTCTTCGACCTTGCGAATTTCATCCACATACCCGCCCAGCGCGATGTAATCGGATCGCCGCATGGTAAATTCAATCGGCGCCACCAGTGCAGGCGTCGGCACATAGCCAAAGGCGTTTGACGGCATTTGCGTCACATCGGCCATCACCGTGATCCCGCCACCGGGCCAAAGATAGGCCTCGGCCCCGCCAATGGTCACTTGCGTCAGGGTATCGCGCACAGAGCGGGTCAGCTTCACCGGATTTTCGGTCACACCTGCCCGCAGCGACCCGCCCGCACCGCCCATAAACAGCACCGAACAGACCGAAGGTTCACAGTTTTCCGCCACCCGCTCGGCACTGGCCCGCAAAGCAGCCGAGGGCTCGGCCACTTGCGGCACCAGATTTTCATCCAGCTCGAAATAGGCCCATTGCTCCCCTGTGGTGGAAATCATGAACAGGCGCAGCCCCGGCCAGGCGACCTTGTCGTTCACGGATTTGATGACCTTCAGCGGGTCTTCGATATTGGTGCCGCCCCAGCCGGTTCCGGGTTCTGCCACCTGAAAATACCGCCCCGGTGTCGATCTGCGCCCGACCACCCGTATACCGCTTGGGGGAATGTCCAAAAGCACGCCCGCCTGATGTTCGGACAGCACACCAGTGATGTGATCATCCACTACAATCACCTCATCCGCGTGGCCTTTCCATTGGGCCGCAAACATGCCAATCGCCGCCGAGCCGCAGCCCACCCGCATCAGCTTTTCCTGCACGCCCCCGACAATCGGGGCCTCGCCCGCTTGCACAATCACAACAGATCCGTCGTCAATCGTCAGCTCTACAGGTTCACAGTTACACAAAGCCAACAAAGCATCACATGTAACGCGGCCTTCTTTCTTTGAACCACCCGTCAGGTGATCGACCCCGCCAAGCGACAGCATCTTGCTGCCATATTCACTGGTCATCACATGACCGATGGCTTCGCCATTCGCGCGCACGATGGCCCGTTCTTCACCGATATGGCGATCCGTGTCGATCTTAACCTTCACGCCGCAATAGCTGAAAATACCTTCGGTCACGACTGTAACCATATCCACGCCACGGGTTTCGCTCGATACAATGAACGGGGCGGGTTTGTAATCCGGATAGGTTGTGCCTGCACCAATCGCCGTCACAAAGGGCCGCGATCCTTGTACGATATCGCCATCCCACTCTGCGCCTTGCAGAAAAGGAACTGCGGGGCCACCGTTTTCAATCACGGTCAAGGGATCAAGCCGCACAAGTTCGCCCCCGTGGTTGGCATAGCGGTCACAGGCACCAGAGCGCCCGTCAGCGATAAAACACAACACCGGACAGGCATCGCAGCGGATTTTCTCAACAGCGGCGCGTTCAGTCATGGCCGGTCTCCTGAATTGCCGCCCTAAGGCGGGCTGGCGTCACCGGAACGCGGCGCATTTGCACGCCAGCCGCACGGTTGATTGCATTGATCAGCGCAGGGGCCGTGGGGATCAGAACATGCTCCCCCAAGCCCTTGGCCCCGTAAGGGCCGTGGGCATCCGGTTCCTCGATAATCAGGGTTTCGATCGGGGGAATGTCGCCCATTGTTGGCATCAGGTAATCATGCAGGTTTTCCGTGCGCCCTGGGATGAACTCTTCCATCAGCGCCATACCAAGACCCTGCGCGATACCGCCGTGCACCTGGCCTTCGACCAGCATCGGGTTGATCGCATGGCCCACATCATGGGCCGCCACAAAGCGCAGGGGGTGGACTGTGCCAAGCTGCATATCCACATCCACAACCGCCAGATGGGCCGCGTAACCGAATTGCGCATAGGGCATGCCCTGCCCGTTTTTATCGAGCGGTTTGGTCGGCGGGTCATAGCTTTCCTGCGCGCGCAGCACATATCCGTCAGCATCAGCGGGCAATCCGTTCAGGGAAATCTCATGAATTTCCGCACCGTCGCGCACGATAATCATGCCGTCACCTGACTCAATCAGGGCCGCTGCGCTGTCGATATTACAGCGGCGCAGGATGTCGGCCCGCAGCGCAAGCCCCGACAGCCGCGCGGCATTGCCCGACACAAATGTCTGACGCGAGGCGCTGGTTTTCCCTGCGTCGGGCGTTACATCCGTATCCGCGCCGATCAGTTTCAGACTATGAACATCACACCCCAGTGCCTGCGCAAATATCTGGGAAATAACAGTATTTGCCCCCTGCCCGATATCCATCGCGCCCTGATGCAGCACTATTTTACCATCCGCACGCACACCCGACTTGATCGTAGAGGGGTTGGGCAATGACGTATTCCCGCAGCCGTACCAGCCCGCCGCAATACCCACACCGCGCCGCAAAACACCGGCTTTGGCGTTGAATTCCGCAGCTTCGGCCTGTGCCTTGGCCCAAGGCCCCCGAAGGGCGGTAAAGCAGGCTTTGATGCCGACGCCTTGTTCAAACACCTGCCCGCAGACGGTTGGCATACCATTTTCCAGCGCATTCAATTCACGGAATGCCAACGGGTCCATGCCCAGCTTTTCCGCCAGTTCGTCAAACAGAACCTCTTGGGCGATAGCCGCCTGAGGCACGCCAAAACCGCGAAATGCGCCAGAGGGCGGGCAATGGGTGTGAACCCCGACAGCCTCTGCGCGGTAATCTTTAACACGGTAAGGACCAGAGGCGTGAACCGGCACGCGGTTCGCAACAGTTGGCCCCCAACTGGCATAAGCGCCTGTGTTGAACACCCCGTCAAAGCGGAATCCCTGCAAATACCCCTTTGCGTCGGCCCCGATTGAAACCTGCATCTGCGCGGGATGGCGTTTGGTGGTGGATTGCATGGATTCACCGCGCGAATAGGTTATCCGCACCGGACCGCCGGTTTTCAACGCGGCCAGCGCCAGATAGGGCTGCACCGAAATATCCAGTTTTGACCCGAAGCCCCCGCCAACTGCCGTTGGAACAATCCGAATACGGCTGCGATCCATGGCGAGGATTTCTTCGAGGCTGTCCAAATCCATCACGGGTGCTTGTGTGCAGGCGTGGATTTCCACACGGTCACCATTTACCGTGGCATATCCGGCTTCGGGTTCGATATAGCCGTGTTCGACAAATGCGGTATCAAACCGCCCCGTGGCGCGGTGTTCAGCCGAACCAAGGGCGCTTTCCGCATCACCACATTGCACAAAACCGCTGGTCATAATGTTGCCACTGCGTCCGGAATGAAGCTGCGGTGCATCCGGTTCCATCGCTACGTCAGGAGTCATGACCGCAGGCAGTTCCGTCCATTTGACGGGAAAGTCCCCGTCCCTGAACCGTGCCATCAGCTCTGCTGTGCCCACAACCGCCGCCACAGCCTCGCCTCGGAAACGGGTTTCGGCCACGGCGAAAACAGGTTGATCCGCGAAAGGCGCGATCACGCCGAAACAGTTGCGGCCTTTGATATCGGCGGCTGTCAACACGGCCAATACGCCGTCCGTATGGGTTTCAAACCCCTCCAGATCGCCAAATTCAAAGCTGGCCCGCGGGAACGGGGACCGGATCACATGAACAACGGCGGTTCCATTTGGGGCCACGTCATCGCCAAACGCTTCACGCCCTTCGACCTTATCCACCCCGTCCAACCGACGGATTGAAGTGCCCAGCGCGCCAGTGCCGTTCAGCGCAACCGCCCCGCCTGCTGCGGCTTCGGCCACAGCGTCGATGATTTTGCGATACCCTGTACAGCGGCATAAAACACCGCCCAAAGCATCCTCTATACTGCTGTCTTTATTGCGTAAATAGGCGGTGGCGGCGACCATCATACCAGGGGTGCAAATCCCGCATTGCGCTGCTCCGTGGTTTTGAAACGCCTCCGCCAGCGCCTTGGTATCCGCGTCATTTTGCGCCAGCCCCGCAAGGGTTTCCACCTGCCGACCTTCGATCTGGGCTGTGGACATCAGGCAGGCGCAAGCGGCGTCGCCGTCCACCAGAACCGTGCAAGCGCCGCAATCCCCTGCGTTACAACCGATTTTCACATCCCGCGCGCCCAGCCTTTCGCGCAGGGTCGCCGACAACCGTTCACCCGGGGCGGCGCTGACATCCACCGACTGCCCGTTCAGGGTAAATCCGATAAGCTGAGGCCCAGTTCCGTCCATTATGAATGCTCCAGACAGGTTTCAATCGCCCGTTCAATCATCGGCACCACCACGTCAAAACGATAGCCCGCCGAGCCGCGCACATCGTCAATCGGTGACAGCCCGTCGAGGTGTTTTTCAGTGACTGCGCCGCGTGCCGAGGTAAGGCCGATCAGGTCGGTTTCAAGCTGCGGCAACCGCTGCGCCACGGGCGAACAGGCACCAACCGCAACGCGGGCTTGGCTGATTTTACGGTCTTTATGTTCGATCCAAACGGCCACCATAGCGATGGAAATCACCAGATATTTCCGGCTGCCCAATTTGGAAAAACCGCCGCATCCGCCCCCCATATCGGGCAGATGGATGGCTGACATGATTTCACCCGATTGCAGCGCGGTTTTTCGCACGCCCTGCAGGAACGCTTCTAATGGCAACCGCCGTATTCCTTGGGTTGAGGCCAGTTCGACCTCTGCGCCGAGCGTCAACAAAGGCGGCACGCCATCCGCCGCGGGTGAGGCATTGCACAAATTGCCCGCAACCGTCCCCGCGTTCTGGATCTGAATTGAGCCAACCTCCCGCGCGGCGGCTTTTAGCCCGTCAAATGCAGCGGGCAGATCGGCGCGGGCAATATGGCTCCAACGGGTCGCGCCCCCGATACGCCAGCCGTTTTCAACACGTCGAATACCCGACAATTCCGCCACCCGCGTCACGTCCAGAATGGGAAAATCAGGCAGGCTGTCGCCATGGGAGGGATAAAAATCCGTTCCACCCGACAAAATGCGCACATTTTCCGTCTGCGCGTCCTGCACGGCCTGATCCAGAGTTGTGGGTTGAAAATACATGATCACGGTGGCTTTCGCTGCATATTCGTTTGTACACTAATAAACATCCTCCACCCAGAGTCTGTCAACTGATAAACGATCCGCAAAGCCGCCCCGAAGATAAAAAAGGGCCGCCCGCAGGCAGCCCTTTCACGTCACAATACCAGAGGTCTTACAGCCCCCATTTCACCCGTGTCGCTTCAAAAAAGCCTTCGCCTTTTTTCAGTTTGATCCAGTTATTCACGTAGTTGATCCAGATTTGATCCCCTTGCGGCATCAGCATGGCAATCGGCGTGCTGGACGGTGCGGTTACGTTTTTAACGCGGGCGATCGGGAACTTACCCTCCAGTGTTGACCCTTCGATATTTGAGGTAATAAACACATCCGCCCGCCCCGAGATCACCTCTTGATAGCCGCGTGCGGGGGCTTCGACCACTTTGATATCGGCGTTGGGGAACCAGTCGCGGGCCATTTTTTCGAACGAAGTGCCTAAAGTTGTCGCCACTTTCACATCAGACTGGTTGATGCTGTCCATGCCGTCAAACCGGTCCATCTTATCCTTGGTGGTGAACGGGATGATTTCAACCGAAATATAACTGTCGGAAAACCCCGCAACCTTCATCCGCGCCGCAGAAATAGAGGCAGACCCCGTAAGATTATATTTGCCTGCCACGACCCCGTTAACCAGCGTTTTCCAGTCGGTCGGCACAAATTCAACCTCAACCCCAAGGTCTTTGGCCAACTCTGTCATGATATCAATATCATAGCCTTTGTAGCTGTTCGTAGCCGGATCTTTGACCGACATCGGGTTCCAATCGCCCGTTGTGCCGACCTTTAAGGTGCCACTGTCCAGAATTTCATTTAACGCCGATTGCGCCGAGGCACTGAGTGCCAAGCCAAAGCTGACAATCGCGGCGCTAATGCCCAATTTCCAGGATTTCATCCGTCTCTCCCCTTATTTCAGTACCGCACCATTTTGTTATGGGCGGCGTTTCATGATTGAATATGGAAACAATCACCCGCTAAACTCAAGCGAATTCGTCCCCACGGGGACCTAGCCCCGATCCGGGGAATGGCGAGGGAAAATGGCTGAAAACAAGATCGAAATGATCGGTGTAGACAAGTGGTTCGGCGATTTTCACGTCCTGAAAGATATCAATTTGACTGTTGGCAGCGGTGAACGTGTGGTGATCTGCGGCCCGTCGGGTTCTGGAAAATCCACCGTCGTGCGCTGTATAAACCGACTGGAAGAACACCAAAAAGGCACGATCCGTGTGAACGGAATCGAGCTGACAAACGACGCCTCTGCGGTGGCGGCGATCCGGTCGGAAGTTGGGATGGTGTTTCAACAATTCAACCTGTTCCCGCACCTGTCCGTTCTGGAAAACCTGATCCTCGGCCCGATGAAAGCCCGTGGCCTGTCCCGCGTTGATGCAACCGAACGCGCCATGCATTATCTGGATCGGGTGCGCATCCCCGAACAGGCTGATAAACGCCCCGCGCAACTGTCTGGCGGTCAACAACAGCGGGTCGCCATCGCGCGCAGCCTGACGATGGAGCCTCAGGTGTTGTTGTTTGACGAGCCCACTTCCGCGTTGGACCCTGAAATGATTTCCGAGGTTCTGGACGTTATGGTCGGGCTGGCCGAAGACGGAATGACCATGATTGTCGTGACCCATGAAATGGGGTTCGCCCGTAAAGTCGCCGATCAGATGATCTTTATGGACGGGGGGGAGATTGTCGAATCCGGCCCGCCCGCCCAATTCTTTGCCGCCCCAAAATCAAAACGGTGTCAAAAATTCCTCTCCCAGATTTTACATCACTAAGGGGTTCGCTTGTGAAAAACCTGTCTGCCCTTGCCTTGCTGTTCCTGCTGACCGGCTGTGCCTCTTCCGATTTATGGGGCTGGTATGTGATTGATCCCACAACAAAATCCGGCTGGATCAACATCAAGTTTCTGGTTAACGGGATGGGCAATACCATTCTGATTTCTCTGATTGCCGCAGGTATTTCCATCGCGCTGGGGTTGTTAGTGGCCCTGCCCGCCCTGTCCCATCGGCGCTGGTTGCGGGTTATTAATCGAATTTATGTGGAATTTGTCAGGTCTATCCCCTTGTTGCCCATGCTGTTCTGGGTGTTCTACGGCCTGCCGATCATTTTCAAATCCATCGGGCTGGATGTGCCGATTGACCCCTTTTGGGGGGCGGTCATCACATTGGCCCTGTCTGACAGCGCCTTTACAGCGGAAATTTACCGTTCGGGCATCCAGTCGATTGCACGCGGCCAAACCGAAGCGGCACAGACCATCGGGCTGACCTACGGGCAGACCATGCGCTATGTGATCCTGCCCCAAGCGATCCGCCGCATCCTGCCGCCGCTGGCCAACCAGTTCATTTACATCGTAAAAATGTCCGCTTTCGCCAGCGTTATCGGTATGCAAGAACTGACGCGGCGGGCAAACGAACTGGTGGTCAGCGAATATCGCCCGCTGGAACTCTACTCATTCCTGATCCTCGAATATCTTGTGCTGGTTTTGATCATCAGCGCGGGGGTGCGTTGGCTGGAACGGCGCATGGGCGCAAATGAAAACATCTAAGGAGATCTGCGATGAACTGGGAAGAGTTTATGGACGACACATTGGCCGATATCGGCACCCTGTCAAAAGAGATTCCGGATACGGTAGCAGGGTTCAACACAATGGGGGCAGCGGCTAAAACATCTGGCGCGCTGCCCGAAAAAACCAAAGAAATCATGGCATTGGGGATCGCCATAGCAACACGCTGTGACAGTTGCATCGGATTTCATATCAAATCCCTGATCCGCCTTGGCATCACCCGCGCCGAATTATGCGAGGCTTTGGCCATGGCCACCTATATGGGCGGCGGGCCGTCTTATGCCTATTCCGCCAAAGCGCTGAAAGCTTTTGATGTGTTTTCAAAAGACTGAAGCGACGGATTTTTCCGATAAAGATTGCAAAAACACGGCGCTTGGGTATCCCTGAGAGATGTCAAACTTTGCGGGGGTATCATGGCCGAAATAGTAGTGGCTGGCGCTGGAATTGTGGGCATTTCCACAGCGATCTGGTTACAGCGGGCCGGACATTCCGTCACCGTCGTAGACCGCGAAGGCCCGGCGGCTGGAACCTCCTACGGCAATGCCGGCGTTCTGGCATCCGGCGCAATTGTACCGGTTACCGTTCCGGGATTGTGGCGCAAGGCACCAGGAATGGTGCTCGACAAAAACAGCCCCTTGTTTCTGAAATGGTCCTATCTGCCACAACTGCTGCCTTTCTTATTGAAATACTTGCGGTTTTCCACCGACACACACGTTAACTATTACGCAACCGCAATGGCTGGCTTGCTGCACGACAGTCTGGATCAACACCGCGCTTTGGCGCAAGGCACCCCGGCGGCGGCGTATATCACCGATGAAGATTTCTGCTTTGGCTATCCCACCCGCGCTGATTTCGAAGCAGATCAATATGGCTGGGATGTCCGCTGCAAAAACGGTGTAGATTATGAGGTGGTTTCGGGCGCTGAATTCGGTACATATGATCCGCTTTATTCTGACAATTTTGGGACAGTGGTGCGCTGCAAGAACCACGGGCGTATCAGTGATCCGGGCGCCTATGTCAAAGCACTAGCCGCGCATTTTCAAGCCGAAGGGGGAACACTGGTCATCGCTGAGGTCACCGATGCCATTCGGGAGGGTGAAACCGTAAAAGGGTATGTGACGTCAAAAGGCGAAATACGGGGCGATCATGCTGTGATCGCCTTGGGGGCTTGGTCCAAACCTTTGGGACGCAAACTTGGCCTGAAGATAGATTTGGAAACTGAGCGCGGATATCATATCGAACTTGTAAACCCGTCCCACATGCCCAAAGCGCCCATGATGGTTGTGGTAGGAAAATTTGTGATTACACCGATGGAAGGCCGCATCCGCTGCGCTGGCATAATTGAATTCGGCGGGTTGAAAAAATCTGCCTCCCGTGCGCCGTTTGATTTGTTAAAACGCCATGTAGCGCAAATTTTTCCAGATCTGCATTATGATCGCGTAGATGAGTGGATGGGGCACCGCCCTGCTCCGGCTGATAGCCTCCCTTTAATCGGGGCGACAAATGACACAAAAACTGCATTTGCAGCACTTGGGCACCAACATGTGGGCCTGACGGCTGGGCCAAAGACGGGCCGGATAATTGCCGGGCTGATTGATGGCACTGGGCCGAACATGGATCTCGCGCCCTTTTCCCCGAAAAAATACCGCTAGCACATCGCCAAAGCTAGTGCAGCGGTTTTTCCAGCGGTACGTTCGCCGCCAGAACATTGCCAATCACCTGTAAAAGAAGATCTTTTTTCAAAGGCTTGGCAATGAATTCGTCCATTCCGGCCTCAAAACACAGGCGTTGATCTTCAACTGAAACGTTTGCTGTAACGGCCACGATCGGACAGCGTCGCAACTCTTTATGGGCTTCAAGAGCGCGGATTTCACGGGTTGCTTCCAAGCCGTTTTTATGGGGCATGCTGATATCCATCAAAACGAAATCATAAGGCTTTAACGTGTATTGCTCCACCGCCTGCTTGCCATCCTCCGCGAACTCCAACTCATGTCCTGCGCCTTTTAACATGGTTTTAATTAAAAGCCGGTTGGTCCCGTTATCTTCTGCCACAAGTACGCGCATATGAAGAGGTGCTGCCGGTTTACAGGCCACCGTTCGGACAGAATGCCGACGTTCATTTAGGGGCAGAACCAGCCGGAACAGGCTCCCTTTATCCAGCTCGGATTCGACTTCGATTTCTGCCCCCATCAATCGGGCCAGATCCCGCGCGGTAGACAAGCCCAATCCAGCCCCGTCAAACTGGCGAGTATTCCCGTTATCCACTTGTTCAAACGCATTAAAAATCTGGGCAACCTTCGACATATCAATGCCAATTCCTGTATCTTGAACACTGATCTGCATGCGGCCAATTGCGTCCACTTTCGCGCAGATTTTGATCGCACCTTTTTCTGTAAACTTGATACTATTGGACAAAAGATTCCCCAAAATGCGCGATACAAGATCGGGATCAGCCACATACGGGTCTTGTGCGGCGGGTTCCACGTCTATGTGTATGGGTATATTTTTGTCGGCCGCCTCGGCACGATACAGATTTGCGACGTTTTCCATGACTTCGCTGACACACATATCGCAAAGTTCAACCTTCAGCCGACCTGATTCAACATCCGTGACAGTTACGATGTTTTCCACAAGGTGCATCAAACGGTTCGACGACGTTTCCAATATTGCAACGGCTTCTTTTTGGTCTGCGCTCAATGCAGTCTCGCGCAGGATTTCCATCCCGCCGTACAGACCATTGGCTGGTGTGCGCAGTTCATGGCTCATCCGTGACAGGAATTCCGTCTTTGCTTGATCTGCTTGTTTTGCCCCATTTAACGCCGCATGCAGCTCTTTTTCGCGGCGCACCAGTTCACTGACGTCTCTCTCTACCGCAATATAGGCGCATATTTTTCCATCTTCGGAAAATACAGGCGTCTGATGGGTTTCCATCCACAGCGTCACGCCGGATTTTGTCTTGTTTAGAATACGCGCATTCGTCGATTGCCCGCTTTCGATCTTGGAGATCATCGCTTTGACGACCGCCATGTCGGAGTCCGCATGGTTCAACAACTCGCCCATCCCATGGCCGATCGCCTCCTCCAGTGTATATCCTGTCAGGTCGGTAAATTGTGAATTTGCCCAAGTTATCAAGTGGTTTTCGTCCATCAGAACGATGCTGTCAGACGCATGTTCAGCCACAAGCGCAAGGCGGCGTGCCTCTGCTGACTGAATGATAAGGGCGCGTTCGGTCTGGCGTGTGTTTTTGGCCCGCCGCGATAAATGAGAGAACAAATACCCGACCATAAATATCATCGACACAACAGCCGACATTTCGGCAGCGATGCCGGTATAAACCGCTTCGGGATTGATAAGGGCGCGGAACAGAATGATCAGCCCTGCCACCGCCAAAACCCCCAGCCGTACGTGATGGGAGGCGGGGTGAAAACGGGCCAACAGCAGGGAATTCATAATCGCGCCAAACAAAAACGCCCAGCTTAACATGCGCAAGGATTCTGATTGTGACGCGGCCAGAACCATACAAATACCCAGCCCGCAGGTCTGAACAAAACTGGCGAAGATGATCAGTAAATGAACCTTACGGCTTTGATAATCGGCGCGTTTTCGAACGTAGCCCAATATTGAATATTCGACCAGTTCCAGCGGAAATGTCACCGCCGCGGCGAGTATGCCGAATTTCGGAGAAACCAGCATGGCAAGGAGGGCACAGCCGATGGCCGCAATCAGCACCCGAGTGGAAAACGCGTTCATCCTCCCAAAGGTATACCGCCGCAGCAGACCCGTGGCCGAGGAGGCTTCGTCAAAACGCTCCAGATCACTTAACGAGAGATCGCTTAAAGATGATGTATTATTCTGTTTCAACGCCGAATGCCGCTCATCCCGATTTCTGAGTAGGCAAAGTCTAACCGCGTTGTCTTAACAATCTCTCTACTGCGCCTACCGAATTAGGCGCCGCCTGCGACTCCGGCTTCGGCAAAGGTTGCCATACCTGAATGGCAGTCCAACGCGGCCTTCATCACACCGATTGCCAACGCGCCGCCTGATCCTTCGCCAAGGCGCAGGCCCAAGGACAACAACGGCTGTTTGCCCACCGCGCCTAAAACCCGCGCGTGCCCGGATTCGAGGGATTCATGCCCCGCAACGGTGTGGTCCAGCGCGCCTTTACAGGCGACTTCGAGACAGGCCGCAGCGGCCGTGCAGATGAACCCGTCCAAAATAACAGGAATGCGATGCGCCCGTGCAGCAGCAATCGCACCCGCCATGGCAGCCAGTTCACGCCCGCCAAGACAGCGCAGTGCCTGAAGCCCGTTATGTGCCGCTTGCGGGTTGGCAACCAGCCCTTCGCCCACGACTTTTGCTTTCAAAGCCAGGCCATCATCATCGACGCCTGTCCCGCGCCCGACCCAGTCTTCAGGGCTACCGCCAAACAAAGCCGCACAGATTGCGGCCCCTGATGTGGTGTTGCCGATGCCCATTTCACCGGCCACGAACAGGTCCGCCGCAGGATCGACGGCGTTCCAGCCCGTTGCCAATGCGGCGACGACTTCAGCCTCGCTCATAGCGGGGCCAGTGGTGAAATCAGCGGTCGGAGACTCCAGTTCAAGTGCAATCACATCCAGCTTTACACCGAAACTTCTGCACAATTGGTTAATCGCCGCGCCACCGTGTTGAAAGTTCAGCACCATCTGCGCCGTAACCTCGGCTGGAAAGGCGGAAACGCCACGGGCTGCAACACCGTGATTTCCAGCAAAAACAACCGCTTGTGGATTGGTAATTCGCGGAGCCGCATCCCCGCGCCAGCCTGCATACCAGATAGCCAGATCTTCAAGCCGACCCAATGCACCCGGGGGTTTTGTCAACTGGCTGTTGCGGTCCTGCGCGGCGCGCATCGCTTGTGTATCCGGCCCAACCGCCGCTTTCAGAATCGCTTCAAAGTCTGCCAGAGAGGAAAAAGAATGGGTCATAGGGGTCGGATCCTGTGTTACGAACATCACGGGCGGATGTGCCATTGTTTGCCCCTGTCTTTAACCCTAAATTCCCCCCTGTGACACCGGATTCGCGAAGGCATACCCCCTATGAACGACATGCGCAGCAATGGGTTAGGTAAAATTGACCTGCATCCGGGGGACATCCCCGCCGCTTTCACGTTGTTAACCAGATTACCGATCCCCGTTAACCATCAAATCGCCGGAGAACGGGCCGCACGCGCGGCGTGGGCCTATCCGCTGGTGGGGGCGGTTCTGGGGCTGATTGCAGGTCTGTTGGCGCTGGGGATCGCCGCCTTCGGGGTGTCGAGCGGACTTGCGGCAGCGCTCGCGCTCGGGGTGCTGATGATGTTGACAGGTGGGCTGCATGAAGACGGCATCGCGGATTGTGCTGACGGGTTTGGCGGCGGTGCAACGCCAGCGCGCCGTTTGGAAATCATGAAGGACAGCCGTGTTGGCGCCTTTGGCGCTGCCGCCTTGATCGTGGTGGTTCTGGCCCGTTGGTCCGGCTATGACAGCATCATTTCGGCTAATTGGTTACTGGGGTTCGTCGCCGTCGGAGCTGTCAGCCGCCTGCCTATGGTTCTGGTCATGTATGCCATGCCCTTGGCACGCCCCGGCGGCTTGGCAGCGCAGGTCGGGTTGGTGAGCGCCCCCACGGCCCTTATCGCAACCCTGTTAACCATTTTCCTTTGCCTGATCACCCTTGGCTTTGCAGCTTTGCCTGTGATCGCAATCGCCGTGCTGTGCTGCCTGCCCCTGTGCTGGCTGGCATGGCGGCGGATTGAAGGCTACACAGGTGACGTTCTTGGCGGGTGCCAGCAGGTTGCGGAAATCGCAGCGCTCGCCACGTTGACCGCTTTCCTGTGACCCTGTCCGTTCAGCCGCCGCTGGCCGCTTCCAGTGCCAGTGGGAATTGCAATTCGAACAAGGACAAGTCTGCGGATTGACCCACAGACAGGCGAATGCAGCGGTTTTGCGGCGCCACAAACGGCATCCGCACAAAGATGTCCCGTGCGATCAACTGGTCCAGTACCGCCTTGGCAAAAGCAGCGTCCTGACCGCAATCAACGGCAACAAAATTCGTGGCCGAAGGAACCACAGACAGGCCCTGATCTGCTACAATCCGCGCGATCCGCTTGCGCCCCTGCGCTATGCTTTCCACTGTTTGCGCCAGATAACGCTGGTCTTTCAACGCGGCCAAAGCCCCTGCCTGACTGATCCGGCACATGCCAAAATGGTTGCGAATTTTATTAAAACCGTCGATCAGATCCGCATGGCCGATACCATAGCCAACCCGCGCCCCCGCCATGCCATAAGCCTTTGAAAAGGTGCGCATTCTGATAACATTCTTATCATCTGTATTCAGGTCCGGCGCATGGCCTTTCGGCGCAAATTCAATATAGGCTTCATCTAGGATCAGCAGGCAATTTTCAGGCACGGCGTCAATGGCGGCCTGGATCACTTCGGCGCTGTGGACGGTGCCCATGGGATTGTCGGGATTGGCCAGATAGACCATCCGCGCGCCCACTTCCGCCGCTTTTTGCATCAAGGCAACAGGGTCTTCGAAGTCGCCTTTATAGGGAACCGTCACCAGTTCCCCGCCATAGCCCGCAACATGATAATTGAACGTGGGATAAGCCCCGAGCGAGGTCACAACCTTCACCCCCGGTTCCACAATCATCCGCGCCAGATAACCGAGCAGACCGTCGATCCCCTCACCCACAATGATGTTTTCCACGGCAATGTGATGGAATTCAGCCAAAGCCAGTTTCAAATCAAAGTTCTCAGGATCGCCGTATTGCCAGACTTCCCCTGCCGCTTGGGTCATCGCGGCAATCGCAAAAGGACTGGGGCCGAACACATTCTCATTCGCGCCAAGCCGTGCGGTAAAGCCCCGCCCCCGCGCCCGTTCCTGCGTTTCCGGCCCCACAAATGGCACCGTCGAGGGCAACCCCGCAACCAAATCCGTATAAACCGGTCCGCTCATCCCTGTCTCCCTGACTGCGTCCTGTGTTTGGCCATGATCCACAGATCAATGCGGCTGACCATCCGTTCCCAAACCGTAATCCCCGGCCCGAAAAGCCGGGGGGCTAACTGTTAATGTCGCCGGTCAGCCCAGCGCAGCAACCCGATCAAAGGCAGCTTGCAACGTCGCGGCTTCGACCCCGGCTGCGTCCATCCGGTCACGGTTTTCAGCAACAACAGCTTCCGGTGCATTGGCGACAAATTTTTCATTCGCCAGCTTGCCCTTCAACCCGTTGATTTCCTTGGTCAGTTTGTCGATGGCTTTTTGCAAGCGGGCTTTTTCCTCTTCGATGTCAATCACATCCGCCAGTGGCAGACAGAAAGAGCCCCCCTCAACCGGCAGGGTCACCGCCCCTTTGGGGGCCTGATCCGCCACGGTAAGTTCGGAAATCCGCGCCAGACGCATGATCATCGGCAGGTTGCGCTCCAGAGCAGCCTTGCCTGTCTCGTCCAGCGCCAGTTGCACCATAGGGATTTTCGCCCCCGCATTGACCCGCATTTCAGATCGGACCGAGCGCACCTGTTCAATCAAACTGATCACCCAGTTCATTTCACGGTCCGCATCCGCGTCCATCAATTCCGCGCCATACGTGGGCCAATCCGCATGAACCAGCATCTTTTGACGTTCGGCAATATCGCCCCAAAGCTGTTCGGTAATAAACGGCATGATCGGGTGCAGCAGGATCAGACATTGATCCAGCGTCCAGGACAACGTCGCCTTGGTTTCCGCTTTGGCAGCTTCATCCTCGCCTTGCAACAGGGGTTTTGACAGCTCGACATACCAGTCACACACCTTGCCCCAAACAAAAGCGTACAGCCCGTTCGCCGCATCGTTGAACCGGTATTGTTCCAGTGCTGTATCCACAACTTCGCGGACTTTGGCGGTTTCCCCGACGATCCATTTGTTCAGGGTTTGCTGCACTGTAGCAGGATCAAAATCCGCCTGCGGTGTGGCCTCGTTAAACTCGGCAAATCGTGCGGCGTTCCACAGTTTTGTGCCAAAGTTACGGTTGCCCTTCACCCGATCCACCGACAGTTTCAATGTACCCCCAAGGGCCGCGATGGACGTCATGGTAAAGCGCAGCGCATCCGCTCCGAATTCGTCGATCAGATCAAGCGGGTCCACCACATTGCCCAAAGTCTTGGACATTTTCACGCCTTTTTCGTCGCGCACCAAAGCATGCAAGTAGATGGTATTAAAGGGAACTTCCTTCACCACTTCCAACTGCATCATCATCATACGAGCCACCCAGAAGAACAGGATGTCTGCCCCTGTAATCAGGGTCGAGGTCGGGAAATACCGCTTCAACTCTTCCGTTTCGTTCGGCCAACCCAGCGTTCCGATCGGCCAAAGACCGGATGAAAACCACGTGTCCAGAACATCCGGATCACGCCAGACCGGCACAGCCCCGGTAAGCCCCATCGGGCCGCCGACCTTGATGGTCGGGGGTTCCTGATCCAACAGAAAAATAGTGCCGCCATAGTATTCCAGCGTCTGTTTGGTCAGCTCCAATTCATTTGCCGCGCAGAATTCCTTCCACGGAGCCTCGCCGATAATCTGGCCGTTTTCCATCCGCGGACCGTACCAAACCGGAATCTGGTGCCCCCACCACAGTTGCCGGGAAATACACCACGGCTCGATGTTTTCCATCCAGTGATAATAGACCTTCGTGTCCCGCTCCGGCAGAATCCGAACCGTGCCGTCTTTGACCTTTTCCAGCGCAGGAACAGCCAGTTTGGCCGCATCCACATACCACTGATCCGTCAGCATCGGCTCCATCACCACCTTGGAGCGGTCACAGAACGGCTGCATGATCTTCTTGTCTTCGATTGTGATCATCAGGCCTTCGGCGTCAATATCCGCAATCACGGCCTTGCGCGCTTCAAACCGGTCCAACCCGCGATAGACGTCGGGGACCAGATTGATCTGCTCGACTTCGGTTTCGGTGAATTCCGCTCCTTCGGCAATCTGTTTGGCCCGTGCAGCAGCATCGGCATACCCCATACCGTCATTACGCATCTTCGCCTTGGTATCCATCAAACGATAGAGCGGGATATGATTGCGCTTGGCCACACCATAGTCATTGGCGTCATGGGCACCGGTGATTTTCACCGCACCCGAACCGAAATCCGGATCGGGATAATCATCGGTGATGATCGGGATCAGGCGGCGATGTTCTTTTGGACCCACCGGAATTTCGCACAGCTTGCCCACAATCGGCGCATAGCGTTCGTCTTTGGTGTGAACCGCAACAGCCCCGTCCCCCAACATGGTTTCAGGCCGCGTGGTTGCAATGGAAATATAATCCCGTGTCTCGCGCAGCGTGACCGTGCCGTCTTCGTCTTTTTCAATGTATTCATAGGTTTCGCCACCCGCCAGCGGGTATTTGAAATGCCACATATGACCGTCGATCTCGGTGTTTTCTACTTCAAGATCGGAAATCGCGGTTTCAAAATGCGGGTCCCAGTTTACCAGCCGTTTGCCACGGTAAATCAGACCTTTGTTGTAAAGATCCACAAAAACCTTCAGCACCGCATCATGGAAATTCTTATCCATGGTAAAGGCGTTACGTTCCCAATCAGCCGAGGCCCCAAGCCGTTTCAACTGGGAAATAATCGTACCGCCTTTTTCGTCTTTCCACGCGTGAACCCGCTCCAGAAACGCCTCACGGCCCATTTCCGCCCGCGTCGGGCCACCCTCGGCGGCCAGTTGCTTTTCCACCTGCAACTGGGTGGCAATCCCGGCATGATCCTGCCCCGGCTGCCACAGCGTATCAAAGCCGCGCATCCGGTGCCAGCGGACCAGAATGTCCTGCAACGTGTTGTTAAACGCATGCCCCACATGCAAAGCACCCGTCACATTGGGCGGCGGGATCATAATCGTGAAACTCTCGTCACGGGATTTATTTGCACCCGCACGAAACGCGCCTGCATCTTCCCATTTCATGAAGATCGCCGCCTCGGCAGAGGCCGCATCAAAATTCTTTTCCATCGCCATAGGATCAGTCCCGCCTAAAAGTCATCGCCACCTTCTAACCAGCCCGTGGCCGAAGGAAAACCCAAGAAATCGGCCGCGCAGGCTGCGCGACCCTTCTCTTTTTGTTTTTCAAATATCCAATACCGTGCCCACAGCGGGGAAATCCGTTTACAATCGAAACAACCGCCCCGGTCCGGGCACAGTGCGCCCCGCCAGATGGGCCATATGCCACGCCAAAGCAGAGTTACTGGAAATCACCGGCTTGCCTGTCTGCGCTTCGGCCTGTTCGATAATGTCAAAGGCCCGCAAATTCGTGCAAGAGGCAAAGACAATATCGCAATCCCCCTGCCCCAATTCCACAATAGCCTGCAAGACCGAGGCTTGCGAAATCCGCGCCACAATCTTTTCGCGGCCTTCCTCAAAACTCGCGAATTCCGAAATCACAAAGCCGTTTTGTTCCAGCAAATCCCGCATCGCCGCAGACACATCCGCCACATAGGGAGTCAAAAACCCGATCTTTCGCGCGCCCAAGACCCGACAGGCGGCCATGACCGCAGACATCGGGTTGGTCACGGGCACGCCAGCATGACTGGTTTGCACACAGGCCGCCACGCGGTCTTCGCCAATAATCGTAGCACCGGACGTACAGCCATATCCGATCGCACCGAAAGACACTTCGCTTGGCAAAAGGGCAGCAGATGCGGGTAAGTCCGCCTCCATCTGCGCCAGTGTTTCGGGGGTCACATCCGGTTGGCTGACAATACGGCTGTGATAAACTGGCACCCGTGCGGGGCCAAAAACACTGGCCAGTTCCGGTTCCAGCGTTTCATCGGTGGATAAAACAATCAGCCCCAGCGCCGCCTGATCCCCGTATCCGGTATCGGTTTCAAAATGCTGTGCCATCGCGACCCTCTTTCTTGTCAGTCTGTTCAGATCACTGGCAAGTCCCGCGTGGCCCGCTGTGTCAGCAGAACCGGCGCGCCTTCGGTGATCAGAATATTTTCTTCGACCACCATCATACGGGTTGCGTCAATCATTAGCGAGGGCTCTAGCGTCATCACCATGCCCGCTTGCAGAACCGTAGTGTCATGGGCCGCGACAGAGGGCCATTCGGTCAGTTGCATCCCCAACCCGTGGCCGATCCGCCCCACATCCGACCCGCCCCCCAAATCCTTGTTCATCGCAGCAAAAAGATCGCAACAGCGCACACCGGCGCGAGCGGTTTCCAGCCCTTTTTCAGTTACGTCCCATAATTTCGCATGGGCAGATACAGAAGCCGCTGGCGCGTGGCCTAGCGCAAAATTACGGTCGAAATCGCAGAAATAGCCTTGCAAACTGGCGCCTGTGTCCAGCATCAACACATCCCCATCGGCCAGCGGAGCTGCCGTTGGCGGTGAAATCACATCGCCATAGCCCCCCTGCCCGGCACCGCCCACAAGATAGGGCAAATCTTCCGCCCCCTCCTCCAGCAGCGCAATTTTAAAGCGGCGGAACACCTGATCCAACCCGTCCCCGATAGCGGCCAGTTGCGGAACACGGGCAAAAGCCCGCGAGCCAATATCACAAATGCGGCGGATGATGGCGATTTCAGCATCGGATTTTATCATCCGCAGCGATTTGATCAGGGCAGAGCAATCGGTGAAATGCCCTGCAATGGCTGCCTCAACCGTGCGAAAATCGGTTAACCCCATGCGCAAACTGGATTCTTCGCCCATGGGCAGGCCGATCCGCTCGAAAGGGGCCAAAGCCTCGACCAAAAGACTGACACCTTCATCCCCGCCCCGCGGGCTGGGCCAGGTGCGAATGTCCTTTACCCAGCTACGTCCCATCAAATCCGCGCCGATGGCGGGAATAACTGCAATCGGCGCACCTGATTGGGGCAGAATCACAAACCAGGGCCGTGTGGGACTGTGCCAGAACAGGGTCCGAAACCCGGTGAAATAGCGTACCTCGGCTTCGGTCGTCAGCAGGATCGCATCGAACCCGTCCGCCGCCATTTTTTTCTGGGCCCGTGCAAGACGGGCCTGAAACTCGGCGACAGGAAAATCAGTCATCGGCCGGACCTTCGGACAGGATCACCAACACCCGCGCCTGCGGGCCGAGGCTTTGGGCCTGCGCCACCACCCCGGCAAAACCCGCCCCGCCCGAAGGCGAGGTTTGAAGCCCATAGGCTGCCAACAATTCGATATCCCGCGCCACGTCGGAATCGCCGAGCGTCAGAAACCCGTCCGCATCCCGCGCCAAGGCTTTCAACGCCAGATGGGACGGTTCCTTGCAATCCAGCCGTCCCATATTGGACGCAGGGCCTTGGGTTACAACGGGTTTGCCTGCTTGGATACTGGCTTGCAGCGCAGGGGCGGCATCGGGTTCAACCACAATGATTTGCACCGCCTGCCCCCAGTGTTTTCGCGCGGAAGCAGCAACCGCGGCGGCCAGACCGCCAACGCCGGCTTGCAGGTAAATATGTGTGGGTGCGGGGGCGTATTGTTCAAAGATTTCAGCGCTTAAGGCCAGATATCCCTCCATTACGTCTCGCCCTGACGTGTCGGCTTGCCACGTGCTGTCGGACAACAAGCGCCAGCCATTGTCGGTGGCGGCTTTGGCAGCGGCGGTCATGCTGGCTTCGTAGTCTGCACCTTCGACCACCACATCCGCCCCTTTGTCGCGCAAGCGTTGGGCAAAGCCCGATGGCACGGTTTCAGCCAGATAAATTACCGCCCGCGCACCGAAAACCTGCGCACCGGCCGCAACGGAAAGCCCGTGGTTCCCCGCACTGGCCGTTACAAAAACATGCCCGGCCAAAGCGGTTCTTGCCTTTTGCGGGTCGGAAATATCCTCCCCCAGCCGTTCAAACGCGGTTTTGGCAATGGAAAATGCCGCGCCCAAGGCCTTAAAACTGCCCAAGCCCATGCGGGCGCGTTCGTCTTTTACATGCAGGCTGGCAAGACCCAAGCGCGCTGCAAGGTCTGGCAGATCGGTTAGCGGCGTTCCGGCATGGGCCGGACATTGGCCTAAAAGTTTCAGAACGAGACTGTCATCAACCGTCACGTCGCCCGTTGCCAGACCGGATTGCGGTGGCAGGCCTGTGCCACGCCATGGATTTGTAAGATATGTCATCCCCTGAACTTGCGCTGGATCGAGCGTCAAGAACAGTCACAAAACGGCAGAATTGATCAAAAATCCCCGCCGCTTGGATTTGCGAACGGGCCTTCTGGTGTCACGCTACATTTTCACGATCCGGAATAGCGCGGTCGGCGGTTGTCAGCTTTTTACGCAGCATATGCAACATATTGCGCCCGCTGTTTTGCCCTGCGGCACCTGAATTCATACGGCTGAAAAACCTCCGCGCCTGTTGGGACAGTTCTGTGTCTTGGGCGGTTTGCGCCACGCTGTCCACGAATTGCGCGCAATAGTGCAATTGCTGGCGGTCCCCATCCGGCAAAGCCTTTTCCAGAATCGCCCGAATCCGGTCCAGATCATCCAAAAGCGCCTGCTGGTCCAGTTCCATCGGCTGGTCGGACTGATGCGCTGCGTGACTTGGAACAAGGCGCGGGCCCTCGCTTTCGCGGGTCAGTGTGGACACCAGCCGCGACTGGAACAGCGACAGGCTGTCGATAGGTTTCGCCAGAAACCCGTGGGCCCCTGCCGCGATAACATCCTTGCGCGTGCTGTCCTGTGTGTCACCGGTTAACGCCAATATGGCCTGTTCCGGGCTGCCGTGTTCCGCCAGTTCGCGGATCAGATCCAGACCGGAGCCGTCGGGCAGGCCCAAATCCACGATTATCAGGTCGGGCCGGTACATCGACAAATGTTTGCGCGCGGATTTCACACAATCGGCGCGGCGCAGCCTTGCCCCGCTGCGCAACGCCATCAGGCGCACCGCTTCCGAACAGAAACGGCTGTCTTCGATCAGCAGAATCGTGACCCCCATTAAAGGTCTGCGTTTGGCGTAATTCTTTGTAAACGGATCAATATCATGTGGCATGGTCGCCCCCAAAAGTTGCAGAAAACTTAACCCCATGGAACCGCATAGGTGCTAACAGGTTCCTAACAATTTTACGTTTTTGCCCTTTGGCAGACATAATTTCGTAAAACGCCGTATTGGGTGCACCCTTTGTCGCGTTGCCAAACACCAGCAATCGCGCCATATCAAAGCCAACGGGACCAAAGGAGCTTAGGATGATTGGACGTTTGAACCACGTGGCCATTGCAGTGCCCGATCTGGATGCAGCCTGTGCGCAATACCGTGATACCCTCGGGGCAAATGTAGGCGCGCCGCAGGACGAACCGGATCACGGCGTGACAGTCGTTTTTATCGAACTGCCAAACACCAAGATCGAACTTTTGTACCCGCTGGGTGAAAATTCTCCGATCCAGGGGTTTCTGGACAAGAATCCATCGGGTGGCATTCACCACATCTGCTATGAAGTGGATGATATTCTGGCCGCACGGGACAAACTGCAAGCCACAGGCGCGCGGGTTCTTGGCACCGGAGAGCCCAAGATCGGTGCCCATGGCAAGCCTGTTTTATTCCTGCATCCCAAAGACTTCACCGGAACCCTTGTCGAGTTGGAACAAGTTTAAATGAATATTGGTGCCGCACTTGTCCTTTATGCCGTAACCTGGTTTTTAACCTTGTTTATTATCCTGCCCTTGCGCCTGAAAAGTCAGGATGAGGACGGCCATATTGTGCCGGGCACGCCCCCTTCCGCACCGGTTAATCCGCAGTTGGGCAAACGGGTGCTGATTGTGACGGGGCTTGCAACGGTGATCTGGTTGATTCTGGCCTTTGTGATTTCTTCCGGTGTAATTCCCCTTGATACCTTTGATTTTTACAACGGTATCAAAGACTAACCGCGAGGGGTTAACCAGCCTTTAACAAAGCCAAAGCTGCCGCGTGGGTGTCTGGATCCCCCGCGGCAAGCACACGCCCCCCCGCATGGGCGGGGCCGCCGTCCCAATCGGTGACAATACCGCCTGCGGCCTGGATCACCGCCAAAGGGCCCTGGATGTCATAGGCGTTTAAACCTGCCTCGATCACCAGATCAATTTGTCCGGCTGCCAGCAGACCATAGGCGTAACAATCCGTGCCATAGCGCGTCATTTTCACCTGATCGCGCACCCGTTCAAAGGCACTGCGGTCTTGCGGCGTGCCCACTTCGGGGAATGTGGTAAACAGGATGGCGTCTTTCAGACCAGTGCAACCGCGCACGGACAGTGTTTCCTGATCCCCGCCCCGTTGCCAGAACGCACCGTCAGGGGTTCCAAGAAACCGTTCGCCCGTGAAGGGCTGGTCGATAACACCGATTTCAGGCCCTGTTTCGGGGCCTACAGCGATCAGAACGCCCCAAGTCGGCGTCCCTGAAATAAACCCCCGCGTGCCGTCAATCGGGTCAAGCACCCAGACCAGACCACTGGTGCCCTGTTTGGTGCCGAACTCCTCTCCCAGAATGCTGTCCTGGGGGCGGGATTGCGCCAGAATCGCGCGCATTTGCCGCTCGATTTCACGATCAGCTACGGTGACAGGATCAAAATCCCCTGCCAGTTTATTTTCGATATTCTGACCGCCACGGCGGAAATATTGCAGCGCAATCGGGCGCGCGGCATCAGCCAAAGCATAGGCCACCTGCACCAGTTCACGGGTCAGATCAGGGGAAAGTGTCATGATTTTAGACATAGAGATGCGCAAGCCTTAACGATTTGGCGCAACGATAGACTGCACGGCCCTTTCGTCAATCCGAAAGAACCGTCTGCTGTTTGTTATGCGCTGGCGCTCAGAACCCGTGCCAGATCAAACAGTTTGCGCCGTTGGTTTTCCGGAATGGCATAATACGACCGCACCAGATCAAGCGCTTCCTTATCGGACAGTAGATCCCCCTGCTGGCTTTTGGGCACAGCGGAATCGATTTGCATTTCCAATTCGCCTTCGGATTTATCAAAGCCTTCAAAGAAAAAGCTGACGGGAACGTCCAAAGCCTCGGCAATGTCCCACAAACGGGATGCGCTGATCCGGTTCATGCCGGTTTCATACTTCTGGATTTGCTGGAACTTGATTCCGACCTTGTTGCCAAGCTGTTGCTGCGTCACACCGAGCATCCAACGCCGATGGCGCACACGTTTACCAACGTGGATATCCACTGGATGTTTCATCAAGAATTCTCCATTGTCTGTTACGCTTTGACGTATAGTAATAGCGCTGCATAGCCTTATAAAAAGGCGCCACGCCCATATCCATCAGGACCCTAAAAATCAAAATTCGGAACTTTCCCGAAATACGGTCGAGACAAATACTTTCTTTAAACGTGATAATCTAAATCCCATACAATCTAAAGCTGATCATTTATCATGTTCGAGGCTTTTCAGGGCAATTCGCACATTCTTTCGCATTTTGCAAAGATAATATCAACATATTGCGCAACTCAGTCTCAATATTGATTAAAATTCGGCCAAAACCCAATTCACCCGCCTTTGGTCTTCGGCTATGACCACTGACAAACAAAGTTAAAGGAATCCCAAAATGCGCGCGATGCAGGTTACCCAGCACGAAAACCCACTCGAACTTTGCGATATTCCTCGCCCAACACCCGGTCCCAAACAAGTGTTAGTTCGAATCGCGGCCTGTGCGCTGAACTTTGGCGATCTTTTGCTGTTGAAAGGCACCTATCAGGAAAAGCCGCCGCTGCCGTTTACTCTGGGTATGGAAATTTCCGGCACGGTAGAAGGTGTAGGCACAGATGTAACCAGCCTGCAGGTGGGCCAAAAGGTGATCTCATATATCGGGTTTGGCGGCATGGCAGACTACGCCGCGATAGACGCCGATATTTGCCTGCCGATTCCGGCTTCCATGCCCATGACCGACGCGGCCGCCTTTCCTGTGGGCTATGGCACCGCCCATCTGGCGCTGGATCACCGCGCAAGATTGCAGCCTGGAGAACGCCTGTTGGTGCTGGGCGCTTCGGGCGGGGTTGGCCTGACGGCAGTGGAACTGGGCAAACTTATGGGGGCCGAAGTGATCGCCGTGGCCCGTGGCGCTGAAAAGCTGGCCATCGCCAAGGCCGCCGGAGCGGATCACCTGATTGATTCCGAAACCGGTGATCTGCGCGAGCAGGTCAAAGCCCTTGGCGGGGCAGATGTGGTCTATGATCCTGTGGGCGGCGACCAGTTCAAAGCCGCGCTGCGCGCCACCAACCCCGAAGGCCGTCTGATCCCGCTTGGTTTTGCGTCAGGCGAAGTGCCACAAATTCCGGCCAATATCCTGCTGGTGAAAAACCTGACGGTGATCGGCTATTATTGGGGCGGCTATGCCAGAACCAATCCCACCGTGTTGAATGACAGTCTGGCGAAACTGCTGGACTGGTACGAAACGGGCAAAATCAAACCCCATGTCAGCCATTCCCTGCCGCTGGACCAAGCGAATGAAGCCTTGGATCTGCTGCGCACCCGCAAGGCGACGGGTAAAGTTGTGGTTACTATTTCCGATTAACTGTCACGGGTGCAGTGGTA
Source organism: Amylibacter sp. (assembly GCA_034670045.1). GTDB lineage: Bacteria > Pseudomonadota > Alphaproteobacteria > Rhodobacterales > Rhodobacteraceae > Amylibacter. The sequence continues at coordinate 24,756 of JAXMOF010000017.1, read as the reverse complement.
TCTTAACCGGCACTGCACCCTGCCTGCGTGGCCTTTCAACCGGCCAGACGCATTTTCTTTACAGGCTCCACACTGCAGCAATAGGCCTCGCGGACCATTTCCGCGAACAGTGGCGCCATCGGGTTTTGTGCAGGCGGGACCACCATCATGTTAACCTGAAATTCGGGCAATTCAGGCAGGGTGCCCCCGTGGTCGATTTCTTCCAGATATTGGGGTGCGGTCCCCTTCAGTCTTGCCTGTATCGCCAAATCCGCACTTAAGGATGCCTCGACCGTCATGGACGACATGGTATCCACCGCCATTTCCCATTCGATCTGCGCCTCATCCAGTGCCTTCAGCGCAATCGGGCGAAAAATACACTGGGATTCAAATGCGATCCGCAAAGGGCGTTCTTTCCATGTGGTCCCGTCCGGCGCACCGTACCACACCAGATCGAGACTGGCCAAACGCACGGACTCCTCGGCCCCGCCTGTTTCGGTGGTCAGCACTACGTCGCAGTCGCCCGCAGCAAACAGGGACTTCAGCTCTGACGTGAAACTGGACACCATATTCACCTTCACCTTGGGATAGGCCGTGGAAAACCGCTTCAGAACCTTCGGGATATGGGGGTAGACGATATCATGAGGCACGCCGAACATGATCTCGCCCTCAAACTTCTGATCGGTCATGCGGTTCCAGACCTCATCATTAAGCGTCAGCAACCGCCGCCCGTAACTCAGCAACAACTCGCCCTGTGCGGTGGGTGAAACACTGCGGTTCGAGCGGTCCAACAGACTTTGCCCAAGACTTTCTTCCAACCGTTTCAACTGCATGGACACCGCTGATTGGGTCAAATTCAGCTGGGCCGCTGCCCGCGTTACCCCGCCCGTATCCGCCACAGCAACAAAGCTACGCAGGGCCGTCAAATCCAGATTTCGCGCCATATCACAATCCTTGATATCAAATCTAACAAACATTCGTTTTTAAAATAGGTACCCGCATGGCACATAAACATCAAGGAAATTGATGCAAACCGAATATCGCATCTGAATTTGGAAAGGAAACCCCATGGCCTATACAACAACAACCCCCGCCCGACGTCGCCCAAGCGGTCAACAAGGCTGGCTTTCGAAACTTCTGGCTGCAGGCAGATTGCACAAAGAGCGCCGCGCATTGACGCGCCTTAGCAACCAGCAGCTTTCGGACATCGGCATCACCCGCGCCGAGGCCGATGCCGAAGCAAACCGCGGGCTTTGGGACGTGCCAAACCACTGGAAACGCTAGTGTCGGCCCCGTTTCACCCCTAAATTGTGCCGTTTTTGATTTAACGGCACAATTTTCAACCGTATTCTCTTGAAAACGCCCCCCGGACACCCGATATTCTTCCCTGAACCTATCTGCATTGGCGGATGGGACGTTTTAATGATTTTCTAGGGAGAAAACCAAATGGCACAATACGAGACAGTCCGCCGCGCAGGTGCAGGTGTGGGTGTCGAAGCCACCCAAATTCACGCTGGGTTGCGCGCGCACATGAACAAAGTCTACGGCCTGATGGGCGTGGCCATGTTCATCACAGGCATCGTTGCCTACTTTGTCGGCACCGATCTGGCCCTTGCAAAGGCTGGCCAGCCTACAATGATCTTCTCTGTCGGTCTGCTGGAAACAATGTTCACCAGCCCGATCCGGTATGTCATCATGTTCGCGCCGCTGGCCGTTGTCTTTGGCTTTGGTGCCATGATTAACAAAATGTCGCTGGGAACAGCGCAGATGGTATTCTGGGCCTTCTCTGCATTGATGGGCCTGTCGATTTCCTGGATCTTCGCCGTTTATACCGGCATGTCCATCGCGCAAATCTTCTTTGTGACCGCCATCGCTTTCGCGTCCCTGTCCATCTGGGGCTATACCACCAAGAAAGACATTTCCGGCTGGGGCAGCTTCCTGATCATGGGCGTTGTTGGCTTGATCGTCGCAATGGTTGTGAACATCTTCCTGCAGTCCCCTGCAATCATGTTCGCAATCAACGCCATCGGCGTGCTGATTTTTGCAGGCCTTACAGCTTATGATACGCAAAACATCAAAAACACCTATCTGGCCCATGCCCATCACGGTGACAACGATTGGCTTGGTAAATCCGCCATCATGGGTGCGCTCAGCTTGTATCTGAACTTCCTCAACATGTTCATGATGATGCTGTCCCTGTTTGGTAACCGCGAATAAGCCAGACGATATACACAGTTAAAGCCGGGGCCGAACGCTCCGGCTTTTTTGTATCCATTATACCGAAAGTCTATTGATGCACGATTTTGCCTTTCCCATTACAGCATGGTCCACAGTTCTCCTCGGGGTGCTGTATCTGTGGCTGACAATCCTTATCATCATGGTACGGCGCAGCGATGGCATTGTGCTTGGCGACAACAACGACCGCATCATGGCCAAAAAGATCAGAGGCCAGGCCAATGCAGCCGAACAAATCCCGCTGGGCCTGATCCTGATCGCCCTGAACGAGTCTCTAAACCCTACCCCCATCACCTTGGTTATCGCCGCATTTCTGGTTGTCGGCCGATACCTGCATGCGGTTTACTTCGCCAAAGACGGCACCCATTTCCGCTTTCGCCTGTATGGTATGCTGTTCACCCTGATCGCCCAAATCCTCGGCCTGATCGGCGTGGTGGCGGGCCTTCTGTTCTAGGGCCCTACAGGCTCTTTTTGGTGTAAATATCCAAAACCTGCCTTTGCCGCACAAGTGAGCACAGGCAGGCAAACCTACCCCGCAACATCCGCCAACACCGCCCGACAGGCCGCTTCAATCAGATCAAACACGCGGTCGAACCCGTCCTCATAATAAGGATCAGGCACCTCACGCAGGGGCTGGTCGGGCAGATAATCCAGCAACAGCCGCAGCTTTCCCCCTGCCCCAGAAGGCGCAATGGCCTCCAGATTGTGTAAATTGCTGCGATCCATCGCAAGTATCAGATCAAACCGCGCAAAATCCTGCTGCACCACCTGTCGGGAGCGCTGCGCGGACAGATCATACCCCCGCCGCGCGGCCTCGGCCATCGAACGACGATCCGGCAGCGCGCCGTTGTGCCAACCACTTGTCCCCGCACTGTCCACCTCAATATCCGCGCCAGCGGTCTGAACCAGCCCCCGCATAATGCCCTCGGCCGTGGGGGATCGGCAGATATTGCCCAAACAGACAAACAAGATAGACTGGGTCATGACCACACTTTCGTAAACCAACGGGCTGATACAGCACCTCCGCACCCTTAGCACATTTCCCCAAGAGGATTAATATGAACATCGTCATCCTGACCGGCGCAGGCATTTCTGCCGCAAGCGGCCTTGGCACCTTTCGCGATGCAGACGGGCTTTGGGCCAAATACCCGATTGAACAGGTGGCAACCCCCGAAGGTTTTCGGCGTAATCCCGCCCTCGTGCATGACTTTTACAACGCCAGACGCGCGAATTGTGCCAACTCCGACCCGAACCCCGCCCATGTTGCACTCGCCCGTCTTGAAACCCGCTTGCAGGGTGACATGCTTATCGTGACCCAGAACGTCGATGACCTGCACGAACGGGCAGGCAGCAATGCCGTCTGGCACATGCACGGCAGGCTGAACCGCGCCAAATGCCAAAGCTGCGATCACTCGTGGCGCGCACCGGCACAAATGCACCCGAATGATCCCTGCCCTGCCTGCAGAGCAAAATCAACCCGTCCCGATGTGGTCTGGTTTGGCGAAATGCCCTATTTCATGGAGGATATCTACACCCGCCTGCACAGCGCAGACCTGTTTGTGTCCATCGGCACCTCGGGCAACGTCTACCCCGCTGCCGGCTTCGTCCAGGAAGCCCGCCGCGCAGGGGCAGCCACACTTGAATTGAACCTCGAACCCTCCGAAGGCGCCTCTGCCTTTGATCAGTGCCGCAATGGCCCCGCCAGCACGCTGGTCCCCGCCTGGGTCGACGACCTGCTGCGTTAACCTAACCCGTCACCCCGTTCGGCAGGGCTTCCCCCGCAAAAAAAGCCCGCAGGTTTTCCACCGCCATCAGCCCCATACCCGTGCGCACATCCAGCGCCGCTGTCCCCAGATGGGGCAACAAAGACACGTTTTTCAGCCGCCGCAAGGCCTCTGGCACCGCAGGTTCGTTTTCGTATACATCCAACCCTGCGCCGCCGATCACACCTGCTTCAAGGGCCGCAACCAAAGCCGCCTCATCCACCACATCCCCCCGCGCCGTATTCACCAGAATTCCGTGCGGACGCATGGCGGCCAGTTCAGCAGCGCCGATCATATGCTGGTTTGCAGCCCCGCCCGGAACCGACAAAGACACAACATCCGCCGCCGCCATAACCTCTGCAATACTGCCCAATTGACGGGCCGAGGGCACGCCGCAATCCGCCACAGGAGAGCGGTTGTAAAACACCACATCCATGCCAAACCCAAAGTGACACCGCTTGGCAATCGCCTTGCCAATCCGCCCCATTCCGATCACGCCCAAGGTTTTTCCACTGACGTGCAGACCTAAATACTGGGTCGGATGCCAGCCCAGCCAACTTCCGTCGCGCACGGCTGCTTCGCCTTCACTGGCGCGCCGCGCGGTCATCAACATCAACAAAACCGCAATATCCGCCGTAGCATCGGTCACGGCACCAGGCGTATTGGAAACAGCCACCCCCGCCGCCTGCGCCGCCGCCACATCAATGTGATTATACCCAACCCCGAAATTGGCTAAAACCCGCGCCCGCAGCGCCCCCCCAAAGGCCGAGGCCCCCAGCGGATCACCCAAAGTCGGCAAAACCCCGTCAAACCCGGCCAAAGCCTCGGTCATTTCCGCGTCAGACATCGGCAAAGTCTCTGCCCGCACGGTCACATCAAAATGCTTGCGCGCCTCGGCAATCACCGCATCGGGCAAAGGCCGCGTTACAAATACACTCGGTCGTTCCGCCATCTTCAATGTTCTCCCAAATACTCAGATCACAGCTAGTGCAGCCGCCCGCCCGCAGGCACAACCATATCGGGGCGCACCAGAACAACCTCGCCCTCTGCATCAGGCAAGCCCAAGACCAGCACTTCAGACATCACTGGCCCGATCTGGCGCGGCGGGAAATTCACCACAGCCATCACTTGCGTCCCGACCAAAGAGTCCGGCGTGTAATGTTTGGTAATCTGGGCAGATGATTTCTTCTCGCCCAACTCTCCGCCAAAATCCACCCACAGTTTGATTGCAGGTTTGCGCGCCTCGGGGAAGGGTTCGGCGCGGGTAATGACCCCAACGCGCACATCCACTTTCATAAAGTCGTCAAAGGAAATTTCGTCGCTCATTTCGCCAACTCCCGACTGCGATCCGCTGCTGCTTTGACACCGCGCCGCAACAGGGCGGGAAAGCCGTTTTCTTCGTCCATCAACACCCCAAGCGCCGCCGCTGTGGTGCCTCCGGGTGACGTAACATTCACCCGCAATTGCGACGGATCCTCATCCGATTGCTCCGCCAGGGCGCCAGCCCCGGCAACCGTGGCACGGGCCAATTGCAGGGCCAGTTCCGCAGGCAGGCCCTCGGCCTCACCAGCCGCCGCCAAAGTCTCGATCAAATGAAACACATAGGCAGGGCCCGACCCTGACACAGCGGTCACCGCATCCATCTGACTTTCATCCGCCAAACGCACCGTCTGTCCAACAGCCCGCAACAGGCTTTCGGCCATCTGCATGTCACTTTCACTGATATTCCCGTTGCCAATCAACGCGGTAATCCCCTTGGACACCGCCGCAGGCGTGTTTGGCATTGCGCGAATGATCGGGGTTTTATCCCCTAGGACCGCCTCAAACGCGGCAATCGGCGTTCCCGCCGCAACCGAAACAAACACCGTCGCGCCATTTCCCATGGCCTGCAACCGCGGCAAGGCATCGCCCATCATCTGCGGCTTCACCGCAACGATGCATACAGCAGGCGCATCGGGCAAAGCTCCGTTCACCCCCACGCCATCCGCCTGCAAGGCTTGCACCCAGTCAGACGGCGAAGGATCAAGGATTGAGACAGCATTCGGCGTCACACCCTGTGACAACCAGCCCTGCAACATCGCAGAGCCCATTTTACCACAGCCCAGCAGCACAAGGCCGCCGCTGTTCACACGTTCCAAAGTCACAAAATACCCTTCCCAAACATCCAGCCGATTCACGGCGGACCTTGGGCGATGGCCGTTTGGAAATCAAGCCCGTGTGACGGCTTTAACCCCTAGGCGCGCCCGTAGGATTCCGACATGGCGATATCCATCGCCCGCGCGACGGGTTCATCGCCCCAGCAGATCAACTGAAACGCCGGATAGAACCGCTCGCAGGCCACAACAGCGGCACTCAACATCTGGTCCACCTGCTCGGGCGCAGCCGAAACACCGCCCCCCAGCATCAAACCATAGCGGTAGACCATCAATTGCTGCTCTCTCCACAATGAAAACGAACCCGCCCAGCATTTGTCATTGGCCAGATTCATCGCCTCAAACAGAGGGGCCAGTTTTTCTTCTGGCGGGGCCATTTCAAAGGTACAAATCATCCGCAGGGTTTCATCATAGGCCGACCAGGCCAGCGTGATCGAATAGGTGCGCCACGCCCCTTCGATCGCCATGGCAATCTGGTCTTCCGCAACCCGATCGAACGCCCAGTCGTAATGTTCTGCAAGGGTTTCAACCACATCTATTGGATGCAATTCACCACTATCAAGATAATGCTCTGTGCTTGTCATGCCTGCTGCCTTCTTGTTTGTCTTTGCGAGACACGCCGCCCCAATTTCTAGGCGTCAGCGCTAGGTCTACGGGGTTTTCCCGCTTCCCTTACAAGATATGGTGTAATCAATTGACCTGCATGTAAAGAAAAACTTTTGCAATGCAGCAATCCATCCCCAGCTATTTTCACTTTATCCACAATAAATCAAAAACGCCCCCCGCTAGAAACGAGAGGCGTCATCAATTCTCTTTTTGTTTTTCAAATATCCAGAAACAGGGCCGTCACTTTACCCTGCCGTGGGCAGTTCATAAACGCCGCCATTGGCTTTGGACCATTCCAACGGCGCATTCAAAAACGCCTCGACCTGATCCAATGTGCGGGCGTCAAAATCCCCCTGCGCACGGGCAACTTTCAACACATCCCACCAAGTGACCAGATAATGCAGCTTCAAGCCGTTCTCGGCCAGCATCTCATGGGTGTTCTTGAAAATATCGTAGTAAAACACCACCAAAGTGTGATCACAGGTGGCCCCTGCCTTGCGGATCGCCTCGGCAAAGCGCAGTTTTGACCCGCCGTCCGTGGTCAGATCCTCAACCAGCAAAACCCGCTGGCCTTCGGAAATATCCCCTTCAATCTGCGCATCCCGCCCGTAGCCTTTGGGCTTTTTGCGCACATATTGCATGGGCAGGTTCATCCGTTCGGCAATCCAGGCCGCAAAGGGTATACCCGCCGTTTCGCCACCCGCCGCCGCGTCGAATTGTTCAAACCCCACATCACGGTAAAGCGTGGCCACAGCGAAATCCATCAGGGCGCTGCGGATATGAGGGTAGGAAATCAGCTTGCGGCAGTCGATATACACCGGCGAGGCCAGCCCGCTGGCAAAGGTATAGGGTTCATCCGCGCGGAAATTCACCGCCTTGATTTCCAGCAGCATCTTGGCTGCCAGTTCGGACATTGTTTCTTTGTCGATAAAACTGTTGGAAAACACGTGCAGGACTCCTCGGATCGCAGATGACCTGCTCATAGAACAAGACAGGTCACAAGAAAAGTGCAACAGGCCAGGTTTGCGCAAAAAAGCCGCCGAAGCCCTGCTTCTAATACGATTGAGCCGCCCCCCAAACACCGTTAAACCGCCTGTATGAACCGGCTTCACTGGCATCCCCGCGCAACGCTTAGCGATTTTGACGGCACCCGTATGGATGCAGCGCAGGCGGCTGGTATCGCGCCGCGCCGCAGCAGTGATCCTGCAACCCCGCTGATCGCGATTCCTGCGTTTTTGAACGCGCTTGGCGCAGGGTTTTCCCCGATCATCGGCCCCGCGACCGATGCGCCAGACCAGCGTGACAGTTTTTTCACCCTGACAGGGGGCACCACAGGCGCGCCCAAGGTTATTCGCCGCAGAGCACAAAGCTGGCTCCATTCGATCAAAACCCTCAGCCACTTGTTCGGGATCGGGCCGAATGCCCGCGTCGCCACGCTTGGCAACCTGACCTATTCCCTGTCGCTTTACGCCGCAATCGAAGCGATCCACTGCGGCGCGGATTTCCACTTTTTACGGGGGGCCGAGATCAACTCTCGCGGCATCACCCATCTGTATGCCACCCCGACCCAATTGCGCCTGATCCGCCAGCCTGCACCCGGCGTGACCCATGTTATCACTGGCGGCGGGCCTTATGACGAAGCCACCGCCAGCCATGTGGGCAGGATTTTCCCGAATGCCAAAGTCTGGCGTTTTTACGGCGCGGCTGAAACCAGTTTCATCACTTTGGCGGATAAAACCGCCCCCGAAGGCTCCGTCGGTCCTGCATTCCCGGGCGTTACCATCTGCATCCGCGACGCGGCTGGACTTCCTGTTGCTGCGAACACCCCAGGACTGGTCTGGCTGCGCAGTCCGATGTTGTTCACCGCCTATGCCAGCGGTGTCATCGACAGCACAAAATGGAACGGCGATGAATTCTCTGTGGGGGAGGTCGGATACCTTGACCCGTCAGGCAACCTGTTCCTGACAGGGCGTGCCGATCGCATCCTGACCATTGCCGACCAATCCGTATCGCTGGACCAGCTAGAGACCGCCTTGATCGCTGCGGGGGCAGGATCTGCCGCGATTATCGCCCTGCCCGACCCGCTGCGTGGCTATATTCTGCACGGGTTTGTCGAAGGCTCTGTGCCCAAACCCAGCCTTTTGAAATCCATGACGCAACTGCCCGCCTTGCCCCGCCGCGCCTCGGGCAAACCCGACTACAGCGCCCTGCGAAAGTTAATCATATGAAGCCCGCCTATATCGTTGCCGCCTATCGCACCGCTGTCGCGCCTGAAAACGGCGCCTTCGCGCGGCTGGCGCTGCACGATCTGGCCGCACCGGTGATACGGGCCTGTCTGCAAAACTGCCCGATCCCCCCTGACGAGCTGATCCTGTCCAACGCTCTTTACGGTGGCGGCAATCCAGCCCGTCTAGCTGCACTTTCGGCGGGATTGCCTGAAACCGTGGCGGGCCTGTCCATAGACCGGCAATGTGCAGGCGGGCTTGATGCTATTTTGCTGGCCGCGCGGCTGGTGCAATCAGGGACTGCCCGTGCGGTGCTGGCAGGCGGGGCGGAAAGCCACTCGCGCCGCCCTTTGCGCCTGCGCACCGATCCTGACGGGGCCGCCCCAGTCGCCTATGACCGCCCGCCGTTTTCCCCTTGGGCCAGCCGCGACCCTGATCTGCATGAAAGCGCGGCACAGCTTGCGGATGCGATGGGGCTGACCCGCGCGGCGCAGGATGAATTTGCGGTGGACAGCCATGCCAAAGCGCGCGCGGCCCGCGATCACATGCGCCGTGAAATCATTGCCCTAGCGGGTTTGGACAGAGATGCATTTACCCGTGATCTCAGCTTGAAAACCGCAGCCCGTGCGCCCTTGGTCACAGGCAGCCTAAGCGCGGCAAATACGGCCATTAAGGCGGATGCGGCGGCCTTTGTGCTGGTGGTGGATCAAGACATCGCTGCTGAATTTAGCGGGATTTCTCCTGCGCAGATCATCGGCGGCGTCACTTTGGGGGCCGCGCCGGAAACACCCGCAACAGCCCCGATTGCCGCGATAGAACAGACGCTGGCGCAGGCCGGGATCACGGCTGACAGGCTCGCTTGCAGCGAAGTAATGGAGGCTTATGCCGTTCAAGCCATCGCCTGCCAGAACGGCGCAGGGCTTGACCCCAGCACCATGAATCGCGGCGGTGGCGCTTTGGCGCGGGGCCATCCCATCGGCGCATCAGGGGCGATCAACGCGGTACGCCTGTTTCATGAATTACAGACAAGCAGCGGCACCGGCCTTGCCGCGATTGCAGCGGCAGGCGGGCTTGGAACTGCCTTGCTGATGCAGGTTTAGGCCCGCGACATCACCGCACGGGGCCGTGCTTTGTGAATTGCACCCGTGATGGCGCCAGCGGCCACGGCTTTGACCAGATCGCCTGCCAGAAACGGCAGCATGGCTGTGACAATTGCATCCACCAAACCTGCGCCTGTCATAGCCATGTAATAGGGCACGGCCACAGCATTCAGCACACCGATCCCGCCAACCACGGCAGCGATCCCCGCGCTGACGCCAACCCGCGCGCCGCGCAGCCAGCGCATCATCAGGCCTGTGGCAAAGGCAGCGACGGGAAAGCCGAACAGGAACCCCGCCCAAGGGGTTGTGAAAACACCCAATCCCCCGCGACCACCAGCCAGCAAGGGCAGGCCAAGGGCGACCAGCGCCAGAAACAGGATCACCGCCAAGGCGCCTTTGCGCGCGCCCAGAATAGTGCCGCACAGCATGATCCCCATGGATTGCGCCGTGATCGGGATGCCGCTGATCAAGGTCAGTTTCGGCAAAAGGCCAAGGGCTGCGATCACTGCCGCGAACACCGCGATGTAGACGATACTTCTTTCCATAACACGCTCCTTTTAACGGATGCCGCCGCGGGCGCGTAACGCCTCGGCCACGTGATCCGCGTCATCCAGTGCCGACACCGCAAGGGGGGCGACGATTTTTATTCCCACACGCCGCGCAGATCGCGCGCGCCATGCCTCGGCCAATTGCGCAGCGCGCTGGCCGAGCACAGGTGTAAAGCGGATCACCAAAGCAAAAGCAAGGGCGATCCGTTCTGCGGGGATGCCGACGGGGCGCAGGGGCGACAGCGCCCAGATCACCCAATCCATCATATCGCCCAGCTTGCTGGTCATTGTCACAAAGTTGGCTGCAGCCACCAGCAACAGCATCCGCAACACAATCGCCATCCCCTGCCCGATCCGCCCGACCAGCAGGTGATAGCCAAGGATGATCACAGCGAACCACAGAATCGGGCGCAAGGCGCGCAGGCTGGCCGTGAAGCCTATGCCGCCAAGGGTCGCGCAGCAGGTTGCAACTGCAACGATACCAAGAATCAGCAGCCAGATATTTTCAACGGGAAAAACAAAAAACGTCAGCAGACACAGGGCGGCGAGCTTCCAGCCCACGGGCACGCGATGCGCCCAGCTTTGCCGTTCCAACGTCAGGCTTAACATGCCGCCCGCCGCGCCATTTCACTTTCAAACAAAGGCAACACATCCGCAGGCACCCCATCCGCTGCAACCACGCCCCCGTCCAGCCAGATCACACGGTCATAGCTGTCAAGCGTGCGGGGATCATGGGTGATCATCACCAGAGATTGCGCCAGTCCCGCCAGTTGGCGGTGCAGCCGTGCAGAAGTGGGAATATCCAGCCCCGCATAGGGTTCATCCAGCAGGATCACATCAGGTTTCATGGCGAGAACCGCCATCAAACACAGGTAATGCCGTTGCCCGCCTGACAGGGTGTAGCAGGCCCGATCCGCCCAATCGCTGCGATCCTGTTCCTGCAAAACACGCAAAGCACCCGCTTTGGCATCCGCTTTGGATGCGCCAAGCTGGGCCAGCCCAAAGGCGATTTCCTCGGCCACTGTGGGGAACAGGATTTGATGATCGGGGTTCTGGAAAATCACCCCGATCCCTGCCAAGGCCGCCTTGCGATCGGTATAGACATCCGCATCGCCAAGCAGCACCTTGCCTTGATCCGGCTTCACCAGCCCCGCCATCAAACGCAGGAAACTGGATTTTCCGGCACCGTTCTGACCCACAACCCCAATGCGCTTTTCCTGCAAAGACAGGGAGACAGGTCCGAAAACCTGCCGCCCCTCCAGACTTAGGGACACAGCGTCAAAGGTGATCTGCGGCACCGGTCAGGCCGCCAGCCGATCCGCCAGAACACCCACTTCAGGTGCATCGGCAACCGGACCATAAAGCGCAAGTGACGGCACACCAGAAGCACACAACCGCGCGCCATATTCCGCCACGCCAGCCCGATCCACGGCGTCGATCTTGGCCACGACTTCGTCCAATCCGGGGACACGCCCCCAGATCATCACCATCCGCGCCAGACGTTCACAGCGGGACGACGGGCTTTCCAGCCCCATCAACATGCCTGCTTTCATCTGGACACGGGCGCGATTGACCTCGGCCTCGTTCATGTCGCTGGCTGCACGGCGCAATTCGTCGATGCACAGGGTTGAAAGATCAGCCACATCCGCCCCGCTGGTGCCTGCATAGATCGTCAGGCTGCCGGTGTCGGCATAGGCCCCTGCCTGCGCATAGATCGTGTAGCACAAGCCGCGCTTTTCGCGCACTTCCTGAAACAACCGGCTGGACATTCCCCCACCCAAAGCCAGAGAAAACACCTGGGCAGTGTAGATTTCATCGTCACGGTAGCTGGCGGTTTCAAAGGCCAAGGCAAAATGCGCCTGCTCCAGATCCTTGACGACGCGGTGCTCGCCCCCTTGATACAGGGCCGGCAGCAAGACGGTGGAAACCCCGCGCTCCATATGGCCAAAAGCGGCTTCTGCCAGTTTTACCAATTCGTCGTGATCCACAGCCCCCGCCGCAGACAGCACCATTTGTTCGGGGCGATACTGTTCCTTCACAAAAGCCTGAAGGTCCGAACGTGTGAAGGCGCGGACCCGCTCTTCGGGGCCGAGAATCGTGCGACCGATGGGCTGGTCGGGATAAGACACTTCTTGCAGCCAGTCGAAAATCACATCGTCCGGCGTATCAAGGGACTGGCCGATCTCTTGCAAAATCACGCCCCGTTCGATTTCGACCTCGGCCGGATCAAACACGGAATTCAACACGATATCGCTGATCACATCCATCGCCAGCGCCACGTCGTTTTCCAGAACACGCACATAATAGGCCGTCATTTCACGGCTGGTATAGGCGTTGATATATCCGCCAACGTCTTCGATTGCCTCGGCAATTTCAAGCGCGTTGCGTTTCTTGGTGCCTTTAAAGGCCATATGTTCCAGAAAATGGGCAATACCATTCTGTTCGGGGCGTTCATGCCGCCCGCCCGCACCAACCCAGATGCCCAAAGAGGCTGATTTCAGCCCCGGCATATGCTCGGTTACAACCCGAAATCCGTTAGAGAGTGTGTGTATTTCTACGGTCAACCCGCAATCCTTTCTCGAATAACAGCTTCAATTGCTGCCAAATCGCCAGCAACGCGCGTTACCCGCTCGTCGCGTTCAAATAGGTCCGCCATCCGTGCCGGCAAGGGCGGGTGTTCACCACAAGCCGCCTTCACCGCCGCGGGGAACTTTGCGGGATGGGCCGTGGCCAGTGAAATCATCGGCACATCGCTTTGCATTTCATCGCCGATCTTGGCAGCGATTGCGGAATGGGGGCACAAAACCTCGCCCGTGCGGGCAAAGAAATCCTTGATCGCGGCACTGGTCTCATCCTCCGAGACACGGCCGGAGTCAAACTCCTCTGCCATCCGCTCCAGCGCCCCTTGGGACAGTTTGAACGACCCTGCGTCTTTCAGGGATTCAAACAACTGGCTGACCGCATCGCCTTCGCGATCGTAAAGGTCGAACACCAAACGTTCGTAGTTTGACGACACCTGAATATCCATCGACGGGCTGATGGACGGCACAACCCCCGTTTTCGCATGATCGCCCGTTTGCAGCGTGCGATGCAGAATGTCGTTCTGATTGGTGGCAATCACCAGACGTTCAATCGGCAGCCCCATGCGTTTGGCCACATAGCCTGCAAAGATATCGCCAAAATTACCTGTCGGCACACAGAAGGACACTTTGCGATGAGGCGCCCCAAGGGACACGGCCGAGGTAAAATAATACACCACTTGCGCCAGAACCCGCGCCCAGTTGATTGAATTCACTCCGGCCAGCTGGACAGTGTCACGGAATTCGAAATCGTTGAACATGTCTTTCAGCAGCGCCTGACAGGTGTCAAAATCCCCGTCCACCGCCAAGGCATGCACGTTGCTTTCTACAGGCGTGGTCATCTGGCGGCGTTGCACCTCGGACACGCGGCCATGGGGGTACATGATGAACACATCCACCGCATCCAGACCACGAAACGCTTCAATCGCGGCAGAGCCTGTGTCGCCACTGGTCGCACCCACAATCGTCACCCGTTTGCCGGACCGTTTCAACGCGGCCTCAAACATCTGGCCGATCAACTGCATGGCCACGTCCTTGAAGGCCAAAGTGGGGCCGTGGAACAGTTCCAGCAGATAGTGGTTGTGATCCAGTTGCACCACAGGACAGCGCGCGTCATGGCCGAAACCGGAATAGGCTTTGGCAATGATGTCGCGGAATTCCGCATCGTCAAAGGTGTCACCCACAAAAGGCTTCATCACCTCGAAGGCCACATCTTCATAGCGCTTGCCCGCAAAACCGGCGATCTGTTCGGTGCTGAGCGTCGGCCAGCTTTCAGGCACATACAAGCCACCATCGCGCGCCAACCCTGTCAGCATCGCTTCTTCAAATGTCAGTTCGGGCGCCTGCCCCCGCGTCGAAATATACTTCATGCTACCTTGCCTAAACCGTTTTCTGCCGGATGCGCCACAACAGGTACGCCGTCATCCCGAACCAGACAACCGCTAACGAAAACCAGGTGATCGCATATTCCCAGTGATCATTAGGGATATTCACCGAGACGGGCAACGGCGATACGGCGTCATAGGCCACCCATGCGCCATCTTTGTTGTATTCGGCTTTCTCGACAACCACCATAAAAGGTAAAACATTCAGCTTATCGGCCAACATGGGCAGATAACGGGCAAACCAGATGTTCCTGTCCATATCCGGATCAGGGGTGAAAGACTCGTCGTAATCGTCCGGGTCCAGAATATTCCCCACAATCCGCACAGGGCCCACAGGGCGCGGATCATTCTTCTGCGCTTCAGGCACAAAACCCAAATCCAGCATGAACGCCTTATCGTTCCAGATCACCTCTTTCAGAATGCGAAACCCCGCTCCCTGAAACTTCAAGGATGTCAAAACATGCGCCTCGGTGGCGGTCAGCTCGCCCTCGAACTGCACCCGCCGATAGTTGTCTTCCGTTAAAGCGCCGGTGTCATGAAAGTAATCCGCCAAAGGCGCGGGCTCGGATGAAATACGTGCGTGGATTTGCGCCAAACGCGCTTCTTTCCACTCCAGCCGGCCTAACTGCCAGAACCCCAGCCACAACAATGTCGCAACGCCCGCAATGCCAAACAGCAGGGGCAAAATCATTCGCGCGCTCATGCTTCAATGTTCTCCAAATACTCGTTTCACACCCCAGCCACCTGTGCTGGAAACGGGAAAGGCGCGAACCCTGACAGCCCGCGCCTTCCGATTATTTCTGCACCTGCCGCCCCGCTTTTGGCACACGGGGCACCAATCCGCTGTCGCAGATGGGACGGGCCTAGCGGCCCCAGATGTAGACTGCTGCGAACAGGAACAACCAAACCACATCCACAAAGTGCCAGTACCAGGCTGCGGCTTCAAAGCCGACGTGCCGTTCCTGCGTGAAGTGGCCTTTATAGGCGCGGATCAGACAAACGGCCAAAAAGATCGTGCCGATCACAACGTGGAACCCGTGGAACCCTGTCGCCATAAAGAAGTTCGCGCCATAAATGTTGCCCGAGAAACCGAAAGCCGCGTGGCTGTATTCATAGGCCTGGAAGGCTGTAAACAGCAGACCCAGCAGAACAGCGCCCCAAAGGCCTTTTTTCATGGCGTCGCGGTCATTTTCATGAGCAATCGCGTGGTGTGCCCAAGTGGCCAGACAGCCCGAACACAGCAGGATCAGCGTATTGATCAGCGGCAGGTGCCACGGATCAAAGGTTTCAATTCCGGCAGGTGGCCAAACACCATCCACGATCGGCGACATAGGCCCCATCGGGTACATGGCGTGTTTGAAGAAGGACCAGAACCAGGCCACAAAGAACATGACCTCGGACATGATAAACATGATCACGCCGTAGCGCAGACCGATCACCACAACAGGGGTGTGATCACCCACATGGGACTCGTCCACAACTTCGGACCACCATGCGAACATCACATACAGCACCATCACAAGCCCGATCATCAGGACCCATGGGAAAGAGTGATCTTGCATGAAGTACACCCCGCCTGTCAGCATGACAAAGGCGCTGACAGCACCCGCCAATGGCCAGATACTGGGGTTCAGAATGTGATAGTCGTGGTTTTTTTCATGCGCCATGGTGGTTCGTCCCTATATTCGCATCTTGAGCATTTCCGAACAGGTTGCGATGCAACCCGGCCAAAAACACCGTTTTCAGGCTTTGGTGGTGTTGAGTATCTTGTTTTTTTGCTTGGTTCAACACGCGTGGATACTCTTAGTTTACTGTTTTCTGCGTGCCAGTCGCAAGAGCAGCCTGCTCTTCTTCCGGCATATCCGCCACGTGGAACGTGTAGCTCAACGTGATGGTTTTTGCGTATTTTGCTTCTTCGTCTTCCAACATTTCCGGATCAACAAAGAATGTGACAGGCATCAGCACGGTTTCACCGGGTTGCAGCACCTGCATGGTGAAACAGAAGCAATCGATTTTGTTAAAGAACGTCCCTGTGGAATAGGGATAAACGTTATAACTGGCCCGTCCTGCAATCGGATGATCTGTGGGGTTATGGGCTTCGTAAAACGCCAGACCGGTTTCGCCGATCTTCAGTTCCATTTCATGGACCACAGGCTTGAAGGTCCAGGGCATACCCCGCTCCAGCGACCCGTCAAAACGGATCTTGATGGTTTCCGCCAGCACCACATCGCTGCCTTGGGTGGCCACGTTGGTTACGCCGCCCCAGCCGGTGACACGGCAGAACCAGTTGTACATGGGCACGGATGCAAACGACAGACCCAGCATGACGGCAACAATCGTGACCAGTTTGAAGGCCATCGTTTTGTTATGCGGCTTCGCTTTTTTCGGTGTCTCGGTCATTGTCCGGCCTCCGTTGTCGGCTCGATACTGTAGCGAACCGTGTGGTCAAAGGCTTCCATGCTGGCGCCATTGGTCATCTTCACGATGGTGATCGCAAAGACCAGCGCCACAAAGCTACCAAGCACTGCGCCAAGCATCAGGTTTGACCGCTTGCGCCGTCCGTGCAGAGGATGTTCGCTGCCTATAGCCATCAGAATATCACCGGAAGTTGGGGCATGAATGCAAAGCCGCGCAGGCCCGCATCCACCAGAAGAGCTGCGAAATGTGCAAAGAGGTAGACCAGCGACAGGCGAAAGAACTTGCGTTCGGCGGCGTATTTATCCGCCTCCGCAGCCGCATCTTCGCGCCGCCACAAAGCAAAGGCTCCGCGCAGGAACAAACCGTTCAGAATCAGCGCCACTGCCAGATAAACCGGCCCGCCGATGGATGTGAACGCCGTACCGATGGCGACCAGCGCCAGCAGAACCGTGTAGCCCAGAATATTGTTGCGCGTCACCTGTGTGCCATGCGTCACAGTCAGCATCGGAACACCGGCTTTGGAATAGTCATCGTTCATAAACAGGGACAAGGCCCAGAAATGCGGCGGTGTCCACACGAAGATCAGCGCGAACATCATCACGCTTTCAACAGACACACCGCCCGTTGCCACAGCCCAGCCCACCATCGGAGGAAAGGCCCCCGCCGCGCCACCGATCACAATATTCTGCGGGGTGGAGCGCTTCAGGAACATGGTATACACGACCGCATAAAAGAAGATCGTAAAGGCCAGCAGACCCGCGGCAAAGAAATTCGCGGTCAGCGCCAGCATCCCCACAGCCAGAACCGAAAGCCACAGCCCGAGGATCATCGCGTTTTTAGGGGTCACACGTCCATCCGGAACAGGACGCTTCACGGTGCGTTTCATCACCGCATCAATATCCGCATCCCACCACATGTTCAGCGCACCAGAGGCCCCTGCCCCCAGCGCAATGAACAGGATCGACGCAAAACCGATAACCGGATTAACACCCACAGGTGCAACCAACAGGCCCACAGCCGCTGTGAAGACAACCAGCGACATCACCCGAGGCTTTAACAGTGCGAAATAATCATCGAACTGCGCATCATGGCCATAATCATTAACGGTTACATCGCTCATGGGGGTGTCCACTGGCTATGGGTTACAAGTTAGGGTGTCGGATCAGTCAACAGTTTCGGCGTTCTGAACCATTTGCAGGTTCAGGTCGGCCACTTTTACAGTGCTTGGCACGTTGGCATATTCTTCTTTCGCGCCTTCAAGCCAGATATCATAATCTGCCTGTGACACTGCTTTCACAGTGATTGGCATGTAAGAGTGGTCCTTGCCGCACAATTCGGAACACTGACCGAAGTAAACGCCCTCTTTGCCTTCGTCCACTTTGAACCAAAGCTGTGCCAGACGGCCCGGTACGGCATCCTGTTTCACACCAAAGGCAGGCATCGCCCAAGCGTGGATCACATCCGCGCCGGTCACCTGCACAACAATTGTCTTGCCTGTCGGGATCACAACGGCCGTATCGGTTGCCAGCAGATATTCATCCGGCGCATAGCCGTTTTCGGCCAGTTTGTCTTTTGGCAACATGAAGCTGTCAAAGCCAAAGTCTGAATCCACATATTCATGTGTCCAGTACCACTGGTTGCCGGTTGCCTTGATGGTGACATCCGCTTCGGGAATTTCCTGTTGTTTGAACAACAATGTCAGGGACGGCGGGATAATCGCGATCAGGATCAGGATCGGAACCACGGTCCAGGCGACTTCCAGAGCAGAGTTATGCGTAAAGGTCGCCGGCTTTGGATTGCGCTTTTCGTTATAGCGGAAAATACAGATCAACAGCAAAACGGTTACGAAAATCGAAATGATTGTGATGATCCAAAGCAGGAAACTGTCCATCCAGATCACATCTGACATCAACTCTGTAGCGGGGTTCTGAAAACCGATGCCGTGTGCATGGGGTTTGCCCAAAGTCGGCAGGTCAGGTAGTGTTCCTTGCGCCATTGCGGCACCCGAGGCCATCAAGCCTGCAAAAGTTACACCAATTTTCTTCAATGTGGCCACAGCTTGCATATGATCCAGTCCTATTCTGATCGGCCTAAACGCCGGTCGGGATTCCCACGCCAAAGGCGCACCAGAATCCCCTGTTGTCTCCTGCGCCCTAAAAACAATATTAAAGTCTAAAGGACAAGCGCTCTCTTTGCGGCATACCGCCGCTTTAACGCATGTTCAAACCATATAAGGAATTGCCGCTTTGGCCAAGGATCACGCTCCGTTTCGCCCGTTCGAGACGCAAATCGACGAAAATGCCGCACTGCATGTCCTGCGATCTGCTACAGATGGCGCAGATGACGGCGAGATTTTTCTGGAACGCCGCAGGTCGGAAAATCTGGTATTTGACGACAATCGCCTGAAAACCGCCAGCTATGACGCCTCCGAAGGGTTCGGCCTGCGTGCTGTCAAAGGCGAAACCACAGGCTATGCCCATTCCACCCAACTGACCGAGGCCGCCCTGAAGCGCGCCGCCGAAACCGTGCGGCTGGCGGTTGGGGATGGCGGGGCAACGCTGGCCGCAGCGCCGCAGGCGACCAATCAACGGCTTTACACCGATGCCGATCCGATGATGGACGCGGAATTTTCCGTCAAAGTAGACACTTTGCGCGAAATTGATGCCTTTGCCCGTGATCTGGACCCGCGGGTTGTGCAGGTCTCGGCGTCGATTTCCGCCAGCCTGCAGGAAATCGAAATCCTGCGCCCCGAGGGCACCCGCGTGCGCGATGTGCGCCCGATGACACGTTTGAATGTATCGGTGATCGTCGATCAGAACGGCCTGCGCGAAAGCGGCTCTGCGGGGGGCGGCGGACGCTATGGACTGACGGGATTGATGGACCCCGCAAGCTGGAAGAAAACCGCAGCCGAGGCTCTGCGCATCGCGCTTGTGAACCTTGAGGCCGAACCCGCCCCTGCCGGTGTCTTTGACGTGGCGCTTGGCCCCGGATGGCCCGGCATCCTGCTGCACGAGGCGATCGGCCACGGGCTGGAAGGGGATTTCAACCGAAAGAAAACCTCGGCTTTTGCAGGGTTGATGGGGCAGCGGATCGCGGCAAAAGGGGTGACGGTGCTGGATGATGGCACGATTCCGGACCGGCGCGGGTCTATCAGTTTTGATGATGAAGGCACCCGATCGGGCAAGAACGTTCTGATCGAGGACGGCATTCTGGTGGGCTATATGCAAGACCGCCAGAACGCGCGTTTGATGGGGGTTGAACCCACGGGCAACGGACGACGCCAAAGTTATGCCCATGCACCCATGCCCCGCATGACCAACACCTATATGTTAGGCGGATCGGTAAAGCCCGGTGATATTGTCGCGGATCTGAAAGACGGGATTCATGCCGTCGGCTTTGGGGGCGGTCAGGTGGATATCACCAATGGCAAGTTCGTGTTTTCCTGCACCGAAGCCTATCGGGTGAAAAATGGGGTGGTTGGTGCGCCAGTCAAAGGGGCCACGCTGATTGGCGACGGGGCCACCGCATTGAAACAGATCCGTGCGATTGGGGATGATATGGCGCTGGACCCCGGAATGGGGAATTGCGGTAAATCGGGGCAATGGGTGCCTGTCGGGGTGGGACAACCGACCTTGCTGATCGGCGGGCTGACTGTCGGCGGGAGTGCCATTTAACGGGAAAGGCGCAGGAGGCCATGCTGGCCCCCTCGGCTGTGCCTCACCCCCTTGCGGATATTTGGGAAACAAAAAATCCGGGGCGGGGCGTTCGGGTTTTCGGGATTGGGACGTTTGATGACTGCGGGAAATGCGCCAGAGATTCGCCGGGCACGGGATGAAGATCACGATGTTTTGGCACAAATTTGGTTTCAGGGCTGGCACGATGCCCATGCGTTGCATGTTCCGCAGGCCTTGACCGAATTGCGCACAAAAGAAAGCTTTTACATTCGCTTGCGACAGATGCTTGTGAATACGTTGGTGTCTGGACCGATTGGTGCGCCAGTCGGGTTTTGTGCGGTGAAAGACGATGAAATTTACCAGATGTACGTGCATCGAAACGCAAAGGGGACAGGAGTTGCTGCGGCTTTGATCTCTGCGGGGTGTCAGGAAATTGCGCGGCAGGGTTTTGATCGGGCCAGGCTGGATGTGATTGCACAAAACAGCCGCGCCCGTGCTTTTTACGAGAAAACGGGCTGGGTCAGCCAGGGTTTGCATGACGCAGAGGTCGATACGCTTGATGGCCCTTTCCCGTTGCCTTGTATCCTGATGACCAAAACCCTGACCTAGCGGGAAAACCTCTGATCGACTTCACCATCTGTTAACCAACTGGTGGCAGGTTCGGTCTATGAATAGTCCCTCCTTGATTCCCCTCCCCCCCGCTGACCGACTGGACTGGTTGCGGCTGATCCGGTCACGACGTGTGGGTCCGGTGACGTTTTTCCGTCTGCTGGGGGAGTATGGATCGGCAGCAGGCGCGCTTGAAGCCTTGCCGCGCATCGCTGCCGAGGCGGGGGTTAAGGACTATGCGGTATTTTCCCACAAGGCGGCTTATGCGGAAATGTCATCCGGGCTTTCCATGGGGCTAAGCCTGTTGTGCTTTGGCGACAGCGCATATCCAAAGGCCCTGCGCGACCTGCCCGATCCGCCGCCTGTATTATGGGCTTTGGGCAATACAGACCTTTTGGGGCGACCTGCCATTGCGATGGTCGGGGCGCGCAATGCGTCAAGCCTTGGAATCCGGATGACGCGCCTGCTGGCCACCGATCTGGGGGTTGAAGGATATGTCATTGTATCCGGTCTGGCCCGTGGCATTGACGCCGCCGCCCATAGTGCCGCGCTGGCGACGGGGACAATTGCGGTGCAAGCAGGCGGGCTGGATGTGGTTTACCCCCGCGAGAACGCCATTTTGCACGATGAAATCGCACAACAAGGCCTGCGTCTGTCAGAAAACCCGCTGGGCCTGACCCCGCAATCCCGTCACTTCCCCCAACGCAACAGAATTATCGCTGGTCTGGCACAGGCAACTTTGGTGGTCGAAGGTGCGTTACGGTCAGGCACCATGATCACCGCCCGTGAAGCGGCCGAAATAGGACGCGAGGTTATGGCCGTCCCCGGAAGCCCAATGGATGCGCGCGCGGCGGGATGCAATGCGCTGATCCGCGACGGCGCCTGTTTGATCCGCTCGGCACAGGATGTGATCGACGCCTTGCAACGGCCGGAAACATCTTTGACGCTTGAACCTGTGCAGGCCGCACTGCCCTTGCCCGCCGCAGAACAGATCACCGATCAAATTCTGACCCTTCTTGGCCCCACGGCCATTGCCGAAGACTGTCTGATCCGTGATGTCGGCTTGCCCGCATCCCAGATCACCCCCTATCTGACAACTCTGGAACTGGAAGGGAAAATCCAGCGTCATCCGGGCGGTTTTCTGGCGCTTGCCAGCTAGTGGTTTGACCCGAAAATTCGGCGGGGTGCCGCACCGTTAAAGCACAGCACAAAAACCAAATGCGCATCCCCCATTGACAAGCCTACCCGCAGCAACACATTTTCCGCACGCCCCAAACGGGCAGTGCAGTACACTGATTCACAGGAAATAATATGCCAGTTGTCGTCGTCGAATCTCCGGCTAAGGCCAAGACAATAAACAAATATCTGGGCGATAACTTTACAGTTCTGGCGTCCTATGGACACGTGCGTGACCTGCCGCCGAAAGACGGTTCAGTGGACACGGACAACGACTTTGACATGAAATGGGAGGTCGCCAGCGACAGCCAAAAACACATTCGTGCCATTGCCGAAGCCCTGAAAACCGACGACGAACTGATCCTCGCCACCGACCCCGATCGCGAAGGGGAAGCGATCAGCTGGCATCTTGAAGAGGCGCTGAAAAAGCGCAAGGCGATCAAGAAATCCACCAAGGTTGAACGGGTGGTTTTCAACGCCATTACCAAAGATGCCGTCACCACTGCCATGAAGAACCCGCGGCAGGTGGATATGGAACTTGTAGAGGCCTATCTTGCCCGACGCG
Organism: Amylibacter sp.; assembly: GCA_034670045.1. Lineage (GTDB taxonomy): Bacteria > Pseudomonadota > Alphaproteobacteria > Rhodobacterales > Rhodobacteraceae > Amylibacter. The sequence continues at coordinate 1,741 of JAXMOF010000017.1, read as the reverse complement.
CGTTGGATTATCTGGTCGGCTTTAACCTGTCCCCGGTGCTGTGGCGAAAACTGCCCGGCGCCAAATCCGCAGGCCGTGTGCAATCCGTTTGTCTGCGTCTGATCGTTGAACGCGAAATGGAAATCGAAGCATTCAAGCCGCGTGAATACTGGACCGTCAAAGCGATCCTGACCACCCCGCGCGGACAGGATTTCGAAGCACGTCTGACTGTTCTGGGCGGCAACAAGCTCGATAAATTCGACATCGCGACCTCCGAGGCGGCTGAAATCGCCGTGGCCGCGATCAACTCGCGGGATTTGTCGGTTGCCAGTGTCGAAGCAAAACCCGCCAGCCGGAATCCTTCCCCGCCTTTCATGACATCGACCCTGCAACAAGAGGCCAGCCGCAAGTTCGGAATGGGCGCACGCGCAGCCATGTCAACGGCGCAGCGCCTGTATGAAGCGGGCTACATTACCTATATGCGGACCGACGGTATCGACATGGCACCCGAGGCGATTGCCGCCGCGCGGACCACAATCGGCACCCTGTTCGGCGCGGAATACGTTCCCGAAAAACCTCGTGTTTACAAGAACAAAGCCAAAAACGCACAGGAAGCGCACGAATGTATTCGCCCCACAGATATGGATGCGACACCGGAAAGCCTGTCACGGCTGGAACCCGAACAGCGCAAACTTTATGATCTGATCTGGAAGCGGACCATCGCCAGCCAGATGGAAGCGGCGCGGATGGAACGCACAGTTGTTGAGGTTGCCTCGCAAGACGGGCAAGTGGGCCTGCGTGCCAATGGCCAGGTTGTGTTGTTTGACGGCTTCCTGAAGGTCTATGAAGAAGGTCGCGATGATGTGGCCGACGGTCAGGTCGTAGACGATGATGACAAGCGGCTTCCCCAGATTGCACAGGGCGATCCGACCAAGAAAAGCAAGGTGAACCCCGAACAACACCACACCCAACCTGCCCCCCGTTATACAGAGGCCACTTTGGTCAAACGGATGGAAGAACTGGGCATCGGGCGTCCGTCCACCTACGCCAGCATCGTCACCACGATCCAGACCCGTGAATATGTGCGCAAAGACAAGGGCCGCCTGATCCCCGAGGATAAAGGCCGCCTTGTGATCGCCTTCCTTGAAAACTATTTCCGCCAGTATGTGGGGTATAACTTTACCGCAAAACTGGAAGAAGAGCTGGACGATATTTCCGGCGGGCGTGAGGATTACAAGGCCGTTCTTTCCCGTTTCTGGCGTGATTTTTCTGCTGCAATCGCGGAAACAGCCGATCTGCGCATCACCGAAGTTCTGGAAAAAATCAACGAAGTTCTGGCGCCTCATTTGTTTCCGGAAAATGAAGACGGCTCTGATCCACGCATATGCAAAGCCTGCGGCAATGGCCGCCTGTCCATGCGCACGGCCCGCTCTGGCGGCGCGTTTATCGGGTGTTCAAACTACCCCGAATGCCGCTACACCCGTCCGATCTCGGGCGAGGTCGAGGGCGGTGATATTGCCGGACCCGATGGCAAAGTTCTGGGTATGGATGACAACGGCGACCCGATCACCCTGCGCTCCGGCCGGTTCGGCCCATACGTGCAACGGCGCGACACCACCGAAGAAGAGCCGAAACCGCCCCGTGCGTCGATCCCGAAAGGCACTGACCTAAGCAGTGTGGATCTGAAACTGGCGCTTGATCTGCTGTCCCTGCCCCGCCTTGTCGGCACCCCTCCAGATGGTGGCGACATCACGGCGGCCAT
>JAXMOF010000016.1:0-75449 GCA_034670045.1 Amylibacter sp. | reverse complement strand
GCAAACACGTTTCACACCCCATTCTTCTTTTGGCATAGTTTACCCCTTGGTACACTGTTTTTTCGAGTATCGAAGCCAACTGCCATAGAGATGCAGGCTTGTCAAAGGTTGAATAGGCTTTTTTGCCTGGGCTTGCTTTTGGATTGCCTCTTTTGTGGGGGATAGTAAGGATATGTTCATGTCTGAGACCTATGAAATCGGTGCCCCACCCATTGCTGTCGTGTTGAAAAAGTCAGCGCGGGCGCGGCGGTTTTCGTTGCGGATTTCCAATGTGGACGGGGTTGTCAGTCTGACCATGCCGTTGCGGGCCGCCAAACGGGATGCGCTGGCTTTTGCGCAGGCGCAAGAAGGCTGGTTGCGTCAAAACCTGTCACGCCAGCCTGCGCGGGTGCATCCGGTGTTTGGCGGCATGATTCTGCTGGACGGCGCAGAGGTGCGTTTGCTTCAGGGGCAGGGGCGGCGCGTAATTCTGGATGGTGCTGGCCTGCATGTTCCCGGATCACAGGATCAACTGGCGGGAAAGCTGCGGGCCTATTTCAAAACGCTGGCGCGGGACCGGCTGGCAGAATCGTCAGAACGGTATGCCCGTCTGGTGGGGCGGCAGGTTTCGCGGATCACCCTGCGTGACACACGCTCGCGCTGGGGGTCCTGTACCAGCGATGGTAATTTGATGTATTCGTGGCGGCTGGTGATGGCGCCGCGTGCGGTGCAGGATTATGTCGCCGCCCATGAGGTGTGTCATCTGGTGGAAATGAACCATTCGGCGGCATATTGGGCGCAGGTGGCGGCGATTTATCCTGATTATCAGGCACAACGCCAGTGGCTACGGGACAACGGATCAGGGCTGCACCGGATCGTTTTATAGCATATCGGCGCAAGTTCGGCGAAAGAGCATATTTCTGTCGTTGACAGACCGTTGAACTGTGATCACAAAACCCTATGAACAAAACTGCGCCCTCTGCTGAACGTCCCCCCGAACGACCTGTCGATCTGTCAGGCCCGACCCATGAACGCGTGTTCCGCGCCTTGCGATCGGAAATCATGCACGGCGAGATCACGCCGGGGCAGGCGATGACCATTCGCGGCATTGCACAGACCTATGGCGTTTCAATGACCCCTGCACGCGAAGCCGTGCGGCGTTTGACGGCCGAAGGTGCATTGTCCCTGTCCAAAACGGGGCGTGTCTCGGCCCCGCAACTGAGTACTGAACGGATCGAGGAACTGGCCTCTATACGTGCCTTGCTGGAACCGGAACTGGCAGCCCGTGCGCAACCCCGTGCCCATCTGGCCTTGATTGAACGGTTGCAGAATATCAACATCACGATTGAGCAGATGATCGTGAAAAAGGATGCTGTGGGCTATATCCGTAGCAATCTGGAATTTCACCGCACGCTGTATTTACGCGCTCAAGCGCCTGCCATGTTGGCCATGGTGGAAACCGTGTGGCTGCAGCTTGGCCCGACCATGAGCGCGCTTTATGCGCGGCTGCAACGGCCCAATGCGGCGGGCAACCACCGCACTGCCATTGCAGCCCTGCGGGCAGGGGATGAACCAGGGCTAAAGCTGGCCATTCGCGCCGATGTGACCCAAGGCTTGCGGATGCTGGGGAATTAAAACAGCACCGAAATAAACAGGTTCAGCGCAGACAGACCCAACAGAATGTTGATCAGTTTGGTGAACCCCGCATTGCCCATCCGTTCAAACACCCGCAGGCCGATTGTGGCGGCCAGCAGGGTCATGGGCACAACGATCAGCGCGGTATAAGCGAATTGGCGGTCCAGATAGCCCCAATAGGCAAACAAGCCCAGTGAAAACGCGCCCATCGACAGGTTGAACGCCTGAAATACCCCGCGCTTTTCCTGTTTGGTCCAGCCGAACAGCCCGGCCCAGATGGTTGTAACAACGCCCGACAGGGCGGAAATTCCGCCAAAGATACCGCTGATAAAGCCGGTTGCAAAATGAAAGCGTTCTGCGGATCGGGGCAGGGTCAGGCGGGATTGCAGGGTCAGCACATAAATTAGGTTCAGGCAGATCAGACAGGCCACGCCCAGTTTGAACTGGGGCAGTGGCACCAGCGGCAACAGGGCAATGCCGATGGGCACACCCAGCAGACCGCCCAGCGTCATGGGGACGGCCCGTTTGGAATCAATCATGCGCCAGACACGGGGGAGGGTCATCAGCTGGCTGCAGGTCATGCAAACCGCCATCAGGGGAACCACTGTGGTGGGGGGAAGGATAAGCAACCAAAAGCCCGCCGACATCAAGGCAAAGCCGAAGCCGGTCAACCCGTTCACAAAACCGCCGGCGAGAGCGCCGGCGGCCAGTAATGCTAATTCCATGCGCGGTTACGCATGGATTGCGCCGTCGCCACAGGCCAGTGCAGCTTCGCGCACGGCTTCTGAAAAAGTGGGATGGGCGTGGCAGGTCATCGCCACATCCTGCGCTGATGCGCCAAATTCCATTGCCACACAGATTTCATGGATCAGATCGCCAGCGGATGGCCCGATCAGGTGACAGCCCAGAATGCGATCTGTTTCCTTATCCACCAGCAGTTTCACAAAGCCGTCGCCCTGATGCACTGCCTTGGCCCGCGCATTGCCCATGAAGGGGAATTTGCCAACCTTATAAGACACGCCTTCTTCTTTCAGCTGTTCTTCGGTCTTGCCCACGGATGCCACCTCGGGGGTGGTGTAGACCACACCCGGGATCACGCCGTAATTCACATGACCATGTTTGCCCGCGATCTGTTCAGCGACGGCCATGCCTTCGTCTTCGGCTTTATGGGCCAGCATCGGGCCGACAATCACATCCCCAAGGGCGTAAATCCCGTCGATGTTGGTGCCCCATGTGGCGTTGGTCTTGATCTGGCCCCGTTCGGTCAGTTCGCCGCCCAGTTCGGTAAAGCCCAGACCGTCGATATAGGGTTTGCGCCCAGTCGCCACCAGAACCACATCCGCGTCGATGGTGACAGAGTCGCCTTTCTTGCGGTCTTCATAGGTCAGTTTGGCCTTGGTCTTGGTCGCCTCGACGTTTTGCACTGCGGCGTTCAGGATGAAATTCAGCCCCTGTTTTTTCAGCATCCGTTGCAGGGCTTTGCCGGTCTCTTTGTCCATGCCCGGGGTGATGTGATCCAGATATTCGATCACCGTCACTTCACTGCCAAGACGCGCATAAACCGAGCCGAGTTCCAGCCCGATCACACCCGCACCGATCACCACCAGTGTTTTGGGAACCTTACCCAGTTCCAAAGCACCGGTTGATGTGACGACAACTTTTTCGTCCACTTCAACACCTTTCAGCGTTGATGGCTCTGATCCGGTGGCGATCACGATATTTTTGGCTTTGTGTACGTCTGATCCGACAGTCACTTCGCCGGGTGCGGTGATTTTGCCGGTCCCTTTGATGTGGTCGATTTTGTTCTTTTTGAACAGAAAGGCGATGCCATTGGTGTTTGTGTCCACAGTTTCCTGTTTATAGGCGATCATCTGTTTGAAATCGACAGAGGGGCTTTTGCCCTTCAGGCCCATTTTGGCAAAGTTGTGCTCGGCCTCATGCAGCATATGGGAGGCATGCAGCAAGGCTTTGGAGGGGATACAGCCTACATTCAGACAGGTTCCGCCAAGGGTGGCGCGGCTTTCGACAACAGCCGTTTTCAGGCCAAGTTGCGCGCAACGGATGGCACAGACATAGCCGCCCGGGCCACCGCCGATGATGATTACGTCATAGTCTGCCATGAGGGGTCTCCTTCTAAGGGTCAGTCGCCCAATGTAACCAGTTGGCCATTGGGTATTTGATAGGTCGCAGTGATCAGGGGTGTTGCATCCTGTGTCACTGTGATGCGGGTGTCTTCAAAGCCGAGTGCGGCAAACAGTGCCGTCAGATCACCCGCTTGAGGCGTACGGATTGTCAGATTTTGCAGGCGCAGGGATTGATTGTCCATGGCGGCGCTGACATGGGCGCCATCGGGCCATTGCAACAGCACGGGAACAGCGCCTTGGGCGTTCAGCTTGCCGTCAGGGCGCAGGGCGATCTGCCAGCTTAACGCGCCCCGTGCAGCGGAAACGGATTGACCGAGATCAAAACCGTGGTCGCGGAAAATCGCCATGTCCCGTTCAATATCGTCGGTGCGCAGCAGATAGGTCTGAATCCGTGGGCCCCCCATCAGCGCGGCTTTGGTGGTTGTGGCATCCTGATCGAACATGCGGGGGAATTCCGGCTCGGGTTGATCGGGATCAGGCGCGATGATTTCAAGATAGCTGGTGTCACCCGTCGCGGTCAGTGCGTTATGGGTGCCTTTGCCAGGGTGTGCGCCGCCCAGTGGCACGGTGATGCCTGTGCGCCCGAACACGTAGTCTATGCCCTGTTCCAGCGTGGTCGCGGCCAAGCCGATGTGATCCAGCGCGATCATACTAATGCCGCCAGCAACATCAGCACAGTCGCACCGAAGCCGACAAACCAGATAACGGATCGCCAGGGTGTCCAGCCAAAGTAATAGGCCGGAATATATAGCACCCGCGCGCCCAGATAGACCCAGCCGCAGGTGACGGTCACAGCGCTCGACTGATTGCCAAGGGTCACAACCACCACGGCGATTGTGAACATGATCAGGGCTTCGAAATGATTGTTGAACGCGCGAAACAGCCGCCCCGGTTTTTCCGACAACAGTTCGTTGACAGGTTTGCCAAGGCGCGACGGATCACGCGGAGACAGGGTTCTTGCAGGCCCCACATCCAGATTGGCAGTGATCGACATCAGTGCAAACTGGATGACCTGCAGCAGGGCCGCATAGGTCAAAATGTTGATTTCACTGCTCATGCGCTGTGTCCTGCAATATCTGTCCAAAGGACGGTGCCGTCGTTGGGGCAGGTGATGGTGTCCCCCTCAACACCAGAGGTGTTGCGCTGGTGCCGTTTGTAGGGTGTATCACCGGATTTGGAGTGGGGGCCAACCCCGACAACAATTGTCACGTCAGTTTGATAGTCGCACTTCGGGCAACGCAGTGTTTTCGGGTCGAGATAGGCCATGGTGGTATCTAGACGGCCATAAGGTAAAGATAAATGGTTGCAAGAAAGCCGGCCGCCCAAGCCGCGGTGCGCAGCCAAGGAATCCCGAACCAGTATAGCGGTGCATAGATCACCCGCGCGATCAGGAAGATTTGCGCGGCCAGCAAACTGTTCGCTGTGGTTGCCGATGTGGTCGTCAGGATCAGAACCGCAGGGGCAAACAGCGCCAGCGCCACGATAGAATTGTTCAGACTGCGTTCCACACGCGCCCCCATGCCAGAGAGTTCACGTCCTTCATCACGGGCGGTTGCCAGATAAGGCAGCCCCAATTGCGCCGCCCCGAATAACGCCTGAACCACAAGGATCAGGATAACAAGCAGGCCATAGAGTGCGAGGATCGAGAGTTCGGAGGTCATGGGTCTTCTCCTTGGTTCGGGTTAAGCGGTGGGATAACCCCACCCTACATTTTATGGTAGGGTGCAGGTCATCCCGCCACAATCACAAATCCATCAGCAGGCGACGCGGGTCCTCCAGGGCTTCTTTGACGCGCACAAGGAACGTCACCGCGCCTTTGCCGTCCACGATGCGGTGATCATAGGACAGGGCCAGATACATCATCGGACGGATCACGACTTGCCCGTTGATCGCCATCGGGCGGTCCTGAATTTTATGCATGCCCAGAATACCCGATTGTGGCGGGTTCAAAATAGGCGAGGACATCAGCGAGCCGTAGACACCACCGTTGGAAATGGTGAAGCTGCCGCCTTGCATATCTGCCATGGACAGTTTGCCGTCACGGGCCAGACCACCCAGACGGGCGATCTCTTTTTCGATTTCGGCAAAAGACAGGCTGTCCGCGTCTTTGACTACAGGCACAACCAGACCCGTGGGCGTGCCGGCCGCAATTCCCATGTTGACGTAGTTTTTATAGACCACATCCGTGCCGTCGATTTCAGCGTTCACTTCGGGCACTTCACGCAGGGCGTGGTTACAGGCTTTGGTGAAGAAGGACATAAAGCCCAGTTTGACGCCGTGTTTTTTCAGGAACAGGTCTTTGTATTCGTTGCGCAGGGCCATCACCTCGGTCATGTCCACCTCGTTATAGGTGGTCAGCATGGCGGCGGTGTTCTGGCTTTCTTTCAGACGGCGCGCGATGGTCTGGCGCAGACGGGTCATTTTCACCCGTTCTTCGCGGGCGGCCTGATCTGCGGCAACAGGTGCGGCAGGGGCAACGGCACGCGCTGCAGGGGCGGCCTGGCTTTTGGCAGGGGCACCAGCGGCTGCTTTCATCACGTCTTCTTTCATAATGCGCCCGTCGCGGCCTGTGCCGGTGACCTGATCTGCGCTTAGTCCATTGTCTGCCATCAGCTTTTCAGCGGATGGGGCGTTTTTCATACCGTCTTTGGTGATTTTGGGGTCGGCTGTGGCTGCAACAGGCTGTGCTGCAGGTTTTGCCGCTGCACCGGCACCGCCGGTTGTAATCAGGGCCAGTTTGCCGCCCGCTTCGACAGTGACACCATCGTTTGCATAGACTTTTGACAGAATGCCAGAAGCAGGGGCCGGAACCTCTACGGAAACTTTATCGGTTTCCAGTTCGCACAGCATTTCATCCGCAGCCACTTCATCGCCTTCGGCTTTGAACCAAGTGGCAACCGTGGCTTCGGATACGCTTTCACCAAGTGCAGGGACCATCACGTCGATATGCTGACCTTCGTTAGATGTATCAGATGCGGGGGCTGCTTCTTTGGCTGTTTCTTTTGCAGGTGCTTCTTTGGCGGGGGCGGCGGTTGCTTCGCCACCTTCGCTGATCACGGCCAGCAGCGCATCAACGCCCACTGTTTCCCCTTCGGCAGCAACGATTTCACCCAACGTGCCAGCCACAGGGGAAGGCACCTCTACGGTGACTTTATCGGTTTCCAGCTCGCACAGCATTTCATCCACAGCCACGCTGTCACCGGGTTGTTTGAACCATGTGGCGATCGTTGCTTCGGTTACGCTTTCGCCCAGTGTAGGTACTCTTACGTCGGCCATGATTATTTATCCTCTATTGTCAGCGCTTCATTCACCAGCGCTTGTTGTTCTGCTTTGTGTTGGCTGGCCAGTCCGGTTGCTGGCGACGCCGAGGCGTTGCGACCCACATAGACAGGACGCTTGTTTGTGTGATCCAGACGGGTCAGAACCCATTCGATGTTTGGCTCGATAAACGACCAGGCGCCCTGGTTTTTGGGTTCTTCCTGACACCAGACGAAATCGGCATTCGGGAAGCGTTGCAGTTCGGTGACCATGGAATGGGCCGGGAAGGGGTAGAACTGTTCGACCCGCAGCAGATAGATATCGTCGATGCCCCGCTTGTCGCGTTCTTCCAGCAGATCGTAATAGACCTTGCCCGAACACAGAACCACACGCTTGATTTTTTCATCAGCGGTCAGTTTTGTATCAGAGTTGCCGTATTGCGCGTCATCCCACAGAACACGGTGAAAGCTGGAGCCTTCGGCCATTTCTGCAAGGGTGGACACAGCCATTTTATGGCGCAGCAGGGATTTCGGCGTCATCAGGATCAGCGGTTTGCGGTAGGTCCGGTGCATCTGGCGGCGCAGAATGTGGAAGTAGTTCGCAGGGGTTGTACAGTTGGCAACAATCCAGTTGTCGCCGCCGCACATGGTCAGGAACCGTTCCAGACGGGCGCTGGAATGCTCCGGGCCCTGGCCTTCATAGCCGTGGGGCAGCAGACAGACCAGACCGGACATCCGCAGCCATTTGCTTTCACCGGAACTGATGAACTGGTCAAACATGATCTGCGCGCCATTGGCGAAATCGCCGAATTGGGCTTCCCACAGGGTCAGCGCGTTCGGTTCTGCCAGCGTATAGCCGTATTCATAGCCAAGCACCGCATATTCCGACAGCATGGAATCGATGACTTCGTATTTCGCCTGTTTGTCTGAAATATGGTTCAGCGGCAAAAAGCGTTCTTCGGTTTTCTGGTCGATAATGCCCGAATGGCGCTGACTGAAAGTCCCACGGGTTGAATCCTGACCCGACAGGCGCACAGGATACCCTTCGCGCAACAGCGAGCCGAAGGCCAGAGCCTCGGCGGTGGCCCAGTCGATGTTTTTCCCGCTGGAGAACATCTCTTTCTTGGCTTCCAACAGGCGTGATACCGTGCGGTGCACGTTGAAACCTTCGGGCAGGGAGGTCAGGGCGTCGCCCACTTTGCGCAGCGAGTCTTCATCTACGGATGTAGCCCCCCGCTGGTAATCCTCGCCCCGTTTGTCCAGGTGGGACCAACGCCCGTCCAGCCAGTCGGCCTTGTTGGGTTTATAGGTTTTACCCGCCTCGAATTCCTCGTTCAGATAGGCCTGAAACGCAGCTTTTTGATCTTCGATCTCGCCCTCGGGGATCAGACCGTCGCGGACCAGACGCTCGGTATAAACCGCCAGCGTGGTTTTGTGACCCTTGATATGTGTGTACATTTCAGGGTTGGTGAACATGGGCTCGTCGCCCTCGTTGTGACCGAAACGACGGTAACAGATGATGTCGATCACCACATCTTTGTGGAATTTCTGACGGTATTCCGTAGCCACTTTGGCCGCATGAACCACCGCTTCCGGATCGTCGCCGTTCACGTGGAAAATAGGCGCTTCGACCATCAAGGCAATATCGGTGCAATAGGGGCTGGACCGCGAGTTGTGGGGCGCTGTGGTAAAGCCGATCTGGTTGTTCACAACAACATGAATGGTGCCGCCGGTCTTGTGGCCTTTCAGCCCCGACAGACCGAAACATTCCGCAACCACACCTTGGCCAGCAAAAGCCGCATCTCCGTGCAACAGGATGGGCAGAACTTTGGTGCGTTCCACATCGTCCAGTTGTTCCTGTTTGGCGCGGGCCTTGCCCAGAACCACAGGATTCACCGCTTCAAGATGGGAGGGGTTGGCGGTCAGCGACAGGTGAACAGAATTGCCGTCGAATTCACGGTCGGATGACGCGCCGAGGTGGTATTTCACATCGCCCGAGCCATCCACGCTTTCGGGTTTGAAGCTGCCGCCCTGAAATTCGTTAAAGATCGCACGGAAGGGTTTTTGCATCACGTTCGACAAAACGTTCAAGCGGCCTCGGTGGGGCATCCCGATAATGATGTCCTGTACGCCAAGCGCACCGCCCCGCTTGATGATCTGCTCCATCGCAGGGATCAGGCTTTCGCCGCCATCCAGACCAAAGCGTTTGGTGCCTGAATATTTTACATGCAGGAATTTTTCAAAGCCCTCGGCCTCGACCATCTTTTGCAGAATGGCTTTGCGGCCCTCTTTGGTGAACTGGATTTCCTTGCCGTAGCCTTCAATCCGTTCTTTCAGCCAGGCGGCCTGCTCCGCATCGGAAATATGCATGTATTGCAGGGCAAATGTGCCGCAATAGGTGCGTTTCACGATTTCAAGGATCTCGCGCATGGTGGCTGTTTCAAGCCCCAGAACATTATCCAGAAAGATCGGGCGATCCATATCGGCTTCGGTGAAGCCATAGTTCTTTGGCTGCAATTCGGGCAAATCGCCTGTTTTGCGCATGTTCAGCGGATCAAGGTCGGCTGCCAGATGGCCGACAATGCGGTAGGCGCGGATCAGCATCAGGGCGCGCACGGAATCCAGCACCGCCTGACGCACCTGTGTTTCGGAAATCACCACACCTTTTGCGGCGGCTTTTTCTGTAATCTTCTTTTCTGCGTTAAGGCTCGGGTCAACGCCCCATTGCCCGTCCAACGCCGCTGTCAGATCATCATTCGGCTGTGGCGGCCAGTCAGCGCGCGCCCAGCTTGGTCCGGCTGCCTCGGCCTGAACATCACCCGTTGCGTCACCCATGGATTTGAAAAAATCCGCCCAAGCTGCATCAACGGCAGAGGGGTCTTTGGTGAAACGCGCATAAAGCTGTTCTATATATTCAGCGTTATGTCCTTGCAGAAAGCTTTCTGCATGGAACTGGTTGTTTGAGGGATGTTCAGTCATGGTTTGATGTCCTTTGCATTATAGCTCAGGGAGGTTGATACGATAGCGGAGGCAGGGACTTGGGTGTTAAGCTGTTTTTCCAACGCGGCCCTGTCCAGAAACACGATTTGAACGGTGCTACTGCGATTGATCGAGTTTTCTGTCACTGTGGGCAGGCGGGAAAAACCGCTTTTGTAAACGGGGGGCGGTTGTTTGGCGCGGATCTCGGCGGCTGTGTCGGGGGACACTGCGAAATCACACGTGATGTTGATATGGTCAAGCGAGGTTCTGAGCCATGACACCAGCAGGACTTCGGTGCCTGCGTCGGTCGTGCGGTTCAGAATACGGGTCTGGGCGTTAGGTAGGTCTTTCTTGCGGAAATACCCTGCAGCCGTCTTGCGTTTCAGGTCCAGAACATAGGCTTTTGAACGCCCGCCGCTGTCACCTGCAAAATACTGGGGCATGCCAATCCAGGCCAACCCGTCAATCACAGGATCGTTTGGCCCATCAACCGCTTGCCAGCCTTGCGCGGCAAAGCTGGTTTCCAGAACACTGATGTCTTGGGCGGGGGAAAGACAGGGGTCGGCCTGGAATGCAAAGGCCTGCGATGCAACAGCAGCAGGGGCCAGAGATACAAAAAAGAGACCGAGCATGGCGCGACGGGCGCGCCATGCGGTAGATGTGCCGCCGTGTACAGAATGGCGCGTGGATGTCACGCAGCCTACGGGGCAGGGTGACATCAGCCGATCGCCTTCAGAACAGCTTCGCCCAGACCAGCAGGGCTGTCAGCCACGATGATACCCGCAGATTTCATCGCTTCGATCTTGTCTTCGGCACCACCAACACCACCGGCTACAATCGCACCAGCGTGACCCATACGACGGCCCGGAGGCGCCGTGCGGCCAGCAATAAAGCCGGCACAAGGTTTGGAGCGGCCGCGTTTGGCCTCATCCTTCAGGAATTGCGCGGCTTCTTCTTCGGCAGAACCACCGATTTCGCCCAGCATGATCATGGAATGTGTGTCAGGGTCCGCAAGGAACATTTCCAGACAATCCAGATGCTCTGTCCCTTTGATCGGATCGCCACCGATGCCGATCGCCGTGGACTGGCCCAGACCGGCAGCCGTTGTTTGACCAACAGCTTCATAGGTCAGCGTGCCTGAACGGGATACGATGCCCACAGAACCGGCTTTGTGGATGTGGCCCGGCATGATGCCGATCTTACATTCACCCGGTGTGATAACGCCCGGACAGTTCGGCCCGATCAGCAGGGATTTGGACCCTTCCAGCGCGCGTTTCACTTTCATCATGTCCAGCACAGGAATGCCTTCGGTGATACAAACGATCAGTTCCATTTCCGCGTCAATTGCTTCCAGAATGGAATCTGCCGCGAAAGGTGGGGGAACGTAGATCACGCTGGCATTGGCCTCGGTCATGGCTTTTGCTTCGTGGACAGAGTTGTAAACAGGCAGGCCAAGATGGCTTGTGCCGCCTTTGCCAGGTGTCACACCACCCACCATTTGTGTGCCATATTCAATGGCTTGTTCCGAGTGGAACGTCCCCTGAGAGCCGGTGATGCCCTGACAGATGACTTTGGTATTCTTGTTAACGAGTACGGCCATAATGTTTGGTCCCTTGGTAATTTGCGTAGGGCGGTGTTCTCGCCGCCGGTCTTGCGAAACGGGGGAACACCCCCGCCAAGCATTAGCCCTTTACGGCTTTTACGATTTTCTGTGCAGCATCGCCCAGATCATCCGCCGCGATCACGTCCAGACCGCTTTCGTTGATGATCTTTTTACCTTCAGCCACGTTGGTCCCTTCAAGACGCACAACCAGCGGAACTTGCAGGCCGACTTCTTTCACAGCAGCAACCACACCCTCGGCGATCACATCACACCGCATGATGCCCCCGAAGATGTTGACCAAAATGCCTTTGACGTTGGGATCAGAGGTAATGATCTTGAACGCTTCGGTCACTTTTTCAGTGGTCGCACCGCCGCCAACATCCAGGAAGTTGGCAGGTTCCGCGCCGTATAGTTTGATGATGTCCATAGTGGCCATCGCCAGACCGGCACCGTTCACCATACAGCCGATTTCACCGTCCAGCGCGATGTAGTTCAGGTCGAACTTGCTGGCGGCCAGCTCTTTGGGGTCTTCTTCGGTCTCGTCGCGCAGGTCCAGAATGGCCTTTTGACGGTACAGCGCATTGCTGTCGAAACCCATTTTCGCGTCCAGACATTTCAGGTCGCCCTTGTCGGTCACGATCAGCGGGTTGATTTCCAGCATCTCCATGTCACGTTCGATGAACATTCTGTAAAGATTGCTGATCAACTGCACGCACTGCTTAACCTGCGGGCCTTTCAGACCCAAAGCGAAAGCAACGCGGCGGCCGTGGAAGGAAGACAGTCCGGACGCCGGATCAACGGAAAAAGACACGATCTTTTCGGGGGTGTTTGCGGCGACTTCTTCGATGTCCATGCCGCCTTCGGTCGAGGCTACAAAAGACACGCGGCTGCTGACGCGATCCACCAGCAGGGCCAGATACAATTCGGTTTCAATGCCGGAGCCGTCTTCGATATAGACACGGTTCACTTGCTTGCCGGCTGGGCCGGTTTGGTGCGTGACCAAGGTGCGGCCCAGCATCTTGCGGGTCTCTTCAGCGGCTTCTTCAACCGATTTGGTCAGGCGCACACCGCCTTTATCGCCAGCAGCAGCTTCGGTGAAAGAGCCTTTCCCGCGTCCACCAGCGTGGATCTGGGCTTTGACAACCCACAGCGGCCCGTCCAGTTCCCCGGCGGCCGATTTGGCATCTTCTGCGCGCAAGACGATACGACCGTCCGACACCGGAGCACCATATTCTTTCAAAAGTTGCTTGGCTTGATATTCGTGAATGTTCATGCGAGCTGTCCTCTAGGCGAATAATTCGTCCTTTTGGTCGCACATTAAGCGCCCCGTTAGAAGGGAAAAACGACAATTTTCCAGTTTGCACGGCAATTTGATGGTTTTGTGATCACACGCGAAAATTATGTGATCACAAATAAAATGAATTTCCGCCACCATGTGATTCGCTTCCCTTTTTCCGTTGGAAAATAAGGCACAAGCCGGTGCGGGCTTTGATCCGAAACAGCAGGCAATAGCAAAACGATAGCCTGTGCTTACAAAAGCCCTTCTTCCTCTAACACCTTACGGGCAACACGGAAACATTCCAGCGATTGGGGAACACCGCAATAGATGCCGATGACATGAATAATCGCGCGGATTTCTTCAACGCTCACCCCGTTGTTCAGGGCGCCGCGACAGTGGATTTCCCATTCGTGCATCTTGCCCAGCGCACCGATCATCGACAGGTTCATCATGGAGCGTGTTTTGGGCGGAATAACCTCATCCCCCCAGCCAAATCCCCAGCACCAGGCGGTCATCGCTTCTTGGAACGGACGGGTGAATTCATCCGCCGCTGCAAGGTTCTTCTCTACATATTCCGCGCCCAATGTGGCCTTGCGCTGCTCCAGACCTTTTAGAAAAAGATCCTCATCAAAACTGCTGCTCATGTCCTGCTCCTGTCATTTTTGGGTCTTTTCAGTTTAGGTGAACAACAGGGCAGGGTGAACGGGTTTTTTCAGCATGTGCCAGATGGCTTGCCTGACGGGAAAACACCTGTTTCAATGTTCCCAAAATACTCAAAGGAGGGATCAGATGACCCGCCCCCAAGCCACTGCGACCCAACTGATTGACGACGCCCGCACCCGCGTTACCCGCTTTGATTTTGAACCTGGTGCACAAACCGGTTGGCACATACACGGGTTTGACTATGTCATCACCGCGATTACCGATTGTCACATGCTGCTGGAACTTCCCGATGATGTGCAAAATACAGTCACTGTGCCCGCAGGAACCGCCTATCGCCGGATGGAGGGCGTGGAGCATAATGTCATCAACAACGGCGATAAACCCATGTGTTTTATAGAGGTGGAATTGAAGTAACAGGGCGCAATGGCCCCTGATAAAACCCAAAGGCTTCCCGTTCTATTGCATGCTATTGCGCATCAAGCGGCGGGCAGGCGGCCATCGCTGCGCGGTTCAGACGAAAGGTTGTGCTCGCAGCGCCTGTATCCTTGACCATCCGCGTGATCTCTCCGTCGCCGTCACAGCCGCCAGATACGATGAAGCCGCCGGTTTTCAACAGCAATGTATCCGCATTGACCCAGCGCAGGGCCGCCGAGCCACCATCGCATTCCACACCGCAATGACGCGCACCGTCATAGGTGGAACAATACAGCGTCTGGATATATTTGCGCGGGTCCGCTTTAAAATAGACCGTCACATCGCCCCATTCCCCCGTGGACGGCCCGTCACGGGCAGGCCCCTCGAAACGGATCGACAGGGTTTCAACGGTTTGATCGGGATTGGCCGCAAGATGGGCCTTTGAATAGCTGCGTGAAAAGCAGCTTTGCTCTGCCAGTCCGGCGCTACCCAGCGCGGCCAGAACCGCGCTGAGAAGGATTTTAGTGCAGGTGCCCCGCATTATTTGCGGCTGATCCGACCATCCGTGTAGGGTTGGTAAGGCCCTGATTTGGCGAGGTATTCTGCCAGAACATCGGCCACATCGGGGCCAAAGTCATAGGCATTTTCCGCGTCACGGAACATTTTGTACCCGTCACCTCCACCGCGCACATAGTTGTTGGACACCAGCCCGTAGGTTGCTGCGGGATCAATCGGTTCAAAGCCTCCGTCTTTGGCCACCAGAACCTCGGTCACACGCTTTTCACCGGCTGCAATGGCTGGGTCCCATGTGTATTTCAGCCCTGCAACCTGCGGAAAACGGCCTGCGACCTCTTCCACTTGGCTGACGCCGTTTTCCAGCGCGTCGATCACGGTTTGCCCGCTGACTTGAAAGGTCGACAGGGTATTTTGGAACGGCAGCACGCTCAATACTTCACCCATTGTCACTTCGCCTTGGTCAATAGAGGCGCGCAAGCCGCCTGAATTGGAAATGGCAATGGTGATGCCTTGGTCTTTGACCCGGTCCAACATTGCGTCAGCCACCAGATTGCCCATGCTGCATTCTTCAATGCGGCAGACCGTGCGGTCGCCTTCAACAGCCGCAGCGGTTTCGGCCACCACTTTGTTGCGGATTTCGTCCAGCGGCACGGCAGCTTCTGCGATGCGGGCTTTGGTGTCGGCATCTTCACTGATGGCGGCGTCGATGGAAACAGGCTCACCCTCTGCTTTGGTGATTTCACCTGCGTCATTGAAGGTAACGTTCAACTCGCCCAGAAACTTGCCATAGGCATAGGCCTGCACAATCGCGGTATTGCCAACCATGGTAGGATAGGGGCCTTGTGCCCGCTCGTTTGTGTTGCTGAGCAATGTGTTGGTGTGCCCGCCCACAATGACATCTACGCCAGTGGTTTCTGCCGCTACCTTTTGATCCACACCGTAACCGGAATGGGACAGAACGATAATCTTGTTCACGCCCATTTCGGTCAGCTTGTCCACTTCGCTTTGGACTGCGCCGACCGGATCGGTGAAAATCACATTGGGGCCGGGACTGGCCAGTTCGTCGGTGTCTTGGGGCGTCAGACCAATCAGGCCCAGCTTTTCACCGCCCCGTTCGATCACGGTGGATTTGGCCAGTTTGTCTTTCAGCATCTCCTCGCCGGAAAAATCCGCGTTGGACAGCAGAACCGGGAAATTCACCGCATCCATAAAGCCGCGCAACACCTCTGGGCCATCATCGAATTCGTGGTTGCCCACGGTCATCGCGTCATAGCCCACTTTATTCATCATCTCAGCGGCCAGTTTCCCCTTGTAATAGGTGTAAAACAGCGAGCCCTGGAATTGGTCCCCCCCATCCACAAGGATAGAGTTTTCGGCGCGTGCGCGGGCCTCGGCGATGGCGGTGACCAGACGGGCAGAGCCGCCAAAGCACTTGCCTTCTGTGTTGTCTTCGGCCGAACAGCCGCTGTCATATTTGCTGACAGGTTCAAACCGCGCGTGAAAGTCGTTGGTGTGCAAAATCGTCAGCGAATAATCCGCTGCCGCCGCGGATGCGCTGAGCGCAAGGGCGGAAATTGTGGTGAGAAGTTTAGCAGACATGAAAGGCAGCTCCTTTTGGCCAAATAGACGTCCGTACCGCAGGGGCGAGCAGGGCGGCACGGGGGAAACACAAATCCGAGTGTTCCGACTTGGCATGACCCTGTCAAGGTTTCCCTTAAGAGATAGGCGAATTCCGTCTTTTCACGCAGCCCGTCATGGGATACCTACACAGGTGAACATTTTACCGATAAAGATCGAAAGCAGACAACTGTGCGGATAATGATTACAAATGATGACGGAATTTCCGCCGAAGGTTTACAAGTCATCCATGAAATTGCCACTGCGATAGCAGGCGCGGAAAATGTCTGGACTGTGGCACCTGCTTTTGAACAGTCGGGCGTCGGGCATTGCATTTCTTTTACCAAACCCATGTTGCTGACCCAATTGGGCCCGCGCCGCTTTGCGGTGGACGGATCGCCTGCGGATTGTGTGCTGGCGGGGCTGTTCGAAGTGATGAAGGACAATCCGCCGGATTTGATCCTGTCAGGGGTCAATCGGGGCAACAACGCTGCTGAAAACACACTGTATTCCGGCACTGTCGGCGCTGTGATCGAGGCCGCGATGCACCGCGTCAAATCCATTGCGCTGTCCCAGTATTTTGGGCCTGATAACAGGGACTTGGCAGACCCTTTTGAAGCAGCCCGCACCAGCGGCGAACAGGTCGTGCGCAGCCTGATGAACGACGCGCCGTGGCATGACGGCCCTTATGAGCTGTTTTATAACGTGAACTTCCCGCCTTGCTCGGGCGCGCAGGTGCAGGGCGTCAAAGCCGTAACCCAAGGCTGGCGGGCGGATACTGAATTCACCATCGACCCGCACACCATCAACAACCGCCGCTTCCTGTTCATTCAGGGCGGCCCGCAAGACCAGCCCACCGAAGCTGGCAGTGATGTTCATGCCAATCTGGCGAACTATGTTTCTGTCACCCCGATGCGCGCGGATTTGACCGCACACAGCTCTATGGCCCGCCTGCAAAAGGTCTTTGCCTGATGGTCGATGCGCAATCCATGATGCAGTATATGTTCGCTTTGCGGGCAGCAGGGGTGACGGATACACGAATCCTGAACGCCATGGAAAAAGTGCCCCGTCATTTGTTTGTGCAGGGGCATTTCCAGCCCCGTGCCTATGAAGACATGGCGCTGCCCATCGGCAGTGGTCAAACCATCAGCCAGCCTTCGGTCGTGGGGAAAATGACCAAGGCGCTGGATGTGGGGCCGCGGGACAAGGTTTTGGAAATCGGCACGGGATCGGGCTATCAGGCGGCTGTGCTGTCCCATCTGGCGCGGCGGGTCTATACCATTGAACGGCATCGCAGTCTGGCGCGTGAAGCACGGCGTCTGCTGGATGAGTTGCGTCTGGTCAATGTGATCGTGATGACAGGGGACGGATCGCAGGGTCTGGAGGATCAGGCCCCCTTTGATCGCATCCTTTTAACGGCTGCGGCAGAAGATCCTCCGGCAAATCTCTTGGCGCAATTGCGTGTCGGGGGTATTATGGTATTACCCGTGGGGCAAACCGACGCGCTGCAACATCTGATCAAGGTCGAAAAGCTGGAAAACGGCTTTGAATACACAGAGTTAGAGCCAGTCCGTTTTGTGCCACTGGTTGAAGGGGTATCGCAAGATCCCTAAGAAAATAGCCTGAAAATGGGCAAAAGATTGAGGTGATCGGTATGGCGAAGGGTTTTATGGGACTTCGGAAAAGTGCAATTCTGCTGACAGGCGGCGTTTTTTTGCTGACGGGCTGTGAATCAGGTCTGGATATGAGAAATCTTGGCGATCGTCTGGATCGTCAACCCAATTCGGCTGCGGCACCCACATCAGCGCCCCGGCCCAAACCTGACAGTCGCGGGCTGATTTCCTATCCCCATTATCAGGTGATTGTGGCACGGCGCGGCGACACGATGAATGATGTGGCCGGGCGCATTGGCCTGACCGGAACGGAACTGGCGCGGTATAACGGGCTTGATCCGAATTACCTCCCCCGTTCGGGCGAGGTTCTGGCCCTTCCCAAAGGCACGGTTATCCCGCTGGAAGGCGTTGTTGCAACTTCGACGAATCCCAGCACCAACAGTTTGGAATCCATCGCCTCGACCGCTATCGGGCGGGCAGGGGATAAACGGGTGGTAGAGGTACAAAAAGGCCCTGAACCGATCCGCCATGTGGTGGAAGAGGGTGAAACAGCCTATTCCATCGCGCGGTTGTACCGTGTTTCCGTATCCTCGCTGGCCAGCTGGAACGGGCTTGGCAAGGATCTTGCCTTGCGCAACGGACAACGCCTGTTGATCCCTGTTGTCGAGGACGGCACCCCTGCGCGGCAAACCCAAACAGCGGTTGCGGCAGAGCCCGCACCGGGGGCCGGGTCGATCACGCCGATCCCGCCAAGTGCCGTTGAACCCCTGCCTGACCCTGTGGTCGAGGCCGAGGTTCCCGAAAGCCCCAATCTGGCCGAGGATCGCACGCCTGCGGGGGCTTCGCGCAAGTTGTTGAAACCTGTGTCGGGCAGTATTTTGCGGGGCTATTCCAACAAGCCCGGCGGGAATGAAGGGCTGGACATCGCCGCTGACAAAGGCACAGCCGTCAAAGCTGCAGAAAACGGCGAAGTGGCTTTGGTGTCATCGGCTGGTGGCAATTCAAAGATCGTGCTCGTGCGTCATCCGGACAATCTGTATACGGTGTATTCCAACCTGTCCGACGTGTCCGTGTCCAAAGGCCAAACGGTCAGTCGCGGGCAATCTATTGGTAAGGTTGCGGGTGGCTCACCCGGGTTTGTTCACTTTGAAATTCGCCGTGGCACCGAAAGCGTTGATCCGACCCCTTACCTTTAAGATCGCAGTGTAACCTTCTTTGAGGTAACGGATTTTTTTAAATCAGGCGGGCGCTTTGGTCTGCCAGACGCCGACGGTGAGCACCCTCACCGTCGGTTTTGTTTTTGGGCGCACCCGTCCAAGTGTTCCGCTACGCGGAGATGCCTAGGGGTGGCAATACATGGGCATGTTATTTGCCTGATGTCGCTGAACAAGGTTTTTCACCCGCTTGCCTTTATCCGGCATGTAACGGGCTGCATCGGGTTTGAAATCCGGTTTGCAGATTTCCGGAAACAAGGTTTTTATTTCTTCGCGGGCCTTAGGGGACAGCGCTTTCAGGGCTTCCGGCCCTGTGAACAGGCTTTCGGACGGGGTGCCGTTGGACCAGACCATCTGATGATTATCAAACAAGATATGCCAGTATTCCACCCCATCCGGCGTGTTTTCCACCACTTCGACGCCAGCAAGTGGCAACAGTTTATGGGCCGGTATCAAAACATCTTTTGCGCCGAAAATCCGATTGGCAATTCTGGAAGACACAAGAATCCGGTGTTGTGGTGACACCCGCAAATCCTGCATCGGGTAACCCAGCCCCAATGCGTTCGCACTGACCAGAATGGGTTTGAGTTTTGGATGGGCTTGAAGCTGCGGAGCACTTACGCGGCGCGCGCCAATCCATCGAATTGGCTCATAGTCGCCGTCATATGTAAGAACTTTATCTCCTACTTTCAGGTTTTCAACAGCGGTAGGGCCTTGCAGGGTTTCGATCAGGGTTCCCGACGAAAAGCAGGGCACATCCACAAAAGAGCCGCTTGCGTTGGTCGGCCCCGTTTCGATCTGATCCAGAACGATGTTATTTGTCCCTGTATCATTCCAGGCCGCTTGGATCGCCGCTGTGTTTACGGTCAGCCCGTTAAACAGTTCAAGGGGTTCAAGTGTGCCATCATTCGCCTTCACGCCATATAAGGCGACAGTCCCGTCGGGATTTATTTCCAGACGAAAGACAGGGGCCGTTCCCGTGTTTGAAAGCTGCCAGATTGCAGGAGTATTGGTTTCATATCGGTCGCCATCTGCAAAACGGATTGTCTGGCCAGTTGTATCATTTGACTGGAACTGAAGTTCATTCGGGGCGCCCGAAGGCCCGCCGACAAACAGATCAACACCATTGACTTGCACGTTCAGGCTGTTGTCGAGCGTGGCAAAGTCGATGACCAACCCGTCGCCAGGCGTCGTGTCTGTGAAAGTGGTGGAATTACCGCTGTCTATGCTGAAATCTGGCATTCAACGCAGTTCCTTTTCTGCAAAATGTAGCATCAATGACGAGTGTTCGAGGCGGTTTCGCAGCACAATCCAAGCGTGTATTGAATCAATGCCATGAACGCTTGAAGTTATTTATATTTGGTATGCGGCCAAAATAAGATGATCTGCGCGATGTGGCATCACGAGTTCGTTAAAATCGTCTTAATTTGATTTAAGTTAGACTGAATTTTTTTGAAGGATCCGCTGGCTTAAAACAGATGGCGCTACCTACCCATCCAAAAGGTAACGTCTTGAAACAGGCGACCATCGGCTTTGGTATCAATGCAGGACGCTGTTTCTAGCAGTCTTTAGAATCCCATGTCCCTTAAATTGAAAAACCCCGCCTGATCGGGCGGGGTTCCGTTCGTTTGTCTGCGGGGCAGTCCGTTAAACCATCACACCATCGGCGCCGATTTTGGTTTTTCCGCCCAGCCAAGGATGCAGTGCTTTTGGAAGTTCTACAGAGCCATCCGCCTGTTGACCGTTTTCCAGCACGGCAATCAAACAGCGCCCGACAGCAAGACCTGAGCCGTTCAGCGTGTGCACATATTCAGGCTTCTTTTCGCCCGTCCGACGGAACCGCGCGTTCATGCGCCGCGCCTGAAAATCGCCACAGACCGAACAGGAACTGATTTCGCGGTAGGTGTCTTGCCCAGGCAACCAGACCTCTATGTCATGGGTCTGGCGTGCGCCAAAGCCGATGTCGCCCGTGCACAGCATCACCGTGCGATAGGGCAGTTCCAGCCGTTCCAGAATACCTTCGGCGCATTTGGTCATGCGATCCAGTTCCGCCAGACTGTCTTCGGGACGGGTCACGCTGACCATTTCCACCTTTTCAAACTGGTGCTGGCGCAACATGCCCGATGTGTCACGCCCCGCAGATCCGGCTTCAGAGCGGAAGCACAGCGAATGGGCCGTATAGCGGCGGGGCAGGGTGGATTCATCCATCATCTCGCCCGCAACCAGATTGGTCAGGGTAACTTCGGACGTGGGGATCAGCCACCAGCCGTTTGTGGTCTGATAGCTGTCCTCGGAAAACTTCGGCAACTGGCCGGTGCCGATCATCGCGTCATCGCGCACCAGAACGGGGGTGTTCACTTCGGTCAGGCCATTTTCCGTTGTATGGGTGTCGATCATGAACTGCGCCAGCGCACGGTGCACCCGTGCCACGGCGCCCGACATCACCACAAAGCGTGATCCAGACAGTTTCGCCGCCAGTTCAAAATCCATACCGCCCTGAACCGCCGCCAGTTCAAAATGTTCAACCGGCTTGAAATCCAGTGCGCGGGGCGTGCCCCACTTGTGGATTTCCACGTTTTCGGATTCATCCGCGCCCACAGGCACTGTGTCAAACGGCAGGTTCGGGATTGTGGCCAGCAGGTCTTGTAACCGCTGGTCTTCGACCTTTGCCTCGTCTTCGAGCGTGGCAATTTCCGCCTTTTTATCGGCAACCAAAGCGCGCAGGCGTTCAAATTCTGCCTCATCGCCCTTGGCCTTGGCCGCGCCAACCAGCTTGCTGGCCGCATTGCGATCCGCCAAGGCAGTTTCGGACGCGGTGATCTTTGTGCGGCGGGATTCATCAATGGCAAGGATTTGGGATGACAGAGGCGCCAATCCACGTTTAGCCAATGCGGCATCAAACCCTTCGGGGTTGTCACGGATCAGTCGAATGTCATGCATCTTCCTATGGCCTTTCAAAGCTGGGAGTCGGTGATGAAGGCGGAATATAGGAAACTGGGGCGGAGGTTAAGAGGGTTTGTTTTTTAAGGCAGTCCATTGCGTGTAAAACTCGCCCCAACTTAGTTTGACGGAGTGCCAAGGCGGTGGTGTGATTTTGGGAGGGAGCTTCGTCGTCGAGTCGCCGAACATTTGGTCGATTTGGCTTTGCGTGAGACTGGTTAAATGGCTTAGGTCCATGCTTTTAACTGCCAAGTTTAGAAAATCACTAAGCGTGAAGTCAGTCATTTTATTTGGCAGAGTGTCTCTGAACTGTGCACCTTGCAACTGAGTGCAATTTAAGTGAGCGTATTGAAGTTGGGTCTGCCAAAGTGTTGCTTCGTGCAGAAATGCAGATTTTAGATTAACTCCCTGCAAGTCCGTACCAACAAGGTTTGCACCTTGCATTTCGGCCTTTTCTAACTCGGCTACTTGTAAAAATGCGTTTTTGAAATAGGCTCCCCGCAAGTTCGCGCATACAAAGTTTACACCTTCCATCCGCGACTTGGTGAATAAAGCCCGTTGAAAATTCTGCCTCCGCAAGTCCGCGCCTTGAAGATTTGTGTGGCGTAAATCTAGCCGGTAACCCTCGTTGTGGTGTCGTGTGTCTGCTATCTCTACTGCCCTTTGTTGTTTGGTTCGACGTCCTATAACTTTTAGCGCGGCCATAATATCCGCCCTCGGCCTTAAAGTATCGAGAATCCCATCTATGTCACTATGCCAAGCGGAAAAGTCATTTTTCCACTGTTCGGTTGAAAATTTTTGAGAGTCGGGAGGAGTAGGAAGTTCTTTTGCGCTACTAACGGGGGCATTCTCTTGAATATACGTGCAAAGAATTTCCATAATCTGAACGTGATCTCGTAGGCTGTCTTGGGCAATGCGTTCTAAAGCATAGATTGAGCCTACGCGGACGCCAATATTGGGGATGGTTTGTCTAAAGACCTCCCAGTTTCCTTTTATAACCACGTGATCAGTTGGGCTCCACGGGGGCGGCGAGTTCTGTTTTTCAATTTTTGTTTCTTCTAAAGTCCATTGTTTGTACTTGATGGTGAAAATTCTCTCTACTTCGTCGTCGCCCGTGTTAGGATCTTCATAGAGGTATAGGTCTTCTTTTCGCGAGATTTCAATGGATAGCTCTGGCAGTTCCGGAACGACATTTTGAAGAACATCGAAATCGTCAATTTTGCTCTCACCAACCCAGACGGTAACAGGTCGTCCGACATAACTTACTTCCTGTTCGACGCCTAAACCCTCAACCGCTTTGCTGATCCTATCAGTAATATGGCTCTGTTCCGTAATATTAGCCTGCTGTTGCGCGACCACGGACCGCCACACCAGAAACGGCAGGCCAAAAATGGCAGCTAGGGCAAAAGCGTAGCCTCGGACGGTTTCGTTCGTTGACAAGTGTTCAGGCCCAGCGGTGATGATAGACCAAAGTGCTTGCCAAAGTCCGATCATCGCCATCATGCCAGATGCCACCAGAACACCGCAGATCAGGACGATTACAACCATAATGGCGCGGCCCATGGGGCGGTAGCGCTCGGTAACAAAGCTGCCTGTCAGGCCAAGCCATTCAATGAGGTCGATTTGTTTGTCTTTTGGCCTGTCAAACGCACGGGGGTGCATCAAGAGTAGGAGGACAAGCCCGATGCCTGCGGCCAAGGCAAAGATGGTCAAAACTGTGGGATTGTTCAGAAAATCCCCGACTTTTTCAAGCAGGGTGTCAATCTTTTCCATGTAAATGTCCTAATACAAAGTTCTTGGCACGACCATAGGTGGTGCGGGTTTAGGGCTCAAGTGTTTCTGCGGGGGGCGTTAACTGTCCGTTAACGGGTTTTGCGGCAGGATCGCGGGATGCGAATTAATCATTTCAAATGCTGTGTATTTATTCTGGCTTTGGCGGGCTGTGACACGCCGACAGTGGGGTTTTCTTATGAGAAAACCCAAAAGCTGCGGGTCGGGCAGAATGAATTTCTGGTTTATTACAACGACGAACAGGCCCAGGCGGTTCGGTTGAACAATCAGACCCTTGGCGGCCTGAAAGGGGCGTTGGATGACGGGGCCGCGGCGATTGAAACCGCGACGGGCTGTGCGATCAAAGCTCTGCACCCGAAATCTGATACGGTGCTGACCCGTGCCAGCCTGCGGTGCTGACGAACCCATTTAAGAAAGGAATTGACCTGTGAAATTTGCAATTGGACCTGTGTTTTTGACGACCTGTCTGGCCTTGGTCTTGGGCGGCTGTATGGGCCGCGATCTGGATATTACCGCGAAATTCGACGCGGGTGAGGCGGCTTATGTGCTGCGCGGCGGCTCTGCCAGACTGTCAGGGCAGGCGTTCATGCGCCAGAATGGGGGCGGTGTTGTGACCTGTGCGGGGGAGGAGGTGAACCTGTTCCCCGCCACCGCCTATGCCAGCGAAAGGTTTGCCAAGATCTATGGTGCGCCAGCGGGTGGGCGGATTACTGTGTTTGAAGGGGTAACCACAAAAGGCGTGCCGCCGGATTATCTGAAATACCGCCGCATTGCGCTGTGTGACGCGGAGGGGGATTTTGAATTCACTGGCGTCGCGCCTGGCACCTATTACGTGCAGTCACGGGTGATCTGGACCGTTCCGGGCAGCTATGTGCCCGAAGGCGGCGCGGTGGCCAAGCGGATCACATTGCGCAGCGGACAGACCCTGCGGGTGTTGCTGAACTAGGTCAGCCCCGCCTGCTTTTTCACATTGCGCCACAGGCTGAAAAACGTCTCTGACGGCAGGACTTTATCCGTCCATGTTTCAGATCGCGGCATCAGGATATGGACGGGCAGGATGGTTGAACCGTCGCCCACGGTTTCCGCCAGTTGCTGTTCGTCCAGATGTTTGGCATCGGTGAAATCGGCATTTTTAACAGCGGCATAGTTCAGTTCTGTGGCCGAGAAATTGGCGTTCTGGAATTTTGCCAGTGACAGTTGCGAGCCGTGCAATATGGCCCAATCAAGCCAGGCATTGGACAGACGCGCGCCTGACAGCCAGGCCTCGGTCAGGTTGGCTTTGAACAGATCGGCCCCTTCCAGCGAAGCATCTTTCAATCGCGCCCCGCGCAGGTTTGTCACACATAGTGATGCGCCGTTCAGGCTGGCGCCGTCCATAATCGCATGGGCCAGATTGGCGTTGGACCAGTCGATCCGGTCCAGATGCACGCCCCGCAGGTCGAGCACGTATTTTTCGGCCAGTTCGACCTCGAGAGCATCAAGCGAGCGACGCCCGATGATGGTTGCGGCGGCTTGCACATCGGCGCGGGGCACTGCGTAGGTCAGGCAGGCGGCCTTGTCGCTGGCATCCAGTTCAGAGCGTTTGATTTTCAGCCGCTTGGCGGCGGACACTTCGTTTTGTGCCGTGGTGTCCAGATCAATATAGGGGCGGTTGGCGTTTTCGCGGATATAGGCGCAGATGGTTTCCGTGATCGGCACATGATCGCGCGGGCTGTCTTTTGCGATGCGTTCCAGCAGATACAATGCGCCCATCCGGACTTCCAGATTGGGTTCGGAGGATTGTTTGTTGTCCCGCCAGACCACCCGTTCCGCCCCGAGTTTTTCTACCGCTTGGGAAATGCGATCGGTCAGATAGCTTTCTTCTGTGGCGCGCGTGCGGCGTTCGGCGTGAAAGGCGTTCATGATCAGCAAGGGCATGGATAAAAGCCCGCCAAGGGCCGCGATCATGCCGACAATGGCCAGCACATGCCAGCGCATGGATTCAACCCCGATAGAGTCACCAAACGAAATCGCCAGCATCCAGATTGAAAAAAACACCAGAAAAATCAGTGCGACCCAGATGGGGGAAACAAGAAGGGAAATCCAGCCGATGGCCTTTAGCAGGGGCTTTTCCGTACGGCGGAACAGGTTGAACCGCCGCCGCCAGCCGCGCCATAGTTTGTAACGCAAAGTCACAATCAACAGTAATATAACCGCAGCCACAACCCAAGGGACCGATTCAGGCGAAAGGGATGTGGGGACGGTAAAAGGTGGCAGGTCAAAGACCAGCCCGGTATCGGTTGTTTCCATGAACTGTCCCCCCGACAGGTGCCAAAGCAAATTAATAAAATATTATTAGCTCACAGATTGCGCCGATTTTTAAGCATTATCAACAGTTTTGACGGGAAACTGCATCCGGATCAGGGCGGAAACACCGATACAGTTTCTTAGGGCGAAACGGTGTAACCACTGGTTGACGGATTTGGCAATTCAGGGAAACAAGGCCACCGTTTAGCAAAAATTAACGCCCGTTCTGAACCGCCAGTTCGGGTTTTCATCGATTCGATCCATTTTGTCGCTGCTTTAGCCCTTGTCAGCGGCCTTGCTATCCCCCATCTGAGGCACTAGGTTTCACGCGGAAATTCGGCGGCTGAAACGGCTGCCCGTCACAAAGGATAAAGATATGTTTGCAAGTCCTGCTTATGCACAGGCTATGGGTGGTGGTTTAGGTGGAATTGGTGGTTTTGTGCCATTGATTCTGATTTTCGGCATCATGTATTTCTTGATGATCCGTCCTCAGCAGAAAAAGCTGAAAGAACACCGCGCTATGGTTGAAGCTCTGCGTAAGGGTGACCAAATCGTTACCGCAGGCGGATTGATCGGCAAAGTGACGAAAGTTAAAGAAGACAATGAAGTCGAGGTCGAGCTGGCCACAGGCGTAAAAGTGCGCGTTGTACAGTCTACAATCCAGACAGTTCTGAGCAAAACAGAACCAACAACATAAATTCGACGCACAGCACTAAAACGTGTTGTAAGCCGTAAGAAGACAAGGGCAGAGCATGCTTCAATTCTCGCTTTGGAAAAAACTGTTGATCTGGGGCATCTGTGTCCTTGGGATTCTTCTGGCAAGTCCGAACCTGCGCTATGCGCAGGTCGAAGAATATAACGATGCTTCGGCGGCTTTGCTGGCCGGAGCAGAGGAAACGCCGGACCTGCTGGCGAAATCCGAACAATGGCCGTCGTTCCTGCCGTCCTCTCTGGTTAATCTGGGGCTGGATTTGCGCGGGGGCGCGCATTTGCTGGCCGAAGTCCATCTGGACGAGGTCTATTCTGCGCGTATGGATGATTTGTGGCCGTCGGTGCGGGATGCGTTGCGGGACAAACGCGACGTTGTGGGCACGATCCGCCGTGAAGGCGGGCCGGTAGATGAATTGCATGTGCGCATTTCCAAGCCCGAAGCCATCGCAGATGCGGTTGCGGCTGTGCGTGCTTTGGCGCGCCCTGTTGTGTCTTTGACAAGTGCAGGGCACACGGATATTGAAGTCACGTCATCAGGGGCCGATGTGATCATCACCCTGTCCGAGGCTGAAAAGCTGTCGACAGATCAACGCACTATGGAACAAACGCTGGAAATCATCCGCCGCCGTGTGGATGAAGCAGGTACCCGCGAACCGACGATCCAGCGTCAGGGCACTGATCGTGTGCTGATCCAGGTTCCCGGAATTGGTTCCGCCGAAGAGTTGAAAGACCTGATCGGCACCACAGCCAAACTGACCTTCCACGCTGTTGTGGGGCGCACCGGTGACAAAGATGCCCGCGTGCAATCCCGTCAAATCCTGTTGCCCGCTGCGGATGAGCCGGGTGTGTATTACATCCTTGAAAAAACCCCTGTCATCACCGGCGACCAGCTTGTGGATGCACAGGCCGCTTTTGACCAGAACAATCAGGCAGCGGTGAGTTTCCGTTTGAACCCGTCGGGCGGGCGGATTTTTGGCGAATATACCGCCAATAATATCGGCACGCCTTTTGCGATTGTTCTGGATGACAGCGTTGTTTCTGCGCCGACAATCCGCAGCCATATTCCTGGCGGGTCCGGCATTATCACGGGGCGCTTCTCGGTTGAGGAAACTGCAAAACTGTCGATCCAGTTGCGGGCAGGGGCTTTGCCTGCCAAAGTGACCTACCTTGAAGAACGCACCATCGGGCCGGAACTGGGTCAGGACAGTATTGATGCGGGTCGTATCGCCTGTTTCGTGGCCTTCGGGGCTGTGCTGATCTTTATGTTCCTCAGCTACGGGCTGTTCGGGGTCTTTGCCAATATCGCGCTGATTATCAACGTGGGCCTTATCTTCGGGCTGTTAAGCCTGATCGGTGCCACGCTGACCTTGCCGGGGATTGCGGGGATCGTTTTGACCATCGGTATGGCGGTGGACGCCAATGTGCTGGTGTTTGAACGGATTCGGGAAGAGCTGAAATCAGCCAAAGGCCCGGCCCGCGCCATTGAACTGGGCTATGAACGCGCCTTTTCTGCCATTGTGGACGCCAATATCACCACGTTGATCGCGGCTGTGATCCTGTTTGTCATGGGCTCTGGTCCTGTGCGCGGCTTTGCAATCACGCTGGGGCTTGGCATTATCACATCGGTCTTTACCGCCATCTGGGTGACACGTTTGATGATTTCCATGTGGATGGAACGTCGCCGCCCCAAAACAATCGAAGTATGAAGGAGCAAGAGACATGCGTTTAAGACTGGTTCCTGACGATACAAAGATTGATTTCTTTCGGCTGACGTATTTCACTTTCGGCGCGTCGATCCTGGCGATGATTGCCTCGGTTGTGCTGTTCTTTTCGGTCGGGCTGAACTACGGCATCGACTTTAAGGGCGGGACGACAATTCGCACCGACAGCGAAGTTGCCGTGGATATCGGTGCTTACCGCGATGCGCTGACGCCATTGGGGCTGGGTGATATTTCCATCACCGAAGTCACAGACCCGACCCGTCCCGACCTGCATGTGGCACAGATCCGCATTCAGGCACAGGACGGGGATCAGGCCATCACAAACGAGACCATCCAGGTGGTCAAAGCGGCGCTGAACGAAGCGGATAGCACGATGACCTTCCCCTCCGTGGAAAGTGTCGGGCCGAAAGTGTCAGGCGAACTGGTCTGGACTGCGGTTGAAGCTGTGGTTCTGTCGGTTCTGGCCGTGTTGTTCTATATCTGGCTGCGGTTCGAGTGGCAGTTTTCAGTGGGGGCGGTGATTGCGCTGGTGCATGATGTCACCCTGACAATCGGCGTGTTCAGCCTGCTGCAGATCAAGTTCGATCTGGCTATCATCGCGGCTTTGCTGACCATTGTGGGCTATTCGCTGAACGATACGGTTGTGGTGTTCGACCGCGTGCGGGAAAACCTGCGCAAGTTCAAAACCACCCCGTTGAAAGACGTTCTGAACATTTCGATTAACGAAACCCTAAGCCGGACGGTGATGACCTCTCTGACCACATTGATCGCGCTGTTTGCGTTGTTCATGCTGGGGGGCGATGTGATCCGCGGCTTTGTGTTCGCGATGATCTGGGGCATTATTGTCGGGACCTACTCCTCGGTGTTTATCGCCTCGACCATTCTGCTGCGTCTGGATGTAACCCGCGATACTTCAAAACCGACCAAAACGTCGGGCAACCAGTTCGCCAATATCGACGCCTAAGTGAGTGCGCTGGCACAGGTTTGGGCTATGCCCGGTTTGTGGTGGCTGTTGCTTGGGGCAGGGCTGGCTGGCATCGTGCGCGGCTTTACGGGGTTTGGCACGGCAATGGTCTACCTGCCGTTTGCAGGAGCCGTAGTCAGCCCGGTGACCGCTTTGGTGTCCCTGATTACCATGGATATTTTCGGCCCGCTGCCATTGGTGCCGAGTGCCCTGCGCAAGGGGCACCCCCGCGACATTCTGCTGATGGGGCTTGGGTTGTTGATCATGCTGCCCGTCGGGCTGTATTTTCTGGTGCGCATGGAAGGCGATACCTACCGCTATGTGGTGTCAATCGGCACGCTGGCCTGTGTCGCCTTGCTGCTGTCTGGCCTGCGCTACAGGGGTGTTTTGACCAAGCCGCTGATCGCGGCCACTGGGGGGATTGGCGGTTTTCTGGGCGGGGTCGCCGGATTGCCCGGACCGCCTGTCATGGTTTTGTACATGGCCAGCCGTCTGCCGCCGGAGACCGTACGCGCCAATCTGATCTTGTATTTGCTGATTGCGGATATCACGATTTTTCCGGTTCTCGCATTGCAAGGTGTCCTGCATCTGACCCCGTTCCTGATTGGCCTGATGGCGCTGTTGCCCTATATGGCTGGAACCGCAATCGGGGCGGCGCTGTTTGATCCGGCAAAAGAAAAACAATACCGTGCGGTGGCCTTTATTGTCATCACGCTATCCGCGATAATGGGCTTGCCGCTTTGGGCTGATCAGGGCTGAAGCCACCCGAACCCGCACCCGAGACTCGAAAAATGGAGACATAGCATGCAACTGACAGAAGTAACCTTTGGCGAGCAGCCGCCAGTGGATGCCTATGGTCCGGGATTCTTTCGTGTGATGGATGAACCGCGCACAGGCCCGCTGCTACTCAGCGCCTCTGGCATTTCAAACTGGAGCGGATTTGACGATGCTGAATCGCTTTTGGCATTGAAGGACCAGTTGGATATTCTGTTTGTCGGCACCGGCCCTGACATCGCTCCGCTGCCGACTGCGCTGCGGATTGCCCTGGAAGGGGCTGGCATCGGTGCCGAGGTCATGTCCAGCCCGAGCGCCTGCCGCACCTATAACATCCTGTTGTCCGAGGGACGGCGTGTAGGGCTTGCAGCGCTTCCGGTCTGACCCGCGCAGTTAGGGCTTGGCATCCGGCACAGCTGCTCTAGGTTAGCTGTTATGAAAAAGACTTTGCTTATCCCCTCTTTGATTGCGACTTTCCTTGGAACTGCTGTAGCGGCGCAAACTTTTAGTTGTGCTTTGAAAGACAATCGCAACAGCGGCTGGCTGCCGGACCGTCTGGTTTTCGAACTGGTCGAGGGGCAGGCCACAGCCCGCACCTATGATCCGATCACTTTTGCCTCCAAAGGCGAAATGGCGACTGCAAAGGTACAAACAGACAATTCCGTGCGCGTCGCGTTGCGCTGGAAAACCGATCCCTATCGCAACGACAGGGCAAGGCAGGGCCGTGATCTTTCGGCGAACGGGGCTTTGCCGATTGAATATAGCGCCACCTTGCTGCGCGGGGGCAATATGATCATGCTACGGGCCTATCCGTCCGGTGTGAATGACCCGTTTTCCGCCCGCGGCGCCTGTAAAGTAAGCGATGGACCGCTGGAGCAGTTGATCGGCCCGTAAGGCGGGCTACAGTTTTAGAAATCACGGCTTTTAACTGGTGTGTTAACCGATATATAGTCACCCCAAGGCTGGCGGTTTGGGCCAGCATGAATACCACAGCAAGAGGAAATAAAATGGCTTTTGAACTTCCCGATCTACCCTATGCCCACGATGCTTTGGCAGCAGGCGGCATGTCCAAGGAAACCTTGGAATTTCACCACGATCTGCACCACAAAGCCTATGTGGACAACGGCAACAAGCTGATCGAAGGCACCGAATGGGCTGGTAAATCCCTTGAGGACATCATCACCGGCACATATGATTCTTCATCTGTTGCGCAAAACGGTATCTTCAACAACATCAGCCAGTTGTGGAACCACAACCAGTTCTGGGAAATGATGGGCCCGTCAGGCCGCGCCATGCCATCCGAGCTGGAAACCCGCATTGTTGATGCTTTCGGGTCCGTGGATACATTCAAATCCGAATTCGGCGCGGCTGGCGCTGGTCAGTTCGGGTCAGGCTGGGCCTGGCTGGTTGTAGACAAAGACGGTTCGCTGAAAATCACCAAAACCGAAAACGGCGTGAACCCGCTGTGCTTTGGCCAGACCGCGTTGCTGGGCTGTGATGTTTGGGAACACTCCTATTACATCGACTTCCGCAACAAACGGCCTGCGTATCTGACCAACTTCCTGGACAATCTGGTAAACTGGGAAAACGTAGCAGAGCGCCTGTCCAAAGCCTAAGAGCGGACATCAGAGTTTCAAAAGGCCCCGTTGGAAACAGCGGGGCCTTTTTTATCGGGAAACAACGGTGAGTTTTCAGCCCTTCGGTTTTATACTTGGAGGAGTGGAGAACACTGTAAAGTGCCAAGAAGGACTGGCTTGATTCCAGATCGAACAGTGCTGCTTGATGCGTGATATCGTGAGCGAGCTAAAACCCTGCAACGCCCTCACGGGGTTTGAACGGTTGGTATGGCGGTATCAAACGAGGTGTCTTATTGCGAGACCGAAAACTAGGGTTTATGGCGGGTTTCTAAGGTCCGCTGTGAGGACTTTGCAGCCGTTCGTTACGGTTGCACCGATGTCGGATTCGGAAGAGCCCTCAAAAAAATGTGATTAGATAAGGTCGAACTCCAACAGTGTTTTTTCCCCGACAAGGCTTATTATCCGCTGCGCTTGTGCGGAGTTTAACTCGAACGCCTCGTCTTCTGGCTGCTCGGCGGGAACAAGCGTTACAAGGTTAAGCTTCAAAATATCGCTTGCAGCACCATTCTCGATAACACCTTCAACCTTTG
Source organism: Amylibacter sp. (assembly GCA_034670045.1). Taxonomy (GTDB): domain Bacteria; phylum Pseudomonadota; class Alphaproteobacteria; order Rhodobacterales; family Rhodobacteraceae; genus Amylibacter. The sequence goes on along the minus strand of JAXMOF010000016.1, from coordinate 43,182 downwards.
TTGGTGGCGGAGTTTCTAAGGGCCAGTTTTCCAATTCAGGAGCGATCGTGAATTTTCGAGGTATTATAACTCTAGGCTCGATCTTGAGGCCTGAAGCTAACGCACTTGCAATTATCGTAAGTCCGTTTCTTATCGTCACATTCTTTAGTGATTTTGGGCTCGGATAAGCTCCAACGAGCCTGGTTCGATATTCATTGAGAGGCTTAATGGGTACACTGGCAACCTGCCCTAAAGATTGAAGAAATAGATTCATTGTAGTCCGCTCAGGATTGCCGTGAACCACGCCAGAAAGCGTAGCGGCATGTCGACCTGTCGTATGGGGATCACGTGATGAAAGACTGCCAAGGCCTGCTGCGAGGTTGGTAAGAATGCCACCATCACAACGCCTTTTATAGAAAAAAATGAGCTCTTCTTCGCGACGCAAGCAGGCTTCCTCATCGCTTCCGAACACTCGGTCCACTCTATAAGCGACATGCTTACCCGAACTCACTATCTTGCGTATTTTGTTGCATTTAAAGGGGTTCGTCTTATAAATTTCTGTTTCCCGAAGCGCTTCTGTTTCATGTTGAAGAAGCCGTATGCCTTTTCCCTTGCCGACGTAGAACGGCTCTAGCTCAGGGGTCAAAAGCAGATAGGTGTAAAACGAGCCACTAGGGAGGGTTCTCACAAAGTCATTTGCTAGAATGCGATCACCTTCAAAAGCAATTTTTGAAACGTCAAACATGTAACCTCATTTCTGGCGAAGATTAGGTAAAACTTAATATTATCTGTGTTGGTAATCCAAATAACGCTCGGAACAAACGACTCTTTTTTGTACGCTAAACACTCCGTTTAATGCTTCCAAAAATCCTTTTCGAAACACAGTTGGAAAATTAGCATTTTTCCAATGCTGTGATAGCAGACTTTCACCGCACCGTACAAAAGTGGTAAAGAAGGCTCAAGCCCGCCATTTACCACCTCCCCATAACCACCGATTGTTGAGCAGTTCCCGAAAAGACCGCAAAGCAGCCTGGCAGTCTTAGCCACTTCCTTCGCACACAATTGTCTTAAAGTTCAAAAAGGCCTCGTTGGTACCAGCAGCGCCGTTTTGTGTTCGAATAGAGTATATTTGGGGCTGTACTAGGCCGCAGGTCTAATCTCGGCCATCAGAGCCTCCACGCTATCGACAACGCGGAACAGGCCGCGCAGGGATGTGTCGGCAAAGCCGTTCTGGATCTGGTGGTCGATCAGGGTGATCAGCGGTGTCCAGAAGTCTGAAACGTTCAGCAGGTACAGGGGCTTTTGGTGCAGGCCCAGTTGTGCCCAGGTCAGCACTTCGAAGAATTCATCCAGTGATCCGGCACCACCGGGCAGGGTGACGATGATGTCGGCGTTCATGAACATGACCTTTTTGCGCTCGTGCATGGTCTCGGTCACGATAAAGCTGGACAGGTCCCGTTTGCCCACTTCGCGGGCCAGAAGATGTGTTGGGATCACGCCGAAGGTTTCCCCTTTGGCGGCTTGTGTGGCGTTGGCGACAGCACCCATCAGGCCTACATCCCCCGCGCCGTAAACCAGGCGCATACCCGCCTCCGCCAGCGCCGTTCCCAGATCGTCCGCCGCTGTTTTATAGGCGGGGTCTGTGCCAAATCGAGACCCACAAAAGACACAGACGGAGAGAGTTGGGGTGTTTTGTGGCATCGGAGACTCTTTGTGATTGGTATTTTGTGATTGAACGGGATTAGTGTATCACGGTCTTACGCCTGTGAAACGGCAAAACGCTGCCCAAGAAGTCAAACCTGATGTTCAAGTTGCTTTCCACTTCTGTTCCAATCCAGATCGCCGCCGCAGGCGGGGTGCTTTTGGTTGTTCTGGCGGGGGTGATGCTCAGCCGTGATCCCTTACCTGCCGAGCAGACCAGCCCTGTGTCAGACAAGGTGGCGGCGGATGCACCCGTGAATGTAGAGCCTGTGCCAGTGGCCAAAGATCAGGACAAGGCACAGATCACCGCGACTGTTGACCCAGAGCATGTTGCACCAGCGCCTGTTGCAAGCGAAGATCCTGCAATTAAAACAACAGACAAGGACATTGATACCCCCGAAGCCACGCCAAACGCGCCAGTGGAACCGGCAAATGAACATGCCCCGAGTTTTGATCTGGTGCGCGTCGACAGCAGCGGCTCTGCCGTGATCGCAGGCAAGGCCGAACCTTTATCCGAGGTGCAGGTCACCTTTGGGGCAGTCCCGCTTGAAACCGTGCGTGCAGATCAAGACGGCGCATTTGTTGCCCTTGTTCAACTGCCTTCAGGGGATGCCCCGCAAACCATGGGACTGACCCAAATAGGAGAGGGGGATGCAGCGGCGCTGACGTCGCCCCAAACGGTTTTGGTGATGCCACCGCAATTGGATGCAATTGATGCCACGCCCACAATAGTACTGGCCGATGCGCAAGGGGCCTTGGTTTTGCAATCTGGCCAGCCTGCCAGCCCCCCAACATCCGAAACAGCCCCTGCAAGCCAGACCCTGACCGATGTGGCAACCCATCCCCTAAGCCTTGAGGCGATTTCTTATGATCAGGGCGGCGCGGTGGTTCTGGCGGGGCGCGGCGGGGGCGATAAATTTGTGCGGGTCTATGTGAACAACCAGCCCGTTGAAACCGAAGCCGTGCCCGAAGACGGCAACTGGCGTGTGGTGCTGCCTGCGATAGATCAGGGCGTTTACACGCTGCGGGTGGATCAGATCAGTGAAACAGGCGCGGTGCTGTCGCGCATTGAAAGCCCGTTCAAACGCGAAGCACCGGCTGAACTGGCAGCAGCGGTAGAAAACGCACCGAACAAAAGTACCGTGGTTGTGCAGCCCGGCCATACGTTATGGGCGCTGGCGCAGGACACTTACGGCGACGGGGTGCAATACGTGCAGATATTCCACGCAAATCGGGACCGGATTCGCAATGCGGACCTGATTTACCCTGGGCAGGTGTTTGATCTGCCAAAATAAGGGGATCGTGCTCTGGTCAATCCGTTGGGTGCGAACTATCTAGTGGGCTTCACGAGAAGGCACCCCATGCGAAAATCCACCACGACCACCACCGCCGACATTGACCGTAAAAGCGGGATGCGGACGATCCGTAAAGTCACGCCTTATCTTTGGCCCGCTGACAAGCCCGAGGTGAAAGTCCGTGTGGTGATATCGTTGATCGTGCTGGTGCTGGCGCGGCTGATTTCTGTTTCGACGCCGTTTTATTACAAGGCGGCCGTGGATGCACTGGCCCCTGTCGCAAATGAGGCACCCCCTGCGATGTTGCTGGCCATGGGGGCCGTCGGGTTGACCATCGCCTATGGCACCCTGCGCCTGTTATCAGTGGGGTTCAACCAATTGCGCGATGCGGTGTTTGCCCGTGTGGGCCAGCGGGCCTTGCGCAAACTGGCGCTTGAAACCTTTGAACACATGCACGCGCTGTCCCTGCGTTATCATATCACCCGCAAAACCGGCGGCTTGAGCCGGATTATTGAACGGGGTGTGAAGGGCGTGGATTTCCTGCTGCGCTTTTTGTTGTTTTCCATCGGGCCTTTGGTTCTGGAATTGCTGCTGATCGGCGGCATTCTGTTTTATGTGTTTGATATCTGGTATCTGGCCGTGGTTGTGGTGACCATCTGGCTGTATATCTGGTTCACTCTGAAGGTGACCGAATGGCGGGTGCAAATCCGCAAGGAAATGAACGATCAGGATACGGATGCGAACCAGAAGGCCATCGACAGCCTGCTGAACTTTGAAACCGTTAAATACTTTGGCGCGGAAAAGCGCGAAGCCAGCCGCTATGACGCCAGCATGAAGCGGTATGAATCCGCAGCGCTGAAAACCAATTATTCTCTGGCGTTTCTGAACTTTGGCCAGTCGGTGTTTATCACCACAGGTCTGGTGATTGTCATGGTGATGGCGGCGATTGGGGTGCAAAAGGGCCAGATGACTGTGGGCGATTTCGTCATGGTCAACGCCTATATGATCCAGATTACCATGCCGTTGAATTTCCTTGGGTCGGTCTACCGCGAAATCCGTCAGGCGCTGGTGGATATGGGCGAGATGTTCGATCTGCTGGAACAACCCTCCGAGGTAAACGACAAGCCGGGTGCGAAGAAACTGGCTGTGTCTGGTGGTTCGATCCGGTTTGAAGGGGTCGATTTTGGCTATGGCAGCGAACGACAAATTCTTCAATCGCTGGATCTTGAAGTGAAGCCCGGCCAGACCGTGGCTGTGGTCGGGCCTTCGGGCTCGGGTAAATCCACCATCGGGCGGTTGTTGTTCCGCTTTTATGATGTGAACGGCGGTGCAATCAAAATCGACGGTCAGGATATCCGCGACATTACGCAGGACAGTCTGCATGACGCGCTTGGGATCGTGCCTCAAGACACCGTGCTGTTCAACGACACCATCGGCTATAACATTGCTTACGGACGGGAAGGTGCGACCCGTGAAGATGTGATTGCCGCGGCAAAAGCGGCCAAGATCCACGATTTTGTGGAAAGCCTGCACGAAGGCTATGACACGGCGGTTGGCGAACGCGGGCTGAAGCTGTCGGGCGGCGAAAAGCAACGGGTGGGCATCGCGCGTACCCTGCTGAAGAACCCGCCGATTCTGTTGCTGGACGAGGCTACATCGGCGTTGGATACGGAAACCGAGCGGGATATTCAGGACAGTCTGCGCGCTATGGGGCAGGGACGTTCGGTCATCACCATCGCGCACCGCCTGTCTACGGTTGTGGATGCGGACCGGATTGTGGTGTTGGAAAAAGGTGTGGTTGTGGAACACGGCACACACGACGAACTTGTGGCCCTTGGCGGGCGCTATTTCAGCATGTGGCAACGGCAATTGTCCGAACAGGATGAAGATGCCAGCGTTGCCTGAATGAGCCGTTGATGCGGGACCGGTTTACCCCTCTGCACTTGCGCGCAGAGGGGTATGCCTCCGGCGGGGATATTTTCCAAACAAAAAGCGAGCCTGCGTTATTCGGCGGCCTTAAGCGGGGATGTTGCGGCCTCTGGCAGGGCGGTGACGGGCGGCGGGCCATCCGCGATGTCTGACCAGTGAATTTCGCCGGCAGCAGTTTTGGCTGCGTTTGAGCGTTGTTTGCGGTCTTTGGCGATCTGGCTGTCCTGTCCGCCCAACAGCGTGCCAAGCAAAGCGCCAAGGTTATAGGCGCCCATGGTGAACCAGACCCGCAGGGCCAGCAGGGACGGGGTGACGACCAGCGTCAGAACCGTCGCAATGCCAAGGCCGAAGACCACGGCAGTGGCCAGTTGCTTCCACCACAGGGCCGTTGGCGCATCAATAGAATAACCGCCGTTGTAAAAGTCGATCGACAGGCCGAACATCATCGGGGCAAGGCCCGCCATAGTGGTGATGGTGGTCAGTAAAACGGGGCGAATGCGATCTTCGGCTGTGCGCACGATGGCTTGCAGGCGGGGCATGTTTTCGGCGTATTCCTGATAGGTGTCGATCAGAACAATGTTGTTGTTCACCACAATTCCCGCCAAAGCCACAATCCCGGTGCCTGTCATGATGATGGAAAACGTCTGATCCATCACCAGCATTCCGATCAGCACGCCTGTTGTGGACAGAACCACAGCCAGCAAAACCAAAAGGGAGTTGTAGATCGAGTTGAATTGCGCCAGCAGGATCACAAACATCAGCCCAAGCGCACCCGCAAAAGCATTGCCTAGGAAGGCTTGGGATTCCTCTTGTTCCTGTTGATCGCCCTGCCAGGACCATTCTACGCCTTTGGGCAGGGGTGTTTCGGTTTCCAGCCAGTTTGTCATGGCCTGAATGGCAATATTGCCGTTCAGCGGTTTGGCGTTTTCGGTGTCTGCGTCGACGATGTCGCCGTTTGCATCCACAAACAGGCTGCCATCCACGTCGGATTTAACGTCGAAATAGCGTTTTGTATCAAAGCGGTCGATCTGGCCGAGCTTTTTCACCGGCGTGCGGGTGATGAAATTGGACAGCGGGATCAGGCCCGATGCGGTGCGCACGCGAAGCGTGTCGATGGTGGACAACAGCCGGTCCTGTTCCGGCAGGCGCACGCGGATTTCGATTTCATCGTCCGAACTGTCTACCCGCATGGTGTCCAGCAGCAGACCACGGGTCACAAGCTGCACCATCGCCCCCACAGACAGCACATCTGCGCCGTAGCGTCCGGCCTGTTCCACATCCACGTCGATCTGCCAGTCGATGCCGGGCAGGGGGCGGGTGTCCTCGATCTTGACCAGACCTTCGGTGGCGTCAAACTTGCTGCGCACGATGTCTGCGGCGGCCAGCAGGTCGTCCCAGTTTTCCCCCATTAGCCGCAGGTTCAGCGGTTTCCCCGAAGCAGGGCCCATGGCTGCCTCGGAGATTTCGGCCTGAATGCCGGGCACGGTTTTCAGACGCTCGTTGATCTGGTTGAGGATTGCTGTCCCTGAACCGTGGGGCCGTTCCGTCCATTTTGTCAGCTCTATCTGGACCTGACCGATACTGTCTGTCGGAGCCGTGGCACCACCTGAATTCTGGTTCAACCCGCCTTCGCCAGCAAAGGCAAACAGGCTTTCAACGCCGTCCACCTGCATGATTTCGGCTTCGACCTGTTTGACCAGACTGTCTTTTTCTTCAAGGCTAAGATTGCCCCGCGCCCGCACATAGGCGATGGCCCGTTCCGGTTCGGTTTCCACAAAGAATTCTACGCCCTTGGAATGGGTTCCAAAGTAGCTGAAGACAGAGATCACAAAAAACGCAGTGGCTGCAATGGTCACAAGGGGCATGACGGGGTTGCCTGCGATCAGGTGGATCACCCAACCGAATGGGGTTCGTTTGTAGCCTGCCTTGATCTTTGTTTCGCCCTTTTCCCGTCCGATTGACCCGCCTGTTGCCGCCAGTGCCAGACAGCCCAGAATGATTGCGAGGCTTGCAAACAGGAACTGACCGCGCAGCAGCATCATGATGCCGTTGAACAGGATCACCGCGCTGACCACCAACAAAGCGACGCGCAAGCCCCAGTGAAGGGACGCACGCAGGCTGTCGGATATCCGTCCCAACAAAGCAGAGACCCGCCCCGCAACGCCGCCTACAACAGGCAGGTAGACCAGTGCTACCAGCAGGGATGCAGAAAGCACGAAGATCAGGGTGACGGGCAGGTTGCCCATGAATTCACCCGGAACGCCCGGCCAGAACAGCATGGGCAGAAAGGCGCAAAGGGTTGTGGCAGTTGACGATACAATCGGCCAGAACATCCGTTTTGCCGCCGCCGTATAGGCCCGCATCGGGCCGACGCCGCGGCTGATTTCCTTGTCGGCGTATTCCACCACCACAATGGCCCCGTCTACCAGCATCCCGACTGCAAGGATCAAGCCGAACATCACGATGTTGGAAATTGAAATGCCCATCACTGCCATGATCGCAAAGGACAGCAGGAATGACGTGGGGATCGCAAATCCGACCAGCAGCGCAGAGCGGACGCCAAGGGCAGCCAGCACTACGATCATCACCAGCGCAACAGCGGTCAGAACCGAGGCTTCCAACTGCCCGACCATATCGGCGACATTGGTGCTTTCGTCCATGGAATAGCTGACAGTGATACTGTCGCGCAGTTCTTGTGGCCATTCGTCTTGGGCGGCTTTCACTGTGTCACGCACCAACTGCACCGCGTTGATCAGGTTCACGCCCTTGCGTTTTACCACCTGCAGCGCCACCGTGGTTTCACCGTTATACCGCGCCGTGCCAAGCTGGTCTTCAAAGGTCAGACGGATTTCAGCCAGATCGCCAAGGGTGATCACCCTGTCGCCATTCACTTTGACAGGCAGGTTATAGACATCCTGTGGTTCGTCAAAAGCCGAAGGGATTTTCACCGAAAACGCCCCGTTGGCGGTTTCCACTTCGCCTGCGGCAATCAACTGGTTGTTGTTGGTGACCACATTGATCAATTCGCCTGCCGTGACGTTATAGGCTTCCAGCTTTAGCGGGTCGATCAGGACTTCGAGCATTTCATCGCGGTGCCCAGCCAGACCAGCTTCTAGGATCGGTGTCAGGCTTTCCACCTTGTCCTGCAGGTCTTTGACCACCCGCAACAAAGTGCGTTCGGGGATGGACCCTGACAAAGACACCACCAGAACAGGAAATTCAGAGAAGTTGATTTCCGTGATCGTCGGCTGTTCCGCGCCGGACGGGAAATCGGCCTGTGCCTGATTAACCTTGTCTCGCACATCGGCAATGGTTGCGGATTTATCCCAGCCAAATTCGAATTCCAGCGCCACGCCGCCGTAGTTTTCCGCCGCAGTGCCGGAAATCTTTTTCAATCCGTCCAGATCGCGCAGCTTGCTTTCCAGCGGTTTGACGATCAGTTTTTCGCTGTCTTCAGCCGAAATACCGGGGAAGGGCACGGAAACAAACAAAGCCGGAATGTCGATATCCGGTTCGCCTTCTTTGGGCAGGTTCACATAGGAATACGCCCCCGCACCCAGCGAAAGGATAATCAAAGCAAAGATCATTCGGGCGCGGGCAGAGGCCCAATCGACGACGCCTATCATGACGCATCCTTTTGATAAGTCACAGTCACGCGGCGTCCTGCGGTTACGAATTCCTGTCCGACGATGATCACCTCGGCCAGATCAGGCAGACCGCCGACCCAAACACCCTCGGGGCTTTCGTTCAGAATCGTCACGGTTTTGAAATCAGCCGTTTCGCCGTCCACCACACGCACGCCAAGCTGACCCTCGTCATTCAGGGTCAGGGCGGATTGTGGCAGCAGATGGCCGGATTCTCCGTTCAGCGCGATAAAGATTTCAGCAGTAGACCCGTCGCGAATGGCCAGATTTTCATTGGGTACAGTGACCTCGACCTTAAAGGTGCGGGTCAGCGGATCGGCACTGCGCGAAATAAACGTCAGTTTGCCGCGTACTTCTTGGCCGCCAATCAACCGCGCACCTGCAAGCCCGCCAACGGATATCCGCTGCACCTGCTGTTCGGTGGCATAGCCCACCAGTTTGATCGGGTTCAGCGCGATCACCCGTGCACAGGTGCCGCCTGTTTGCAGCAAGGCACCGAATTCAGCCGTGTCGGATTCCAGCAGCCCTGAAAACGGCGCGTGAATTTCCAATTGTTCCATTTCTTTTTCTGCTCGCTGCACCACGGCTTCTGCTGCCTGCAAAGCCGCCACACGGGAAATCGCGGTGGTTTCAGACGCATATCCCTTTTGCACAAGGTTGGCGGAAACATTGTTATTGGCCTGCGCTTCGGCAAGGCGGGCCTCTGCCTCGGACAGGGTGGCCTGACGGGTGCCCGGGTCCAGTTTGCACAGCAATTCGCCTTCACCGACCAAAGTACCTGCGCGCAGGGGCGGCGAGATCACCTGACCGTTGGTTTCAGCCTTTACATCCAGCAACCGGAATGCCGCTGTCTGTCCGCGCAACACAATGCCGCGGGCTACAGGCTGTGCCTCTGATTTCAGGACCAGAACGGACACAGGGGGCTTGTCTTCGATGCCGACCTCTGCCGTTTCATCGGCGGCAGGCGGGGTTTGTGCCCCCGCAAAGGCCAAAAGCGTTTCGCGCTCCAGAATCAACATATAAGTGAAAGCGCAGACAAATGCGGCTGTCAGCAGGGGCGTAAAACGCATGGGAAATCCTCGTGGCAACGCGGCATAAAAAGGCCGGAAAGGGCGTAAATAAGCAGTGCTCTCTAAATAGGGCGATGTGTAATTGCATGCAAGAGAAGGCAACGCCCTAATTGGGCTTTATGGTGCTTCAATAGACAGTTGTTGCAAATGCGCCTTGGCAAACTTGCCCGCTTCGCAGTATTGTCCCCGCGAATTCGGGTCAGGAGACAACTGTGAGCGATAGCGATTCCTTTATTGAAGAAGTTACCGAGGAAGTACGGCGCGACCAATTGTATAAATACGTGCGAAAGTACGGATGGATTGCTGTTGTTCTGGTCATTGGTGCCGTAGGGGCGACTGGTTTTGTGGAATGGCAAAAGGTCCAATCCGCATCACAGGCACAGGCGCGGGGCGATCAGATTGCAGCCGCTCTTGAAGGCGATGACGCAGCCGCACGGGCCGATGCTTTGGCAGATTTGTCTGCGGATGCAGGCCCTGCACAGGTGATCGTATTGATGCGCCGCGCCAGTGAACTGGTCGAAGCAGGCGATACCGAAGGTGCGATTGCGGCTTATGAAGCTGTTGCAAACAGCGATGCCGAACCGGTTTATACGGATATGGCCCGCCTGAAATCCGTGATTTTGCAAGGGGCTGCGATGGATACAGCCGAACGCGAAGCGGAATTGGCGGCTTTGGCGGCACCGGGTGCCGTTTATCGCCCGCTGGCGCTGGAACAGCAGGCGATCACCGCCCTTGCAGCCGATGACCGCGACGCCGCAGTAGCGCTTTACAGCGAGTTGGTACAAGACAGCGAGGCCACAGACGCCTTGCGCAATCGCGCCTCTCAGGTACTGGTGGCACTCGGGGCGGAAATTCCGGCAATCTCGCAATTGCTTTCCGAGTAAAAAACAGCACAATTGGCGAGCAACAGGATCAATCAACGATCGGGGCCGAGCAAGTGGCAAGCGGTATGACAAAAGTAACGAGCAAATTAGGGCGTGCCCTGACAGTATCGCTGGCCTTCAGCGCCGCCTTGGCAGCCTGTGCGCAAAAAGAACCGCCTTTGCCGGGGGAACGTCTGGACCTGCGCGCACCCTTGCTGCCCGAAGGCGAACAAGCCGCAGTTGATGCGCCGCGCATCGACAAACTGTCCCTGGAAGCCCCCGTGGTGAATGCGGAGTGGACCCATCGCAACGGCTCTGCCCAGCATTTGATCCGCCAACCTGCCCTGGGGCGCAGCCTGTCGAAAGTCTGGAGCACGGGCATTGGATCGGGCAACAGCCGCAAAAATGCGATCACAGCCAGCCCCGTTGTGGGTGGCGGGCGCGTTTTCACCATGGATTCCAACGCCAATGTACGGGCGTTTACCACATCAGGCGGGGCGCAATGGTCCCGCGATCTGACCCCCCCGATTGAGAAAAAGGGCGAGGCGTCTGGTGGCGGGCTGGCCTATGGCAGCGGCGTGCTTGCGGTAACAACAGGCTTTGGCGAAGTAATTGTGCTTGATCCTGCCACGGGCGCAGAACGTTGGCGGCATCAGATGACCGGCGCGATTTCCACCGACCCGCTGATCGTGGGCGATGTGATCGTTGCTGTGTCGCGCAATAACGTGGCCCTTGGGCTCGACATTAAAAACGGCCGTATTTTGTGGCAACAGGTCAGCTCTGGCGACACTTCTGGAATCGCAGGGGCAGGCGCACCTGCGGCCCTTGGCAAACTCGCGGTTCTGCCCTTCGCATCGGGTGAAATCATCGGCGCGGTTACCAGCAACGGCCTGCGGGCCTGGACTGCAACAGTTACAGGCAGCAACAAAGGTCAGGCCCGCAACGTGGTTTCCGACATTTCCGGCGATCCGGTTATTGATGGCACCACACTTTATGTGGCCAACCAGTCTGGCCGCCTTGCCGCCCTTGACCGCCGCTCTGGTGAACGGTTGTGGACCGCCAAAGACGGGTCCTATTCCCCAGTCTGGCCCGCGGGTGGCGCGGTGTTTATGATCACTGACCGCTTTGCAGTGAAACGTTTGAACGCTTCAGACGGAACAGATGTATGGTCTGCTGAACTGCCTGATTTCAAAGCGAAAAAAGATCGTCGCAAGAAAGACGCCTATGCCTATTTCGGCCCCGTTCTGGCTGGTGGTCAGCTTTGGGTTGCTGGCAGTGACGGTTTGCTGCGCAGCTATAATCCGGTGGATGGAACAGTCACAGGCACAGTCGCAATACCGGGTGGTGCGGCCTCTCAACCGGCTGTGGCAGGGGGCAAATTGTTCATCCTGTCCGCAAACGGACAGTTACACGCCTATCAATAAGCCTTTTCAATATGGTTGTGATCCGCTAGATGGCGGTTTCAACTCCTACACAGGTTTCTAATCATGTCTTTCACGCTGGCCATTGTCGGGCGTCCCAACGTTGGTAAATCCACCCTGTTCAACCGTTTGGTTGGCCGTAAACTGGCGCTGGTCGATGATCAACCCGGCGTCACCCGCGATCTACGTGAAGGCGAGGCGCGCCTCGGCCCGCTGCGCTTTACCGTGATCGACACTGCCGGACTGGAAGAGGCCACCGACGAAAGCCTGCAGGGCCGGATGCGGATGCTCACCGAACGCGCGGTGGAAATGGCCGACATCTGCCTGTTCATGATGGATGCGCGGGCAGGGGTTATGCCTGCCGACCAGGTGTTCGCTGAAATCCTGCGCCGCAAATCCGCCCGCGTTATTCTGGCCGCCAATAAGGCCGAGGGACGCGCTGGCGAATCGGGCTATTACGATGCTTTCTCGTTGGGGCTGGGGGAACCTGTGCAACTCTCTGCTGAACACGGCGAGGGTATGGACGACCTGATGCGCATGCTCGAACCGATGGCAAAAGAATTCGAAGACCGCCAGATCGAGCCTGAAACCGATGTGGATGTGACCGAAGACGAAGATTATGATTTCGACAATGAAGATGTTGAAATCACCTATTCCGCAGCCCGCCCGCTACAAATTGCCGTTGTGGGCCGTCCGAATGCGGGTAAATCCACGCTGATCAATAAAATTCTGGGGCAGGACAAGCTGCTGACAGGCCCCGAAGCGGGCATCACCCGCGATGCGATTTCCACCAATGCCACATGGGACGGTATCCCGTTTCGTATATGGGATACGGCGGGGATGCGCAAACGGGCCAAAGTGCAGGAAAAGCTGGAAAAGCTTTCCGTGTCCGATGGTCTGCGCGCGGTGAAATTCTCGGAAGTCGTGGTTGTTTTGCTGGATGTGGACATACCCTTCGAACAACAAGACCTGCGCATCGCCGATCTGGCCGAACGGGAAGGCCGCGCGGTTGTCGTGGCTGTGAACAAATGGGATCTTGAAGACGAGAAGCAAAGCAAAATCAAGGAATTGCGCGAAAGCTTCACCCGTCTTTTGCCCCAGCTTCGCGGCGCGCCGATGGTCACTGTATCTGCCCGTACCGGCAAGGGTATCGACAAACTGCATCAGGCTATTCTGGATGCCCATAAAGTCTGGAACCGCCGCATCAGTACCGCCCGTTTGAACCGCTGGCTGACCGGAATGCTAGAGGCGCACCCGCCGCCAGCTCCGGGCGGGAAACGTATCCGCATGCGGTATATGACCCAAGTGAAGACCAGACCGCCAAGTTTCGTGGTCATGTGTTCGCATCCGGACCTGACGCCGGAAAGTTACAGCCGCTATCTTGTCAACGGGTTACGGGCCGATCTTAACATGCCGGGCACCCCGATCCGCCTGTTCATGCGCAGCCAGTCTGCCAAGAACCCTTATCGGGACAAGAAAGAAAAGAAAGTGACAAAACTGAACAAACACACCGAAGGCCGCTTCCGCAAAGAAGCAGGGCGCGGCGTGAAGCCAAAGTCATAACGGCCAAGGCCCTTTTTGTTTGAAAAATATCCCCGCCGGAGGCTCCATCATAGCCACGAAATCCGGCGGGTTTAATTTGCCGGCTCCGCCATATCTTCGGGCAACATGGCCAGAAATGACTCTCTAAGCTGCTGAATTTCAGGATCATTCCCGCCATCCAACAGCAGGTTGTGATGCTCGAACGGATCAACGCGGTGGTCGTACAATTCTTCCGATCCGTCCCAGTAAAAAATATACCGGTGCGTGCGTGTACGCGCGGTCAAAGCCGTTTGCGCCAGCCCGTCTTTGGCGTCTTGCGTCCAGACCGATCCGGCAAAGCCGCGCATTGGTTCTGACTTTCCACGTAAGATCGGCGTCAAATCCTGCCCAGAGAACTGTTCCACCTGCGCAAGCCCCGCCAAAGCCATAACTGTGGGCGCGATATCAATCAGGGACACCGGTTCGTCACTGCGGGCAGGGTCAATATCTGGCCCTGCGATCATCAAGGGCACTCGCAAGGCCCGTTCCCACAGGGTAAACTTGTGAAATGCCAGCTTTTCACCCAGTTGATACCCATGATCAGACCAAAGAATGAGCGTGGTTGTGTCCCACAGGCCGGTGGCGTCCATATGGTCCAGAACGCGCCCCAAAAGGTGATCGGCATAAGCGACAGATGCCAGATAAGCCTTTAGAAAGTCCTGATATTCCCCTGTGCGGCTGACAATACGGCGAAACTGCGCACGGCTGTTGGCATAGGATTTCCCTGCCGCCGACAAGCCCGCCTGCGGAGCACGGGCTTCGGGATCAAAGACGTTTTGACCCAAACCCGGTGGATTGGCGACAGTGTCTGGGAACAGATCAAAGAACCGTTGGGGCACCACAAAGGGCAGATGGGGGCGATACAGACCCAGCGCCCAGAACTGCCCCGAACTGTCGGCGCGCATCCGTTCAATCATTGCGGATGTGTTCACATCGTCATATTGATCTTCACCGTCCGGCACGGGGCCAAAATCAATCGACGGCCCGAATTTCCCCGTCTTTGCCAGCCTGCTGATCGGTGCAAACAATTCGGAATTGCTTTGGGGGAAACTGTCCCAATCCTCGTAATCGAACTGGGGTTTGTTGACGTGGAACACTTTGCCCAGCCCATGGGTCGCAAACCCCGCATCCCGCAAACGTCCCACAAGGGACAGGCGTTTGGCGCGGGGGTAATGGTGGTGCCATTTGTGCTGATTTGCATAGACGCCGGTTTCCCACGGGTTCTGCCCGAACAGCGCGGCCGTGCGGGCAGGTGAACAGGCGGGCGCGGGGCTATAGGCTTGGGTGAACACCACGGCCCGTTTGGCAAGCCGCGTCAGGTTTGGGGTGATGGTATCAGGATGACCGCCCAAAGGTTCAATCCAGTCGTTCAAATCCTCGATTGAAAACAACAGGATATTCTGGCGCGGCTTATCCACGATAGGTGGTCTGTGACACGGGAATGGCAAAATCCTCGGGTAGCATCAGTTGGTGTTCCTCTCGCAGGGCAGCGATATCCGGGTCGTCCAATGCGCTTGGGTCCTTCAGCAGGTTCACATGTTCGAACGGATCGCTTCTGTGGTCATACAACTCGTCACTGCCATCCCAATACAGGATATAGCGGTGGGTTTTGGACCGCGCCGACATGGCCAGTTTCGGGCTGTCGGTTTTGAATTCCCGCCCCCAAACCGCAACCGCATGGCCGCGCAGCGGTTCTGTGGTGTCATCCAGAACCGGCGACAGGTCTTGCCCTTCAAACTGCGTGTCCACGGTCAGCCCCGCGCGGGCCAAAAGGGTCGGGGCTATATCGCACAGGGTCACGGGCTCTGTGGAACGCCCCGCCTGAATACCGGCGCCTGCGAACATCATCGGAATGCGCAAGGCCCGCTCCCACAGGGTAAATTTGCGAAAGGCTAGCTTTTCGCCCAGCTGCCAGCCGTGATCGGACCAAAGCACCACCAAAGTGCTGTCCCATAGATCACAAGCGTCCATCTGATCGAGAACTTTGCCCAATAGTTCATCCGCATAATTTATCGAGGCAAGATAGGCCTTTAGCAGGTCTTTATATTCATCCTGCCGCCCCAATATCCGCCGCAACATTGCGGAATCATTGGCCATGGATTTCCCCGCATCTGGCAGTTGCCCGTGCAGCGAGCTGTTAAGCGGATCAAATCGGTTCAATCCCAAACCCGGCGGATCGGCGACGACGTCGGGAAAACGGTCGAAATATTTCTGCTGCACAATAAACGGCAAATGCGGACGGTAGAGGCCAAGCGCCCAGAATTGCCCCGTGGCACCCGCCTGCAACTGATCCACCAGCCAGTCTGTGTTGTGGTCGTCATATTGCAATTCTGCATTATCAAGCGGCC
Source organism: Amylibacter sp. (assembly GCA_034670045.1). GTDB lineage: Bacteria > Pseudomonadota > Alphaproteobacteria > Rhodobacterales > Rhodobacteraceae > Amylibacter. Next base: position 27,351 of record JAXMOF010000016.1, on the reverse strand, counting down.
CGAAATCCGTGTTTGCGCCCACTTTTTCAGATTTTCGGGTGGCGCTGATCGGTGCGAAATTTTCGATCTCGCGGCGGTTGTAGCTGGTCCAGTCTGCGGGATCGAAATGTTTGGGAGCCACATGAAACACCTTGCCCGCGCCATGGGTTTCAAAGCCCGCATCCTTGAACCGCCCCACAAGCGATCGCTTTGCGCCCGGTTCATAAAAATCGTGCCATTTGTGGTTGTTGGCATAGACACCCGTGGACCAGGGATGCTGCCCGAACAAAGTTGATGTGCGACTTGGCGAACAGGCGGGTGCCTCGGCATAGGCGTTTTCAAACAGTTTGGCACGCGCAGCCAGACGGGTCAGATTCGGGGTCAGGCTATCGGGATGTCCGCCAAGCGGTTCGATCCAGTCGTTCAGATCCTCAATCGACAGGAAGAGGATGTTTTTTACGGGGTGTTCGCTCACTGCTACGGGCCTGCGGGTTGTTTTTCACGCAGTTTGCTGGAAACAGGATCGAAAGGGAAGGGGGATTGGAACGCCCCCTTCAGAGTTTGTGACCGGCTTTAAAGCAGGCTGACCAAACGGGCAGCTTCATCGGCACAAGGCGTCAGCGCGGCGCGGTCTTCACCGGGGTAGAACCTTGCGCGGGTGGCTGTGGGCATCGGTGCGGGTTCAAAACAGACCACACGGCGATTGAGGCCGGTCACTTCGGCGCGCCAACTGTCAAACAGCGCCTTTTGTGCCGCTTTGGACGCGCCATAAGCGGCAAAGAACTTTTCGCCCGCGCGGGGATCGTGGCAGTGAACAGCCGTGCCTTTGCGGGCTTCCAACAGCGGATCAAGATTGACGATCAACTGCTGGGTCATGCGCACATTGGTGTTGAATGTGCTGTCCCAATCCTTTTGTGCGGCGTGGTTGGCAGGGGACAAGGGGGGGGCGTGATTGATGCAATGGACCCAGAAATCCAAACCACCCCAGCGTTCATTCACCGAAATGCACAGCCGTTTGACCGCTTCTTCGTCTTTCACATCCAGCGGCACCAAAGTGGTGGTCCCGCCTTTGGCCTGAATGCGATCGTCCAGTTCTTCAAGCGCGCCAGTGGTGCGCGCCAAAGCGATAATGTGATGGCCTTTGGCGGCCAGAACCTCTGCCGTGGCAGAACCGAGCCCGCGCGATGCGCCGGTGATAAGGGAAACAGGTTGGGTCACGACTTATTCCGCAGCCTTCATCAGAAAGCCTTCTTCGATTTTATCCGCAGGTCTTACCGGATATTCACCGCTGAAACAGGCATCACAATAGGCAGGGGATGCATTGTCACGGCCTTTTTCTTCGCCTGCAGCACGGTACAATCCGTCAAGGGTTACAAACTTCAAAGATGCCACGCCCAGATGATCGCGCATTTCTTCTTCGGTCATGGTTGCGGCCAGCAGTTTTTCGCGTTGCGGTGTGTCGACACCGTAAAAGCAGGGCCAGGCCGTCGGGGGGGAGGCGATGCGAAAGTGAACTTCGGCAGCGCCTGCATCCAGGATCATTTCTTTGATCTTGCGTGACGTTGTGCCCCGCACCACAGAATCATCCACCAGAATAACCCGTTTGCCTTTGATCAGCGCGCGGTTCACGTTCAGCTTCAGACGCACACCCATGTTCCGGATCTGCTCTGTCGGTTCAATAAAGGTGCGGCCCATATACTGGTTGCGGATGATCCCCATGGCGTAGGGAATGCCGCTTTCCTGTGAAAATCCGATGGCCGCTGGTGTGCCTGAATCAGGTACAGGACAGACCAGATCGGCATCCACAGGGGATTCTTTGGCCAGTTCCACACCGATGCGACGGCGGGTTTCATAGACGGATTGCCCACCCAGAATACTGTCGGGACGGGAAAAATAGACGTGTTCAAAGATACAGGGCCGCGGCTTGGCTTTTTCAAACGGATAGGAACTTTCGATCCCCGTGGCAGAAGCGATGATCATCTCGCCCGGTTCCACTTCGCGGATGAAGTCCGCCCCGATGATATCCAGCGCACAGGTTTCGGACGACAAGACCCAGCCATCGCCGAGTTTGCCAAGAACCAAAGGCCGTACACCCAGCGCATCGCGCACACCGATCAGTTTGGTGCGGGTCTGGGCAATCACCGAAAACGCGCCCTCAACACGGCGCAGCGCATCCTTCAGACGTTCGGGCAGGGTGGATTGATAGGACCGCGCGATCAGATGGATGATACATTCGCTGTCAGACGACGATTGAAAGATCGAGCCACGAGAGATCAGTTCCTTGCGCAGCGCAACCGCATTGGTCAGATTGCCGTTATGGGCAATGGCACAGCCGCCCAGTGAGAATTCGCCAAAAAACGGCTGAACATCGCGGATCGCAGTGGGCCCTTTGGACCCCGAGGTGGAATAGCGCACATGGCCGATAGAATTGGACCCGGGCAGGGTTTCCATCAACGACGCCTTTGTGAAGTTATCGCGAACATAGCCAAAGCGCCGCGCGCTGTTGAACCCGTGTTCCGCGTCATAGGCAACAATGCCGCCGGCCTCTTGCCCGCGATGTTGCAGGGCGTGCAATCCGAGGGCGACAAAATTGGCGGCGTCTTGCACGCCGATAACGCCAAAAATGCCGCACTCCTCTTTCAGTTTGTCGTCGTCAAACGGATGGGCAAGGAACGGCTTGGTCTGGCTCAGCATGGGGTGCATTTCCGAGTATGGGCAGATGGGCAGGGTATAACGTGCCGTCGCACAAACGTCTATGGCCGAGTGTTCATCAAACCGTCATACGAAATGTCGCAGCCTGTGCATTTGTCACAAACAGCCCAAGCCTAGTATCAGGCCCGAATAGCATATTCCGAAACCTGCCGCCCAAGGGACCAGAACAAAGAAAACGCGCGGCAGATACAAAGATCGGCCGCGCGGGAAAATCTGTTAGATTGTGCAGGAATTGCCGGTTTTTCGGGCAATATCCGGTCTGATTACGTGTCAGACCCGCCTGTTGGCGGAGGGGTTACGATGCCTGTGTCTGTAGGCCCGTTGTCGACGCCACCACAGGTGCCCACAAAGGATTCATAACGGTCTTGCAGCCATTCAGGCACTTCGGTGGGCAACATCTGGGCCAGTCGGGACTGGCTGTCAGACAGAACGGCACGGGATTTGCTGTTTTCCACGATGTCCAGACGATCCCCTTCGGGGAAGATGTTGTCATACAGAATAAAGGCGATCAGAATCAGCAGCAGGCCACGGGCCACACCGAACAGAAAGCCGATGCCCTGATCAATGCCACCGATGGCCGATTGCTGGATCATGCCCGAAAACAGCGGGGTAAAGATCGACACTACAATCAGGGCAACAGCAAAGATGATGGCAAAGGCCACGATCAGCGACAGCACACAAGACCCGCCGATAATATCCGAAACCACAGGGATTTCCTTGACCAGCGGTTCCACCTGCGGCGTCAGGACATAGGCCACCACAGCGGCAATCACCCAGCCTGCTATAGATAGGACCTCGCGCACAAACCCGCGCGAATAGGCCAGAATGGCCGAGATTAGAATGACGACTGCAACGCCGCCGTCTACCAGTGTGAAACCTTCCATAGTACCCTCTTCTTCAGGCCTCGATATCGCCGAAACAATCGGTGATAAACGTTGCCACATCATTCACTTTTTTTACAGTCATGCCAGATGTGCTGGCAAGTTTCATGCGCGATGGCGCAAACGCGCCACTAAAACCAAGCTTTTTGGCCTCTTTAAGGCGGGCTTCGGCCTGCGAAATGGGACGCAGGCCACCAGAAAGACTTATTTCCCCGAAAATCACCAGATCACCGGGCAGGCTCTTGTCAAGACGCGCCGAAATCAGCGCAGCTGCCACAGCCAGATCGGCCGCAGGTTCGGAAATCCGCATCCCCCCTGCGACATTCAGATAGACATCCATCCCCGCAAAAGACACGCCTGCGCGGGATTCCAGAACAGCAAGGATCATGGACAAACGGCCACTGTCCCAGCCCACAACGGTGCGCCGTGCATTGGCAAGCGCCGATTGGGCCACAAGCGCCTGAATTTCCACCAAAAGCGGGCGGGTTCCTTCAATCCCTGCAAAAACCACAGAGCCGGGTGCCGGCTTTTCGCGGTCCGACAGGAATAAGGCAGAGGGATTTGTGACTTCTTCCAGACCCGAGCCTGTCATCTGGAACACACCGATTTCATCGGCAGGGCCAAAGCGGTTCTTTACCGCGCGCAGAATGCGGAACTGGTGGCCGCGCTCGCCTTCAAAATACAACACAGTGTCGACCATATGTTCGACGACGCGGGGGCCGGCGATCTGACCGTCTTTGGTCACATGGCCCACAAGGATCACCGCCACGCCGCGCTTTTTGGCAAAAGTGGTTAATTCATGGGCCACAGCGCGGACCTGCGATACAGACCCCGGTGCACTGTCAATATGATCCACCCACATGGTCTGGATGGAATCAATCACCACCAGATCGGGTCTTTCCGCTTCCAGCGTGGTCAGAATATCGCGCAGGTTGGTTTCAGAGGCCAGTTGCACAGGCGCTTTGGTCAGGCCAAGCCGTTGGGCGCGCATACGAATCTGGCTGGCGGCCTCCTCGCCCGAAACATAGATCGCCTTTTTGCCCGTCAGGGCGAATTTCGCTGTGGCTTGCAGCAAAAGGGTGGATTTCCCGATGCCCGGATCGCCACCTACCAGAATGGCTGATGCAGGGACCAGCCCGCCGCCAAGCACACGGTCCAACTCCTCGATCCCGCAGTTGGAACGGGGCAGGGGGGCGTCTTTGGTGGTTAGGTCGGACAGTTCAATCTTGCGTCCCTTGGTGGCCCCGATGGTTTTCCCTTTGGGGCCGGCGGACAGCGGGGCCTCCTCCTGAATGGAATTCCATTCGCCGCAAGTGTCACAACGTCCCGCCCATTTCTTATGAGAAGCGCCACAGGCAGAGCAGGTAAAAGCGAGTGTTTGTTTGGCCATAGCCGCAGATAGGCCAAAGCAGGCAGAAGGATCAAGTGCTTTGCGCAGGGTCGCGTGTTTTGTCCAGCAATGTGATGGCGTAAGAGCCAAGAACGCAGGCCGTGAACAGATACAACCCCCAGCCGGTTTCAAGCCGCCCCACGCCGATACCTTTGGCCGCGACGATGTAAATGGCGATCAGGAAAACATCCGCCATGGCGAGGCGGCCAAGAACGGAAAGTACGGGTTTTACCGAAGGGGCCAGCAGGTTGAACTGGATCAGGGCTGTGCCAACGACTTTGGCCATCGGTGCGACCAGTGCAAGGAAGGTGACCAGCAGCGCCAGAAACACATCCTTTTCCCAGAGCGCCTGAAGGCCAGAGATCACGGTGATTTCATCCAGCGCGAAAAACGGCAGAAGACCTGCGCGCAGCAACGGGGCGAACCATGCGACGGGGAAGAGGATCAACAGAGACAGGTTGGCGATTTTCAACATGGGTTTGGGGACGTGAGTATTTTGGGAACATTGAAACGTAGAGGGAAATTATCGTGAACTTAAAGTAAACATAGGGCGAACATGTGGTATTTTCCTAGCGAACAGCTTCGATCGGGCCTTCGGCGCGGGCATTGATGAACTGATCAAGATAAGGATCGCCGCTTTGGTCCATATCTGCCACGGGACCGGTCCATTGCACCACGCCTTCATGCAGCATGGCGACCTTGTCAGCGATGGCGCGGACCGAGGACATATCATGGGTGATGGTCATGGCCGTCGCGCCCATTTCAACGACGATTTCACGGATCAATTCGTTGATCACGCCAGACATGATCGGATCGAGCCCTGTGGTGGGTTCGTCAAAAAAGATGATGTCGGGTTCGGCGGCAATGGCACGGGCAAGACCGACACGCTTTTGCATGCCCCCTGACAGTTCGGCGGGGAACTGATCGGCCACTTCGGGTTTCAGGCCGACACGGCGCAGCTTTTCGATGGCCACATCCCGGGCGTCCGATTTGGACAGCTTGCCCTTGCCACGCATTAGGCGGAAGGCAACGTTTTGCCAGACCGAAAGGCTGTCAAACAGGGCGCCGCCTTGGAACAACATGCCGAATTGCGCAAGGAAGGCATCGCGGTCGCCCTCGGTCGCATCTGCGCCGTTGACAAGGATCTGGCCGCTGTCCGCATGGACCAGACCCAGCACGCATTTAAGCGCAACGGATTTTCCGGTTCCTGACCCGCCGATGATGACCATGCTTTCGCCCTGTGCGATTTCAAGGTTCACACCGCGCAGGACGTGGTTGTTGCCGAAGGATTTTTTGACGTTGATAAGTTGTATCATGAGGTGAAGAATATCTCTGTCAGAAGGTAATTGGCGGCGAGGATCAACACGCTTGCGCTGACCACTGCGTTGGTGGTGGCGCGGCCCACGCCTTGGGCGCCGCGGCCCGAGTTATAGCCGTGATAGCAGCCCAGAAGTGCGACGATAAAGCCGAATGCAGCGGCTTTGACGAGGCCCGAGAAAATATCGTCGAACTCCAGAAAGCTCCAGGTGTTGTTGATATAGGTGGCCGCGTTGAAATCGAGCCGCTGCGTTCCCACCAGAAACCCGCCCATGATGCCGATCACATCACCGATAAAGGCAAGTATGGGCATGGCGATGGTGGCGGCCAGAACACGGGGCACCACCAGATATTTCATCGGGTTGGTAGAAAGGGTTGTCAGCGCGTCAATCTGTTCGGTCACCCGCATGGTGCCAAGTTCCGCCGCAATAGAGGAGGACACGCGCCCTGCAACCATGAGGCCGCTGAGTACTGGACCCAGCTCGCGCACCATGGCAATGGCGACAACCGAGGGGACCACGGCCTCGGCGCTGAAACGGGCACCGCCGGAATAGATTTGCAAGGCCAGTGCGCCCCCGGTGAACAGTGCTGTCAGGCCGACAACAGGCAGCGAGAAATAGCCGATGTGGAGCAATTGCTGGCCGAATTCGCGAAAATAAAACGGCGGGCGCACTATATGACTGAGCGTCAGGGCGGCGAAAATTACGATCCGCCCGATGGCAGCGCAAAGTCCCAAAACCGACCGCCCGATTGAACCCAAAAATGCGTCAAGGAATGTAAGTGCCTGCATTATCTGCCCTTTAGCGTGGTTCTAACCTGCTACGAGCGGCGTATCCTGCCCGTTTTTTTGATTCCGCGAACCCGTTTTACCCCTTGTAGACGCGATTGTACCGCGCGCCAAGAGAGGTGAGAATTTCATAGCCGATGGTGCCTGCCGCATCGGCCAGATGGTCGATGGTTTGGATGGGGTTCAGCAGATCCAGACTGTCCGGCACGGTTTCCAGATCGGAGACATCGACGGTGATCAAATCCATCGAAACGCGCCCTATCAGCGGGCAGGGGATGTCGCCCGCATAAAGGTTTACAGGGCCGTTGCCCATGGCGCGGATCAATCCGTCTGCATAGCCGGATGCGATGGTGGCGGTTTTGCTGGGGCGGGTTGCCTGCCATTTCGCGCCGTATCCCACGGTCTCACCAACTGCGACTTCGCGGGTCTGGATCACGGGGATCGACAGGCGCACGGCGGCTTTGGCTTGTGTAAACGGTGCGCCGCCATACAGACCAACGCCTGGGCGGTTCAGGTCGAAATGGTATTCCGGGCCCAGAAGGGTGCCGCCTGTTGCGGAGAGGGATTTGCGGGTGGAGAGCCCGTCGGCCATAGCGCGAAAGGCTGCAAGTTGCGCGGCATTTTGGGGGTGTTCCGGTTCATCGGCGCAGGCCAGATGGGACATGATCAGACGGGGGGAGGCCTGTGTGATCGTGTCTTTCAGGGCTGCGAATTCGTCAGGTTCCATCCCCAACCGGTTCATGCCTGAATCAAGCTGAATGCCGAAAGGTGCGCCGCTGGGCAGATAGGCGTTTACCTGTGCGGGGGCGTTCAGCAGCGGTATCAGATTATGGGCTTTCAGGATCGGGAAATCCCCGTCGCAACAGCCGGAAAACACATAGATTTCTGCATCTTGGCCAACGGCTTTGCGCACAGCGGCGCCTTCTTCGGCAACGGCCACAAAGAAGGTTCTGACGCCTGCGTCTTGAAGCGCTTTTGACACCCGTCCTGCGTCCAGCCCGTAGCCGTCGGCTTTGACCACGGCAGCGGTTTCCACAGAGCCGGTCGATTTGGCATCTAGGGCGCGCCAGTTGTCGGCAATGGCCGTCAGGTCGATTGTCAGTGTTGCAACAGCCATATCCGCATCCTTTTTCTTGCCGCGTAGGGACACTAGAGCTGCTGGGAGGTCAAGTGTTTTGTTGGCGCAGTCTGCGTGTTTGAGCGGTGTTGGAATTGGATATTTGACCCAAAAAGAGGGACTGCGCGCGCGTAGACAGGGCAGGGCTTGCGGTAGGGCGGGGTTATTCGTTGCCTTGGACGCGGTTCAGGTTCGGTGCGTCCGAGGACATAAGCGAAATCGCGTCTGTCGTGGACAGGGCCGTGCAGAATTCACCGTTCATCGAGGCCACGGACATATTATGCACCAGTTCAGGGTCATAATCGGTGCCGTCGAGACCGATCACATTCATCGTCGCGCAGGCGTCATGGACCAAATAGGTGTCAAACCCCATGTTTCCAGCGGTGCGCACAGTGGTTTCCACGCAGACATTGGTAAAATACCCCATGACCACAAGGCGGTGGATGCGGGCGCGGCGCAACTCCAGTTCAAGCGATGTGCCCACAAAGCCGCTGTTGGCGGATTTTGACACGGCAATGTCTTCGGGCAGGATTTCCATGCCATCCAACTGCGCGCCGCTTTCAAGGGACAGCTTTAGAGGGGAGTTTTGCTCGATACTGTCGTGACGGGTAAAAGCGACCCGCCCGCCTTTGGCCCGCCATGCGGATAAAAGGGTGGTGATGTTATCCTCAGCCGCCAGATTATTACGGCGTCCGGTCGGACCGCCGTAATAAGCCGTGTCGTTGATGCCTTTTTGTACGTCAATCAGCAGTAGGGCGGTGGAGTCGTCGAATTGTGGGATCATCGGATCAATACTCGTCTTCGCGGTCTTGTTGCCAGGGTTTGACCAGATCGGTGAAGCGGGTGAAGCGGCCCTCGAAGGCCAGTTCAACAGAGCCGATGGGGCCGTGGCGTTGCTTGCCGATGATGACCTCGGCCTTGCCCATCAGTTCTTCCATTTCGCCTTGCCATGTCATCATTTTTTCGGCCTCGTGTTCAGCCGGTTTTTCCCGTTCCTTGTAGTATTCGCCGCGGTACACGAACATAACACAGTCGGCGTCTTGCTCGATCGAGCCGGATTCACGCAGGTCTGACAGTTGCGGGCGTTTGTCTTCGCGGCTTTCAACGGCACGGGAAAGCTGGGACAGGGCGATCACGGGGATGTCCAGTTCCTTGGCGATGGCCTTCAGGCCCTGAGTGATTTCAGACACCTCGTTCACGCGGCTGTCTTTGGCGGATGCGGGGCGCACCAGTTGCAGATAGTCCACGATCAATACGTCCAGCCCGTGGGTCCGTTTCAGGCGGCGGGCGCGCGCGGCAAGTTGCGAAATCGGCAGCGCCGCAGTGTCATCAATGAACAGCGGGCAGTTTTCGAGACTTTTGGCGGCTTCGACAAAGCGGCGGAATTCGTCTTCGGTCATATCCCCTGCGCGGATTTTATGGGATTCAATTTCCGCAGCTTCGGACAGAATACGTGCAGCAAGCTGTTCGGATGACATTTCGAGCGAGTAAAACCCGACAACACCACCCTGCACTGCGCCTTCGCTGCCATCAGGACGAACGCCCTTTTTATAGGCTTTGGCAATATTATAGGCAATATTGGTCGCAAGCGAGGTTTTCCCCATGGAGGGGCGGCCGGCAAGGATCAGAAGGTCGGATTTATGCAAGCCGCCCAGTTTTCCGTCCATATTTTGCAAACCCGTGGAAATACCCGCAAGCCCGCCGTCCCGTTGATAGGCGGCATTGGCTACGTTTACCGCTTCGGTCACCGCTTTCAGGAACGATTGAAACCCGCTGTCCACGCTGCCTTGTTCACCAAGGGCATAAAGCCTTTGTTCAGCGGCGACGATCTGTTCTTTGGGTTCATCGTCCACATTCATGGCTGTGGCTTTGGCACTGATTTCTTCGCCGATGGCGATCAGGTCGCGCCGGATGGCCAGATCATAGATCATCTGCGCGTAATCCCGTGCTGCAAAAACCGACATAGAGGCCCCTGCAAGGCGCACCAGATAGGCTGGCCCCCCCAGTTCAGCCAGTCCTGGATCGTCTTCGAGGAAGGCTTTGATCGTCACCGGAGAGGCGAGGGCGTTCTTTTGGATACGGCGGGCGATGACCTCGAATATACGGCCATGGACCGGATCAAAGAAATGCGCTTCGTTAACCAATGACGCAATACGATCGTAAACCTCGTTATTGACCAGCAAAGCCCCCAAAAGCGCCTGTTCGGCCTCAATCGAGTGGGGCAGCGTGCCTGTGTTTTCGCTGTGTTCAGGGGCTGGTTTGACCTCTGGTAATGCTGCAATCCCGCTCATGGTGTCCTCTTTTTCTGGTTGCTGGCAATGTGGGTTATCGGGCGGGAAATGGCAATCTGGAAAACTTTGTGGATGGCCTGTGGATAAGGCGAAAAACCCGTTGGATTGGCTGGTTTATGACGGGTTGTTGGGCGAATAAAAAAATTACACATGCAATGGTATAACACAAAATATAGTGGAAAACTTTTGCATCCCTACAATTCATGCTAGGTTTCCTGCATGAGGACGCGAATCGGGTGTGGAGCGTCTGCGTGCAAATCCTCGTCTCGGGAATGCGAAAGCTGCACCGATTTTTGCGCGTTCGGCTTCCAACTTGCTAATCTAGGTTAGACTCGGACTGTTGTTCTCTAACTGCCTCATGGCTGTCCTTCCCTCCGAGGTGGGCGGCTACTCATCAGGTATACTTACCCGGCTGCTGCGGTAGCCGGGTTTTTTCGTTTTCACGTAGAGCTGACCGCGGGCTTAACTGGCGGACCAGAACAGCGGAAAACCCGGGTTAAACAGGGTCACAGGGCCTTCGTTTGTGTCGATTTTGGCCGGAAAATTAACCGCTTTGTCGTGTTTGGTCAGGGTAAGCGTCGCGTCATTGACTGGAAGGCGATAATAGGCAGGACCATTCAGCGAGGCGAAGGATTCAAGCTTGTCCAGCGCGCCGTCCTCTTCGAACACATGGGCAAGGCAGGCCATTGTATTGGTAGCAGAAAACACTCCGGCACAGCCGCAATCACACAGTTTGTTCGGGTCGGTGTGAGGCGCGGAATCGGTACCCAGAAAGAAACGTGCATCCCCCGAAGTGGCCGCTTTGCGCAGGGCCAGACGGTGTTCTTCTCGTTTGGCCACAGGCAGGCAGTAGTAATGGGGCTTGATCCCGCCCACCAACAGGTGGTTGCGGTTGATGATCAGGTGGTGCGTGGTGATGGTGCCTGCCAGGTTCTGATCGGCTGCCAAAATATAGTCGATGCCGTCTTTGGTTGTGACATGTTCCATCACGATGCGCAGGTCTGGCAGGCGCTGGCGCAGAGGGTTCAGTTTCGTGTCGATGAACACCGCCTCACGGTCGAAAATATCCACATCGGCGTCGGTGACTTCACCGTGGACACACATGGGCAGGCCGATCTGTGCCATCTTTTCCAGCACAGGCATGACGGCGTTAATGTCTTTCACGCCGGATGCGGAATTGGTGGTGGCCCCTGCGGGGTATAATTTCACCGCGTTGATCAGCCCGTCGGCATGGGCCGCTGCCACATCCGCAGGATCGGTGGTTTCGGTCAGATAAAGCGTCATCAAAGGCTGGAAATCGCTGCCATTTGGCAAAGCGGCCAAAATACGATCGCGGTAGGCGGCGGCGTCTTTGGCGGTGACAACGGGGGGCACAAGATTGGGCATGATGATGGCACGGGCGAAATCCCGCGCGGTTTCGGGCAGCACACCGCGCAACATATCCCCGTCACGCAGGTGCAAATGCCAGTCGTCGGGGCGGCGGATGGTGAGGCTGGTCATGATCAAGGCTCCTGTGCTGTTGGTCGCTGATACCCAAGGGGACAGGTGCGGGGCAAGGGGGATTTGACTTGAGGCGGGCGATTTTATCGCATAATTTAGAACCATTCTAATTTGTGGGGGTCAACATGTTCTCAAGATTTGTACCCAGATTTGTAACGGGATTTGTATCGGGCGCACGCCGCAATTTTTCCGATCTGAACGAGCAGGAAATTATCGCCTTGGCGATTTCAACCGAAGAAGACGACGGACGCATTTATGCCGCCTATGCCGAAGGTCTGCGCGCGGATTTCCCTGATTCAGCGCATGTGTTTGATGACATGTCGGCTGAGGAGAACTCCCATCGCAACTGGTTGATTGATCTGCATAAAAAACGGTTCGGAGATGTTATTCCCCTGATCCGTCGCGAGCATGTGAAAGGCTTTTATGAACGAAAACCCGATTGGCTGGTGCGCCCCTTGGGCATTGAAAAGGCCCGCAAAGCCGCGCGGGATATGGAGGCACAGGCGGCGCGGTTCTATCGTTTGGCCGCAGGGCGCACACAGGACGCGGATACCCGCAAATTGCTGGGGGAACTGGCACTGGCCGAGGCTGGGCATCAGGCGATGGCAGGCGCGCTTGAGGCGAAACATCTGGGCGCGGATGGGGCTTTGGGCGAAGAAGATCACGAACACCGCCAGTTTGTGCTGACATGGGTGCAACCCGGACTTGCGGGGCTGATGGACGGGTCCGTATCCACGCTCGCGCCGATTTTTGCGGCGGCTTTTGCCACGGGTGACACGTGGCAGACCTTTCTTGTGGGGCTGTCAGCCAGTGTGGGGGCCGGAATTTCCATGGGGTTTACCGAAGTTGCGTCGGATGACGGGGTGATTTCGGGACGTGGGTCACCGTTGAAACGGGGGATTGCGGCGGGGGTGATGACCACGCTTGGCGGGCTTGGCCATGCGCTGCCCTATCTAATCCCTGATTTTTGGACAGCCACCAGCATCGCGATTCTAGTGGTGTTTGTTGAACTATGGGCGATCACATGGATACAGCACCGCTATATGGAAACGCCTTGGCTGCGGGCGGGATTTCAGGTGATTCTGGGCGGGGCTTTGGTGTTTGCTGCCGGTATTTTGATCGGGAACCTGTAGATTCGAGTATTTGGGGAACATTGAAGCGGGCAGTGTTCGGGGTTTCGTTACGTTGTGTTCGTTTAAATCCCGCTTGTGTCTGGTGCGCGGTCTTGTTAGCGATTGGGCATTCTCAGGGCGGGGTGCAATTCCCCACCGGCGGTTACAGCCCGCGAGCCTGTGACAGGGCAGACATCGGTGAAATTCCGAGGCCGACGGTATAGTCCGGATGGAAGAGAATGGATTTGCGCAGGCTTTCGGGCAGGCGGGGGTCTGAACGCTCTGGGTCTTGTCTTGTTGAAGGAAAGGATCAGAGCAATGACAAAACCCACTAAAATCGCTTTTATCAAAGCCCGCTGGCATGCGGATATTGTGGATCGTGCCTATGAGGGCTTTCTGGCAGAGATGGAGGGCACAGAGGTGGTGGCTTTCGACGTGCCCGGTGCCTTTGAAATGCCATTTCTGGCTAAAAAGCTGGGCGAGACTGGCGAATATGCCGCCGTTGTTGCTGCGGCACTGGTTGTGGACGGGGGCATCTATCGCCACGATTTCGTAGCCGCCGCCGTTGTGGACGGCTTGATGCGCGCGCAGATGGATACGGGCGTTCCGGTGTTTTCGGTCAGTTTGACGCCGCATCATTATCAGGAAACCGCCGAACACGAAGCCTTTTATAAAGCGCATTTCGTGAAAAAAGGTGCTGAGGCCGCTGGTGCCGTCAAGCATGTGCTTGCGATGTAAGGTTTAAAACCCGAAGCGGCGCGTGGGTTACTGGCGGGCCGCTTCGATTGCGGGGAGCAGTTTTTCCTGGATGATCCTTTGGGTAACCGGACCGGCTGTGCGCATCAGGATTGTGCCATCCGCATCCAGCAAAAAGGTTTCCGGCACGCCGTAAACGCCCCATTCCAAAGCCGCGCGTCCGTCGATTGCCGAGGTTCCCACATAAGGGTTGCCCAATTCGTCCAGAAAGCCCAGCGCATTGGCGGCGCTGTCTTTGTAGTTCAGTCCGATCACAGAGAGGCCCGTGTCTGACAGGGCCTTCAGGTTCGGATGCTCGACACGGCAGGGGCCGCACCAGCTCGCCCAGAAATTAACCAGTTTGACGTCACCGGAGCGCAGGAGTTCCTCGGTTGCGGGGGGCAGGGTGCCAAGGTCCGTCACCTGCAAGGGCGGGGCTTGCTTGCCGATCATCGCCGAGGGCAGCCCGTCCGGATCAGCGCGGTTCAGCCCGAAAAAGAACATGGCGGCGATGGATAGAAATAAAACGGGGGGTACGACAACCCAAGGGGATATCCGGCTCATTTGCGGCTCTTTCGTTCGGCGTCATTCAGGGCTTTGCGGGCTTTTACGGATTGGCGCAGGCTGAGGGCGACCAGCCCGATCAGCAGCACCAGCGCGATGGCATAGGCGGACAGCACATCGGTTGCGTATTTGCCAAGATCAGGGATCATTGTGCCGTCTCCCGTGCCAGCAACGCGCGGGTGCGGCGCAGGCGGATGTGCATGCGGGTGCGCAGTAAGACCAGCGTTATAAACAGGGTGATAAAGCCCACAATACAGACCAGCAGCGGATAGTAATAACTGGCGTCTATGGGGCTTTCTTTGGTGGCGGTCAGGGTTGCGGCCTGATGTAGCCCCTGGTTCCACAGGTTCACCGCATAGCGGGATAACAGGGCGAAAACCGATCCGACCATACACAGAATTGAGGTAAGATCGGCGGCGGTGTCGTCGTCTTCAACCGCTTGCCACAGGGCCGCGTATCCAAGGTAGAACACGAAAAGGATCATGAAAGACGTCAGACGCGGATCCCATGCCCAATAGGTGCCCCACATGGGCTTGCCCCAGATCGCTCCGGTAAACAGCGCGATCAGCGTCATGGTGATGCCGATCGGTGCCGCAGCGCGGGCAGCAAGGGCAGAGACATGATGCCGCCGCACCAGCCAGATCAGCGAGGCCACCAGCATCATCAGCCAGATGTTAATCGCCATCAGCGCAGCAGGTACATGCAAAAAGATGATCTTTACGGTGGAGCCCTGTTTGAAATCATCCGCCGTGAAGAAAAATCCCCAGACCAGCCCTGTCAAAAGGCAAGACGTGGCCAGCACAGTGGCAAACGGCAGAATACGGCCCGAAAGAGCCATAAATTTAACCGGATTTGCATATTCCCAAAACGACATAGCGGCGTATGTAGCGGGTTTTGTGCAGCCCGCCAATGGACATTGGGTCACAGGTTCGTAAGCGTGAACGGGTGGTCAATAACGCCCCATTTCCACACGGGCCGCGCCAAGTGTGGTTTTCTTGCCCTTCATGGCAAAAACATCAGCGAAATAGGCGTTTCCTTTGCCACCGGAACAGGGCGGAAGATAGCCTTTCGAGGCGAACTTCCCCGAAGACCGCGCGCGTTTCACCACGGAAATCCCGTTGGGCAGTTTGTTTACGTTTTCAGGGATGGCTGGCAGTGTGGCTGATGTTCCTGTGACGGGAAAGCGAAAGGTTCCGTGCCCACCGTTCTTTGACAAGGGTTTGTAATCGCGGTCGTTGAACTGGACCAACACCCATTCGGTTCCGGCTGGCAGGCCGGACACCACCATGGGCGGCGTCGCCCCCTTGCCGCCAAAAAGTTTACATTGCTGACCAGCCGGGACTGATTTTCCGTTCCATCCGCCTGCGAGTTTTACTTTGAAATCAGCGGCCTGAGCCGAGGTTCCAGACAGTGCCATTACGGTGGCGAAAACTGCGGCAGATTTAAACATAATAGTCGTCCTTCTTCGGTATTGGTCGGAAATTACCAAGTCAGAAGAAAAGGAATTACCGGAATTGTCAACGCAGATTGGCGCGCAGGGCCATGCTGGCGGCAAAGGGGATGAGTGCCAATGTGAACAGGGTTAATCCTGTTAACAGGGCCAGTGTGGGCATTGGTGCCTGACCATTGATCGCGCGGGTGACCACTTGGGCCCCTAAAATAAGGGTCGGAATGTAAAGGGGCAGCACCAGCAAGGACAGTAGCAAACCGCCACGTTTGATGCCAACGGTCAGGGCTGCTCCAAAGGTGCCGATAAAAGACAGGGACAAGGTGCCGACACAGAGGCTGGCGATCAGCCAGGGATAGCCAGCGGCGGGCAATCCCAGCAAATATCCCAGCGGCGCGCTGGCGCAGGTCAGGGGCAGCCCTGTTGTGACCCAATGGGCGGCGGCCTTGGCGCTGACCAGACCTGTCAGCGGGATCGGAGCTGTGGCAAGGGCTTCAAGCGTGCCGTCTTCGGCATCCAATTGAAACACGCGGTCCAGCGACAACAGGCAGGCAAGCAGGGCGCCGATCCACAGGATGCCGGGGGCAATACGCGCAAGGACGGCGCGGTCGGGGCCAACGCCGAAGGGGACAAACATCACAAGGATCAAAAAGAACGCCAGCGCCAATCCGAACCCCCCGCCTGACCGCAGAGCAAGTGTGATATCCCGTTTGAACAGCGCCAGCATCAATAGGATCCTTGCAGGAAGGGATCGGCGGACTCGGGCGCGTCGGGCTTTGCGGCAAAATCCGCCACATTCAGGGTTTTGGCATTGGGCAGGGCAAGGTCCAGATGGGTTGAAACAATCGCAATCCCGCCATTCGCGCAGTGATCATGCAGCACTGCGGTGAAACGGGCCACATGGCTGGTATCAAGCGCGGTTGTGGGTTCGTCCAGAAGCCAGATCTTGCGCCCCGAAATATGCAGCCGCGCAAGGCCGAGGCGGCGTTTTTGCCCCGCAGACAGGGTGGCGGCAGGTCTGTCTGCCAGATCGGCCAGATCGAAACGGTCTAATGTGCCCGTTTGTGTGGTGTTATAGATGCCCTGCCAGAAGGACAGATTTTCGGCCACGCTCAGTTGCGGTTTTACCGCGTCCAGATGGCCTGTGTAGACGACGCCGTCCGTTGCGGTGGACAGGGAGCCGCGCGGTGCAGGGCTTAGCCCTGCCAATGTGCGCAGCAAAGTGGTTTTACCTGCCCCGTTCGGACCGCGCAGGATCAGGCAATCGCCTGCTGTCAGGGAAAAAGAGACCCCGCTTAATACGCGTCTTTGGCCGCGCAGGCAGGCTAGATTGGTGACAGTAAACATAGCCGCAGCCTTAGTGTATCTCTGTGCGCGGGGGAAGTGGGGTTTGTTGTGGCAAAAGTGCTATAATAGCCCCCATTTGCGAAACAGCCAGACCAGACCGGCACCCATGGCCAGCAATCCAAGGCAAACCAGTGTAAAGGCGCTGGGGTTGTCTGTGCCGGGAATTCCGCCCACATTAATCCCCAATAGCCCCGTTATCAGCCCCAAAGGCAGGAAGATTGCAGCCACTGACGACAGGATGAACATCTGGCGGTTCATGGTTTCGGACCGTTTGTCCATGATCTGGTCGTGTACTACCTGGGCGCGGTCCCGGATGGCGTCCAGTTCTTCGGATAACAGGGTGATGCGGTCCGTGGCTTCGCGCAGGCGGGTCAGGTCATTGCCTGACAGCCACGTGAAATCCTCGATCACAAGGGTGGTTAACGCGTCTCTTTGGGGCATCATATAGCGGCGCAGGGTGATTGCGGCGCGACGGATTTCCCCCAGATCACTGCGATCGGGCAGGGTGCCATCTTCCAGAATCGCCTCCTCTATCCCGTCGAGCTGTTCATTCAGTTCGGAAACCGTAGGTTCGGCGCGATCCGCAAGGCGCTGTGTCAAACGCCCCAGTAAATCACCCGGCGAATGGGCGGTGTGGCCGGTTACGGCGGTGCTTTGGATATCCTCAATGGCACGCAGGCGGCGCAGGGAATAGCTGACCACCAGATTGGCCGTGACCCACAAACGGACTGAAACCATATCTTCGGGGCGTGCGCCGTCGTTCAGGTTTACACCGCGCAGGATGATGATCGCACCATCGCCGTGGGGCGTGCAGCGGGGGCGGGTGCCCTCGGCCGTGATGGCGGATTGAATGAAAGAAGCCAGATCAGCCTTTAGGAGCCACGGGGCTGTTTCGGGATCGTCCTGCACCAGATGGACCCAGATAAATCCCGTTTCCGGAATGGTCTTGGTGTCGGCGAGTTTCATTTCAACGGCACGTCCTGCGCCGTCAAACTGAAAAGCGCAACTGGTGTGCGGGGTGGGGAGTGTTGGTGGTGTGGTCATGGGGCAGAGTTTGACCTGCATTCCAAAGCCTGTCATCAGGAAATCGAAACGGCACGGGGTCTGCTGCGAATATTGACGGGGATATTGGTGGCAAAACCCTGACAAAATTACTTGGATTTTTGTCGGGCCTGTTGGGTTTTTATCTGGGAAAAGCAAACTTCAGCTTATTGTGCACAATTGTATACCGAAGCCCTTGCGGGACTCGGAAAAATGGTGCATTGACGGCCTAGCCAGTTCTTTTCAATCAGTTTCGGAGGACCGAATGACCGTATCCGTCGGTAATGATACCAGCAAAACCCGCAAAACCATAAGCGTCGATGGCGCCTCGGTTGATTATTATTCCATTCCAGCCGCACAGGCTGCCGGACTTGGCGATTTTTCAAATCTGCCAGCGGCCCTGAAGGTGGTTCTGGAAAACATGCTGCGCTTTGAAGACAACGGGCGCACTGTGTCTGTTGAAGACATCAAAGCCTTTGCCAAATGGGGCGAAAACGGCGGGAAAAACCCCCGCGAGATCGCCTATCGTCCAGCCCGCGTGCTGTTGCAAGACTTTACCGGCGTTCCTGCTGTTGTGGATCTGGCGGCTATGCGGGATGCGATTGTTGAACTGGGCGGCGACGCTGAACAGATCAACCCGCTGAACCCTGTTGATCTGGTTATCGACCACTCGGTCATGATTGATGAATTCGGCAATCCGCGTGCTTTCCAGATGAACGTGGACCGCGAATATGAACGCAACATGGAACGCTACACCTTTTTGAAGTGGGGCCAGAATGCGTTTAACAACTTTAAAGTTGTGCCTCCGGGGACCGGGATTTGCCATCAGGTAAACCTTGAATACCTGTCACAAACTGTTTGGACCGACACGGACCAAAACGGCGTGGAAGTGGCCTATCCTGACACATTGGTTGGCACTGACAGCCACACAACAATGGTAAACGGCGCGGCTGTTCTGGGCTGGGGCGTTGGCGGGATCGAGGCCGAGGCCGCAATGCTGGGCCAGCCGATTTCCATGCTGATCCCCGAAGTTATCGGGTTTGAGCTGACCGGTGAAATGATGGAAGGCACAACAGGGACCGATCTGGTGCTGAAAGTTGTGGAAATGCTGCGCGAAAAAGGCGTGGTTGGCAAGTTTGTCGAATTCTACGGTGCGGGTCTGGACACATTGCCACTGGCGGATCGTGCGACCATCGCAAACATGGCCCCTGAATACGGCGCAACTTGCGGGTTCTTCCCGATCGACAACGAAACGCTGCGGTATCTGCGCACAACAGGTCGTGATGAAACCCGTGTGAAACTGGTTGAAGCCTATGCCAAGGAAAACGGCATGTGGCGCGGTGCGGATTATGCGCCGATCTATACAGACACGCTGACGCTGGATATGGGCACAATTGTTCCCGCGATTTCCGGCCCCAAACGCCCGCAGGATTTTGTTGCCCTGACGAATGCAAAAGCCGCGTTCAAAAAGGAAATGGAAGAGACCTTCAAGCGCCCGCTGGGCAAAGAAGTTGCTGTTGCAGGCGAAGATTACACAATGGAAAGCGGCAAGGTTGTTATTGCCTCGATCACGTCCTGTACCAATACTTCAAACCCCTATGTGATGATTGGCGCGGGTCTTGTGGCGCGCAAGGCTGCGGCTTTGGGCATGGATCGCAAACCTTGGGTGAAAACATCACTGGCCCCAGGGTCACAAGTTGTGTCGGCCTACCTTGAAGCGGCCGATCTGCAAAAAGATCTGGATGCTGTCGGGTTTAACCTTGTCGGCTATGGCTGTACCACATGTATCGGTAACTCTGGCCCGATCCAGGCCGAACTGTCTGCGGCGATTGCCGAAGGCGATCTGGTGGCAACGGCTGTTTTGTCGGGCAACCGGAACTTCGAAGGCCGGATCAGCCCTGATGTACGCGCCAACTATCTGGCGTCGCCGCCACTGGTTGTGGCTTATGCGCTGGCAGGGACACTGGACATCAATCTGGCAACAGATGCGATTGGTCAGGACAAAGACGGCAATGATGTTTTCCTGAAAGACATCTGGCCATCGACCAAGGAAATCGCGGATCTGGTGGAAAAAACCGTCACCCGTGAAGCTTTCCTTGAAAAATACGCTTCTGTCTTTGAAGGCGATGAAAAATGGCAAGCTGTCGAGACAACAGACAGCCTGACATATGACTGGCCTGCAACGTCCACCTATGTGCGTAACCCGCCGTATTTCCAAGGCATGTCGAAAGATCCTGCCACCGAAGTCAGCAGCATCAACGGCGCGAAAGTGCTGGCGTTGCTGGGGGATATGATCACTACGGACCACATTTCGCCTGCGGGGTCGTTCAAACAATCCACGCCTGCGGGGCAATATCTGATGGATCATCAGGTGCCTGTGCGCGAATTCAACTCTTACGGGTCTCGTCGTGGCAACCACGAAGTGATGATGCGTGGCACATTCGCCAATATCCGCATCAAGAACGAGATGCTGGACGGCGTTGAAGGCGGGTACACCAAAGGCGCGGACGGGGAGCAAACCTCGATCTATGACGCGGCGATGGCACACCAAGCCAATGGCACGCCACTGGTGATCTTCGGGGGCATCCAGTACGGTGCCGGCTCCAGCCGTGACTGGGCGGCGAAAGGCACAGCACTTTTGGGTGTGAAAGCGGTTATTGCCGAAAGCTTTGAACGTATTCACCGCTCCAATCTGGTTGGTATGGGTGTTCTTCCCTTTGAATTCACAGGCGAGGACAACCGTAAAACCCTGAACCTGACGGGGGAAGAAACTGTTTCGATCAACGGGCTGGAAACAGTCAAACCGTTGCAAGACGTGCTGTGTTCCATCACCTACCCGAACGGCGATGTGAAAGAGATCACGCTGAAATGCCGGATCGATACCGAAGTGGAAATCGACTATATCAAAAACGGTGGCGTGCTGCATTATGTGCTGCGCAATCTGGCAAAATCTGCCTGATTTCACACCGGATAAATTCGAAAAAGGCGCCCGATGTGGCGCCTTTTTTGTTGCATTTTGACGTAAAGATGCCTGTTATATCCGGATAAAAACAAGACTGGCTATCGGGCAGATAGCGTAAAAACATGACCTGCTGGCCCTGATTTGACATCAAGGCACAGTCAGGCAATGCGCCAAGGAGACAGGCCAGATGAAACATTTCCCGGACCTACCGCCAATCTGGATGCTGGGCGCTATGGCGTTAAGCTGGGTTTTAACCCAAATGGTGCCGATCCTGACATTATCCTCGCTTGGATTGCGCTGGTTGGGGTTGTTCTGGATGCTGTTGGCGGCGCTTCTGGTGCTCTGGGCGGCCTTTTGGTTCTGGCGCAAGAAAACCACGATCGAACCACATAAAACCGCGCAAACACTGATTGTCGGTGGTCCGTTCTGGCTGACGCGCAATCCGATTTATCTGGCCATGGTTGTGGCCGCTGCGGGTGTCGGTTTGTATCTGGGCAGCCTGAGCGGGATGTTTCCAGTGATTGTTCTTGCGGTGGTTTTGCACCGGCGCTTTGTGTTGCCTGAAGAAGCCGGTTTGAAAACGGCATTCGGGGCTGAGGCTGAAGCCTATTTTGAGAAAACCAGACGCTGGATCTGAAAGGGTCGCCCGTGTTTCGGGGTTTGGATTTGGATATTTGAACCAAAAAAAGGCCGGAAGTCGGGGGTGGAGCTGCTTAGCTTAGGGTGGCTTTGAGCAGGGATTGGGCCGAATATATTTTGGGGCCGCCTGCTTCTGCGGCTTTGACAAGGGCGACCAGTCGGGCGTTCACAGGGGCTGTTTGCCCCGAGGATTCGGCGAGTTTCACAATTTCACCATTCAGCGTGTCTATCTCCGTGGGTTTGCCGCTGGCCAGATCCTGCGCCATTGAGGTTTGCGAACTTGGGTCCAGTTTTTGCAAGCGCAGGGCGATGGTGTTGAACAGCCAGTTCGGGGCGCGCAACATGTGCACAATGCGGTGTGCGGGCAAGGGGCCGGATTGTGCGTGCTGGATACTAGCGCCTTTGTAGACGCGCAGCGCTTCGTGCAGGGCGGCGGCATAGACCTGACGGTAGGGGCCCTCTTTTAATTGGTGGTAAAGCGATTTTCCCGACAGGGCGTTCACGGGATTGTTCAGGTTTAACAGCAGTTTCCCGTATTGGACCGGTTTGATGTGGACACTGATCCGGATCGGCTCTGCCACGTCGGGTATTTGGTCCAGCAGGGCCTGTGTTGTGGGGGTGCGTTCAACAATGACATCCCCTACAGAAGACCGGCGCAGGGTTTCGGCGTCCTGCCAGACCACATTGTAAGGCACCATACCTGCTGCGATTTCGCGCTTCGGGAAGGCGGTTTTCAGGCTGCGTATTGGGGCCAGACCGTTCAGCAGGCATAAGATCGGTGTCTGCGGGGCGCTGTGGGCATTTATCAGCTCAATGACGCGGGGCAGGGCCGTTGATTTGACCGACAGAACGATCAGGCCCGCGCGGGCCAGTACCGCGGGTTCTGTTTCGATGATCGGGTTTGTGGTCAGATCCTGAGGCGATAGGGATACCCCGTTGGACAGGTTCAACCCGCTGGTTTCCAACCGTTTTAACGCGCTCCGACCGAGCAAAACCACAGGTGCGCCGGCGGCGGCCCATTGTGCCCCAAGGTAACATCCGATGGCCCCCGCGCCGCAGATTACAATCGGGGTGTTTTTACTTATCATTTCTTCGTCCAACTGGTGTTTTCTTAGGCTAGCAGTATTGCATCGCGGACGCCAAACAATAGACTTGGCGCCGAACTGTAACAAACACCTCTCGAAACCTTTATTGGTAAATCCGGGCTGGGGATGGTTATACACTAGGGAACCTTCAAAGACGTGAGCGAACAGAATGCGCAAATTATTGGCTGCTTTAGCCCTGACAACCGCCGGACTATCGGGCAGCGCGCAAGCTGACGGGTCCGTTGTGCTGGTAGAGCTTTACACCTCGCAGGGCTGTTCTTCCTGTCCTGCCGCCGATAAAATTCTGGCCGAAATCGCTGGGCGCGCAGACGTGCTGGCGCTTGGGTTGCATGTGGATTACTGGGATTATCTGGGCTGGCAAGATACGCTGGCGCAGCCCGAATTCACCGAACGTCAGGCGCGGTTCAACACCATCATGAAAAGCCGCTATCGTTTGGTCACGCCGCAAATGATCTTTAACGGGCGCGATTATGTGGCCGGAGCCAAGCGGGAAAAAGCGATTGAATACATTGACATGCTGTCCAAAGAACCCGAGCAGGCCGATATAAAGATCGAGCGGATCGGCACATCCTTGCGCATTTCACTGCGTCCGATCAGCGGGTCACAGCGGGCGGATATTCATGTGGTGCGCTTCACCCCCAAAACGGTTGTTGCCATCAAGAAAGGTGAAAACGCAGGACGGAATGTGAACTATGTGAACACTGTCACCGAATGGTCCACCATTGGGGAATGGGATGGCAAACATCCTGAAACCATTGAACAAAAGGTGGATGGAAACGCGGATTACGCGGTGATCGTCCAAAGCAAGAACCTTGGCCCCGTCTTGGCCGCGCGCCGCTTGGATTAATCCGGTTTTGCTGCCTTGGCGCCGAAACTTTCGCGATACCACACATAAACCCCAGCCCCCACAATCACAGCCGCGCCCAGAATCGTGGGCGAATCCGGTACTTCTGCAAAGAACAGATAGGCCCAGAGCGAATTGAAGATTAGCGTCAGATAGCCAAAAGGGGCCAGATAGGATGCCTCGGTTATGGTAAAGGCGCGGATCAGGAACAGGTGGCCGATGCCGCCGACCACCCCCATAAACGACATACGACCGATATCGGCAACTGACGGTGTGGACCACACGAAAGGCACCAGAAAACAACTGGCGATACAGCCGATCAGTGCGGTGTACAAGAAACTGGTCCAGGGGCTTTCTTCCTGCCCCAGAAACCGGGTGGAAATTGCATAGCCGCTAAAACAGGCCGCTGCAAATGCTGGCAGCAGCGCGACTGGGCTGAACACGTCGGACCCGGGGCGGATGATGATCATTGCGCCGATCAGCCCGATAAACACGCCGATCCAGCGCCTTGGGCCGACTTTTTCGCCCAATACGAAATAGCCCATGATGGTCAGGAACAGGGGAGCTATTTCGAAAATTGCGGTGGCCGAGGCCATTTCCAGAAATTTAAGCGAGGTGAAAAAGCACATGGTCGCGCCAAACAGAAACCCAGAGCGCACCACTTGTAGCATCAGGTGGTCGGTGCGCAGCAGGGTTTTCAGATAGGGGGCAAGCACCAAAAACGCGATGACGGTCTGCGAGGTGTAGCGGGCCCAGACGACCTCTAGCGGGTGGTGGCGCTGGGACAGGGATTTGGCGATACTGTCCATGATCGAGAACAGGAAAATCGTCGTGATAAACAGCAGCGCACCCTTGGCCAACGGACCAAGCCCGTTCCAATACCGAGTAAGGCCGACCATTACGGTTGGCTGGCGAGAGCGACGCCAATCATTGCATCGCGGCTGACAAGAGCGGCAAGGGCGGTTTCATCAAGGGTTTCAGTGCCTTCGGGGCGGCAGGGGATCACCAGATAGCGCATATCGGCAGTGCTGTCATGCACGCGCACAATAATATCCGCTGGCAGGGTCAGGCCAAATTCCGCCAGCACCTTGCGCGGTGTTTTCACCACGCGGGACCGATAGGCCCGTTGTTTGTACCAGTCAGGTGGCAATCCCAGCAGATTGCGCGGATAACAAGAACACAGGGTACAGACCACCACATTGTGGATTTGCGGGCTGTTTTCCACTGCGATCAGTTTCAACACACCAGGTTCAATGCCAAGTTCCTTGATCGCCTCGGTGCCGTCTTGCAGCAGACGGGTTTTAAATTCGGGGTCAACCCAAGCGCGGGCCACCACTTTGGCGCCATCAGCAGGCGAGCGGCGGTCCATCTGTTCCACAGTCGCAGTGATTTCAGCGGCGGTGACGATGTTCTTTTCAATCAACAACTCGCGCATGGCGATTTCCATCGCCTGCCAGCGGGTCAGTTTATGATCCTGATCGGGGCGGTAGGGATGCCCTGACGGGCTAAGCCCTTCGTGGGAGTGCCCGTGGTTTGAATGATCGGGGTGGTCATGGGGCATCAGCAGGTTCCAACCAGTGTTCGTAGATTTCGGCTTCCAGGATGTCAGAGGCGTTTTCGGCTTCATCCCCCCAGAGTTCGCCCATGTCAAAGCGGACCCGCAGCAGTCTGCGCATCTCTCCGTCCTGACGATAGGCGTTGGTTTCGGGGTTGCGAAACGGGCCGAGATCGCGCTCGATCTCTCCGGTTTTGCCACGCAGATAGGCAGGGACGCGCACATGTCCGGGCGGGTGCCAGTCTTTGACGCGCACTTTAACGCTAGGGGTCATTCGCCTGATCCCGCACAGTCGCCGTAGGTTTCGCCGCGCGCTTGCACCTGCGCCATTTTTTCAGCCAGTTCGGCCACGGTATAAACACCGGCTTCCAACAGGTTCTGGTTCACGGATTGAATCCAGCGTTCATAATAAGTCATTGTTTCAAATGACTCTTCGCCCATGTCTTCCAGCACGCGACGCAATCCGTCCACGGTGAAATACCCCTTGGTCGAGGTCAGAACCTGCAAGGCATCCACACGTTTTTCCCAAAGGGCGAAATCATGTTCGTCGCGGTTGATCTTACCTGCGGGGTGGCCGCCCATGTCGTGCCAGCGGTGAATTTTATCTGTTTCCATAAACCTGACGTTAGGGGAGTTGGAAAGCCGCTGCAAGCCACGTAACGTAGGGTTAGAGTGATTGAGCGGAGGCACCGATGAGCGGTCAGGCATTGCAGTATATTCCCCGGATCAGGGCCTATTATCAGGCTTTGGGCTATGGCAAGCCTTATGATTGGGCCGTGCATGATGCGGTGCCTTTCAGACCACTGTCGCCGCCGTTAAGTTCGGCGCGGATCGGGATCGTCACAACTGCGGCGCCTTTCAAGCCGGGCGCAGGGGATCAGGGTGCTGGGGCGGCCTATAATGGCGCGGCGAAGTTTTTTGAACCTTTCGCCATGTCAACATCGCCCGAGCCAGTGCTCGGGATTTCCCACATTGCCTATGATCGCGCTCATACCACTGCCGCTGACCAGCGCAGCTATTTCCCGTTGCAAGCCTTGCAAAAACTGGCGCAAAGCGGCGGGATTGGCAGTGTTGCGCCCCGCTTTTATGGGTTGCCCACCAATCGGTCCCAAACAAAAACACGGCTGGATGCTGCGGCTTTGGTTCAATTTGCGCAGCAGGATCAACTGGACGGGATTGTTCTGGTTCCGAATTGCCCTGTCTGCCATCAATCTGCGGCTATTGCCGCCCATGTACTGGAAACCGCAGGGGTGGCAACAGTGGTGATGGGCTGCGCGCGGGATATTGTCGAAACAGTTGGCGTGCCGCGTTTGCTGTTCAGCAACTTTCCTTTGGGCAACGGGGCCGGATTGCCAGATGATTCCGACGCACAGCTTGAAACAGCGCGACAGGCGGTGGAACTGCTGGCCAGTGCAACCGGACCGCGCACGACAGTACAATCATCTATTGTCTGGTCCGGCGCTGCGGATTGGCAGAAGGATTATTCCAATGCGGATTTGCTAAGTGCCGCTGAAATCGCCAGTCGCCGTGCTGAATTCGATCGGGTCAAGGCGCAGGCTAAAGAGGTTAAGGCAAAATAAAAGGCGCCCGAAGGCGCCTTGAAATCGTGTTTGTGCAGGGGATTACTTGCTGAGCGGACCGATCATCATAATCATTTGACGACCTTCCATTTTTGGCATGTTTTCCACTTTGCCTGCTTCGGCTTCGGTGACCGCGTCGGCCACACGATGCAACAATTCGGACCCAAGACGCTGGTGTGCCATTTCGCGACCGCGAAAGCGCAGGGTGATCTTCACCTTATCGCCGCTGGCCAGAAACTTGTACACGTTGCGCATTTTCACTTCGAAGTCGTTGGTATCCGTGTTCGGACGGAATTTGACTTCCTTGACCTCGATGATCTTTTGCTTTTTGCGCGCCTCGGACTCTCGTTTTTGCTGTTCGTATTTGAACTTGCCGAAATCCATGATTTTCACAACTGGCGGGTTCGCGTTTGGCGAAATCTCCACAAGATCCAGACCGGCCTGA
>JAXMOF010000015.1:0-76020 GCA_034670045.1 Amylibacter sp. | reverse complement strand
CCACAAATCGGGTCAGTTTTGGTCAAAACCGATCCGGAAACGGGCACCACTGTCGGATGCCAGCAGATTTATCGTCGCCCCATGAGCCTGCAAGAGACTCGAAATGATGTAAAGCCCCATGCCCGTACCACCAGAGTCGCGCCGCGTGGTGAAGAAGGGATCAAAGATCCGGTCCCTGTTCCCTTGCGAGATTCCGGGGCCGTTGTCTGACAGTTCCAGCGTCGTTGGCGTCGCGGTAAGATGCACTTTGGTTGCGCCATGTGATGCAGAGTTGCGGATCAAATGGCCCAGCACCAGCAGGATGCCGTCGCCCGACATAGGCAGGGGCACTGCTGCACCGTCGATTTGAAAGTCGATCTGCGGGTGGTCCCTTTGCAGCCTGTCAAACAAGGATACCAGTTGCGCCGAACCGTGGTAATTTGCTTCGCGCGCGATGACCATTTCGCGCAGAGCCGCCAGTTGCGCCTGCATCTGTTTCCCTGCGTTCCGGATCTGGCCGACCAGTTTGCGGTCTGCATCGGTCAGGTCGGTGCTGTCTTGCAGAAGTTCGGTGGCAGCTTGCACGGTTGTGACGGGGGTTTTGACCTCGTGGATCACATGATCGGTAAAGTTGCGTACGGTTTTTTCGCGATTGGACAGGGTGGTGGCCATGCCCATCACCTGCCGCCCCATTCGGTGCAGTTCTTCGGTGCCAAAATGGTTGGGGGGCGGGGTATCCTGCCCCGCGCCCACCCGTTCGGCGTAATCTTTCAGCGCTGTAATCGGGCGCAGCAGCAAACGCAGCAACAGCCACCAGATCAGGGCGGTCACTGCGCAAATGACGCTGGCCAGAAGGTAGGCTGCATTTTTAAAGCCGAGTTCCGGCCCCAGATAGCGCAGCAAAACCATGCCCAGCAACGACAGCCCCAAAGTGGCGACCAATGCGCCCCCCAGAACACCCCATAAGGACGGGCGCCATTTTTCCGCTAGTCGCATGGGGCCATCCTTATGCCCACACCGTGCAGCGTTTGGACTGCATCTGCGGCCCCTGCTTCAGCCAGTTTGGCCCGCAAATTGCGCAGGTGGCTGTCAAGCGTGCGATCGGATACGTCGCTGCCCACACCCCAGAGTGTGTTGATCAGATCGACCCGCGACACGGCTTTTCCCGCCGCGCGCATCACCTGCGTCAGTATCTTGTGTTCGGTGCCGGTCAGGGCCACATCCCGCTCCATGACGGCGCAGCGATGGGCTTGGGCATCAAGGCTAATCACCCCGTGGCGCAGCAATGTTGCCTGCTGCACCCCGTTGGTCCGCTTCAGGATGGCCCTGATTCGCGCCACCAGTTCGCGCGGGCTGAAGGGTTTGGTAACATAGTCATCTGCCCCCAGTTCCAGCCCGACAACGCGGTCGACCTCGTCATCAAGTGCGGTCAGAAACAGGATCGGCACCTCTGATGTGGCGCGCAGGCGGCGGCAGACTTCAAACCCGTCCATTTCCGGCAGCCCCACATCCAGCACGATCAGATCGGGGTTTTCCCGCCCTGCGTGGGTCAGGGCCAGCTTGGCATCGGCTGCGGTAATCACGCTGTATCCGGCCCGCTCCAGCGCGATGGTCACGATCTCGCGGATTTGTGGATCATCATCAACGACCAGAATTTTCATGATGCCCCCCTTGGGTCGCAGACTGTGACTCTAGGCTTTCGATATAACGGGCAACACGCCAGTCCCGAAACCCCCAATCGCGCCAGCCGTCGATTGCGGGCTTTTGCTCTGTGCAGATCAGGTTCCCCAGCTTACCCCAAAGCGCGCCGCTGGCCGTTGGATTTAAGGTGCACAGATAATACCCGTCAGACCGCTGGTGGTTCAGGTTATAGGTTGCAATTGCGTGGGCAAAATTGATGAAGCAGCCCAGATATACTGTTGCCGCGCCCAAGGCGAAACTGCGCAGCAGCAGCCAGCCGTTGCCTTTGGCCCGCCCGATTTGCCATGCGATCATGCCCAGCCACAGTGCCACCAAAACCATCCAGATGCCTGCGCGAATCCGCAGGTAGGTCAGGCCGTAAGCCTCGATGTAAATGCCGAGCCTGTAAAGCGACGACAGGGTCAGCATCACATTCAATCCCAGCCAGACCATCATCAGCGGTTTTAACCAGCGGCCTCCTTCCAGATAGGGGCGCGCGGCAAGGGCGAATCCCCCCGCCAGCAGTGCCGTGACCAGCAGGGGATAGGCCCCGCGATGGGCGTATTCGGCATAGCTGACACCTGCGGGTAATTGCCCGCTGCCCCAGAACACCTGTCCGTCCAGCACCAGTTGCAGGGCCAGAAGTGCGTTGAACAGCACCAGCGCATTGGTGACAGAGCGGGCATTCAGCCCGAAGCTGCGGGCCTTGCGCAATTGCACGCCGGTATCTGTTCGCACCAATTCTTCGCCAGAGGTGGCTAAGAACGGCCACAGAACCAAGGCCATGCCACACCAGAACAAAACCCGCATCACGAGATTCGAAATGTCGAAATTCACCTTCAGCAGATCAGCCGTCCAGCGGTCCAGCACCGGATTGGCCGAAACCAGCAAAGACAGGATCACCAAAGCCCCGCCCAAGGGAATCGCCCAATTGCGGATGAACCTGTGAAACAGCCCGTTCAAATCCGATTGGACCGGCGCGTTTTTAAACCAAATACTGCCGGATTTAACCGCAGAAACGGGGATCAACAGCAACAAGCGGCGGGTGGCGTAGGATAGTTTCTCCACCGATAGTGCCAGGCCAAGGCGGCTCCAGGCGACGGCGACTATCAGGCCGAAGACCGCAAAAAACACCGAGGCGGTCTGGACAAATTCGATCACGGGGAGGCTGCCCGCAAAGAGCACCAAGGCAGGGCCGGCGATGCTGCGCGGGGTATCCTGTTCAAGCAGATTTGCCACGAACACCGCATAGCTGAACACCGCTATGGAAAGGCCAAGTGATTGGCGGAAAAATAAAATATCCGCCAGAACCAATAAGGCCAGCAACAAAATGAACCGTTTCCGAATGGCGGTTCCGGATGACTTCAAAGCTGTGGAAGACAGGCGATTCCGCCCCAATTCGCCGCCGCGAAACTGCGGCGCATCATATTCCGCATCCGCATTCAACCACCATCCATCCAGCGCCAGCGCCCGTGGCACCCCGTGAAAAACCTGCTCTGCCATATCCCATCTCCGTGATCTGTTCTGGTCACAAGATGCACGGACGCCTGCGCAGTCCTGCCGCAAAAGATGTGCAGTTTTTGTGCAGAGGCGAAAAAAGAGAGGGGGGACAGGGAGGCAGTGGACAGCGGGCGGGGGTATTCAACTGGCCAAAGGATCGAAATTGATCCTAGGGCCTGTTGAAATTTTAAGAGATGTTAGAGAAGACTTAACAGTTTTCGGGCAGCCTCGGCTGATGAAGCAGGGTTTTGCCCTGTGACCAGTTTTCCATCCACAACCACAAAAGACGCCCAATCCGCGGCTTTTTCATAAGCGCCCCCGTGGGATTTCAGCATATCCTCAACCAAGAAAGGCACCACGTCCGTCAGACCTACAGCCGCCTCTTCGGTGTTGGTAAAGCCCGTAACCTTGCGCCCCGCCACCAGCGATTTTCCGTCTGGCCCTTTGGGATGTTTAAACACCGCAGGTGCATGGCAAACCGCACCGATGGGGCGGTCACTGGTCGCAAATGTTTCGATCAGCGCCGTGCTGTCGGCATCTTCTGCCAGATCCCACAGCGGGCCGTGGCCCCCGGGATAAAATATCGCGTCAAAGCCGTCGGCCGATACTTTGGACAGCACAGCCGTCTGTGCCAGTTCCTTTTGCGTGGCATCATCGCTTTTAAACCGCGTGGTTGCCTCTGTCTGGGCGTCCTGTGCATCACTGGTCGGGTCAAGCGGCGGCTGCCCGCCCTTGGGGGAAGCCAGCACAATCTCTGCACCGGCGTCTTTAAACACATAATACGGCGCTGCAAATTCTTCGAGCCAGAAGCCTGTTTTCTTACCGGTGTCGCCAAGTTTATCGTGTGATGTCAGTACCATTAAAATTTTCATCAGATGTAGCCTTTATTCAGAGGATTTGGTCGCAGCGCAGAACGGCAGGCTTGCCGAAAGCGGCGGCCTTCGCGGATTAACCGCTGGCATGGCAAATTGTTCCCCTCTGACGGTCACGTCCCCGTGAGGGGCACAACAAAAAACGGCGTCCAAAGGACGCCGTTTCATGGTTGGTACTGATGCAGTTCTCTGACGTGTGGGTTTAGGATCTAGAAATCCAGATTTTCCACGCTCAGGGCGTTTTGCTGGATAAATTCGCGGCGTGGTTCGACCACATCGCCCATCAGTTTGGTAAACAGATCGTCTGCGTCTGCCAAATCCTCCACCCGAACCTGCAATAATGTGCGGGCTTCGGGGTCAAGGGTGGTTTCCCAAAGCTGATCGGGGTTCATTTCACCCAGACCTTTATAGCGTTGCAGCGACAGACCTTTTTCGCCTTCTTCCATCACCAGTGACAGCAAATCGGTTGCGCCGAACACCGGATGGGATTTTTCTTTGCGCGAAAACGTCGCCAGCGAGCCGTAGGTTTCCTGCAGGCTTTCGGTCAGGCCACCCAGTTTACGGGCCTCGCCCGAGCGTAGACATTTACCGTCCAGCGTGTGGCTTTCCTCAACACCGCGCAGAATGCGGGCAAAGCGGAGTCCATGGTCCTGTGTGATCCGCCCCGACCAGCCCTGCTCATATTCCAGCGAGACTTTGTTCAACCGCGCTGCCACTGAATCGGCGACACCCTGGGGGTTTTCATCTACACGGCCGGGCACCAAACCACCCGCAATTGCGGCTTGTTCAAGTACATGGCGGTTGTAATGGGTGGGGAAAGCATTCAGCAGGAATTTCACCTTGCGGGATTCTTCTACCACACGTGTCAGATCGGCGCCGGTAATCACAGTTCCATCGGCCAACCGCAGGGAACTGCCTTCAACCCCTTGATTTACAAGATAATCTTCAAGGGATTGCTGGTCCTTCAAATAGACCTCGGAACGTCCGCGCGCCACTTTATACAAGGGTGGTTGCGCGATATACAGATAGCCGCCTTCGATCAGTTCGGGCATTTGACGGAAGAAGAAGGTCAGCAACAAGGTCCGGATATGGGCCCCGTCCACGTCAGCATCGGTCATGATAATGACCTTGTGATAGCGCAGTTTTGCTATGTTGAATTCATCCCGTCCGATGCCAGTACCAAGGGCGGTAATCAGGTTTGTGATCTGTTCGGAGGACAGCATTTTGTCAAACCGTGCCCGCTCGATGTTCAGGATTTTACCGCGCAACGGCAGTACGGCCTGATTTTCACGGGAGCGTCCTTGCTTGGCTGAACCGCCAGCAGAGTCCCCTTCCACGATGAAGACTTCGGATTTGGACGGGTCCCGTTCCTGACAGTCTGCCAGTTTGCCCGGCAGGCCGGTGCCGCCAAAAGCGGTTTTGCGACGGGTCAATTCCCGCGCTTTACGCGCAGCTTCGCGGGCCCAGGCGGCCTCGACGATTTTGGACACGATGTTTTTGGCCTCGGCAGGGTTTTCTTCAAACCACTCAGCCAGTTTTTCATTCATCAAACCTTCGACCGCAGGGCGGACTTCGGAAGAGACCAGTTTGTCTTTGGTTTGGCTGGAAAATTTCGGATCGGGCACTTTGACCGACAACACGCAGGTCAGCCCTTCACGCGCGTCATCCCCTGTGAAAGAGACTTTCTCTTTCTTGGCGATGCCGCTGGTCTGCGCGTAATTGTTGATGGTCCGCGTCAGCGCGCCGCGAAACCCTGCCATATGGGTGCCGCCATCCCGCTGGGGAATGTTGTTGGTAAACGGCAGCACCATTTCGTTGTAACTGTCATTCCACCACATGGCGACTTCGATGCCGATGTCGTCTTTTTCGCCTGTGATATAAATCGGCTCGGGCAGCAGACCGGTTTTTGAACGGTCGATGAATTTCACGAATTCCTTGACGCCGCCTTCATATTCCAGCGTGCTTTCCAGATGTTCGGCAGGGCGTTCGTCGCGCAGGATGATTTTCACACCCGAGTTCAGAAACGCCAGTTCCCGCAAGCGGTTTTCAAGGGTTTTGAACACGTAATCGCGATTGGAAAACGTATCGGTTGACGCCATGAACCGCACTTCGGTGCCGGTTTCGCCGTTGGCATCGCCAACCACAGCCAAAGACCGTGCCGTATCGCCATGTTCAAATCTGGCAGTGTGTTCCTTGCCGTCGCGCCAGATGCGCAGTTCCAGCCAGTCGGACAGCGCGTTCACCACCGATACACCAACCCCGTGCAAACCACCCGAAACCTTGTAGGAATTGCTGTCGAATTTACCGCCGGCGTGCAGCTGGGTCATGATAACTTCGGCTGCGGAAACGCCTTCTTCTTCGTGGATGCCCACGGGAATGCCGCGCCCGTTATCGCGGACCGAAACGCTTTCGTCGGCGTGGATTGTGACGGAAACAAAGTCGGCGTGTTTGGCCAAAGCTTCGTCAATGCCGTTGTCCACGACTTCGTAAACCATGTGATGCAAACCAGAGCCGTCATCGGTATCCCCGATATACATGCCGGGCCGTTTGCGAACTGCCTCTAAGCCTTTGAGAACTTTGATAGAATCGGCACCATACTCTTCTGGTGTAATTTGCTCGTCGGACATAAACACGCCTTTTGGGATTTTTCCCAATTTATAGCGGTTTTACAAAGGATTGTCACGTCAAAGACACAATATTTTGTGGTGGGATTCCGCCTGTCAGCCCAAGGCCGCAAGCCTGATGAAAACAGCGCAGCCAGCAGGTCCATTTTCTAAAAATATCCAGCGAAAAACCGATCTGTCGGGCCGTTTCCTATCAGGTCAGTGCAATCACAATCCCCACCAGAATCAGCGCCACACCCGATCCCACATTCAACCGCCGTATCGCCTTGGGCGAGGCCAGAAACCGGCGCATCCGGTCCACCATAGCCGCCAGCGCCAGATTGCCCAGCAGCGGCACGATCAGTGAAATCGAGCAGACCGCCAGAATATCCCATCCCGTGATGGTGCGAAAATCAAAGAACCCCGGCAACACGCCCATGTAAAACAGGATCGCCTTTGGATTGCTCAGGATCACCAAGACCCCTGCCAGAAATCCGGCCCACATGCCGGGTCTGGTCAAGCGGCTGTCGCTGCGGCCAAGAGGCTCGGCCGGTTTACGCAGCAATCCGATGCCCATGACCAGAAACATCACCGCCCCGATGTATTTCAACACCAGCATGAAATCCGCATAGACAGACACCAGATAGCTGACGCCAAAGATCGCCACCAAAGGCCAGATCACATCGCCGATCACCACCCCAAGGGCCAGCGGCCAGGCACTGTGAAACCCGCCCGAGACAGCACGGGCGATCAGGGCGACCCAGACCGGGCCAGGTGTGGCAAATAATAAGAAAATCGCGCCTGCGTATAACAACAGGTCAAAGGCTGAAACGCTCACGCATCCCCCGTTACATAGCCGTCTGCGTCCAAGGACCAGTAAGGATTGTGGGCATATTCCCAAAGATGGCCATCAGGATCGGCGACAGTGCCGGAATAGCCGCCCCAAAAGGTCTTTTCAGGTTTGGTTACCGCAACCGCCCCCGCCGCAAGGGCAGCAGCAAGGGCGTGGTCTACGTCATCGGGGCTGTCATAATTTGTGGCCAATGTGATCCCCCCCGTGGTGCGGGCAGGAATTGGCATGCCGATGTCATCGGTCAGCGCCGCGCGGCTATACAGGGACAAAAACAGCCCGCGCAGTTTGAAGAAGGCGATTTTTTCGTTGCCGCCTTCGGACTCGACCCAGCCAAGGGCATTATAAAACGCCCGCGACACAGCCAGATCGCCCACAGAAAGAGTTATCATCGTCACACGTTGCGGAGTCATATCAGGGCCTTTCTAATGGGTCTCGACCACAGAAAGCCCGTTTTCCTCGCGTACTGCAAGCCGCATGGCGCGGGGGCCGAAATCTGTGAACAATTCGGGGCCTGTTCCGGTCATCCACGCCTGTGCCCCAAGGACGCAGATTTCATCATAAAGGGCGGCGCGGCGGCTGGCATCCAGATGGGCGGCAACCTCATCCAGCAGCAGGATGGGTGGTGCGCCGAATTCCTGCGCAAGCGCACGGCTGTTGGCCAGAATAAGGGAAACCAGCAGGGCTTTCTGCTCGCCTGTGGAACATTTATGAGCCGCAATCCCTTTGGCGGTGTAAATCGCTTCCAGATCAGCCCGATGGGGGCCGATCAGCGTGCGCCCTGCAGCCAGATCACGATTGCGGTTTTGCGCAAATGCGGCAGCCAGATCGGGTTCATCCGCGGGCATGTCAAACCCGTCCGCATGGATCAGGGTACATTCAGCCGCTGGAAAGGCGGTATCTGCCTTGTCTTGGGCCGCTTTTAACAGGGACAGGGCCTCCAGGCGGTTGGCGTGAATGCTGACACCGGCCCGCGCCATCTGGGATTCCACCGCGCCGTACCACGCAGGATCGCGCACCTGATCTTTCAGCATCCGGTTGCGTTCGCGCATGGCTTTTTCATAGGTCAGGCTGGCCTCGCCGTGGCCGGGGTGAAAGCTAAGGGCAAGGCGATCCAGAAACCGCCGCCGCCCTTCCGCGCCTTCGACCCAGAGCCGGTCCATCACAGGCACCAGCCAGACCACCCGTCCAACCCGCCCAAGTGCGGCTTGTGAAGTGGTTTTTTCGTCGATCCGAACCACTCGGGATCCACTGCCGTCAAAGGTGGTTTGGACTTCGTGCATCTGGTTCAGGCTTTGCAACAGCCCCGAGATTTTCCAGCCAACGGATTCAGGCGCACGGGCCAGTTCATCCACCTTGGCCCCGCGCAAACCGCGACCGGGGGACAGCAGGGAGATTGCTTCAAGAATGTTGGTTTTCCCCGCCCCGTTCGCCCCGTAAATCGCAATCGGACGCCCGTCTGTTTCCAGACGGGTCATCTTATGGGATCGAAAGTGGGAAAGCGTCAGGCTTTGCAGCGCGAGGGTGGGGGCTGCGGGCAACTTACACCCGCATCGGCATCACGACGTAAACCGCAGATTCATCGTTGCCTTCACGCATCAGGGTCGGATCGCCAGAGGAATTGAACATGAAGACCGCATTTTCACGGTCGACCTGCCCAGCGATTTCCAGCAGATACTTGGCGTTAAAGCCGATTTCCAACCGTTCATCGCCGTAAGCGACCGCCAGTTCTTCTTCGGCTGCACCGCTGTCAGGTGCGTTGACCGACAGGATCAGACGATCCTCGTCCAGTGCCAGTTTCACCGCGCGGGACCGTTCGCTGGACACCGTAGACACACGGTCCACAGCCTTGGCGAATTCAGCCGCATCCACTTCCAGACGGCGGGTGTTGCCTTGGGGGATAACCCGTGTGTAATCGGGGAAAGACCCGTCGATGACTTTGGAGGTCAGGGTGATCTGCGGCGTGGCAAAGCGGATTTTGGTTTCCGACACGGATACAGCGATATCGGCTTCGTCGTCGTCCAGCAGTTTGCGCAATTCACCGACAGTTTTGCGCGGTACAATCACACCCGGCAAGGTTTCGGCATTTTCAGGCAGTGGCGCGTCGATACGGGCCAGACGGTGCCCGTCGGTGGCCACACAGCGCAGAACCTTTTCCCCGTCCCTATCCGAGGCGTGCATATACACACCGTTCAGATAGTAGCGGGTTTCTTCGGTGGAAATGGCGAATTTGGATTTGTCGAACAAGCGGCGCAACACGGCGGCATTGGCGGTAAAATTGCAATCATAATCAGAGGTTGCCATCACAGGAAAATCTTCCTTGGGCAATGTCGCAAGCGAGAAATTGGACCGTCCCGCGCTGACCTCCAGCCGTCCCGATGCGCCGTCATCCAGCAGATCAACCATCGCTCCATCGGGCAATTTGCGCACGATTTCATGCAATGTATGCGCGCCGACAGTTGTGGCACCCGCCCGTTCAACCATGGCAGGGGCTTTGTCCACCACCTCGATATCCAGATCGGTGGCGCGGAAACTGACGGTACTTCCCTCAGCCTCGATAAGCACATTGGCAAGAATCGGGATCGTATTGCGACGCTCCACAACGGATTGCGCCTGTGACATCGCTTTTAACAAAGCGCTGCGTTCAATACTGACCTTCATGTCCCGCTCCTCAGATTGCGTGGGCCGCAAACTTTACGTCAAATGGCTTGGATTTCAAGCTCTGTTTCACAAAGCACGGGATGGCGTAAAGGGTCAAGCGGAAGGCGATTCGCAGAGGCAAAAAACCATGGGGGTAAGCGGGGATGTCACAAGCCGCGTCCGGGGGTGCTGATTTTATGCGCAGCCTGGGTGGAAAATAATCGAATCATGCCACAAATTCTTCACATATTTGCGACAGAATTTGGGCCAACTGCTATGATCTAAACCCTTCCCAAACCTATCGGATTGTTTTGCCGTATGAAATTTACTGTCTGCTCCCTTACCGCTTTATGCCTGCTTCTGTCGGGGTGTACCGAATCTGTGTCCCGTGATTCTTCGGCGCATATTCTGGCGATGGGTGATTCTATGCTGGCGGTGCATGGCACCACCAATAACGGGGTGGCCGATGTGCTGGAACGGGAATTGGGGCGTGCGGTGATTGATCGTTCGGTCATTGGCGCACGGATTATCTACCACCTGCCGATTTCCGGCAGTGCGGGGATGAAGATCGCCAAACAATACCGCGCGGGGGACTGGGATTGGGTGGTGCTGAATGGTGGGGGCAATGATCTGTGGCTGGGGTGCGGCTGTATCGCCTGCAACAAGAAGCTGGATAAACTGGCAGCCAAAGACGGTACATCCGGCAAAATACCCGCACTGATCCACTCGATTCGCAAAACCGGCGCCCGTGTTGCTTATGTGGGCTATCTGCGCAGTCCGGGGCGCGGTTCTCCGATTGAATACTGTCGGGATGAAGGGGATGAACTGGAACGTCGCGTTACCGAATACGCGCAATATGATGACGGGGTTTTTGTGGTCTCCCTGAAAGACATGATCCCGCACGGGGATCGCAGCTTTCATGCTGTCGATATGATCCACCCCTCACGCAAGGGCAGCGCGGCGATCGGCCAGCGGATCGCAGCGGTCATCAAAAACGCGCCAGCGCTGGAATAGGGCAGGGGGCCAACCGCTCTTTTTGGTCTAAATATCCAAATCCTGTCCCATCCGAAACCAAAACGGTCAAACGCAAAACGGGCAGCACCGAGGCCGCCCGTTCGCTAGACTATTCCGTTGAGGCCTCAGGCCTCAAGCATCCGCCGCAGCAGTTCCACGTCTTCGGCAATCTGGCTATCGACCGAGCGTAATTCCTCGATCTTTTTGACCGCGTGAATCACTGTGGTGTGATCCCGCCCGCCAAACCGCCGCCCGATTTCAGGCAAGGATTTTGAGGTCAGGGTTTTGGCAAGGAACATGCCAACCTGACGGGGACGGGCCACGGCACGGGCGCGCCGCGGGCTCAGGATATCCGTCATGCGGATATTATAGTGATCGGCAACCTTGCGAATGATCTCGTCTATGGTGACCTTGCGATCGGTGGCACGCAGAACATCGGCCAGACATTCCTGCGCCACATCCAAAGTGACTTCGCGCCCCACCAGCGAAGCAAAGGCGTAAAGCCGTGTCAAAGCACCTTCAAGCACCCGAACATTGGTGGAAATACGGTGGGCCAGAAATTCCAGCACGCCTGATGCGATACTGACTTCGGGGTAGTGCTTGGCCTGCGCTTCGGATTTCGTTTGCAGGATGCCCAGACGCAATTCGTAATCTGTTGGGTGCAGGTCTACAACCAGCCCCCATTGCAGACGGGATTTGATGCGCTCTTCCAGACCGTCGATTTCACCCGGTGCCCGATCAGCAGAAATAATGATCTGTTTGTTCTGATCCACCAAAGCATTGAATGTATGGAAGAATTCATCCTGCGTGCTGTCTTTTCCGGCGATGAACTGAACATCGTCCACCATCAGAATATCAACCGAGCGGAACAATTCCTTAAAGCTCATCGTGTCCTTGAACCGCAGCGCCTGAACAAAGCGGTACATAAATTGTTCAGCCGACAGATACAGCACCCGTGCATCGGGATTGCGGCGTCTGGCTTCCCAGGCGATGGCGTGCATCAGGTGGGTTTTGCCCAAGCCCACGCCGCCATAAAGGAACAATGGGTTAAAGGTCACAGGGCCGCCTTCGGCCACGCGGCGCGCAGCAGCATGGGCCAGTTCGTTGGGTTTCCCCACCACGAAGGCATCAAAGGTAAACCGTGCATCCAGCGGAGCGCCGGGCAGATCGGGTGATCCGGTCGCACGGGATTGCGCAACAGGTTCCGCCACTTTCGGCGTCTTGGTCGGTGCGGCTTTCTTTGCCACACTCGTTGCAAATTCTACACGGGCCACATCGGCACCATGCTCTGCAAAGAGACCTTGGATCTTGTCGGAGTAGTTCCGCGATACCCAATTTCCCAAAAAACCGGTCGGCGCTTTGAAACGGGCGACTTTTGCATCCAGTCCTTCAAAAACCAACGGTTCTATCCAGTTTTTAAATGCATCTGCCCCTAGATCATTACGCAAACGGTCTTGTACTGAGCCCCAAACATCAGTTGTCATTCTATCCCCAAATATTTCAAGATTGCCGCCAGGCTAATCCTCTTGCCTTCCAGCCGTTGAGATGCCCTCTGTGCCGGTCTTCGTTCAAATCACCCTCAAAACCTTCGGCAATATTTACACATTCCACTGTCTTGCCTTGCGCAGCAAAAGCCTGAGCAGTGAGTTGTGCGGCAGCCATAGAACGGGCACCGGAACGGCACAAAAAGTAAATCTTGGACGGCGCAGCACCGTCCAGCTGGTTTTCGAGCCCGTCCAGAAAGTCCGGGTTCGGTTGCATAGCAGGCAAGGTCATCCATTGAATTAGCAGCGGTTGTTTGCCCATATCAGTCAGGTCGGGGACCCCCACAAAAGACCATTCGGCCTGTGTGCGCACATCCACCAACACTGCGTCTTTGTTATCGCGCAGGTGTTCCCAAGCCAGCATAGGTCCTACTTCTGAAACCTTATTTGTCATGATGTCCGTGCCCCGATTCAAAGACTGTTCTGTTGTCCGATTCTCCGCTCGGCGGTGAATCACTCAGTGTTGATAGCAACAGCAGCGCGGATCAAACAATGACTCTTCTCTGTTGACTCGTAATTAGATTTGCGAATCTGCACATATGTAACATTTTGATTTTATTGGTTAATTTTTGACGAGACACGCGGAAGCCCACCACATTTCTGGGGTGTTTTTCTGGTTTTCGAATCTCAGAAGTGCTTTGGGTGCAGAAGCCTAAGCAGTTCACCCAATCTATTTAAACAGTCCCGTTACAGCAACGGGACTAAAAGTAGAACATCGGGAAAACTGGATTGCATTGGTCAGAGGTGTGACCAAATTGCCCGCTGTCTTGCAGGGGATCAGACACAAAAAAACAGGGCCGAAAGGGCCCTGCGTCTTTTTGTGGAAAGCCGAAAAACAGACTTGCTTAAGCAGCCATTGCTTTCACGCG
This sequence comes from Amylibacter sp., assembly GCA_034670045.1. Taxonomy (GTDB): domain Bacteria; phylum Pseudomonadota; class Alphaproteobacteria; order Rhodobacterales; family Rhodobacteraceae; genus Amylibacter. The sequence continues at coordinate 62,469 of JAXMOF010000015.1, read as the reverse complement.
TGCGGACAGGCGCGAAATTTTACGGCTTGCAGTGTTCTTGTGCAGAACACCTTTGGTCACACCGCGCATCATTTCGGGCTGTACAGCCTTCAATGCAGCCGCAGCAACCGTTTGATCGCCACCAATGATCGCCTCTTCTACTTTACGCAGATAGGTGCGGATCCGCGAGCGGCGCGCTTTGTTTACTTCAGTGCGGCGTTCGATTTGACGCGCGCGTTTTTTCGCTTGTGGCGAGTTAGCCATTATAAATATCCTGATCTTACGGAGTCGAAAGATGAAACGCGCTTCTAGGACCAGTTTGCCAATAAGTCAACGGTCTGAGGCACGAAAGTTTGCGGGTTATTTGCCCCTGAATTTCGGAGACCGTTTTTCCATGAACGCAGACATGCCTTCGGATTGGTCTTCAGTGGCAAAAAGTGAATGAAACAAGCGACGTTCGAACAGAATGCCTTCGCGCAGGGTTGTTTCGTAAGACCGGTCTACGGCCTCTTTTACGGCCATTGTCGCCAGTGTCGATTTCTCGGCAACTTTGGCGGCGGTGGCCAAGGCGTCTTCCATCAGCTTTTTGACGGGGACGATTCGGCTGACAAGACCGGAACGTTCGGCCTCTTCTGCATCCATAAAGCGCCCTGTCAGGTGCATTTCCATGGATTTGGATTTCCCGACAAACCGTGTCAGGCGTTGGGACCCGCCAATCCCGGCGATCACGCCAAGGTTGATTTCGGGTTGGCCGAATTTGGCTGTGTCCGAGCAGATGATAAAATCGCACATCATTGCCAGTTCGCAGCCACCGCCCAGCGCATAACCGGAAACGGCAGCGATGATCGGTTTGCGGCAGCGCAGGATTGCTTCGGTTTCGGCGGTAAAGAAATCGGACGCGAACATATCAACGAAAGACTGTTCCGACATTTCCTTGATGTCGGCGCCAGCGGCGAATGCTTTTTCACTACCAGTCAGAACGATACAACGCACTTTATCGTTCTCGCCCATCGCGCCAAGGGCAGCGGCCAGCTCTTTTAACAATTGCTGGTTCAGGGCATTCAATGCCTCTGGCCGGTTCAAGGTGATCACACCCACATGGTCGTTGATGTCCACAATCAGGGTTTCATAGCCCATAGAAGCACTCATTTGCTGTTTCTCAAGCGCCCAGCCTTACCATGCCCAGCACCGGTTTCAAGGTTTGACCCGTTTAGCGCTGACAAGTGTTACAATAGAAGCTCGAACGGCCCGATTGGACCACCCGTTTGATATCGCCCGCGCAATTCGGGGTCCTGCAAGGCGCACCTTCGCGTCCGTAGACGGCAAAACTGTGTTGGAAATATCCCAGCTCGCCGTCGGTTTGGCGGTAATCCTTCAGAGATGACCCGCCTGATTCGATGGCCTCGGACAAAACCTGACGAATCGCAGGCACCAGACTGGCGATTCTTTTGCCGCTCAGGTCGCCTGCTTTGCGCAGGGGGGAGATGCCGGTGCGCCACAAAGCCTCGCAGACATAGATGTTGCCTAGTCCCGATACGATCCGCTGGTCCAGAAGGGCGGATTTGATCGGGGTGTTTTTGCCTTTGAGCGCAGCCTTGAAATAGCTCTCATCAAAGCTATTGCCCAAAGGTTCAGGTCCAAGCAGGGCCAGCAGTTTGTGGGTTTCCCCGATTTCAGTGGCATAAAGATCCATCGCCCCGAAGCGGCGCGCATCATTAAAGGTGACCCGCGTGCCGTCTTCCATATCCAGCACAACATGGTCGTGTTTTTCAGGCGCGGGGTGCAGGTGGTGAAAATCCCCCAGTATATCGCGGCCGTCGCTTTTTGGCGGGGCAATCAGCATACGGCCCGACATGCCAAGGTGGATCAGCAGGGTTTCCCCCGTATCAAGGTCCGCAAGGATGTATTTGCTGCGACGGCGCAGCCGTTCGATGCGCGCCCCTGTCAGGCGATCTGCCATGCCTTCGGGAAAGGGCCAGCGCAGATTGGGCCGCCGCACGTCGGCTACAGCGATCCGTTTGCCCACCATGGCAGGTTCCAACCCGCGTCGCACTGTTTCTACCTCTGGAAGTTCAGGCATAAGCCCCCCGAAAGTCTGCCCGCCCCCGATCCGTTCAGGGGCGATCTGCGACAAACAACCATGCCGCATTTCCTCTGTGTCAAACACCCTATATATAGCCCGAAGACAAGACCCGAGGGCCAAACCATGACCGAATCGCAAAAGACCACCCATTTCGGGTTTCAAACCGTAGACGAAGACGCCAAAGCTGGCATGGTGCATGGGGTGTTTTCGAATGTAGCGTCGAAATACGACATCATGAATGACGCCATGTCCATGGGTATCCACCGGATCTGGAAAGATGCGATGATGGACTGGCTGGCACCGCGCGGGCCGCAAAAGCTGTTGGATGTGGCGGGCGGTACGGGCGATATTTCGTTTCGGTTCCTGAAACGCGCCCCCGAAGCCCATGCCACGGTGTTTGATATGACGCAAGGCATGCTGGATGCGGGGCGCCTTCGGGCCGAGGCCGAGGATATGGCCGACCATCTGGATTGGGTCTGCGGTGATGCCATGGCACTGCCGTTTGCAGACAATAGCTTTGACGTTTACACGATTTCTTTTGGCATCCGGAATGTCACCCGCCCCCAAGAAGCGCTGGCCGAGGCTTACCGAGTACTGAAACCCGGTGGTCGCTTGATGGTGCTGGAGTTTTCGCAAATCCCGAACCCCGCACTGCAATGGGCCTATGACAGGTATTCGTTCAATGTGATCCCGCCGATGGGAAAGATCATCGCCAATGACGCGGAAAGCTATCAGTATCTGGTGGAATCCATCCGCAAATTCCCCGATCAGGATACGTTCTTGCAGATGATTAAGGACGCGGGCTTTGAAAACGCCAAATACCGCAACATGACTATGGGGATCGCCGCCCTGCACAGCGGCTGGAAAATCTAACATGCGCGGACCCCATAATATCTGGCGGTTGATCCGCACAGGCGCCACGTTTGAACGCACAGGTGCGATGAAAATCGCGCTCGAGGCTTTGGACGCCCCCCCATCGGTGCGTTTTGCTGCGCGGGTGTTGGGCTGGCCGTTCAAATGGCTGGGATTGAAAGGCGATCCGACACAGCCACCGATGCTGCGGGCGATTACCGCACTGGGGCCGGCCTACATCAAGTTCGGGCAGTTGATGTCCACCCGCCCTGATGTGGTGGGGGCTGAAATGGCCAGGGAATTGCAGGTTCTGCAGGACAAGATCGCGCCGTTTTCCATGGCAGAGGCCCGCGCCGAGATCGAACACGCGCTGGGCGCCCCCGTAGAAGATATCTATTCCGAGTTTTCCGAACCCGTGGCCGCTGCGTCGATCGCGCAGGTGCATCACGCGCGTTTGCGCGACAGCGGGCAGGACGTTGCGGTGAAAATCCTGCGCCCCGGCATTGATCGCGCGTTTCGCCGTGACATTGATGCCTTTCATTTCTCTGCGCAGATGATCGAACTGCTGTCACCTGCCACCCGCCGTCTGCATCCGACCGAGGTGATCACCCACTTTGAAACCGTGGTGAAAGGCGAGTTGGACCTGCGCATGGAGGCCAGCGCCGCCGACCAGTTCTTTGCCAATACCCAAACCGATGAAGGCTTCAGCGTGCCCCGCGTGGTCTGGCAACATTCGGCGCGTTCTGTGATGACGCTGGAATGGGTCGAAGGCATCGGCCTGAGCAATGTGGATGCGCTGCGCTCCGCTGGCCATGATCTGCCGGCTCTTGGGGCGCGGATTGTGCAGGTTTTTCTGGGCCATGCGCTGCGCGATGGATTTTTCCATGCGGATATGCATCAGGGCAACCTGAAGGCAGGGGCGAACGGGGATCTGATCGCGCTTGATTTCGGGATCATGGGGCAGATCGACGAATATACCCGTCGGGTTTATGCCGAAATCCTGATCGGCTTCATCCGCAAGGATTATCGCCGTGTGGCCGAGGTGCATTTCGAGGCGGGTTATGTTCCCGCCCATCAGGATGTAGAGGCTTTCGCCCTTGCGCTGCGGTCTGTGGGCGAGCCGATATTCGGGCAGGACGCCACCAAGATTTCCATGGCGCGGCTGTTGGCCCATCTGTTTGATGTGACCGAACGCTTTGGCATGGAAACCCGCACCGAACTGATCCTGCTGCAACGCACCATGGTTGTGGTCGAAGGGGTGGGGCGCTCGCTCGATCCGTCTTTGAATATTTGGGAAGTGGCGAAACCTGTGGTGGAAACTTACATCACCGATAATCTGGGGCCAAAGGCGATCATCCGCGATCTGACCCGCACCGTGCGCACCCTGTCCCGTTTCGGGCCGCAACTGCCCCAACTGGTGGAAAACGCCCTGCTACGTACGGCGGCGCCGCCTGAGCCACGCCAGACTGTTTCCAAATGGCGGGGGCTGGCGTTGTTTATCCTTGGTGGTGTGTCTGTGGCCGCCCTTGTGGCGCTGCTGGATTAACGCGAATTCTCTTTGCAAGCTGTGTTCTACCTGTGCAAGATTGGCGGTACCCTGTCCCAGCCAACACCGGAGGAAATCTGATGACCTACCCTGTGAATATGGACGTAATACCCGAAGTTTCGGCCCATTTCGATGACGCGACGAACACTGTCAGTTACATCGTGCGCGACCCGTCCAGCACACATTGCGCGATTATCGACAGTGTGATGGACATCGACTATGCGGCGGGGCGGATCACCTATGAACACGCGGATAAGCTGATTGACGAAATCACCGCCAAAGGGCTGACGCTGGACTGGATCATCGAAACCCATGTGCATGCGGATCACCTGAGTGCGGCCCCCTATATCCAGCAGAAACTGGGCGGCAAGGTGGGGGTCGGTGAAAAGATCATGGAAGTGCAGGAGGTCTTTGGGAAGATTTTCAACGAGGGCACTGCCTTTCAGCGGGACGGGTCGCAGTTTGACGCATTGTTCAAGGATGGCGATACCTATCAGATCGGCAATATGCAGGCCTTTGCCATCTACACGCCGGGTCACACGCCCGCCTGTATGGTGCATGTGATCGGCAACGCCACTTTTACAGGCGACACGCTGTTTATGCCCGACGGCGGCTCTGCGCGCGCGGATTTTCCGGGTGGGGACGCGGGCACATTGTATGACAGCATCCAGAAACTTCTGGCGCTGCCCGATGCCATGCGCCTGTTTATCTGTCACGACTATGGCCCCAACGGGCGCGACATCCTGTGGGAGACCACGGTCGGGGATGAAAAGGCCCATAATATCCATGTGGGGGGCGGTAAAACCCGCGATGATTTCATCAAATTCCGCACGGAGCGGGATGCCCAGCTTGCCATGCCAAAGCTGATCATCCCGTCACTGCAGGTGAATATGCGCGCAGGCGTCATGCCCACAGATGATGACGGGAATCCCATGTTGAAAGTGCCGGTCAACGCCCTGTAAATAGCCTAGATCAAACAAAACTTTCCGTTGGCTATGGAATTAGGCACTGGACAGGGCTTGCCTATTAATAGCGCATATAAGGCGAAATATTACGTTGACTCTCTCCCGCCAGTTAGCGCTTAGTTAAGGTGTTGGAGGGCCAAAAACTGTGACAGGCCGTCCCTACACCGCAACAGTTAGGTAGCAGACACAGTATGATCGAAATCTCGGGATTGACGAAAACCTTTGGCGCTGGCGCATCCGCATTTTTGGCGCTTGATGACATCAATGTCGAAATACGACAGAACGAATTTTTCACTTTATTGGGTCCGTCAGGCTGCGGCAAAACCACTTTGCTGCGCTCTATTGCGGGGTTTGTTGATCCCACTAGCGGGTCGCTGACAATCGAGGGTCAGGACGTTCTGGCCCTGCCGCCCTATGCGCGGCCCGTGAACACGGTGTTCCAGAATTACGCGCTGTTTCCCCATATGACTGTGGCTGAAAACATCGGCTTCGGTCTGGAAATGCAGGACCGACCCAAGGCTGAAATCAAAAGCGTTGTCGATGATATGCTGGAGCTGGTTCAGATGACGGCAATGGCCGACCGGATGACCAGCCAGATTTCCGGGGGGCAGCAGCAACGTGTAGCCCTCGCCCGAGCGCTTGCCCCAAAACCCAAGGTCCTGCTGCTGGATGAACCGCTGTCCGCTCTTGATTTCAAACTGCGCAAGGAAATGCAGATCGAACTGAAACGTCTGCAATCGGAAACAGGGATTACCTTTGTTTTTGTGACCCACGACCAGGAAGAAGCCCTGACCATGTCAGACCGCATCGCGGTGATGAGTGCGGGTAAGATTTTGCAGATCGGCGGGCCAAAAGATATCTATGACCACCCTGCCGAACGCTTTGTGGCGGATTTTATCGGCGATACCAATTTTCTGGACGCCACCATCGAATCCGTCGAAGGCGACACAGCCTTGCTAAAGCTGGGATCGGGCAACACGATTGCCGCGCGTGCTGTGCAAGGCGGGGCCAGCAGCGGTGCAGTTACTCTGGCGGTGCGGCCTGAACATACCACACTGACCAAAGACAGCGCGCTGATTGACGGCGTTCTGGAAAACATCGTTTATTTCGGCACGGACACCCATTACCACGTGACGCTGCAAGGCGGTGGCAACTTTGTTGTGCGCAAACAAAACCAGCCCAACATCCCCGAGGCGTTCAGCATAGGTGAAACGGTCGGCGTTCAATTCAACGCGGGCGTAGGTCAGGTCTTGAGGGACTGATGGCACATCAATCCGAAACCCAAGCCACCCGTCGCCGCTGGTTGCTGCTGTCACCGGCCATGTTCATTCTACTGTTCGCGGCCTCTGGCCCGCTGCTGATTGTGGTTGTCTATTCGTTTCTGACGGCAGGGGATTACGGCGGCGTTGTCTGGAGTTTTTCGACGGACGCATGGGTTAATGTGGTGGTCGAGCGGGATTTCTTCGACGATACCCTGTCCTTTTCCGATGCCCATCTGTCGATTTTCTGGCGCTCGGTCAAACTGTCTTTGATGACCACGGGCGTGGCGTTTCTTGTGGGTTTTCCCACCGCTTATTTCATCGCCACCCGCCCCAAAAACAGCCGGGATATCTGGATGTTGCTGATTATGATCCCGTTCTGGACCAATCTGCTGATCCGCACCTTTGCCGTGATGGAAATCATCCGCAACGAAGGTGTTGTGAACTCGGTTCTGGTCGGGCTGGGGATTATCGACCAGCCGATCCAGATGCTGTTCACCGAATTCGCCATCACGCTGGGCATGTTCTATGTCTATCTGCCGCTGATGGTGCTGCCGATTTATGCCTCGATGGAGCGGTTTGATTTTTCCCTGGTCGAAGCCGCTTATGACCTCTACGCCTCGCGCTGGCGGGTGTTGCGGCGGGTGATTTTCCCGATTGTGAAACCGGGGGTAATTGCGGGCTCTATTCTGGTGTTTGTGCCTTCGCTTGGCGCCTATGTGACGCCGCGGGTTCTGGGCGGCGGCAAGCATCTGATGCTGGGCAACCTGATTGAATTGCAATTCGGACAAGGGCGTAACTGGCCTTTGGGGGCGGCGCTGTCGATCACATTGCTGGCGATTGTGATGATCGCGCTGATCTTCTATGTGCGATCCGCCGGACGCGAGGAGATGACCCATGGCTAAATCCCGCGCTTTTGATATTCGCCGCCAAACGGGGTTTGTGCCCATCGCGCTGGCCTGCTTTGTGCTGTTGTACCTGCCGATTATCCTGCTGGTGATCTATTCTTTTAACGCAGGTGAAAGCATTGCGATCTGGGAGGGGTTTTCCCTGCAATGGTACGTCAGCGCGTGGCAAAACGACAAGGTTCAGGACGCCACGATCCTGTCCCTGATCATCGCAGCCAGTGCCTCGCTTATCGCGACGTCTGCGGCGGTGATGGCAGCGCTGGCCACCACGCGAACCCGTGGGTTCAAGGGCTATACCCTTGTGTTTGCGATGATAAACCAGCCGCTGATGATCCCCGAAATTGTGACCGCTGTGGCGCTGCTGATCTTTTTTGCCATGATCAAAGTGGCCACGGGGTATACGGGGCTGATGTATCTGATTATTGCCCATTCGGCCTTTTGTATTCCGTTTGCCTATATGCCGATCCGCGCCCGTTTGCAGGGGATGGATCTTAATCTGGAACAGGCAGGGGCCGATCTTTATGGCACGCCCTGGCGGGTGTTCCGCCGCGTGACGCTGCCCCAGTTATGGCCGGGCGTTCTGGCGGGCGGCATGCTGGCTTTTGTTATTTCGCTGGATGATGTTGTGATTACCGAATTCGTGAAATCTGCGGGCCAAGACACGCTGCCCACCTATATGTTGGGACAGATGCGCCGCGTGATTACACCCGAGGTGAACGCAATTTCGACAGCTTTGCTCGCGATCTCAGTCGCTCTGGTGATCGCGTTCTATCTACTTTCCAAGGGCGGCAACCAATCAACAGGGAGACGTTGAAAAATGAAAACACTGGTAACTGCTATCGGTATCGCCGCAGCACTGAGCGCACCCGCTTTTGCGGATGGCGATTTGAACATCTATAACTGGGGCAATTACACCAGCCCTGATCTGATCAAAAAATTCGAAGAAGAAACCGGCATTAAGGTGACCATCACCGACTATGACAGCAACGACACGGCGCTGGCAAAGGTCAAGGCGGGCGGCCACGGGTTTGATATTGTTGTACCCTCGGGCACCTATGTGCCGATCTGGATCAACGAAGGTTTGCTGCTGGAATCCAAGCCGAATGAAATGGAAAACTTCAAAAACATGGACCCGCAATGGGTTGATGTGGAATTCGATCCGGGCCGCAATTACACCGTGCCGTGGCAATGGGGTACTGTTGGCGTGACCGTGAACACGTCGGTTTATGGTGGCGATCCGAACACCTCGGGGATTATTCTGGATCCGCCAGAGGAACTGATCGGCAAGATCAACGTGGTTCCTGAAATGAACGACGTGATGGGCATGGCCATCAAATACGTTGGCGGCGAACAATGTACCGCTGACAAAGAGGTGCTGAAAAAAGTACGCGATGTGCTGGTTGCAGCAAAGCCGAAATGGCTGTCGATCGACTATGGTGCCATTGAAAAATACGCCAAGGGCGATCTGTCGGCGGGTGTGAACTGGAACGGTGCCTCTTTCCGTGCGCGCCTGCAAAACGAAGACATCGTGTTTGGCTACCCGCAGGAAGGTTTCCCTGTCTGGATGGATAACGTGGCGATTCTGGCTGATGCCACCAACCCTGATAACGCGAAAACCTTCATGAACTTTATCATGGCGCCTGAAAATGCTGCGATGATTTCCGAATTTGCCCGCTATGCAAACGGCATCACCGGATCAGAGGCATTCATGCCCGAAGACATGGCCGCCGCACCAGAGGTGAACATCCCCGCCGAACTGAAAGGCGCGGCTTATATCGCCAAGGTTTGCCCACCGGAATCCACCAAGATTTACACACAAATCTGGACCGAACTGCAAAAGTAAAACCGACCTGCGGCGCATCCAACAGGGGTGCGCCGTTTTTCTATTAAAGGACCAAATTATGGATCTGGTAATTCTGAATGGCCGCGTCATCACCTTTGACGGGCCGGACGCCGAAGCGCTCGCGATCAAGGACGGCATCATCACCGCTGTGGGCACCACCGCCGAGATCAAAGAGATCGCAGGCACCGCACAGGTGATCGACGCGCAGGGCGGCACCGTTCTGCCCGGCTTTATCGACAGCCATGTGCATCTGTTCCAAGGGGCTGCGGAACTGGATTATCTGAACCTTTACGGTGCTGAAGGCGTGGATGGTATCGCCGCTGCTGTGCGCCCCTATGCGGTATCGCGCCCCAATGATCCGCTGCTGTTTGCCAGCGCCATCGACTACCATGCCATGGGCGACCGCCCGATCACCCGTCAGGATCTGGATGCCGCCATGCCAGACCGCGCGTTTGCGGCGATGGCATCGGATCATCACACGGTCTGGGCCAATACCAAGGCGCTGGAAATGGCGGGCCTGCTGTACGGCGCTGTGGTGGACGAAGGATCCGAAGTTGTTATGGCCGCTGACGGCACCGCGGCAGGCGAGCTGCGCGAACCGGGTGCTTATAAGGCGGTTCTGGATTGCACAGCGCTGGGCGGGCGCGAAATGCTGGGCCTGATGACAGGCGCTGACCCTGTGCCTGCGGTAACAGCGAAAGAGCGGGCGACGGATAAGGCGATCATGGCCAAAGGGCTGGCACATTGTGCATCCCACGGGATCACGGGCCTGCACAATATGGACGGCAACGTCTATCAACTGGAACTGCTGGCCGCATTGGAAGCCGATGGCGATCTGAAATGCCGCACCGAAGTGCCGATGCACCTGAAACACACAGATTCACTGGATCGCCTGTCCGAGGCTGCAGATATGCGCGCGGCCTATCACAGCGATATGGTCTGGTCTTCGCGGGTCAAAATGTTCATGGACGGGGTGATCGACAGCCGCACTGCATTCATGCTGAAACCCTATCCCAATACGGACAGCCGCAGCGCGCCCCTGTTTTCGGACGCGCATTTCAAAGAGGCTTGCACCCGCGCCGATAAAATGGGCCTGCAAATCGCGGTTCACGCCATCGGCGATGCGGCCGTGCGCCAGACACTCGACGGGTACGAAGCCGCGCAAAAAGCCAATGGTGTGCGCGACAGCCGCCACCGGATCGAACATATCGAAACCATCCATCCCGACGATATTCCCCGTATCGCAGCCCTTGGCGCTGTGGCGTCGATCCAGCCGCTGCATTCCCCTCGCGGGGGATTTTTCCCACCCTATGAAAAGGGGTTTCTGCTGCACGATGCCCAGTACGAAAACGCTTTCGCATGGAAAAAAATCCGCGATTCAGGGGCAAAGATGATCTTTTCCACTGACTGGCCGGTTGTGCCTGTGGACGTGATGCCCACAATCCAGGGCGCTGTGGCGGGGGTGGATTTACCGGATCACTGGCCCGATCAGCGTCAGGGACTGCGCGAAACACTGGCGTCTTATACGCGGGATAACGCCTGGGTGGAATTCAACGAGGATCGCAAAGGCCGTCTGCGGGCGGGCATGATGGCGGATGTGGTGGTTATGGATACCGACCTTGAAGCGATCGAACCCGATCAACTGGGCAAAGCCCGCGCCGCCGTTACAATTTGCGCAGGACGGATCACCTATACGGCCTGACCCCACGCGCAGCGCGTTAACAGGATAAGGATGACTTTTATGGCCGATACCGAGCTAGCCTATATGCCCGCCCATGAAGCGCTGGACCTGTTTCGCCGTAAAAAACTATCGCCTGTGGAACATATGCAGGCGATGGTCGCCCGCGCCGCCGAGGTGGAGCCAAAGGTCAACGCCCTGACCAACACCTATTTTGATCAGGCGCTGGCGCAGGCCGCCAAAGCCGAGGCGAAATATGCCAGCGCAAAACGCACCCGTGCGCTGGAAGGGCTGGCCATCGGGATCAAGGACGAAAGTTTTATCAAGGGATTGCCAACCACCAACGGTTCCCTTGCGATGAAGGATTTTGTTGCGGACACAACATCCCCCGTGAATGCGCAAATACTGGCGGCGGGGGGCATTATGCACTGCCGCACCGCCACGCCGGAGTTTTCCTGCACGGTCACAACCCATAGCAAACTTTGGGGCGTGACGCGCAATCCGTGGAACCTGTCCCTAAGCCCCGGCGGGTCGTCGGGCGGTTCTGCGGCTTCGCTCGCGTCGGGGACTTCGGCGCTGTGTACGGGGTCTGATATTGCGGGGTCCATTCGTATTCCCGCCTCGACCTGCGGGCTTTACGGGTTAAAGCCAACCTTCGGGCGCAACCCTGCGGATTCACCGTTCAATCTGGACCAATATGCGGTGGATGGGGCTTTGGCACGCACCGCGAAAGATATGATATTGTTGCAAAATGTCATGTGCGGACCCCATAAAAACGATATGGTGTCGCTGCGCCCGAAACTGCGTATTCCAACTGACGTGCAACCCATCAAAGGCTGGAAAATAGCCTATTCCCCGAACCTCGGTTTTTATGAGGTCAGCGAAGACGTTCGTCGCAATACAGAAGCCGCGCTTGATGTGTTCCGTTCTGCGGGTGCGATTGTCGAGGAAGTGGGCATCGGATGGAGCGCCGATATTCTGGACGGCGCACTGGCCCATCTGGAACATCTGTTTGGCGGATCGTTGCGCGAACTGGTGGACAGTGATCCGGATATTTTCATGCCCTACACCCGTGCACTGGTCGATGGCGGGCGCGCGTTCAATGCGGCGCGGTTCTTACAGGCGGGTGCAATTGCCAATAAAATGTATGGCGAGATCAGCAAGATTTTCGCCAGATACCGCCTGCTGATCTGCCCGACAACCGCACTGGAATCCGTTCACGCGGAGTGTGACGGTGTCAGCGACGAGGTGCGGATTAACGGTAAGAAAGTGCATCCCCTGACCGGATGGATCATGACGCCGCCGTTTAACATGCTGAACCGTTGCCCCGTGGTCTCTGCCCCGTCCGGGCGGGCGACAAGCGGGGTTCCGACAGGGATTCAGATCGTCGGGCACACCTACCGCGATGCAGATGTGTGCCGCGCTGCGCTGGCCTATGAAAACATCCGCGGGTCCGACTTTGCCAAGCCGGAAAGCCGCCCTGATTTTCGGGGTTAAGGTCTATTCGACCTCTTCAACTGGCCCGCCCGCTTTGACCCAAGCACCAAATCCGCCTTCAATATGGGCGACGGGATTCAGCCCCATTTCTTGGGCAACACGGGCGCTTAAAGCGGACCGCCACGCGCTGGCGCAATAGAACACATAGGTTTTGTCCTGATTGAAGACCTCTTTGTGGTAGGGGCTGTCCGGGTCAATCCAGAATTCCAACATGCCGCGCGGGCAGGAAAACGCGCCCGGTATCTTGCCGCTCCGTTTTAATTCGCGAAAATCGCGCAGGTCGACCAATATATGATCGGGGCTGTTCACCAGATCGAAGGCTTCGGCGGTCGGGATGGTCGTGACCATGCTATTCGCGTCGGCGATCATGTCTTTGACGTGTTTTGTGATGTTCTGTGGCATGTGGGGACTCCGTCTTTGGGGAAGTGTTGTGATTAACCTGCGCGGTTTTTTTCCAAAAGACCAGAGACAGCGCCGCAGTCCTGCGCGTTCACAAAACGATCCAACACGGGTCTTTGTGACCTGTCGGGATTATTTAGGCACGTTTTTACCTTAATGGATTCCGAGCCTGTTAAGGGGCTTGTCCTGATTGATAATTGGCGTTTCGGATTGCGCGGCAGATGACTTGGCCCGCTGCGCCGCACGACGAAGTTGCCTTTCCCGCCACATGGTGAAAATGCCGGATCCAACAATGATCATCATACCGATTATTGTCCAACCGTCTGGAATATCACCGAAAATCAACCAACCCAGCATCATGGCCCAAAGCATGATTGAATACCTGAAAGGGCTGACAACCGCGACCTCGCCGATGCGCATGGTTGCAACAGAGCAATAATAACCGACGAATAAAAAACAGCCCGCCATGGCGAGGATACCCAGTTCAAACAGGCTCGGCCTGGTCCAGTCTTGTGTTACCAGTACGCCAATACCACCCGTTGTCATGATTGCGAAAGCTGCAATGAAAGCTACGAATAGCGAAGACACATTGGGGCTAAGCCGACGTGCGGATAAATCGCGTACGGTTACAAAAGCGACGGCGACCAGTCCGAGGAGCGCAAAGCCGTTAAAGCTTTCTGCGCCGGGTCGAATGATAATCAAAACGCCAACAAACCCAGCCGCAATTGCCATCATACGTCTTCGCCCCATCGGCTCGCCGAAGAAAACAGCGGCGGCGAGGGCAATGGTCAAGGGGAGGGCTTGCAAGATGGCGGTAATATTGGCAAGCGGCATATGGTAAAGAGCAGTTAAAAAGGCCAAAGTTGCGCCGATTTCAGCCAAAGACCGCAGTCCAATCCGGCCCAGATCGGGCCGTGGAGGAAGCGACTTAAAGGCGCCGCTGAAATAAGCAAAACTACCGATCAGGAAGACTGCGAAAATCCCCCTCAGAAAAATGGATTGGAATATTCCCAAGTCGGCGCCGACAAATTTTAAAGATGCATCGTTTAAGGCGAATCCAGCCATCGAAGCCGACATCAAAAGGGCGCCCTGCATGTTGTCTGTAAGCTTCATTTTGCGAGACCTGTAGTAGCCCGAAAATCTGCTTTGCGGGTGTTTTAATACCAAAGCATTAGCGACATTCCTTAAACATTTGCAATGCGCTTTGCCTTTTACGGGGCAAAATGAACAATTCAGCAAGAAATATGCACAGCGAATGAAATCCGATGTGCCCGCAGGATTGGCAAACCGGACCGTGTTTCGACTGCCCTTTGGTGCACTTGCACAGTGGAAGGTCTGGCGAAAGCTAGGGCTGTTGGCACCGTCTTGCGTAGATTGTTACGCGGCGATTGATTGCATTTTCCGGTTGGACTGATGGAAGCAAGCTGTCCTCTCCGTCCGATAGAATATCCGAAATGCGATCCGCATCCGTAAGGCGGGGGCGCAGATATTGTGCAACTGCCTGTGCCCGTTTGTATCCCATTTCACGGTTAAGCGCAGCAGGCCCGGAAGCATCAGAATGACCCACCAGCCGAATGCAGGCCGTTCTTAACAGGTTGGTGTTCAAGACCTGTCCCAACTGGTCGAGCTTCCTCAGAGCCTCTGCATCAAGAGAATCGCCACCCTTTTGAAAGAAAACATTGTTTTCGTTCAGCACCTGTTGATCCTGTAGGGGTAATCGTGACGGTGTAGTACTTGGAGGTTGCACCGGTTCTTCGGCAGCTTCGCGCCTTGAATCCACCTCCGGATCGCAGCCTTCGGGTGCGATTCCGTATTGAGCCAATATATCTGCGCAGACCTGCATTGCAGCATCCCCCCGCGCCGTGACCGGCTGGGGGGGGAGTAGCGCAGCACCAAAAATAATGACCGCACAGAAAAGGGAAAAAAATCGCATTAGTGCGAACCTCCTACATCTTCCCTAGGCTGAAAACCCTAAGAAACGGTGAAGAAAACCGGACAATTTCTGGTGTTAAATTCCGGCTTTGTTTACGAATAATTCTGATTCTAACGGCATGATCCCCTGAGTTGAAAAGAGGATTGCGTGACAGAATTGCCTAGTAAAATACCAACCCAGGATCGGTTCATATGGCTGGATAGCCTGCGTCTTGCCGCCGGCGTTTCCATGGTCGGGCTGCATGCAACTGCGGATTCGCTTGGCCAACCCTTCACACAGTTTGACGCGGGTCAGCGCATCGCGCCCATGCTTGTTCGGGCGGTAATTTACACCGCGCGTACAGAGTTGTTTTTGTTGATTTCGGTTTTTCTGCTGCTGATGGCTTTGGAAAAACGCCCAAAAACATACAGGGAAACATTGCGTATTCAGGCCCGCCGTTTGCTGGTCCCTTTTGCTTTCTGGACCGTTTTCTATGCTTTTTACAACCTGATAAAAGCCAACGCTTTCGGCTATGCGGATGCGATTGTTTCAGATCTGTTAAATCCGTTGTCATGGATCGAAAATTTTTCCTTGGGGTCGGTGAAGTACCATATGCATTTTATCCCGACATTATTTGGCCTGCTACTGTTCTACCCTCTTTTTCGATTGGCACAGCGGTTGCCAATTCTTGGCGCGCTGGTCCTAGTGTGCCTTCTGATTAAAAGAGAGTTGGACCTGTTTGTTTTTGCAGAGTTTTGGGGCACCGAAGCCCTGCCATACGTCGTGCGTTTCGTAAAAATTTCGACCTATGCGGGATATGGATTAATGGCGGGCGCCTTGCTTGGGGTGTGGCAACAAGTTGGCACCGAATTGCGAGAGAAGTTTCTGCCGTTACTGCTGTTTTTCGGAGGTCTACTGTTCTTGATCAAGCTTGCTGCCACATGGAAAACCATAGAATCCGGTGCCTGGCCGTTTAACTATACGGCAGGGTATTGGGCTGATTTTTTAATGCCGGTTGTGCTCTTCGCGGTGGCTTTGTGTTTGGGTCACAGGCGATGGCCGCAAGCATTTACGCAGCTTGCACCGTATTCTTTCGGGGTCTACCTGTGCCACCCGATATTTTTAGACCTCGTGGAAATTTGGCTGAACGGCAGGTCATTCTCACCGATTGAACAGGTCATAACCAAGATTGTTATTGCCTTGGTCGCGACATCAATTCTGGTGATGTGCCTGGCGCGTATTCGGCTGTTGGCATGGACGATCGGTTTGGGGCCATTACCGCGTTTTCCAATTCAACGCGCCGCAGTTTGAGGGTTTGAAATGAACGTTGCCGAAATCATTTATTGTGGAAAAATTGCTGTCTTGGATGTGCGCAAGGCCGGTCTGATGCACATGGGAAAACCCAAGCTGGAAACCGTGATAGAAAGATTGCGAAATCAGGCCGTTCCCGGAGTTATTGTCGATTTGTCCCATATGGGGACAGCCAGTTATAGCGATCTGGGAAGGTTGGTGGAGCTGTTTTCCATGTTAGAGCGGGCGCGATTCAGGAATCCCAAAGGCATGATTGCGGCTCTTTGTGGGGTGTCAGGGAAATCTGAAAAACGTCTCGCCTGCCATTGGCTGTTAGATCTGTTGCCTGTTTTCCCCACACGCACCGCTGCTTTGCGACATGAAATGTTTCGCGCGCTTAAAATGGTGGGTGCCGGCGCCATTTTGTTGTGCGCGCCAAGGGCACCGCGGATGGGGCCCCTTACATCGGAAATGCCTGTCCCAATGCTCGATTTTTTGGGAAAGCCGATTATCACACGGGTTATGGATCAGTTAAGCAGTTTTGGTGTCACCGATTTCATTGTGAATACCGGCTATTTGGGGCACCAGATCCGGTCACATTTACGGTTGCAGGAAGGGTTTTCCAAATTCTACGTAGATGATTCCAGCCTGCCATCAGGCCACGACGGTTCAATCGATACCATAGCGCGGCTGTCCCATCTTTCCAGGCACCATTCGGTTTTTGAAGAAGACCGCTTTGTTCTTTCAGGCAGCGCGATTACTGACGTTGACCTAAGCGAAATGATGGCCTTTCACAAATCCGTTCAGGCGGATGTGACGCTGTCGGTATGTGGGGAAACCTCGGCCAACACCGGGGTAATGATCCTTGGGACAGCGGCACAAGACATCCTTAACGCAACAAATTGTACTGGAAACATGCTTGAATTTTTCAAGAAACACGGTGCGCGCGTGCATATGTTTGTATCCAGACATCGCTGGTTTCCCATCCGAAGCGGGGCTGAATATTTCAGAGCGCATCAATCCGTTCTTCAAAAAATGCCTGACACCTTTGTGGTTTCAAGCGCCCAAAAAGAAAAGAACCTTTGGGTCGAACCTTCGGCGCATCTCGGGCGAAGAATTTCTGTGAACGGGTGCAGTTACATTGGTGCGGGCGCCCGCGTTTCCAGAGATGTGATGTTCAAGGGAAACTGTTTTATCGGCGCGAATTGTCGGGTGTTGCCCAAAACCTTGGTGAGCAACAGCCTGATTTTCCCGGATACACAGGTGGAAAAAAGAACAATCGTTGATCATATGATCGCAGGGCCGCATTGGGCAATCAATCATAATTTCGCCGATGGGCGGGCGCAAAATAAAAGCCCGCTTACAGGGCTGGGTTCGGTTCAGATGCACGATAAGGATATAGCTGAAATACATGAAAATACGGCAAAAATCGCCTAAGCGGCTGGGCAGCCTAACGGCCCGTTAACCGTTAATCCCTATGATTATTGAAAGTCGGATTCCTTGCTGAAGCTGACTTGGAATGATTAACACATTGGGGGTTAAGTGACTGCAAAACCGTATTTTACCAACTTCGAACACCGTCACCCCACACCCCGCGCGCCACTAGGGCGGATGCGCACCGTTGTCTGGCAGTTTTTGGCCGGCGCAACCATTGGCTTCTCGGGTTGGTACCTGTTCTGGCGCTGGACGTCTTCTTTGAACCCGGATGCTTTGGTGTTTTCATGCGTTGTTGCGATGGCGGAAACGCTGTTCTTTCTGGGCACAATTTTGTTTTTCTATGACATCTGGTGCGAGGGGGACACAAAGCCGAAACCGCCCCCAACGAAACGATCCGATGTAGGATGTGGCCACTCATCCGGTACCATAGGGATTGATGTGTACATCACCACCTATGACGAAGACTTGAATGTGGTGGTTCCGTCAATACTCGCGGCTAAATCTCTGCGTGCCCCACCGGGAACTTCGGTGCATATTTGGGTGCTGGATGACGGGAACCGGCCAGAGTTTTCTGCCATGGCCCATTTGCAAAACGTTGGCTATCTGAGCCGCGCAGACAATTTGGGATTTAAAGCCGGAAATCTGAAAAACGCGCTTTTGCAGACGCAGGGTGATTTTATCCTGATTTGCGATGCGGACACACGTGTGTTCCCCTGTTTCTTAGAAAATACAATGGGTTACTTCAGGGACAAACAGGTGGCTTGGGTCCAGACGCCACACTGGTTTTACGATCTTCCTTTCGGGGTGCCATGGGCAGAAAAAGTTCAGAGTCGCTCCAATCGTATTTTGCCAACTGCTCTGGGTTTGTTTTTATCCAAAACTCTCGGGCCTCTACTTCGGGGTTTTTCCGGTCGCGATAACAGCGGGCAAGATCCGTTCATGTCCGAACCCGTATTGTTTTTTGATGTGATCCAAAGAAGACGCAACCGTCACGGAGCCTCTTTTTGCTGTGGAGCAGGGTCGATTCACCGTCGTGAGGCCCTGTTTCAAGGGGCATTGCGTCAAATGAATCGCCAAATTATTGCGACTTCGCGAAAGTTTAGTCTGCGTAAAAAACTGTCTACGGCGCGGCTGCAACCTTTTAAATTTCACGTTTCCGAAGATATTTACACTTCAATTTCGCTTCACAGTGATAATGCGGAAAACTGGCGCTCGGTTTATCACCCACAAGTCGAAAGCAGGATGCTATCGCCCTGGAGCGTAGATGCCTGGGCGACACAAAAGCTCAAATATGCCGGCGGTACTTTTGATATTATGCTGCATGACAATCCAATCTTTCAGCGCGGTATGCCTTGGCGGATCAAACTTCATTATGCCGCAACATTCTGGTCTTATCTGTCGGTGTTATGGACGCCGATAATGATGGTAGCGCCAGCTTTATCATTGGTCACAGGCTGGAAGCCGGTCGAGGCGTACACTGTCGAGTTTTTCGCGCGCATCCTGCCCGTTTTAATCATTGGCGAGTTCGCAATGATCGTCGGGTGTAAGGGCTATAACGTAAATATCGGTCGCGTCATGGCTATCGGCGGTTTGCCAATTACATTACGAGCTTTCTGGTATGTGTTGCGGGGCCAAAAGCCCAAATTTCCAGCGACGCCTAAAACCCCGGTTCTGGGTGAATCCAGTTACAAATATGCTCTGCCAAATATCATTTTACTGTGCGGAATGGGGGCTGCAGGGATTTACGGATGTATTGCGACATCGCTGCATGTCCCTGGTTTTTCAGCAACTTTTCTGACGGTTAACCTGTTTTGGCTGACTTGGAATGCTGTGTCTTTGATGCGCGTGGTCCGTCTGACAAGCTGGCGGCCACCAGCTAACGGGTTGTTGGATGCGCAGGTTTCGCCTGGTTTGGTCCCCCCTCACAGCAAAGGTCTTTCAAATGCAGCCGTATGAAACAACAGAAAGCAGTAAAAACCGGTCGAGTCTTATTTTCATAGCGGGCCTGCTTGCAGCCTCTATTTTTGCAATTTCTGCTGATGGTTGGACGCGCTTGATGTTGGGGGCGAACAGGCCGCAAAACCAGAACTCTGCAGTCGCTACGGTGTCGCCCATCGGGCCACGCGAATTGAGGGAGAAAGATAGGTCAGCGGCGGCTGTTGCCTGGCGGTATTTCGAACGCAATACACAGCCTGAAACCGGTTTGGTAGATTCTGTCGCAGGCTTTCCTTCGGCGACACTTTGGGATCAGGGGTCATATGTATTTGCACTGGCGTCCGCCCATCGGCTTGAACTGATTGGCGACGCTGAGCTCACATCCCGGGTTGAATTGTTTCTTTCGAGCCTTGCTGATTTACCATTATATGAAGGTCTTTTACCAAATAAGGCTTATAATACGCGCACACTACAAATGGTGGATTATAAAAACGCTGTCTCTCAGAACGGCGTCGGTTGGTCCGCACTTGATATAGCACGCCTACTTGCGGGTTTTCGGGTGCTAGAGAGGTTACATCCGGAGTTTGGACCAAGAATTCGTGGCATATTATCGCTCTGGCAACTGGATGCGATGGTTCAACAAGGTGAATTGATCGGGACCTCTCGGGAAGGTGGTACAACAGTCTACACGCAAGAAGGGCGGATCGGGTATGAGCAATATGCTGCGCGTGCCGCTGCATTATGGGGACTGGATGTAATACGCGCGATCTCGGCCGAACGGATTTTGCAGTGGGAAAAGGTTTCAAAAGTCCTGGTGCCAGTGGATTTGCGCAGCCATGGTACGTTCCGTGCGATTACCCCAACGTTAAGCGAGCCCTATTTTCTACAGGGTTTGGAATTGGGATTGGATAGCGAGGCAACCTATCTAGCGGCGCAAATTTATCTTGCCCAAGAAGCAAGGTTTGAACGCCAAAATGTTCCGACAATGGTTTCAGAGGATCATATTAACCAGGCACCTTATTTTCTTTATTCTTCGGTTCACAGTAATGGCCAGCCTTGGGCTGTGGTTTCGGAGGATGGGACCTTCTATAATGATTTGCGTAGTTTGAGCACAAAATCCGTGTTTGCTTGGGATGCTCTTTACGGGCGGGAATATACGCAGAATTTACGAAAATCGCTTACCCAGTTGGAACGAGAAAACGGTTGGGCCGCTGGGATTTACGAGTCTGATAAAACAGTCAATGACGTCGTGACACTTAACACAAATGCTGTGGTGCTAGAGGCGGTCCACTACATGGCAATGGGACCGTTGTGGCAAGTAAAGTAGACGCAGACGTTTGCGTTATTTTTACGGGCATCGAAAGAAATCCCGAATCTTTCCGTTAGCAAGGAAACATTGAGCGCAGGATAATCTCTTGTTTATTTGCGTGCTTTGAAAGCCGTTAACCACTATTAACCAAAAAACTTGTGCGATTGCTCCATTAACTAAATATTAATCAATATTTAGGTTTGGAAACAGCACAGGGCACGCCTTGTGATTGTGGGGTGCTGCAAATGGTGAACGTCCAAAAAGGCGTTGTATGTTGCATGTTTGTTTGTATCGGGTGGACAGTGGCAGCAAGGGCAGAAGAAAAAGGGTTCGTAGAAAATTTTCGTTCGGTTTCGCTGACGGAATGGCATATTGCTGAATATGATTTCGGACACCCGCATTTTGATACTGATTGGCGGAAAACCCAGGCGATTTTTGGCGATACGCAGGCGTCGCAAACCCGAAACACCGGTTTGTTGCTTAAGCTGACACCTGCGCTAGAAAATACGGCGACGCAAAATAGATTTATCGGTGGGTCCATTCGCCGGCAGAGCCCTACGGGATTTGGGAGATACGAAAGTTGGATCCAACCCAGTCTGAGCCCAGGCGCCATAGTCGGTTTTTTTACATATTCCGGGCCAGCCTATGGCACACAGCACGACGAAATTGATATCGAGTTTCTGGGGAAAAATATGAACCAGCTCCACGTCGCCTGGTTCGTGAATGGCGCGTTGACAAACAAGTTCATCGATCTCGGTTTCAATGCATCTGAGAAACCACACCACTACGCATTTGACTGGTTGCCCGAAAGAATTCGTTGGTATGTCGACGGGCGAACAATGTTTGAAATTACAAGAGAAGAGAGCCCTTTGCCGACCCCGCCCGGGCTATTATTTGCAAATATTTGGGTAGCAGATTCATCCATTCAAAAATGGGCGGGACTTGCACATCCAATGTCATCAGGGGAGGTGTATTTTAACCAAGTATCTTTTACTCCACTGATAGAATTGCAGGACGGAGCAATGAGGATTGGGACCAAGGAATCTGAGCCCCATTTGTTTCTCGAATAACATCCAAACGTACACGTTTTGCGAATTCCTCAATGGGCATCGGAGGTTTTTCTAAAGCCTGCGTCATCGCGTGAGCGAAAGGGCTTAGGTAATTCATGCCATCGCTTGCTGTTGTGTCTGGCTGGGTTGAATACAAAATAAACAGGCCGGCATGCGCCCAACTAGTAGAATTTTTGCCACTAGCTGGTTTACCTAACAGCACTCCGTCACGACAGGCATCAAAAAACACAAGTTTCTGGCGCGGCTTGTCTGAAATGGCGCGGATCACAACCCGCATTGGAATAAGATGCGCTGTCATTAATTCGTTCGAAGCTAGCGCATCTGTGGGTGTTAAATAACTTTCCCCATTATGCTGCATGCCGTGGCCAGCATAATAGACCACCACCTGATCAGAGTTTACAGCGCTTATTTGGAGTTCCGCCAAGGCAATCAGTAGTTGTTTCCTGGTCAAATTTTGGAGAAGGATCGTTTGGTAGCCCAGTCGTTGAAACTGGGCTGCGATTGCAGAACTGTCTGAAGAGGGTGTCCGCAAATTTGAAATGTGAAGATAAGTGCTGTTTCCGATAATCAGTGCCACACGGTTCAAACGAGGCTTCGCTGTGCCGATCGAAGCAGAAACCACCAATAAAAATATATGAAGTAACAATAAAAAAACCGGAAATTTTGGCTTCACGAGCAGCCTGTATTGGTTTGTGCACGCGCCAGGATTTCAACACGGCGGTTTAAAGGGTGTCCCCCCGGTAAATTCAACAACGGATTCGTTTCTCCGGCGCCATCTGAAACTATCCGGCTAGGCTCAATGGCTGATTGGCCCACCAAATAAGCTTGCACAATACGAGCACGTGCCAGCGACAATCTGCGGTTATAGTCCGGTGCGCCAAGTACGTCCGTATGGCCCATCAATTTGATACAAACGCCCTCCATAGCCGCCGATCTGAAAACCGAGGACAGTCTGTCCAGGTGGTCTCTGTATTCTGCTGTCAGTTCGACCGAGTTAAAGGCGAACCGGATATAGTATCCTTTTTCACCCTCTGCTGATGCAAGAGGGGCTGCGGCTTTCGGGAATTGATCCGTGGCTGCTGAACCTGTGCTACGTGTGAGGGTTCTGTCTGTTAGGATAGGACATGCGGGGTCCAGGTTGTTTGTGAATGCCCGTAAAATTGCGCAATAATCGGCGCCAATGGGTAATTCCCGGACTGTATTTTGTTCTTGTGCATGGGCGGATAGCCCGCTTTGGCATGTAACGAAGACAGCGATCAGAAGCAGTTTCTGACAGACAACTTTTGTATTGCTTAGCATCGCAGATCCTCCTGTGCCGTTTTCGGGTTTGGTAGGATTACTATTCTATACGCTGGTAAATTTTTGCTTGCGCCGATCCCCTTTAATCCACACAATTTAAGTTAAATTACGTTTGTTAATCATGTTTGCTTCACGGCATTTTAATGGCTGTTTTCTATAAGTTGAGACCTCTTTTCACTGATTGGTGACCTATGTCCCTAGCAATATTTCCGCTGAAGCACGCAATTCTTGTGACTATTTTCTCCGCTCTATCGGGCTGTGTCGGTGTCAATCCGTTGCTAGCCCCTTCCATTGCCGAGCCAGACACCCGACCGGCGCGCAATTTCACGTCGTTCAGCGCGGCACTTGACTGCATGGACCGGCTTTTGGCGGGCGCGGCGCGGCGACAAACGCTCATTTCGTCATCGGATATTCCAGACGAAACGCGGCTTATTAACGTGGGCGCGGATGACATGTTGATTAATGCGATTTCGCAAATGAACCGCAGATCACAAGCCTATATTTTTGTCGATCAGGCATTGATAAAGTTCGGGGGGCTTCTTGATGTAGAGGTCCAGAATGGCGATGAAGTTGCCCCGCAATACTATATTCGCGGCTCTATCAGCCAACTGGACCGGGATGTCACAAGCGATTCTGCCTCCGTAGACGGCAGTTTTCCGAGCGGCAATCTTACCGGCTCAAAGTTCGGACCCTATCGGAAACTGTCGGTGGTTTCAGTCGATATGCATCTGGTTGCTTTTCCATCGCGGCGCGTCATCGCAGGCGCGTCTGTTGCAAATTCTATGGTCGTAGTAGGGCAAGGTTTTGGTGCTTCGGCAACCGGTTTGATTGATTTGGCGACATTGGGTTTTTCGGTTCAGATCAACCGTGTTGAAAGCCAAAGCCAAGCCGTCCGGAATTTGATAGAGGTTGGTTTGATCGAGTTGCTGGGCAGGCATTCCGGAGTCCCATATTGGACTTGTCTGGCACAACCTGTGACCTCGGCTAAATCCAACGGGCGTAAAGAACGTAAATTTACCCGAAAGCAGGAAAACGGCCAAGTTGAACAGGCACAGGAAATGTTGATCCGGTTGGGATATCTGGCTGACAACAGTGAGTCGGGCAACGGCCCGAAAACGCGGGCGGCAATTAGTGCGTTTCAAGCGCAAGAGAAAATACTGCCGAATGGAATTGTGGATTTTGACCTGATCGTATTACTTAAAAGGCGGTTGGGTATGGATCAGGTGGTACCGGTTGTAAAACCCAAGCCGGTTGTAACTCAGTCAGTTACAAGGCCGCGAGAACCTGCCCCTAGCAGCCAAAAAAATATTCCCACAGAAACCCGCGGGATCGGATGCGCAACGTCTTCGCCTACCAAACCGTGTGGGGATGGGTACATCAATCTTCATGATTTTCTGAACAAGCCGTCCTGACCCGATGGGCAGAACTGCCTTCCCATCAAACCGCAGCTATTAGCGTGGATATAGGTAGAGCTGGGAGTCTGGCTGCAGAACAACGAAGACATCTGGTTTGAACTGGCCAAGACCGTTTGCAGCCGTGTAGGGAAGAAGGAAGTGGCGTGAAGTGTTTGGCTTGCGGCTGCAACCTCAATGGCTGTTAACCCTTTTGGCCTGCCTGCTGACGCGCCTTTGTGCGGTAGAAGCTGGGGCATCACGCCTGAATACAGGGATCTTTGTGATCAAACCTGAAGACCGTTTCGATCTTCAGATTCTCTAGCGCGCCGAAACGGCTTATCAATTGGAACTGCGGCTTCGTTACGTGCTAATCCCGACGCGTTTTTATTGCGCGGGAAGTGCAACCGATCTGAAATACTCGGACAACAACTGATATTCACTTTGCGTCATACGCTCGGGGCGGGTGTTTGTATCTTCGCCCGGGGTGATATCCTGTACCAGATCACTTTCCAGTTCACTTAAAATTCGGGCGACGACAGTGTCTTGATACAATGGATTGCGGGCTTTGTTGGTGGTTGAATTTAAAGAGTTGGCATTGGAAAAGCCGCTACTTTCAGTTTGGTTATTAGTGTCCCCAAGCTGTATCAACATGATGGCGGTTTTTGCATCGAGTCCGATTTCCGTCATCAGATAATGTAGCCTTGCGGCGGTTTCAGTTGCCTTATCATCGTCAGTTGAAGACATTTGCGACGGCAACATGGGTTGCGGTTGGGGTTGTGTCAGTTGCACGCTTCCAAGTGACCCGTCCTGCGGTGCCGTTGTGGTGCTAAGTCGCGCAATGTCATTCTGGATGCGATCAGCGGCTTGTTGCAAGGCGGCAATCTGGCTTGAAACAGGCTGTTCGATTGGTGGTGAGGCGGTTAAGCCTGTGTTGAATGGCTGCGCTGGCACTTGCAGGGATGGCGATGGATTTGCGTCGGTTGCGGACATCTGGTTGCGTTCCAGAAGAAGTTCGCGCAGAACTCTCAACTCGCCCTTTACCTCTGCCACATCGTTTTGCGTCGTGTTCTGTGACACGGGCTGGATTATAGGCTGCTGCTGCGGCATCGGTTGGGTCTGAAATGCAGTCAGACCAGATTGTGTGGTCGGAAAATTTTGGGGCTGCGGCATCGGAGATTGCCAGTTCGAAACCCGTGTCATGCCGTCATCCGCCCCTTTCGCATTGGGAACGGGCCAGTTTCGTGGCAGAATCGTATAATCCTGACGGGCCGCAACCCATCGCAAGTAAGCGCTGACAGCAAAAAAACCGGTCAGCGAAATACGGTCTTTTTCGCTGTCTCCGCTACGCACGATCAAGTCGCCGCCTGTGGATAAAAGCAATTCCATTTGAGAATCCAGCGGCTGTAAAATTCTTTCGGGGACTTCGATTTCAGAGACACCTTCCGAGACGAAAAAGCGGTCACCAGAAAGCACATCATCGATTTTCAGTTGCAATTGGCCACGACTGTTCAACATCGCGGAAAGCGTGCCTTTGCGCCCCATGCAAGAGTACGTGCGCGGTCGGCAAATAACTTCGAACACATCTGTATCAAGCCGGGGCGTCGGTGCAAAACGTGCATAGCCGTCAGGGTCAAATCGGAAGTAGACACCTTCGACCAGACCCTCTTGGAAGGTGGGCCACCCAAAGGAGCCGCGCAAAGATTGTTGTGCTTCACGCGCGCCAATCGCAAAGGGGATCGCTGTATCCAGAATCGCATTTTCCGATGCGAACGGGGTCTCCAAATTCTGGTTCGGGTCCAATTGCTGCGTGTTTGCAGGCATGGCGAGGCTTGCAAGAATCATGCAAGAGAGGCCGAAAGATTGGAAAGTTAATTTTGCTGTCATCAGAAGTCCGCCTGTGCTTGGATCGAATGCCGCAACGCGGGCAACCAATCGTCTTCTTGTGGTGGGTCGGGATACTGGCGTTTAACGCGCAGATCTTGATCGCGGTAAGCCGTGTACCATACCTCGGTTTGGCCGGTATACGGGGTCAGAATAGTGCCTTGGACCTTGTGCAACAAAGAGGTCAGGATGATGCCGTTGTTGTTGGCCGTGAAAATCTCAACGCGCCCTTGCCCTTGTTCATAAAGCCCTTCGAACATGCCGTTTTCCGGGTCGTACAACTCGATGATCGCTTCATATAGCACATCGGTGTATTCGGTGTCCCAAAGCGCCCAAAGCCCTAGTGCGGCCTTGGATGCAACAGCTGCATGATCTGGAACGTAATCCCCGCGCGGTGTGACTGTGTTCCAGGGATAGCCATCTGAAAATATTGTATCGTAGGTGAAATATGGGGGGCCTTTGACGTTATGTTCTGAACGGGCCGTCATAAACCCCGTTTGGCGCCACCGGTTTTCTTGAACCTGGTAAATACGGTCGGCAAATTCTGCGCGCCAGCCGTCAGAATGGAGCCAGTCTGGTGTGCTGTCATCCTGTGGGAGGTCAAATCCGAGTTCCAATCCGTCTTGCAGATAGGATTCGGTTACAACGTAGTTCTGGCTATGAAAAATACGGGGATCACGCCCGTCATAGGGCACTTGAACGCCAAAAATAGAGGCTGTTAGAAAGGGTTCCGCACGATGCGCCAGTTTCGGCTGGAACCCCCACAGAGCGAAGCCTTTTGCAGCATATTCTTCATAGCCCAAACGGCCTTCCTGAGCGTAAACGGTTTCGCCTGTTTCCTTGTCCACATATGCGCCAAACATCAAACCTTCGGGGTCGATCGCGCGGGAAAAATCCCATTTCAGCAGCACCGAATCAACTGTGTTCGCCAAATGGGGGTAGCGATTTTTCAGGATGCGCATCCAGACCAGAAAACGCCCGATATCCAGTGCAGAAAAGCCGATTTCGCCTGCTTTGTTGGTGTAGTCTACTTTCTCACCGGTCTTGGTATGATACACTTTGTTTGGCAATTCCTTGCGAAACAACTCCAAAGTTTTGATTGTGGTTAACAGCTTGGTCATGCGGCTGTCGAAATCGGGCTTTTCTATTAAGCAAAGCTCATAGGCCGCGACCGCAGCCGCCATATATGAGGCCGTGTCCCACATGGTTGTTGAGGGGTAATTGCCGACAGAATTTGCCAGTCCGGTGGTTTCCTGGGTGAATTTCTCAAAATAATGCCAGGCAACTTTGGCGGTTCGCAGCTCGCGCTCGTTCAAGAAACCGCGCCTGTCCCTATATTTGCGCACATATTCATTGCGCACAGTATACCCTGGCGTCTGGTCTATCCCGCGATCAAGATTGGTAAAGTAATTCGGCTTCATTTCGCACATACGCGGTGGTTTTACCCGCCGCTGCGTCCCGTATTTGCCACTTGTTGTAGCGGATGCAAGATTGCCGCGCATCAGAGCAGGAATTTGATCCAGGTCGCCGCCCGCGATGATGGGAATCACCTCTTCCTCTTGTGCCAGAAAGATGGTCCGTGCGGTTGTACTGATTGAATAAACCGTTCCGGCAAGCAAAGCCATTGCGCCGAACAATACAGCGGTTCCAAAGCCGCCTGTGCGCCGCGAATCGCCTGTTTCTGATGTGGTTTTCTGCATCGGAATGCCGTCCTCTCGTTGCAGGTAGTTAATCCCATCAGGGTTAACAAAGAGCGAAGCCGGCGAAATTAACCTCCACAATCATTTATTAACCGAACAGCCTTAGGAGTAATGGCATGACGCAGCTAAGAAAGTTGAAAACATGTCCCATACTGCAAAGGTGAAGACCGGACAGGAACCGGATTCGGACACGAACGAGGAGTTGTTCGGGGCTAAACCGGAAAGGCTGGCTTTGATGCCGATGTTGGACCGGTCTTCACCCGGATGGGCAGGGCCGTTGTCCTGGACGTTTTCTATTGGCATCGCGGTCTGTTTGATGGGGATTTTCGTTCTTACGGTTTTTCTGACCGGTCAGGCGGCGCTGGCGCGCGAACCTTATATGGCCGTGATTCTGGTCGGGGTCGGAGTGATTCCCATTGTGGGTCTGCTTATTTTCGAATTTGCCCATGCAAAAGCGCTGGCGGGTTATCGGGTTTTTCGCGAGCGCAATACAATCGTTGCACAGGCTTTTGTTGCGGTTGTTGTGTTTGCACTTCTAGAGATGGTCCACCCGCTGCTTGGGCTTGCTATTCCCTTGGGCGTAGGGCTGAATTTGCTCGTAATGTATTGTTTCTGGCGTATGCAGGCCCGCGAACCGCTTTGGGATTTTCTTCCGCAAGAGGCGGTTTCTGTTCTGGCGGGACGTGATGAAATCGGTCGCAATCTGATCGACGGAAAAACGCAGGACCACACTTTGGTTCAAGGCTTCCTTAATGCCTCCCTATGGTTTTCCGTGATTGTCAGCTTCGGGATTGGCAGCTGGATGGCCGCGCAAGAAATTTTAAGCCCCTCTGCCATTGCTGCTGTGGGTCTGATGACCTTTTGGGCGGTTGAGGCCAGCGCACGTTACTTGCGGCAACGGGGGCAGCCGAATCCTTTGACCATTGGGCTTGCCGCATCGGTAAAACAGCTCCGTATGCCGCCGGATCCGGAGGCAGGTCCCGCCACAGGAGGCTTGAGGGTTCAAGGATTGACTGTCGTTGTTCCAAACCAGGCTCCGATTTTATCGGATGTGACTTTTCAGGTGGAACCTGGGCAGGTTCTCGGGCTGATCGGCCCACCGGGGGCGGGTAAGTCGATCCTGTTGAAATCCCTGATCAGCCCCCATGATCTGGCAGGATTGAACGTGCGCGGACGCGTTCGATTGGGAGAAACCGACCTCTGGGAACGGCGTGCTGAGCAATCCAGTGTTCCGGCATATTTGTTGCCCTCTGTTCCGTTGATTCTGCCGACTTCGGGCCAGAATAACCTGTCTTTCTTTCAAACGGGCTCGGCGCTGGATCAGGGGAAGCGAATTTTGGAACAAATGGTGTTTGCAAGTGACCTTGTTGAGAAAATTTGTGCCACCCCGGATGCCACAACCCTGTCCGGAGCCGAACAAAAAGCCCTGGCTTTTGCCCGCAGTTTTTTAGTGTCGCCGCCCCTGTACCTGATTGACCGCCCCGAAGATAACGGTTCGGAGAAAATGATCGGGGCATTGGTTGCGCGCATTCGGCAGGAGTGCCGCGCTGGGCGTAGTTTTGTTGTTGTCACTGAAAACCGCGCTTTGCTGGATATTTGTGACAAATTGTTAATTCTTCAGGAGGGCCGCGTGATTGATTTTGGTCCGGCTTTGGAAATTCGTGCGCGGCAATCTTCGGGTTGGCAGCGGTTCGTCGGCGCAAGAAGCCTTGAAACCGAAGAAAACCTGGAAGCCTGGATTCGGTCTCACTTTCGTCGGGATGGCGATGAAATCAATCGCAGAAAGGCTTGTATCGTCTGTGCCGAACTGCTTGCATTCTCTTGTCAGAATGTGGCGCCGCTTTCCCATCAATCTGTCTGTTTCGAGTTTAAACACTTTGAAGGTCATTGCGAAATCAAACTGATGGATCGGGACATACCCGTTTCCTCGGGCGTGCTACAAAGAGCGGAGGAAGAAGCGCGGCAAAATGACGGCAAGACACGGCTTTCACCTTTGGCGAAGGTGTTTGAAACATGTTCGAAGGTCCATGCGACAGTTGAACAGGATCAGCGTGTTGTTGAAGCGCATCTGGACACCTACGATCCGCGAAAGTCGGGTGGAAAGCCGCCTGCGGATGTTCTGAAAGCTGATGTTGGCGGCGGAGGGGCAGCGCATGCCACAACCGCATGATCCGACGCCCCGCACTTCGGTGCAGCTGGTTCGTTTGATCTGGGCCGTTTGGGCTGTGCTATCTGTACTGGCAATTGTCACGGGGTTTTACACTCTCGCGGACAAGATTGTGGTGCCCTCGTCTCATCAATACGCTGGAACTTTGACGCCAGATCAAGACCCTACAGTGATATCCCTACCCCATGATCTGCCACTGGATTCAATCCTGGTAGAGCCGGGGGAGCAGGTGAAGGCGGGTCAAACGGTTGCGCTGCTTGACACTGCGGCGATGGCAGCGCGTCTGGAACAAACCGGGCGCGAAATCATCGTCGCAAGCATTCTGCGTGAATGTTTGTTGGGAACAGAGTTTGACGCCGCAGATCCGGAAATGCCTATCGGACTTTCACCCGACGCCACGCCGCCACAAGACTTCCCATTTACCGAATATGACTCTGAAACCGGCATCTTGATGCGCGCAGCGCTTGAGGATTGCAAAACAACCCAAGAGGCTGACATTCTGCAGCAAACGCGGTTGCAGCAGGCGCTGAAACTGATGCAATCGCAAATCGGATTGATTGATCAGAAGCTTGCTATGGTCTTGGGAATTCCCAAAAAAACCAACCAGAAAACCACCCAGAGAACTAATGTAGATCCAGTTGTCCGTGCCCATGCCAGTGTGTCGATTGCGCTTGAAAAAAATCAGATTGTCGGGCGGTTTCAAACCCTGCAAACCGAGTTACAGGCGTTGAAAATAGATCAGAATCGAAACCGACTGGATAGAATTCGCCAATTGTCGGAAGCTGTGGCAGCCAAGTTGACGCTTCAGGCGATGCTCACACATTATCTTGCCGCGCCCCGCCTGCTGGCGCCTGAAAACGGAACCGTGAACCGAATTCGGCCCATAATGGTAGGAAAATCATACGCCGGTGACGAAAGTTTCATAGAGTTACGAGGCGAAAATGCCGAACTGTTCCGGGCTCGGATGCGGATACCTTTTGCGGATCATACAAACCTGCGCCCCGGGACCAAGGTTACGATCCGTCTGGCGGGTTTCAGAGAAAACGGCCCGAATCTTGAAGGGCAGGTAGCCGGACTTTTACAAGGGCAGAATGTTCAGGGCGAGCGTTACATCATGGCAGAAATCGAATTGAGCCAAGAAAGCCAGGCCCTATTGGCCGATCCGGCGCGCGGTGTCGCGTTGAGAGGGCAAACGACGGCCTCCTCGATACACGTTGAAACGCCTGGCAAAACGCTCAAGGCATTCTTGCAGGAAGCAACGGTTTTTGCTTTGGACAGGTTCCGTTCAGGTGGTGTTTTAACCCCTAAGGATTTGCCCCCAGAGGTTCAAAACAGTCTGTAAACCCTCTTGTGTCAGGCAACCCCAAGGGACAGAAGCTGGATCAAGGTCACAACGCCAACCGGCTTATTGTCCTGAATGACAAATGCTGCGGAAATTTTGTTGCTTTGAAGAACGTGCAATGCGCGTGCGCAGGAACGGTTCGGCTCCAGATGCACCGATCCGGGCGTCATCAGGGATGTTGCCAGCTTGTCCCACATCGCTTCTTTCATTGACCCCGCCGAATTCGCCTCAAGATAGCGGCGGATATCCCCGTCTGTGATAACCCCCTTCAACTGGCCATCTTGGCCTGTAACCCCAACGATCCCGAGCGTTTTACGCGAGATTTCCCCGAGAACTTCAATGATTGGCGCATCTTCCTGAACGATCGGAAGGTCTTGTCCTTTGAACATTATGTCCTGAACCGGCGTCAAAGCAGCCCCCAGTTTCCCGCCAGGATGAAAGTCGCGGAAGCTCTCTTCTGAAAAACCTTTCATTTTCAAAATCGTAACAGCCAGTGCGTCACCGATTGCAAGCTGCAACAAGGTAGATGTGGTCGGCGCCAGATTGTGCGGGCAGGCTTCGGGCGCTTTTGGCAGAACCAAAGCGGCATCGGCGGATCGCGCCAAAGTGCTGCCTGCGCTGCCGGTTATTGCAATCACGGGCACGCCAAAACGGCGGGTATAGGCCAGTAAATCAGACAGTTCGCGGGTTTCGCCGGACCAGCTGAGCAGCATCACCACATCATCTGACTGGATCATACCAAGGTCGCCGTGGCTCGCCTCAACCGGATGGACAAAATAGGCAGGGGTTCCAGTGGAGGAAAATGTAGCTGCCAACTTTCGACCGATAAGTCCGCTTTTGCCAACGCCGGCGACGATCAATCGCCCCTTCATTGCCGATATAAGATCGAGCGCTGTGTCCAATGCCGCAGATAGTGCGGGTGTGCTCAGCTGGCTGTCCAACTCTTGTAGTCCAACTAAATTTGTCTGGATCGCGTCTTTGATTGATGCGGCTTTGTCCATCGGGTCACCTGATCTGTCTCGTTAATTTGTGGTTAGTGCTTCTGTCTGTGGTGCACAACCCTTGGGTCGCGGGCGATTAAGGCCTCGGTGAACCGTTTTTCCGCCGGAAAATCATGGGGAACTTGTGCTGCCGTCCGCCGGCCGGATAAGGACAGGCTTGTAAAAAAGTCAAAGCCGAACAGATGGATTTCGGAGGCTTTCGAACCCGAGACCAAGTCAATCAGCATGATGCCGGTCGTTGGGGGGGCCGCCAGCGCCGCGGCCATTCTGTCCCACTCTTCTTGTGGGTGCAGGTAAAACCCGTGGCGTTGGGCAAAGCGCGCCCTTAGACGTTTGCGCTTTTTCGCCATCCATAGCAGCCGGTCTGGCGCCCGCGCGTCTATGATTTCCTGCGCAACCGGCATCCCGAGTGCTAGCCAGCTGGTGCGCGTCCCATGACTTTCGGCAGCAGGTAAAGGGGCCGCGTGCATACGCAAAATAACATCACAGGCGTCTATTTCGGGGCCGAATGATTGCTCTGACAGGCTGCGGGCATTTCCCACGATGGCCACAGATTTTCCGCAAAGCTCTGATGTTATTGTGTTTAAGTCAGGCGAAAATGTTCGCAGAAATGCTTCGCCTTTCAGGATACGTTTTATTGAAAATAGAAACTCATCCATGATTATAGCCCCAGCTTTTGCGCAACCGCAGCAAATAAATCCGTTGGGTTGGCTGCGGCAGGATAGGTGTTCTGGGCGGCTTGCGCCATATTTTCCGCGTTTTTC
Organism: Amylibacter sp.; assembly: GCA_034670045.1. GTDB lineage: Bacteria > Pseudomonadota > Alphaproteobacteria > Rhodobacterales > Rhodobacteraceae > Amylibacter. The sequence continues at coordinate 28,959 of JAXMOF010000015.1, read as the reverse complement.
GCGGCCATACCAAGCGTCTTGGCAAGGTCTGCAACAGGGGTGATCAGACAGCCCCCCGATGCGGAAAGTGCCGCATATTCTTCATTGAAATTGTGATGAAACGGCCCGCTTATAACAGCGCTGCCTGCGCGGATCGGTTCATAGGGGGTGTGTCCTCCGATGTCGGGCACCAGCGATCCACCCACGAATGTGACAGCGGCGAGCGGATAAATCCGTTGTAAGCTGCCAAGAGAGTCCACAAGGGAAACAACGTTGGTCTCCTCGCCTTCACCAAAGATCGAAAAATTTAGCCCTATTTGTTGGCAAATTGCCTCAACTGCTTTCACGCGGTTTGGATGGCGGGGCACCAATATTAATCGTAAATTAGGATCCTGATGCCAAACTGTGGCAAAAGCGTTCAGAACAAGGGCCTCTTCACCTTCATGGGTTGATGCTGCAAGGAAGGTATTGGCCCTGTCATATCGCTTTACCATTTTCGGATCAGGAGGCGCCAATGTCACCAAAGACTTGAAGTTCGGAATAGTCTCTACCCGCTTGTCTGCGGTGCCGATCATTTTGAAGTTATCGGCTGAAGCCGTATTTTGTGCATAGATATGTGTGAAGAGGTTCAGGCCAAGAGCTTTTACGCCAAATACAGCAAGCCGCTTTGCGGATTTTGTGGAAATTCTGGCGTTTAGCATAATGGAAGGGATGTTTTTTTCTTTGAGGATCTTAAACCTGTTCGGCCAAATCTCGGACTCTATGTTAATAAAGGCGACGGGGTGCCAATGTTTCAGAAATCGGCGCAGCACAAATGGTATATCAACAGGTGCAGACTGTAAGAGCGTCGGTAGGTCGGTCCATGCCTCGGCTGCTGTCAGGGCTGCGGGGTTGTTTGTGGTGATCAAAAGCCTGTAATCAGGCCGTGATTGCGCGAGAAACAGCAAAAATGGTTTGATTGCAGTAAGTTCGCCCAAAGATGCGGCGTGCAGCCAGATGACGGGATGCCCTTGGGCTGAATCCGTTGCGACTCCAAGGCGGTTCTTTGCGGTACGGAGTGTGGATTTTCCAAGCAACACCTGAACAACCACCCAAAGAAGGGCGGGGATCGTGGCGATCATTGTGAACAGGTTTATCACGAAAACAGACACCAAATTATTCCAGAGAGGGTTTCGACTGAACGGTTCAGGCCTTTAACATAAAGCTGTTACAGGTTTTTCCAGCGGCGATGCAACCAATACCACTGCCCGGGGTTGGCGTGTATCCGCGCAGCAATCCGTGCGTTGAATTCGGTCATCATTGTTGCAGGGTCACTGTGGGGGATCGGCGTTTCAAAGGTAATATGGATGGTGCGCCCATCCGGATCGCGCAGCCCGAAAGCGGGCACCAGCGGCAGGTCATATTTTAACGCAAGATCAGCGGGCGAGGTTGTGGTGGAGGTCATATGCCCCAGAAAGGGAATTTTTTCAGCCCATTGCACATATTGATCCGCCAGAATTGCAAAGAACCCGCCCTTGCGAATGTGGCGGACCATTTGCAAGGTGCCTGCGTTGCTGCGCGGTACAATCGGCGCGCCGCCCTCGCGAATGCCGCCCAGAAAATGGGGTTCGTACCAAGGGTTTGAATTCGGGCGATAGACGGCACCGGTTTCCAGACCTTCGGCTTTCAGAAAGTGGCGGATCGCCTCCCATTGGCCGAAATGCCCTGAAACAATCAGCGCGCCTTTGCCTTCGGCTTTGGCTTTATGTAGCGCGGCCAGTCCTGGACCCCCGGCGATGAACCGCTCGGTTTTGGTGGCGAATTCTTTGTTATGCAGGATTTCTGTCAGGGTCCGCCCCATATTGCGCCCGACTACTCCGGCAATGCGGCCTCGCTCGGCGCGGGGCATCGCGGGATAGACCCGTTGCAATCCTTCCTCGACACGTTTGCGAAACGGCGGCAGCCAGCGCACGGCGCAGCCCACTACGTGACCCGCCAGTATTCCGCGTGCATCAAAAGGCAGCACCCTTGAAATCGTCAGCAGGGCTGCAATCGGTAGGTATTGCAGCAGGTAGAACAGGGATTTTGGTTTTTCGGATGCCATGATACCGCGGGTTTTAGAGCATGACGCCGCCCTTGGAAATGGCGATTCATCAAAGGGGCTTCTGGCTTGTTAAGCGTTTAGCAACCTGTCAAAACTATAGCTAAACGAGCAGATGAAAAAATAATGATGTTAGACCAACAGGCAAAAGCCAAGGATTTACTGGCCGAGGTGTTCGGCTTTTCCGCATACCGCGATGGCCAGCAAGAGGTGGTTGAAGCCGTTCTCGCGGGGGAGAATGTTCTGGCGATCATGCCAACAGGTGGTGGTAAATCCCTGTGTTTTCAATTGCCTGCCCTGTGTTCGGACGGGGTGACGGTGGTGATTTCCCCGCTGATTGCACTGATGCGCGATCAGGTGCGGGCATTGAACGCTGTGGGCGTGGGTGCGGGTTCACTGACCTCTGGCAACAGTGAAGAAGAAACCGAGGAGGTCTTTCAAGCGCTGGAGGATGGCGCGCTGAAATTACTGTACATCGCGCCGGAACGGCTTGCCAATCCGGGCACGGCGATCCTGTTGCGAAAGATTAACACACGCTTGATTGCGGTGGATGAAGCCCATTGTGTCAGTCAGTGGGGCCATGATTTTCGCCCCGATTACCTGCGGATCGGCGCTTTGCGGCAGGAATTGGGGGTGCCTTTGGCGGCATTCACAGCAACCGCAGATGCGCAATCACGGGCTGAAATTGTCACCCGTTTGTTCGAAGGGGTCGATCCGTCGATCTTTCTGCGCGGTTTTGACCGGCCCAACATCAATCTGGCGTTCCAGCCGAAAAACAGTCCGCGCAAGCAGTTGTTGGATTTTATCGGTGCGCGAAAGGGGCAATCGGGCATCGTCTATTGTTCGTCGCGCAATAAATGTGAAACGCTGGCCACGGCCTTGCGGGCCGAAGGGCATTCTGCACTGCACTACCATGCAGGGATGGAACGGGAAGACCGGCGTCTGGCCGAAACCCGTTTCCAGCGCGAAGATGGCCTGATCGTTGTGGCCACCGTGGCTTTTGGCATGGGGATCGACAAGCCGGATATCCGCTGGGTGGCCCATGCGGACTTGCCCAAGTCGATGGAATCCTATTATCAGGAAATCGGTCGCGCGGGGCGGGACGGGGCGCCTGCGGATACGTTAACTCTTTATGGCGCGGATGATGTGCGGTTGCGCCGTGCCCAAATCGACGAGGGCCTTGCCCCGCCCGATCGCAAAGAGGCGGATCATGGCAGATTGAATGCGTTGCTGGGTCTGGCAGAGGCGCGGCGCTGTCGGCGGCGGGTGTTGTTGCGCTATTTTGGCGATGAAATCGACGGGTGCGGCAATTGCGATCTTTGCGCCAATCCGCCAGAGGTTTTTGACGGCACCGATGCGGTGCGCAAGGCGCTGTCTGCGGTGTTGCGCACGGGGGAGTCTTTTGGCGCGGGGCATCTGATCGACATTTTGCGCGGTGTGACCACCGACAAAATTCGCCAGCGCGGGCATGAGTCCCTGCCGACATTCGGTGTCGGCAAAGAGTTTGATAAATCCCAGTGGCAGGCAATTTTCCGTCAGATGATGGGCTACGATCTGATCCGTCCTGATATGGAACGCCACGGTGCCTTTCGGATGACGGACCGGGCGCGGCCGATCCTGAAAGGGGAAGAAAGCATCGAATTGCGGCGCGACACAATTGTACGCCAACGTTCCAAAACCGGTCGCGTCAAAGCTATGGTCGCCGAGGAGGATGAACCGCTGTTGTCGGCGCTTAAGGCCAAAAGACGGGCATTGGCAGAAGCGATCCAAGCGCCTGCCTATGTGGTTTTTCCCGATGCTACGCTGATCGGGATGGCAGAGGCGCGGCCTAAAAATCTGGATGAATTTGCAAGACTGGCGGGTGTCGGTGCGGTGAAGCTGGAACGCTACGGGGCCGCCTTTCTAGAGGTGATTAACGGGGCACGGGAAGAGGTTCATCCCGCCCGGCGCAAGCTGGCAGGGCGGGAGTCAGCAGAGCTGTTTGATCGCTTGCAGGCGGCGCAATTGCAGTTGGCGCGGGGCGAAAGCGGCATGGACACATATTTGAATTGCAGCAACTCTACGTTGTCAAAAATCGCGCAGAGCCGCCCCTCTGATTTGGAGTCTTTGGCGCGGATATCCGGTGTGGGTCCAGCCAAGGCAGACAGGTTCGGGACGGTGTTTCTGAGCGAAATATCGTCAGATTGCGATTGACCGCAAATTCGCAACCATAAGTTTAATTGACGTGAGGCCACCCGGTTGATTTTTGCGTTTTTCGGCGCAATCGGGGTTGGTCTTTTCGGCTTTGATACGCTATCAGCAGGCACGTTTATTTTGGAGACACAAAATGTTGGCCGTGCTGTCACCTGCAAAGAAATTGAATTTCGACCGGATTGAAAACGATCTTATTGAAACTCTGCCGGACTTCCAGTCCGATGCAAACCGTCTGGCACAAATCGCCAAAAAACTTAGCGTAAGCGACCTGCGCAATCTGATGCATATCAGTGAGGATCTGGCCAAGCTGAACAAGGCGCGGTTTGACGGGTTTAGCAAGGAATCCACCCCTGAAAATTCCAAACAGGCGATGTTTGCCTTTGCGGGGGACACATACACCGGGCTGGATTCGGGCAGTTTTGATGCAGCGGATTGCGATTATGCGCAGGGCCATTTGCGTATTCTCAGCGGGCTTTACGGTGTGCTGCGTCCGATGGACCGAATACAACCCTATCGTCTGGAAATGGGCAGCCGGCTTGCGAATAAATCCGGCCCGACGCTTTACGCCTATTGGGACAAAAAGCTGACCAAGGCGCTGGATGATGCATCGCAGGGGGATGTGGTGGTCAATCTGGCCAGCGCAGAGTATTTTAAGGCTGCCAATGAAAAGGCGATGGCCTCGCCTGTTGTCACCCCGTCCTTCAAGGAAGATCGCAACGGAGAGCTTAAAATGATTGGCTTTTTTGCCAAACAGGCCCGTGGTGCGATGGCGCGGTATATTGTCAAAAACCGTGTGAAAACGGTCGAAGATTTGAAGGATTTTGATTTGGACGGGTATAAGTTCCAGCCCGGTCTTTCGGATGAAAAAACGCTCAGCTTTACCCGCAGCGCAGCCTAACGATCCGCACTGTCTGGCGCGGTTTTCGGGCTGTCAGCACAAGTGATCCAATCAGCGGTTTTGCTTTCAGGGATTTTTCCAAAAACGCCGTGCCATCCGACCCGGTTGCACTGTTCGAATGCGACGGGGGGCGTCCATTCCATAGGGGACTCCGGTTTTTCAAAACGGATGGTTAACGGGGTGTAGCGCAAGACGTGGGCCTCGGCCGTGGCGGGGACGCTTTTAGCTGGGTCAGGCCGGAGTGACCCCACAAAGCCTTTGGCGGTTTTCAAAAAGCGGATGCCGTCGCGATACCTGCCTGAAAGCTGCTCTGGTCCAAGGATGATTGCATAGCATACAGCCATCGCTTTGACCTTCGCCCACCCCAATGCAGTCTCGCCTATAGCGCGAATGTTAAGGGGTGGGGCCATAGCAAAAATGCCACTGCTGGGCTTGCGTTGTGATTATCCGCACGATTTCAGGAATTAATCGACCCCTAGGGTTGTGTTCTACTTGTGGTAGTTGACTTTCCCCCCAAAAGGCCGGACAGATTCGTCTATGTCATTACTTTCTTCTAATCGTAATTATCGGCTTCTTTTTTCAGCTTCTGCCATTTCAAATTTGGGGGACGGCGTTTCTGCCCTGGCCTTCCCGTGGCTGGCAACGCTGATCACGCGGGACCCGACGTTGATCGCTTTTGTCGCCTTTGCCACCCGACTGCCGTGGTTGTTGTTCTCGCTGCCTGCGGGGGTGATTACCGATCGCGGGGATCGCCAGCGGCTTATGGTGATGGCCGATCTGTTGCGGCTGTTGCTGACCGCAGGTGTGATTGCGTTGATTTCTATCCTGCCCGATTTGCCACCCGATGATAGTGCGAACTGGTATATTCTGGGGCTCTGCGGTCTGGCGTTCCTGCTTGGCTCGGCCGAGGTGGTGCGGGACAATGCGGCGCAAACCGCCCTGCCTTCGGTGGTTGCGGCTGGGGATCTGGAACGGGCCAATGGCCAGATCTGGAGCATCGAGCAGATTATGGGCAGTTTCATCGGCCCCCCGCTGGCGGGTCTGTTGATTGCCTATGCTGTGCCCGCCCCGTTTGCGCTGGACGCTGTGACGTTTGCGGTGGCGGCTTGGGTGGTTTGGCTGATCGTGGTGCCCCCGCGCAGTGCCCCGATACGGCGCACCATGTGGGTTGAAACCAAAGAGGGGTTCATGTGGCTGGTGCAACACCCCAAATTGATGCGTCTTGCGATCATGCTGGGGGTGTCCAACATGTTGACGGTGATGGCGCTGACCATCCTTGTGCTGTTTTCGCAGGAAATTCTGGGAATGTCGGGCGTGGGCCACGGATTGCTGCTGACTGCGGGCGCTGCGGGGGGTGTTGTGGGCGGGCTGGCTTGCCCCAATATCGCGGCGCGTTTAGGGCCAGAGCGCAGCTTGCAGGTGGTTTTATGCCTGTTCCCCATTATGTTTATCGTGATTTTCCTGACCTCAAATGTCTGGGTGGTTGCTTTCGCGCTGTTCATCGAAATGTTTGCGGCTCTGCTGTGGAATGTTGTGACGGTGTCTTACCGGCAGCGGTTGATTCCTGACGGATTGCTGGGACGTGTGAACAGTATTTACCGGTTTTTCGGTTGGGGCATGATGCCTGTTGGCGCCCTGCTGGCAGGCTATGTGGTGTCGATGGCAGAGCCGCAATTCGGCCGCGAGCTGGCCCTGCGCGCGCCTTATGCACTGGCCAGTTGTATCGCTGTGGTGCTGGCGGCCTATGGTCTGCTGCGCTTGCGGCTTTAACCGAAGTCTCCCTGACAGAACCAATCGCCGGAACGGGTGCGCGTTTTGGTTTCAAACAGCCACAGGCGTTCTCCGGTTTTGGTTTCCACCCGCCAGTAATCCCGCGTGCCACTGCGCCAGTTGGGATCATCCAGCCACCATTCCGGTGAAATCCGCTCTGGCCCGCTGGCAGTCCGGGTGTGAAATTCCCGCCTGCGCCAGCGAAAACAGGGCGGCGGCTGCATTTGGGGTATTGGCGGGGGGGCTGTCGGAATACCGGCTGTGCCTGCGGGTATTGGCGTGACGATTTCCGGCGGGAACAAGGTGACAGGACGGGGCTGGTGGATGCCTGGCCAATCGGTGGCTGGCGCGCAATAGGCGGCGGCCATGCGGGTGGCGGTTTTTTCGGGGATATGGCTGTCGGCGGGATGCAGGCGGATCAGATTGTCCAGCCCGATCCGCGCCCCAAGCCGCCCCATCAGATCGGCCATCAAATCATTTCCGTCGCGCAGTTTGCGCGCCACGGCAACCGCATCGGCGTGGCCCTTGTGCTGCACCTCTGACAGGGGTTCGGTGACAAAAGCCTCCAGGCGCAGGGTCTCGATACCAAAACCCGCTTCAATATCGGGCAGGCGCAGGGTCAGCAGCGGGCGGATGCGGTCGGGGTCATGATTGGGGCGGGCCAGACCGACCTCTATGATCTGGACGGTGTGATCGGTGCGAAAACACCACAGGCGCAACTGCCGCGCGCCGCGCCCTGCCTTGCGCAGTTTGTCACACAGAGGCGGCAGGATGCGATCCAGCCCCGCGATGATATCATCCTGCAGGCCGATCGGGTCGGGCAGGGACAGGCGGGTGGCAAAATGATGGGTGCGCCGCGCGGGGGAAACCGGCTCGGGGTCGGCCCCTAATGCCTGATCCAGCCGCTTCACCACATCACGCCCGAACCGCCGCACAAGGGCTGCGCGGGGCAGGCCGATCAGATCGGCCACAATACGTACCCCCAGCCGGTTCAGGTTCACACAATCGGACGCGGACAGGCGCAGGGCGGCGACGGGCAGGCGGGAAATGGCTGCACGGGTCAGGCCGGGGGCGGCGATACGGGGCGCGCCTGCATCTGCGGGTTGCGGGTTTGGGGCCGCGCCGCCCCGTTCCCAGTTGCGCCGTTTGGCCGCCCGCGAACGGGTGGCGCGGGCCTCTTGTTCGATGGCATCGCCGCTGCGGTGGGCCTTGGCCGATTGCCCTGCAAACCGCGCCAGCGCCCAAGCCGCCCCCGGTGTATCGGCGATCCCCAACGTCCCCGTCAGCCGCAACTGCGCCAGATCCTGCGTGATACATTCGGCCAGTTCGGGTTCGCCGCCAAACAGATGGGCGCAGCCGGTGATGTCCAGCAACAGGGAGGCCGGAGCCTCGCTGGCCACCCAAGGGGAATATTTGCCGGCCCAACGGCGCAGCCCCGCCAGAAACGCGGCCTCTTGCAGCGGGTTTTCGGGTGCGGTCAGCAGTTGGGGGCAAAAAGCCCGCGCATCGGACAGGGATTGCCCGATGGTTAACCCCTCGGCGCAGGCCTCGGGGGAGAGGCAGGCCAGAGACAGAAGATTGCCGCTTTGAGAGACAATCGCAAAAGGATGCAGCAAGGCCCCCCGATGGCTGCGCAACACACGTTCGGCAGCCAGATGGGGAAACCAGATCGACAGAATTCGGCGGGTTGGCATGAGTCTAACACTAAATATGTTCCTGATTTGTTCTTACCAAATCCGCCCCGCAAGAGTCGAGATTCTTTTTGCAGGAACCGGTATTTCGGATCAGGGGGCGGCGGTTTCCACATAGTCGCGCAGCTTGGCGACGCTGGGAATGTGCAGGCTGCGTTTGATCCGCAGCACCACGCCTGCATTGCGCATCCGCCCCATTTCCCGCGCCACACTTTCGCGGGACGAAAACACCACCGAGGCCAGTTCGGATTGGGTCGGCGGACGTTCGATCAGAACCGTATCGCCTTTGCCTGCCCGCTTTTCCGCCAGATCAAGAATGGCATCGCGCAGGCGTTCATCGGCGGATTTGGCGTTGAAATCGATCACCCGTTTGGACAGCCGCCGCAGGTGGCCCACCATCAGCATCAACAAGGTATAGCTTAGGTCGGGGTTGGTTTTCACCAGTTTTCGGAATTGTTCGGGGGACAGGCGTGCGACGATGCTTTCGCGCTCGGCGATGGCATCACTGGATCGGGGGGCTTCGTCCAGGGCTGAAAACTCGCCGATGCAATCCCCGTTGGAAAAGGTCAGCAAGGAAACCTCGCGGCCCGCGTCGGTGTAGATGGTGGCGCGGATAGACCCGTCGATCACAAAGAAAACATCGTGGCTTTCTTTATCGTCGGCTGAAATCAGGAAATGGCGTGCAGGGTACATCTTGACGGACCACAAGGACGAAAGTTCGTGCCAAGAGTCGTCATTTAAGCGGCCCAAAAAAGAGGTGCTTGGAAAAGTCAGCTCGTTTCGCTGCATTGTTGTCCCCAGTATTGGGGCCAGTATGGCGCGGCTTGGGCGGGGGGAACAGCATAGAAATGGCAAAAAAAGGTTAAAAAATTGAAAAATGTCGCATTTAGACTTGCGGGTGTGAAATTATTGGTGAAATTTTCATGTATAATTTCACGACAGGGGAATCATGCCAGATACAGCGCCACATCTATCCGCGTCCCTTGGGGCCGATCTGCGGGCTTTGCGAAAGCTGCGCAATGTGACCCTTGTGGCGCTGGCAGAGTCTTCGGGCAAGTCGGTGGGCTGGCTCAGTCAGGTGGAGCGGGATATTTCCCACCCTTCGATCGAAGAGCTTAAAACACTGGCGCAGGCGCTGGGCGTGTCGGTTTCGATCTTTTTTGGTCAGGCGGCCGCGGTGCCCGGCGAAGAGGGCTACGTGGTGCGCAAACTGGCCCGCCGCAAAGTGGGCACAGGCAAAAACGGGCTGGTCGAGGAATTGCTGTCCCCCGATCTGACCGATGACTTTGAAATGTTCCATTCCACATTCGAGGCAGGGGCGGAAATGACCCATTTTGAATCCCGCCCCACACAAGAGGTCGGCTATCTGATTTCAGGCAAGCTGCGCCTGTGGGTGGGCGCGCGCCAGTTTGATCTGGAACCGGGCGACAGCTTTCGAATTCGCGGGGAGTCCTATCGCTGGGCCAACCCATGGGCGCAGGATGCGGTGGCTGTCTGGGCCATTGCCCCGCCTGTCTATTGAAGGAGGATAAGATGAAAACGGGATCATGCCTTTGCGGCGCAGTTGTCTTTGAAATCACGGGTGAATTGCGCCCCTCTGTGGCCTGTCACTGCACCCAGTGCCGCAAAACCAGCGGCCATTACTGGAGTGCGACACAGGTGCCAACCGCGCAATTATCCATCACTAAGGACGAAGGTCTGACGTGGTATCAGTCATCCCGAACCGCACGGCGCGGGTTTTGTCAGCACTGCGGGTCTTCGCTGTTCTGGCAGATGGACGGCGAAGGCGCCACGTCCATCGGCACAGGAACGCTGGACGGGGAAACAGGCGTGCAGACGGCCAAACATATCTTTGTGAAAGACAAAGGCGATTATTACGAAATCAAAGATGGTCTGCCGCAGTTGGAAAAATACTGATGGAAGTATTCGGGCCATTTTGCGGCCTCTTTTGATGTGGCGGATGTAGAGTTTGCATCGGATGCGACCCTGCATTGGTTTGTGCATCCATCGGGGGCCAAACGGGGGTTTTGCAGCACCTGCGGGTCTAGCCTGATTTTCACCGATGCACAGGGCGTGCTGTCGGTTGAAGCCGGGGCGATTGACGGTCCTACGGGGCACCGGCTGACCCGCCATATCCATCTGGCAGATAAAGGCGATTATTATGACATTACGGATGGGGATACCACAAAGGAGCAAGGCTGATGTGGCAGGTTTTAACGGGATTTGATCCCGCGATGATGCTGGCGTTTATCGGGGCGGGGTTGCTGTTGAACCTGACGCCGGGGGCGGATTTTATCTTTGTTTCGGCTTCGGGGATTTCGGGGGGAGCGCGCATTGGTATGGCGGCAGCGGTCGGGGTGAATTTCGGCATCACGGTGCATATTCTAATGGCCGCAGCAGGGGTTTCCGCGCTGTTGTTGGCCAATCCTGCCGCCTATTCGGCGATCCGGTATCTGGGCGCGGCCTATCTGGTATTTCTGGCGGTTCAGGCCTGGCGATCCACTGGTGAAATCGGGCAGGGCCGCGCCGCCCAAAGCGCCTATGGTGCGATCCGGCGCGGGTTTATCACCAATGTGCTGAACCCCAAGACCGCCCTGTTCATCTTTGCTTTCATCCCGCAATTCACCGACCCTGCCATCGGCCCTGTCTGGATGCAAATCCTGATCCTTGGCGCGGTGTTCCAACTGTTCGGCTGTGCCTTTTGCCTCTGCCTCGGGGCGGCGGCGGGGGTGTTTTCACAGGCGCTGAAATCGCGGGTTCGAATCCTCAACAAAGTAACTGCAATTCTGTTTGGCGGCCTCGCGGCCAAACTTGTGATCGATTAAGGAGCTTCCAATGGCTGATTTTCCAACGACTGCACGGGTGGTCATTATCGGTGGCGGCGCGGTGGGTGCCTCTGCGCTGTATCATCTGGGCAAAGCAGGCTGGACCGATTGCGTTCTGCTTGAAAAGAACGAACTGACAGCGGGATCTACCTGGCATGCGGCGGGGAATATCCCCACGTTTTCAACAAGCTGGTCGATCATGAACATGCAGCGCTATTCCACCGAACTGTACCGCCGTCTGGGCGCAGAGGTGGATTATCCGATGAATTACAACGTCACGGGGTCCATCCGTCTGGCCCATTCCAAAGAGCGGATGCAAGAGTTCGAGCGCGCCGCAGGGATGGGGCGCTATCAGGGTATGGACATCGAAATGATGCAGGTGTCCGACTTTAAGGATCGCTATCCGTTCCTTGAAACCCATGATCTGGCGGGTGGGCTTTATGACCCTTACGACGGCGACATGGACCCGTCGCAACTGACCCAGGCGCTGGCCAAAGGTGCGCGGGATATGGGGGCGCAGATCCTGCGCTTTACCCCTGCAACGGGTGTGCGCCGTGACGGGGACGACTGGATTGTTCAAACCGAAAAGGGCGAAATCCGCTGCGAATTTGTGGTGAATGCGGCGGGCTATTATGCGCAGCGCGTGGGCGAGTGGTTCAAACCCTACGGTGGGCGCACTGTGCCGATGATGGTGATGAGCCATCAGTATATGCTGACCGAAGAAATCCCCGAAATTGAGGCTTACACCAAGGAACACGGCAAGCTGCCGCTGCTGCGGGATGTGGATACCTCCTATTATCTGCGGCAGGAAAAGACTGGTCTGAACCTTGGCCCCTATGAACGCAATTGTAAGGCCCATTGGGTCACGCCCGACGATCCGATGCCGCAGGATTTCAGCTTTCAGCTTTATCCCGACGATCTGGAACGGCTGGAATGGTACATGGAAGACGCCATGGCCCGCGTGCCTTTGTTGGGGCAGAGCGGCATCAACAAGGTCATTAATGGCCCGATCCCCTATGCCCCCGACGGATTGCCTCTGCTTGGCCCCATGCCCGGCGTGAAAAACGCGTTTGAAGCTTGCGTCTTTACCTTTGGCATCGCGCAGGCGGGGGGCGCTGGCAAAGTGCTGGCCGAATGGATCACCGAGGGCGAAACCGAGTGGGATATGTGGGCGGTCGATCCGCGCCGCTACACCGATTACACGGATGAAGATTACTGCATCCAGAAAGGGATGGAGGTCTACGGCCACGAATACGCCATGCACTTTCCCCACCATGAATGGCCTGCGGGACGGGACAAAAAGCTGTCACCGAACCACGCCAAGGTGGTGGAACTGGGCGGCGTCATGGGGGCCTATAACGGCTGGGAACGGGCAAACTGGTTTGCCAAAGACGGTGATGACACGTCCGAGGAATCCACCCAGACCTGGAACCGTCAGGGCCCGTGGACGCAGCGCGTCAAGGAAGAATGCGAAGCGGTGCGCGACGGGTGCGGCGTGCTGGATCTGCCGGGCTTCTCGCGGTTCTGGATACAGGGCGAAGGGGCCGACGACTGGCTGCGGGGGTTCTGTACGGGCGGCATCCCCAAAGCGGGGCGGATGAACCTGATTTATGTGTCCGACAGCCGCGGGCGTATCCTGACCGAACTGTCCTGCCTGCGACTGGGCGCGGATAATTTCGTTCTGATCACCGCCGCCACCGCACAGTGGCATGACGGCGAACTGATCCGCAATTCGGTGCCTGACTCCGTCACTGTGCGCGAAACCACCACAGAGCGGGACACGCTGATCGTCACAGGCCCGAAATCCCGAGCGGTGCTGGCTGGCATCACCGATGCCGACTTGGAACAGGGCTGGCTGACCCATCAATGGGCGACCGTTGCAGGGCAAAAGGCATTCCTGATCCGCGTGTCTTTTGCGGGTGAACTGGGTTGGGAAATCCACGCCGAAAACGCCGATATGCCACCGATCTATCAGGCGGTGCTGGATGCGGGCGCGAAGCCTTTTGGCATGTATGCACTGAATTCCCTGCGGATCGAAAAAGGCTACCGTGCGTGGAAAGGCGATCTGTCCACCGATTATTCCCTGCTGGAAGGCGGACTGGAACGATTTGTGAAACTGGACAAACCGTTTGATTTCATTGGTAAAGCCGCGATCCAGAAGGAAAAGCAGCAAGGCCGCAAGAAAGCCTTTGTCACGCTGGTGGTGGACGCGGGCGATGCGGATGCGCCTTATATGTCAAGCATTTGGCACAACGGCGCGGTTGTTGGGGAAACCACCTCGGGGGCTTGGGGCTACCGCGTCAATGCCTCGGTGGCGCTGGGCATGGTTCGGGTTGATCTGGCGGTTGCAGGGACTGAAGTAGAAGTGGAAATCTACGGCCAGCGCCACCGCGCGGTGGTGCAAGAGGACCAGCCGCTGTGGGATCCACAAAACGAACGTTTGCGGGCTTAACGCGCGGGGGACACCATGACACTCACCATTCTTGACGGCGGTATGGGGCAGGAATTGCTGCGCCGTTCAGCCTATCCGGCACATCCCATGTGGTCGGCCAAAGTGCTGATGGACGAGCCTGAAATCGTGCAAGCGGTTCATGAGGATTTCATCAGGGCAGGGGCGCAGGTTATCACCCTGAACAGCTACTCGGCGACGCCGGAACGGCTGGCGCGGGATGGCAAGTCCGACTGGTTCGAACCCTTGCAGGCCAAGGCGATCGCATTGGCCAAGGCCGCGCGGGACAGCGTTAATCCCTTCGTCAAAATAGGCGGCTGCCTGCCGCCGCTGCGCGCCTCTTACCGCCCAGATCTATCGCCGGATTTCGACGATAACCTGCGCCGCTATCGCGCGATTGTGGCGGTGCAAAAGGACCATGTGGATTTGATGCAATGCGAAACCATGTCCTCCATAGCCGAGGCGACGGCGGCCTGTGTGGCTTCGGTTGAAAGCGGGTTGCCTGTTTGGTTGGGCCTGTCCGTGGCCGATGATGCCAGCAACACCCTGCGCTCGGGCGAGCCGTTGGAACAGGCGTTAGAGGCGGTCAAGGATCTGGGTGCGGCGGCTATTTTGCTGAACTGTTCGGTTCCCGAGGCGATCAGCGCCGCCCTGCCTTTGGTTGCGCAAACCGGACTGCGGTTTGGTGCTTATGCCAACGGGTTCACATCAATCACAGCCCTGCAACCGGGCGGAACGGTGGATGGCTTGAAAGCCCGCACCGATCTCGGCCCACAGGAATACGCCGATTTCGCCAGCGACTGGATTGATCAAGGTGCCACCATCATAGGGGGCTGCTGCGAAGTCGGCCCCGCCCATATTGCCGAACTCAGCCAGAGGTTTGCCCGATGAAACTGCCAAAATCTGCCATTGAAACCATTGAAATGTGGCGACTGGGATTTGTCGCCACGGTCACGGCTGGCGGGCGGCCCAATGTCTCGCCCAAGGGGACTTTTGTGGTGCTGGACGACCAGACCATCGCCTTTGGTGAAATCCGCTCGCCCCAGACCATCACCAACCTGACCAATATGCCTGAATTAGAGGTGAATTTCGTCGATCAATTCACCCGCAAAGGTGTGCGCGTGCGCGGATCTGCCCGAATGGTGCGCCGTGACACAGAAGAATTCGCCGCATTGATCGGTCATTGGGAAAGCCTTTGGGGTGATCTGGCCGACCGGATCAATGTGATCGTGAAAATCCCTGTGTCCGCGTGCAAACCCCTGACCACGCCGCCTTATGACGACGGGGCAACCGAAGCAGAAATGATCGCCACCTATAAAGCCAAATTTGCGGAGTTTTACCCATGAGCAACGTACCAGATCACGCCCGTGTGGTGATTGTCGGCGGGGGGGTAATTGGCTGTTCGGTGGCCTATCACCTGACCAAACTGGGGTGGAGCGACGTGGTGCTGCTGGAACGCAAGCAGTTGACCTCTGGGACCACATGGCACGCGGCGGGATTGATCGCACAGCTGCGGGCTACGGCGAATATGACCCGATTGGCGAAATATTCACAGGAACTTTACGGCAATCTAGAAGCCGAAACAGGTGTGGCCACAGGGTTCAAGCGGGTGGGGTCCATCACCGTGGCCCTGACCGAGGAACGCCGCGAGGAAATCTTTCGTCAGGCCAGTATGGCGCGGGCCTTCGGGGTAGAGGTTGAGGAAATCTCACCTGCTGAGGTAAAGGCAAAATACGAGCATTTGAACGTGGGCGATGTGACTGCGGGCGTGTGGTTGCCGCTGGACGGGCAGGGCGACCCTGCCAATATTGCGCTGGCGCTGGCCAAAGGCGCGCGCAACGGCGGGGCCAAGGTGATTGAACGCACCAAGGTCACGGGAATGACCAGACAGGGGCGTAAAATTACCGGCGTGGACTGGGTGGCCGAGGATGGCGACAGCGGCCATATCACAGCAGATATGGTGGTGAATTGCGGCGGTATGTGGGGCCATGAACTGGGCCGAATGGCGGGGGTCAACGTGCCGCTGCACGCCTGCGAGCATTTCTACATCGTGACCGAGCCGATTGCGGGCCTGACCCAGATGCCTGTGCTGCGGGTGCCCGATGAATGTGCCTATTACAAGGAAGATGCTGGGAAATATCTGCTGGGCGCGTTTGAGCCGAATTCAAAGCCTTGGGGGATGAAAGGCATCCCCGACAATTTCGAATTTGATCAACTGCCCGAGGATTTCGACCATTTCGAGCCGATCCTGGAAGCCGCCTGCGCGCGGGTTCCCCTGTTGGCAGAGGCAGGGATTCACACGTTTTTCAACGGTCCTGAATCCTTTACGCCTGATGATGCCTATCACTTGGGGCTGGCCCCTGAAATGGATAACGTCTGGGTGGCTGCGGGGTTCAATTCCATCGGGATTCAATCCGCTGGCGGGGCAGGTATGGCGCTGGCCCAGTGGATGGATACGGGGCAGAAACCCTTTGATCTGGGCGATGTAGACATCAGCCGGATGCAGCCGTTTCAGGGCAATAAAACCTATCTGTTTGAACGGTCCAAAGAAACGCTGGGCCTGCTTTATGCGGATCATTTCCCCTATCGCCAAAAAGCCACAGCGCGCGGTGTGCGGCGCACGCCGTTCCATCACCACCTGTTGGAACAAGGCGCTGTGATGGGGGAACTGGCGGGATGGGAACGGGCCAACTGGTTCGCCAGTGACGGCCAGAAAGCGGAATACGCCTATTCGTGGAAACGGCAGAACTGGTTTGAAAGTTCCGCAGCGGAACATCGGGCGGTGCGGGAAAATATCGGCATGTATGACATGTCGTCCTTTGGCAAAATCCGCGTAGAAGGCCCGGATGCCGAGGCGTTTTTGAACTATATCGGTGGCGGGGATTATTCCGTGCCTGCGGGCAAGATCGTCTACACGCAATTCCTGAACCAAACTGCGGGGATCGAAGCAGACGTGACCGTCACGCGCCTGTCGGAAACCGTTTATCTGGTGGTCACCCCTGCGGCCACGCGGTTGGCGGATCAGACTTGGATGGAACGAAACCGCGGTAATTTCCGCGTGGTGATCACCGATGTGACAGCAGGCGAAGGCGTGCTGGCGGTGATGGGGCCGAACAGCCGCGCGCTGCTGGAAAAAGTCTCGCCCAATGATTTTTCCAACGCTGTGAACCCCTTTGGCACGGCACAGGAAATCGAGCTGGGCATGGGGCTGGCACGGGTGCACCGCGTGACCTATGTGGGGGAACTGGGCTGGGAGATTTACGTGTCTTCCGATATGGCGGGGCATGCCTTTGAAACCCTGCACGCGGCAGGGCAGGACTTGGGGCTAAAGCTGTGCGGCATGCATATGATGGACAGTTGCCGCCTTGAAAAAGGCTTTCGCCATTTCGGTCATGACATCACCTGCGAGGATCACGTGCTGGAAGCAGGCCTTGGTTTTGCCGTCAAAACCGCCAAGCCTGATTTCATCGGCCGTGACGCGGTGCTGCGCAAGAAAGAGGCGGGGCTTGACCGCCGCATGGTGCAATTCCGCCTGAAAGACCCCGAACCGCTGCTGTATCACAACGAGCCTGTGATCCGTGACGGCGCAATTGTCGGGTTCCTGTCGTCGGGCAGCTATGGCCACACGTTGGGGGCCGCGATTGGTATGGGCTATGTACCGTGTCGGGGCGAAACTCTGGATCAGGTTCTGGCGTCAACTTACGAGATCGAAGTCGCAGGCGTGCGTTTCGCCGCCGAGGCCAGCACGCGGCCCTGGTATGACCCCAAAGGCGCGCGGGCCAAGGCCTGAGCCAGTAGACAGGGGCGTTAAACGATCAGATCATTTTCAAGGGCGTCCAAAGTGGCGTCCTTGACGATAAGAACCGTTTTCGGTGCGAATTTGAACACCACATCGTCATCCTTTTGTGTGGCCAGTTCCAGCGCATCGGCAACCGAATCCAGTTTGAAACGGGACAGGTTCAGCGTGTCGATATTATCCTGAAAATCCAGCACAGTGTCGCGGCCAAACCCAGCGGCGAACACGAATACATCCGCGCCGCTTCCGCCTGTCAGCTTGTCGTTGCCCTGGCCGCCGATCAATTGGTCGTTGCCGGCGCCTCCCAGCAGTTTATCCCGCCCGCCAAGGCCGGAAATCCTGTCGCCGCCGCCATTGCCCTTGATAACATTTGCACCCTCTGATCCAAACAGCCGATCCTTGCCGCGGTCCGATCCTGTCAGGTTTTCAAAACCCGTGAAACTGTCGGCTTTGGCACCGCGCCCTGTAAAGCCTGTTTCAAGGTTCACCGTGACCGCGCGGCCGGTTTCGTAAGACAAAGTATCCCTGCCAAGCCCGCCGTCAAAACTGTCTGCGCCCGCGCCTGCAAAAATAGTGTCATTGCCAGCGCCTGCGTCCACGGTATCTGCGCCAAAACCGTCATAAATCCGGTCGTTGCCCTCTTTGGTGCGGATGATGTCATCGCCGCCTCTGGCGTAGATAATATCGTTGATATCCCGTCCAAGCAGCCATTCACCGTCATTGGTTCCGGTCTGTTCAACCGCGCGGAATTTGGCGACCCAGCGGGCTTGTAAATCGGTTGTGCCATAAAGCAGCTTTGTGGCTTCCACGTCCAAAGTGCCAAGGCTGGTGGTAGAGCGACTGCGGTCATAAGACATGATTGTGTAATAGCCGTTGTCGTAAGTATCGTCGATCACAGGGTCGCCTTCAAACGGGTGTTTCAACCCGATGGCGTGGCCGATTTCATGCAGCAAAATGGAATAGCCGCGAATGCCCGGTGCCATTGTGGTGGAATCGGCCTGATAAAAATTGGCGTTCAGGAAAATATCCCCGCCAATATTGTGATGGGTGTTTTCCAGCAGCCAAGCATCATCGACATATTCGGTATAGCGGTATTGGGGGTAATAGCCCCAACCCGAAAGCTGATTGCCCACCGAATTTTCATATCCTGTCATGTCAAACATGGCCATCTGGATGTCGCCGCCGATCTTTTCGGGAACTCGCAGGAAATTGATCCCCGAGGCATTGCCCCAGGTTGTCAGCGCCTGTTCGATATAGGCGATATGGCTGTCGGAAAACCCTGCGAAGCCGGGTTTGTCAGGGGTGTCATAGCTGTTTTGTTTGTCGGGAAAGCTGTAGGTTACCACGACCGAGGTGCCAAGCGGCGCCTCAACGTTCCAGCGGTTGGTGATGTTCGTGCCGACCAAGGCAAGAACTTCGTCTGAAATATCCATGATTTTCCCCTAAAACGACACGCGCTTGGCAAAAGTTAATGCTGCCTTTGCCACAAATCAACCGTTTCATCAGGTGAAAAAAGGCGCGGCGTTCAGCTAAGCGCCTTGCGGAATTCCAGAAAGCGGGCGTCGGTCTGGACCCGCTGCATCATGGCATCCTTAAGCGCGCCGATGGATTTATAGGGGCGCATGACCACCTCGAAATTTGCGATCAGACCGTCGTCATCCAGTGTCAGAAGGTCTACACCCACCGCATCCAGATCACCGATTTTGCATTGAAATTCCAGCGCCCAGTCTTTGCCCTCGCCCATGACGCGGCGGTATTTGAAATCCTGAAACACCTGCCCTACATGGCCCAGAACAGCGGCAACGGGTTCCTTGCCTGTCCATGTGGCGAAATAGGTAGGGGGGCGGAATTCGACGGTGTCGGCCAGTATGGTCAGCATCCCTGCCTCATCCCCCTTGCTGGCGATCTCTTTGAACTTTTCGATGGTCGGGTGCATGATGGTCTCCTCCGTTTCGGTCAGCTTGGGGGGATAATCGGGTTCGGGCAAGACTGACCTTGCGCAACTTCCCCTTTTGCGCGGCAGGTTGTAAGGCGGGGCATGCGCCCGCCATTTACATATGCCCCGCCCAGAAACCCGATTGCGGTTCTGTATCGTGATGATGACCTGCTGTTCGTGGATAAACCCGCAGGGCTGCTGTCTGTTCCGGGGCGTTTGGCTGAACATCGCGATTGTTTGCTGACCCGTTTACAGGCCCAAGATCCTGCCGTTTTGTTGGTGCACCGGCTGGATATGGATACATCGGGCGTGATGGTTTTCGCGCGAACCCCCGCAGCGCAACGGGCGTTGAACTGGCAATTCGAGCAACGCAGCACCCGCAAAACCTATCTGGCCGAGGTGACAGGCCATCCCGTCGGTGACAGCGGCACGGTTACGGCCCCTTTGATGCGGGACTGGCCGAACCGCCCGCTGCAAAAGATCGACGCGGCGGGCAAGCCTTCGCATACCGACTGGCGGGTGATCCGCCGTGCGGCAGAGACCAGTTTTGTGGAACTGACCCCGATCACGGGGCGCAGTCACCAGTTGCGGGTGCATATGGCGGCGATTGGCCATGCCATTGTAGGTGATCTGTTTTACGCGGATGCTGCGGTTGCAGGTCTGTCGGACCGCCTGCATCTGCATGCCGCCGAACTGGCCTGTGTGCATCCTGAAACGCAACAGCCGTTGTCGGTCACAGCGCCCTGCGATTTTATTGCCCCCTGACTTGAAGCCGCGCGGCGCTGGGGGTAGGTCTGTTGCCAAAGGAGACCACCCCATGAGCCACACCCCGATTGATCCCGTTAAACTGACCGCAGACCTGATAAAATGCGCCTCTGTCACCCCGACCGAAGGCGGCGCTTTGGTGTTGTTGGACGCTGTACTAAGCGAAGCGGGCTTCACCTGCACGCGGGTGGATCGGGGCGAGGTTTCAAACCTGTTCGCCCGTTGGGGGCAGGGCGCGAACGGGCGCACTTTCGGGTTTAACGGTCACACGGATGTGGTGCCTGTGGGCGATGTGGCTGCTTGGACGGTTGATCCCTTCGGCGCGGAAATCAAGGACGGGTATCTGTACGGGCGGGGGGCAACGGATATGAAATCAGGCGTTGCGGCCTTTGCGGCGGCGGCAATTGATTTTGTACGCGACACACCCCCTGACGGGTCCATCGTGCTGGCGATCACCGGCGACGAAGAAGGCGTGGCCCATGACGGCACCGTAGCCCTGCTGGACTGGATGGATGCGCAAGGAGAGCGGATGGATCACTGTCTGGTGGGCGAACCGACCTGCCCGAATGAAATGGGCGAGATGATGAAAATCGGGCGGCGCGGGTCTATGTCCGCGTTTTTCACCGCAACGGGGGTGCAAGGCCATTCCGCCTATCCCCACCGCGCCAAAAACCCGCTGCCTGCAATGGCGCAACTGATGGCGACACTGGCCGCCCATACGCTGGACGAAGGCACCGAACATTTTGATCCTTCGACCCTTGCAGTGACCACAATCGACACGGGTAACCCTGCCAATAACGTGATCCCTGCCCAATGCCGCGCCACGGTGAACATCCGCTTTAACGATACATGGACGTCAACCGCGCTGATCAACTGGTTAACCCGCGAGATGGAGGGCGTGGCCAGCCTGTTCGACATCACCTTTGATATGAAAACCCAGGTTTCGGGTGAAAGCTTTTTCACGCCGCCCGGCGAACTGTCTGCCCTGATCGCCAAATCGGTGAAGGCGGAAACAGGCGTTGAACCTGAAATGTCCACATCGGGGGGCACTTCGGATGCGCGGTTTGTCAAAAGCCATTGCCCTGTGGTGGAATTCGGCCTTGTGGGCAAAACCATGCATCAGGTGGATGAACGGGTGGATGTTGCACAAATCGGCCAGTTGAAATCCATCTATACCCGCATCCTGACGGATTATTTCGCCTGATGCTGACGGTTGACGTGACCAAAGACCTCGCCACCTGTCTGTCCCTGCGCCGTACCGTGTTTATCGAGGAACAAAACGTTCCCGAGGCGGAAGAAATCGACGGGAAAGACGCCGAGGCGATCCATATCCTTGCCCGCCAAGGCAAAACCCCTGTGGGCTGCGCCCGTGTGATCGGCTTTGGCACCACTGCCAAAATCGGCCGCGTCTGTGTGCTGCCCGAATTTCGCGGCAAGGCGGTGGGAATCGCCATCATCGACGCCTGCCATGACGCGGCACGTGTGACAGGGGCCACGCGGGTGATCCTCGGGGCGCAGACACAGGCTTTGTCGTTTTACGAACGCTTGGGCTATGCGGCATATGGCGATGTTTTTGACGATGCAGGCATTCCCCACCGCATGATGGAACGGGGCCTGTGACGCCACAGCTTTACATCATGGTGAAGGAACCCCGTCCGGGGCGTGTGAAAACCCGCCTTGGCGCAGACATCGGTTACACCCGCGCCGCATGGTGGTTCCGCCATCAGACCCGCCGCCTGATCCGTCGGCTTTGCGCTGATCCCCGCTGGCAAACAGTGCTGGCGGTGGCGCCGGATCACGAAGGGTTAACCAGCCGTATCTGGCCAAGCCATGTGCCACGTCTGGCGCAGGGACGGGGGGATCTGGGGGATCGGATGGCGCGGATTTTGCGCAATGCGCCCAAAGGGCCAGTGTTGATCATCGGCGCGGATATTCCGGATATTCGCCCCCATCATATCGCGCAGGCGTTCAAGGCGCTGGGCGATCATGACGCGGTGATCGGCCCTGCGCCAGACGGAGGCTACTGGCTGATCGGCCTGAAAAACACCCGCGCCGTGCCGCGCCAGTTGTTTGATAACGTGCGCTGGAGCAGTGCTTTCGCGCGGGCTGATACGCTGGACACATTGGGCGGCCTGTCCTGCGCCCTGTTGCAAAATCTGCGCGATGTAGACACTGCCGCAGACCTGTAAATCATGGCCTGCGGCACCTGATGTTTTGCCGATGACCTTTCCCCCGCCCCGTGGTATCGGGGGGCATGAAACAATTACCAACAAAAGAACAGGTCCTTGACTGGATCAAGGACAACCCCGGCAAATCGGCCAAACGGGACGTGGCGCGGGCTTTTGGCATCAAAGGCAGCGACCGGATCGAGCTGAAGCGGATTCTGAAAGAGCTGACCGCCGAGGGACATATCGAAAAGAAAAAACGCAGCTACACAGGTGCGGGCGAGTTGCCCCCTGTGTCGGTGATGATGGTGCTGCCCCCTGACGCCAACGGCGATCTGATGGCCAAGCCGCTGGAATGGGACGGCGACGGCGAAGGCCCGCGCGCCCTGATCCTGCCCAAGAAAGGCGATCCGGCCCTTGGCGCGAATGATCAGGTTTTGCTGCGGCTGTCCCCGTCAAGTGACCCGGATTTCAAATACGAAGCACGGTTGATCCGGCGCATCGGCTCTGGCCCGCAACGGGTGCTGGGGATTTACCGTGTCGGTTCTGAAGGCGGACGTCTGGTGCCTGTGGACAAGAAGGCGGATCGTGAATTCATCGTCCCGAGTGCTGAGTCCGGCGGGGCCAAAGACGGCGAATTGGTCGAGGCCGAACAGATCGGCAAACAACGCCACGCAGGGCTGGCCAAGGCGCGGATTGTGGAACGTCTTGGCGACCCGATGGCGCCCAAGTCGATTTCCCTGATCGCGATCCATCAACACGGCATCCCCGATCACTTCCCTGATGCCGTGCTGGTCGAGGCGGAAGCCGCCAAGCCTGTGGCGCTGGGCAAACGCACCGATCTGCGCGACCTGCCGTTGTTTACAATTGATCCGTCAGACGCCCGCGACCATGATGACGCCATCTGCGCCATCCCCGACGATGATCCCAAAAACGAAGGCGGCCACATCGTCTGGGTCGCCATTGCCGATGTGGCCCATTACGTGCGCTCGGGGTCTGAACTGGACCGCGAGGCGCGCAAGCGGGGCAATTCCAGCTATTTCCCCGACCGTGTGGTGCCGATGTTGCCCGATGCGCTGTCAGGGGATCTGTGCTCCTTACACGAAGGTGTAGACCGCGCCTGTCTGGCGGTGCGTATCGTGCTGAATTCCGCAGGAAAACGCCTGCACCATGAATTCCACCGCGGGCTTATGCGTTCGCCTGCATCTTTGTCCTATGAACAGGCGCAGGCCGCATCCGAGGGGCGCTATGACAGCGCCACCGAACCGCTGGCAGGCCCGATCAAAGACCTGTTTGCGGCTTACGCCAGCGCCACCAAAGCGCGCAATGAACGCCAGCCGCTGAACCTGGACCTGCCGGAACGCCAGATTGTGTTGTCCGATGAAGGGGTTGTCACCAGCGTGGCCTTCCGCGACCGTTTTGATGCCCATAAACTGGTCGAAGAATTCATGGTCACGGCCAATGTCTGCGCCGCTGAAACGCTGGAACAGAAACAACGCCCGTTCCTGTACCGTGTCCACGAAGAACCCTCGCCCGAAAAGCTGGAAGCCCTGCGCGAAACCGCAGATAGCGTCGGGTTGCAACTGGCCAAAGGGCAGGTTTTGAAAACCGCCCATCTGAACAAGTTGCTGAATGCCGCCGCAGGGACCGAAGATGCCGAGGTCATCAATCTGACCGTGCTGCGGTCCATGACGCAGGCCTATTACGGAACGGACAACTTCGGGCATTTCGGGTTGAACCTGAAACGCTACGCCCATTTCACCTCCCCCATTCGCCGCTACGCCGACCTGATTGTTCACCGCGCGCTGATTTCGGCCCATGGCTGGGGCGATGACGGGCTGCGGATTGAAGATATGGACGCGCTGAAAGACACAGGCGAGTGGATTTCCCAGACCGAACGGCGCTCTATGCTGGCGGAACGGGACACGACAGATCGCTATCTGGCGGCTTTCCTGTCCGAACGGGTGGGCAATGAATTTTCCGGTCGTGTGTCGGGTATTGCCCGCTTTGGGTTGTTTGTGAAACTGGATGAAAGCGGGGCCGACGGGATGATCCCGCTGTCGTCGCTCGGGCGGGAATATTGGGTCTATAATGACGAAACGAAATCCCTGACGGGGGATCGGTCCGGCCGTGTTATCACACTTGGGATGCCTGCCACCGTGCGTCTGGCCGAAGCCACGCCGATCACAGGTGGGCTGCTGCTGGAACTGATCGAAGTGGGCGGCAAACCCATGCCCAAAGGCGATAGCGGGCGGCGCACCTCTACCAAGAAACGCAAATTCGTCAAAAGCCGTAAACGCAAGAAATAACGCCTCCGCGCGGTTTTGTTCGGGCCTGAATTCCCTGCGCGCGGATCGTTTTTGACGTTTATTCCGAAAAGACCAACCGCAAAATCAACGTGGTCGCGGCAATGGCAGACAGGCCCAAAGCATAGGGTCGCAGGGTGCGCCGTTCCATGTGTTTGGCCAATGGCATGGAAACGGACAGCCCCAGTACAATGGCAGGCAACAGCGACAGGGCAAAGACCAGATGGCGCCCCGTCACCAGCCCTTGCCAGGCCAGCGCCAGCACGGACACACACATGCCCCAAAAGAAAAACGCATTCTGCATGGCGCGGGCGCGTTTGGCGGCTTCGTGTTGATAGAGCAGCGCCATGGGCGGTGCGCCAACGGCAGTAATTGTGCCCATCAACCCGGCTGCAATACCTGCCAGCAGCAGGGACAACGGTCGGATTCTGACCCGCAGGCCGGACAGGCTTAGCCCGATTCCCGCCAGCACCACCAATCCTGTCAGCCCCGCAATCAGCGCAACATCGGCAATCCGCGCTGCCACCATGGCCGCCAGAACCGCCCCGAGTGCGCGGCCAAAGAAACCGGGGATGATTTCGGCTTTGTCGATGGCGGAGAAATCTACGGCGGTTGATGTCAGGCCTACGGAAATTCCCAACAGCAACAGGCCGGCGGGCAGGAACTGAGGGGCGACCAGTGCAATCAGCGGGGCTGCGACGATGCCAAAGGCCTGGCCCGAAAGGCGTTGCACGCCCGAAGACAGGGTGACGGCGCAAAAGCAGGCGAACCATGTGGCAAGGCTGATATCAAGCGAGGCAAACAGGTCAGTCATAGGTGGAAATCTCTATCAGATTCTGGTCTGGGTCGCGCAGATACAGCGATGTGATCGGCCCGCGCGCGCCTGTGCGGGGCACAGGGCCTTGGGCAATGTCGATGTTCAGGCTTTGCAAATGTGTCACCCAGTCTTCCAGCGGCGATCGGGTCAGCAGACACAGGTCGGCCGTTCCGGGCAGCGGTGTCTTTGCGTGGGGCTGATAGGGGCCATCCGCAGGGTGCAGGTTGATCTTATGTGGGCCGAATTCCAGCGCGCGGCGGGTTGATCCGTCGGCCACGATAAACGGCGTATCCGTCATACCAAGGGCGCGGGTGTAAAAAGCGACAGTTGCCTCGATATTTTGAACAGTCAGAACCAGATGGTCCAGTCCTGTCAGGCTTGGTTTTGGCATGGGCCCCCCGCGGTTTTCGTTAATCCCCTCTTGCCTATACCTATTGAAACGGGCGAAGAATAGGCCATGAACGCACTTGGTAGAACCGCTGAATTTTCCGATCTGCTTGACCCCGCACGTGCGGTGGCGATGCAGGCCACGCTTGACCTTTCAGGGCCAGCCCTTGGGGCAGGTGACCCGTTGCCGCCGTTTTGGCATTACATTTATTTCTGGGATGCGCTGCGCCCTGCGGGACTGGGCCGTGACGGGCATCCGCGCACTGGGGATTTCATTCCCAATCTGGGCCTGCCGCGCCGCATGTGGGCAGGGGGGGACTTGCAGTTTCACGCGCCGATCCTGCTGGGAACGCCTGCAACCAAGGTTACTAAAATCACCGATGTTCAGGAAAAACAGGCCCGAAGCGGGCAGTTGGCAGTTGTGACCTTGCAACATCAAATCCTGCAAAACGGTCAGTTGTGTATTACCGAGGATCAGTCGCTTCTTTACCGCGAGGAGGCCACTGCCGACGGGCCAAAACCCGTGCCGCCCGTCGCGCCCACGGATGAGACCGTCAAACAAAGCCGCAGTTTTTCTGCCACGGATCTGTTCCGCTATTCGGCGCTGACCTTCAACGGCCACCGCATTCATTATGACCGCGATTATGCCATGCAGGTCGAAGGCTACGCGGGTTTGATCGTCCACGGCCCGATCCTCGCGCAGATGCTGGTTAATCTGGGGCAGGGAGTGTTGGGAGAACTGAAAACATTCTCTTTCCGCGCCACGTCGCCCCTGTTCGACTTTGAAGAGGCCACCTTCTGCGCCCGCCCGGAAGGGGAGGGGCTGGCGCTTTGGGCGCGGGGGCCTGACGGGCGCATGTGCATGTCTGCAAAGGCCAGCTAGTCGGGCGCTACACCCCTGCCATATGCCAGCCCACTGTAAAGCTTTCGGGGATGTCGAAGGGCTCATCACGGATCATCCGTGCCATCACATCCCCCAGACTGTGCGCAAGGCTGAAACCGATCTTGAAAGCACCCGTCACCGCATAGACCCCGTCCAGTTCCGGCACCGCGCCAACCATGGGATCGCGCCGCCGTGCCTTGGGGCGCAGGCCCGCCCATCGCTGCAAAACGGGGGCATCCTGCAAGGCGGGAACCATCATGCGGGCCTGACTGATGACTGTGTCCAGTTGCCCGTCGGTTTGCAGATCAGCCCATGTGGTTTCCGATGTTGACCCCACCGCCACCGTGCCGTTCGCATGGGGGATCACATAGACCCCGCCCGCATAGATTTGCGGCTGTCCTGTCAGATCGGCATCCAGCAGCGCAGCCTGTCCTTTGACGCCAGTGACGGGATGCAGCGGTACATAAGGGTCGATCAGGGCAAAGCCTGCGGCACCTGCGGACATAATAACGGCATCCGCTCTGGCCTGCCCCCACGGGCCGCTGATCCGGCGGGATTGGACCGCGTCAACGGGGTGGTTTTCGTGGATTGTTACGCCAAGCGCTGTGCAGGCTTTGGCCAGCGACGCGGCGGCTTGGGCGGGGAAGATCCGCGCGGATAATGTGTCATGAACAACGCCGAACGGGGCTGCATCCGGCGCGATCACGTCAGGGCGGGGTTGCAAGGTCCAGTGGTATTTCCCGCCCCAAAGGACTTTGGATTCCGCTGCGCGTGCGTTTGCCAGTTCAACCGCCCGTTCGGTTTGCAAGGGTTGCAGCCGCCCGATGCGACCATAGCCCGAAGACAGCCCCGACAGGCGATCCACATCGCCCCAAAAGCCCGCCGCACTGTCCAGTGAGTCCAGTTGGAACTGTTTTTTCGGTGTCCACAGGTCCGGCACCAAAGGGGCAAGCGCGCCGACAATGCCGCCGCTGGCCCCGCAGCCGACGCGGCCTGCGTCATAGACGGTGACGCTGTCACCCCGCGCTGCGCAGGCATAGGCGCTGGCCAATCCCCAAATTCCAGCCCCGACCACGATTACCTGCATTGCGGCTTCCTTTCGTTACGGGCTTGACCTAAAGCAATCAGCTATGAGCGACCAGAATGAATATGCACAGCTTCGCTGGCGGGACGATAAAATTCCGGTGGCGACGCGGTTTGACGACCCGTATTTCTCGCTCGATGACGGGATTGCGGAAACGCGGCATGTGTTTCTGGCGGGCAATGACCTGCCCGCACGGTTTGCGGCTGGCTTTGGGATTGGAGAACTGGGGTTCGGGACGGGGTTGAACCTGCTGTGCGCCTGGAAAGCATGGGAGGACGCAGGCCAGACCACGCCGTTGCAGTTCACCAGCTTTGAAGCGTTTCCCATGGCCCCCGAAGATATTGCCAAAGCCCAATCCGCATGGCCTGAATTACAGGACTACGCCGCGCGGTTTGCGAAGTACTGGGATGGGGCAGCAGGGGTTCTGGATGCGCCGACCCTGTCTGCAAGGGTCATTTATGGCGACGCCCGCGCAACCTTGCCCGATTGGGCAGGGCAGGCGGATGCATGGTTTCTGGACGGGTTTTCCCCTGCCAAAAACCCCGAGCTGTGGGGAGCGGATTTAATGGCGCAAGTGGCAAGCCATACTGCAAAGGGCGGCAGCTTTGCCACTTATACTGCCGCTGGCCACGTGCGTCGGGCCTTGGCATCGGCGGGGTTTCGGGTCACAAGGGGCGCGGGGTTCGGCCGCAAGCGCCATATGTCCCGCGGGTTCCTTGAAATCGGATAAGACCATGACAAAAGACAATCCGCGCGCGGGTATTTGGCTGATGGTGGCGGCAACTTTTGTGTTTGCCGCACAGGACGGCATTTCGCGCCATCTGGCCGAAAGCTATAATATTTTCCTGATCGTCATGATCCGCTATTGGTTCTTTTTGCTGTTTGTTCTGGCCCTGTCGCGCATGCGCACAGGCAGCCTGCTAGAGGTCGCCCGC
>JAXMOF010000014.1:0-77014 GCA_034670045.1 Amylibacter sp. | reverse complement strand
CTAGAAGAGGCGCGGAAAAGAATGTGCGGGAGCCCCCTCCCGCTCCTCAAGGTAGGTAAAACCATGGACACAATGGAAACAACCAAGATTGTAGGCGGCGCATGTGGTGCTTTGCTCGTTTTTCTTCTTTTAGGCTGGGCGGGTGATTCCCTGTATCACGTCGGCGCCAGTGAACATGGCGACGGTGAACATACATCAGGCTATCCGATCGAAGTGGCCGAAGCATCCGAAGCAGCCAGCGACGAACCCGAAGTCACCATCGAAGAACTGATGGCATCGGCTGACGCAGCAAAAGGCGAAAAAGTCTTTTCAAAGTGTAAAGCCTGCCACAAAGTCGAAGCCGGCGCGAACAGCACAGGCCCGACCCTGCACGCCGTTGTCGGCCGCCCGATCGGTACAGAAGCCGGATTTGAATTCTCCAGCGCGATGGCGTCCCATGGGGGCGATTGGACACTTGAACACCTGAACGGTTTCCTGACCAAGCCAAGCACCTATGTCAAAGGCACCAAGATGAGCTTTGCCGGTCTGAAGAAAGCCTCGGACCGGGCGAATGTCATCGCCTATCTGCAAACGCTTCAGTAAGCGCATTTGCGATTTGAAATTCAAAGGCCGCCTTCGGGGCGGCCTTTTTTATTGGGATAAGCAACCGCGACACTGTGCTCGGCATTATTCCGTAACAATTCCTCACACTATTGCGTGTTGCTGTTTACCTATGGCGGATTTTACCTATTTACTGTGTATAACGCACGGCAACAGGTGCTTCACAGTGAGGGTCGAACAATGGGTAAATCGCAGGTCAGGGCAATTACAGCGGCACACATGGGGAAACAGGCCGAAACACGGCCCTTTCTTCTGGCCTCTCTTGCCATGCTGGCGCTGGCTTTTTGGGCAACACTGGCCAATGCACAGGAAACCGACCCGGAAACGGTTATTAAATCCCATGGCATTTCCACCTTTGGCGAAATGAAATACCCCGCCGATTTCAAACATTGGGATTACGTGAATCCTGACGCCCCGAAAGGTGGCACAATTTCCCTGCGCGGCACGGGGGCTTCTGGCACCTTTGACAGCTTGAACCCCTTTATCCTGAAAGGGGAACCTGCACAGGGTCTGGGGATGATGTATGACAGTCTGCTGGTCGGTTCCAGCGACGAACCCGACAGCGCCTATGGCTATATCGCCGAAACCCTTGAATACCCCGAAGACCGCCAATGGGTGATCTTTAACATGCGGCCCGAAGCGACGTTTTCCGACGGTGTCCCGATCACGGCTGACGATGTGGTCTTTTCCTACGACATCCTGATGGAAAAGGGCCATCCCGTTTACAAGATCATCTACAAAGACATTGAATCGGTCGAGGCCCTGTCCCCCAATCGGGTGAAATTCACCTTCAAAGAGGGCGCAAACACCCGTGATCTGCCCATTGTGGCAGGCGGGTTGACCATCCTGGCGAAACATTATTACCAAGACCGCGATTTTGGCGAAAGCACCATTGAGGTGCCCGTCACATCGGGTGGCTATACCGCATCAGACATCAAACCCGGCAAATCCATCACTTACTGCAAGATCGCGGATTACTGGGCCAAAGACCTGCCCCACAATGTAGGCACAGGAAATTTCGACTGCTACCGCTACGAATATTTCTCGGACAGAACAGTGGCATTTGAAGCCTTCAAAGCGGGCGCGTTCCTGTTTCACGAAGAATTCTTCTCAAAAATCTGGGCCACGGGTTACGATTTCCCCGCGCTCAGCAAGGGTTGGGTGATCAAGGAAAGCATCCCAGACAACCGCCCCACAGGCACGCAGGGCTTCTGGATCAACATGCGCAAGGCAAAATTCGCCGACCCGCGGGTGCGTCAGGCCATCGGCATGGTGTTCAATTTCGAATGGTCCAATAAAACCCTGTTTTACGGCATCTATGAACGCACGGATTCCTTCTGGGAAAACTCCCCCATGCAGGCCGAGGGTCTGCCACAGGGCGCAGAACTGGCACTGTTGGAACCGTTTCGTGATCAACTGCCTGAAACCCTGTTCACCGAGCCGCCCTTCACACCGACCATTTCCCGCATAGATCAGGCCGACCGCAAAGCCCTGCGCGCAGCAGGTAAACTGCTGGATGACGCAGGTTGGAAAGTGGTCAATGGCAAGCGCACCAATGACAAAGGTGAGGTTCTGTCGCTGGAACTGCTGGACGACAGCCCCGCGTTTGAACGGATCATCAACCCCTATGTGGAAAACCTGAAACGGCTGGGCATTGACGCGAAATACGCGTTGATAGATCAGGCACAATACCAACAACGCCAGGAAGATTTCGACTTTGACATCATTCCGGGCCGTCTGGTGATGTCCCTGTCCCCGGGCGAGGAACTGGCCACCACCTTTGGCACCGCAGGCGCGAATTCAGCGGGCAGTTCAAACTTTTCAGGTCTTTCCAACCCTGTGGTCGATGCGCTGATTGTAAAGGTTGCACAGGCCAAATCCCGTGCGGAAATGGAAACCGCAGTGCGCGCACTTGATCGTGTCTTGCGCAGCTTGCACATCTGGGTGCCGAACTGGTTCAAGCCGGAACACAACCTTGCCTATTGGGATGTTTTTGGCCGCCCCGACACCAAACCGCTATACAGCCGCGGGGTGATGGATACGTGGTGGATGGATCAGGACAAGCTGGACAGCCTTAAAGCCAAAGGCGCGCTACGTTAAATGGGCGCGTATATCCTAAGACGATTGTTGCTGATGATTCCGACACTGATCGGGATCATGATTATCAACTTTACCCTGATCCAGTTTGTGCCGGGCGGGCCGGTGGAACAGATCATCGCCCAGATGTCCCAAGAAGGTTCTGCCACAGACCGGATCACCGGCGGCGGGGCCGAGGTTGCAAGCGGCGGGCAAAACGAGTCCTATCAGGGCGCGCGGGGCCTGCCCGAGGATTTCATCAAGGATTTGGAAAAACAGTTCGGTTTTGACAAACCGCCGCTGGAACGCTTCCTGCTGATGATGGGCAATTACGCACGGTTTGATTTCGGCGAAAGCTATTTCCGGTCCATCGCCGTGCTGGACCTGATCCTCGAAAAAATGCCGGTGTCGATTACCTTGGGGCTTTGGTCCACGGTGCTGGCCTATCTGATTTCCATCCCGCTGGGCATTCGCAAAGCCGTGCGGGACGGCTCCCGGTTTGATACATGGTCTTCGGGGATCATCATCGCCGCCTATGCCATCCCCAGCTTTCTGTTCGCGATCCTGCTGCTGGTGCTGTTTGCGGGTGGGTCATACGTGCAATGGTTCCCCCTGCGCGGCCTGACATCGGATAATTTCGCCCAACTCGGCTGGTACGCCCAAGCGATGGATTATCTGTGGCACATCGTCTTGCCCGTCACCGCATCCACCATCGGGGCTTTTGCAACGCTGACACTGCTGACCAAAAACTCGTTTCTGGATGAGATCAACAAACAATATGTGATGACCGCACGGGCCAAAGGCCTGACCGAACACCGCGTGTTCTACGGCCATGTGTTCCGCAATGCCATGTTGATCATCATCGCAGGTTTTCCGGGGGCCTTTATCGGCGTGTTCTTCGGATCGTCCCTGATTATTGAAATCGTCTTCTCG
The DNA here is from genome assembly GCA_034670045.1 of Amylibacter sp. GTDB lineage: Bacteria > Pseudomonadota > Alphaproteobacteria > Rhodobacterales > Rhodobacteraceae > Amylibacter. Next base: position 73,405 of record JAXMOF010000014.1, on the reverse strand, counting down.
CTCGACGGCCTGGGTCGGCTGGGCTTTGAGGCCGCGCTAAACCGTGATTATCCGGTGTTCTTTGGCACGCTTTATATCTTTGGCCTGATGGGGCTGTTTATCGGCCTGATTTCCGATCTGATGTATGTGGTGGTCGATCCCCGCATTGATTTTGAAAGTCGCAACACATGATTTTCAAATCCTCTATTGCGCAACGCCGCATTGCAAACTTCCGCGCCAACCGCCGCGCTGTCTGGTCCGCATGGATTTTCGGCGTGGTGTTTATCCTGTGCCTTTTTGCCGAACTGATCGCCAACGACAAACCCCTGCTGGTCTCATATCAGGGCGAACTCCATACCCCTGCGTTTCAATTCTACCCCGAAACAAAATTCGGCGGCGATTATGAAACCGAGGCGGATTATCTGGACCCTGTCGTCCCCTGCCTGATCCGATCCGGCGGGCTGGAGGTCTGTTTTGACTCCCCCGAGGATACCTACGCCGACGCCGCAGACGGCGTGATAGACGGGGAAGCGATCCAAAAAGGCTGGCTGATCTGGGCCCCGATCAAATACAGTTTCAACACCATCAATTATGACGTGGAAACCGCCCCTTCGGCACCGGATGCAAACCACTGGCTTGGCACGGACGACCAGACACGGGATGTGGTGGCGCGGGTCATCTACGGCTTTCGCATCTCAACCGTTTTCGCGCTGATTGTGGTGGTGATTTCATCCACCATCGGCATCGCGGCGGGGGCTGTGATGGGTTATTTCGGCGGTTGGGTGGATCTGGTGTTCCAGCGCATTCTGGAAATCTGGTCTTCGACCCCGATGCTTTATGTGATCATCATCCTGTCGGCAATTTTCACCATGAATTTCCTGATCCTGACGGGGCTGATTATCCTGTTTTCATGGATGGGGCTGGTGGGACTGGTGCGTGCCGAATTCCTGCGGGCGCGCAACTTTGAATATGTCCGCGCCGCCCGCGCGCTGGGGGTTACGGATTGGAAAATCATGTTCCGCCACCTGCTGCCCAACGCCATGGTCGCCACCCTGACCTTTCTGCCGTTTCAGGTTACAGGCGCTATCGGTGCGCTGACGGGGCTGGATTTCCTGGGCTTTGGCCTGCCCCCCACCTATCCGTCTCTGGGCGAACTGGCTCTGCAAGCCAAAAACAACCTGCAAGCACCGTGGCTGGCCTTTTCCGCCTTCGCCAGCATATCCATCATGTTGTCCCTGTTGGTGTTTATCTTTGAAGGTGTGCGCGACGCATTTGACCCACGAAAGACGTTTAAATGAGCGAAGTCCTGAACGTCAAAAACCTGACCATTGCTTTTGGCAACAACACGCCCGCGGTGGATAATGTCAGCTTTACCGTCCACGCAGGCGAAACCGTAGCTCTTGTGGGGGAAAGCGGGTCCGGCAAATCGGTCACCGCCCTGTCCTCTGTCAAACTGCTGCCCGCCAGCGCCAGTGTCACAGGCTCTGTCGCCTATCGTGGCACAGAAATGATCGACGCCGATGAACCCACCCTGCGTCGTGTGCGCGGCAATGACATCAGCTTCATTTTCCAAGAGCCGATGACCTCGCTCAACCCGCTGCACACCATTGAAAAGCAACTGTCCGAAAGCCTCGCCCTGCATCAGGGGCTTAGCGGCAGTGCCGCGCGGGAGCGGATTCTCGACCTGCTGAACAAAGTAGGGATTCGCAATCCCGAAACGCGCCTGAACGACTATCCTCACACCCTGTCGGGCGGCCAACGCCAGCGGGTGATGATCGCCATGGCGCTGGCCAACGGCCCTGACCTGCTGATCGCGGATGAACCCACAACCGCGCTTGATGTGACCATTCAGGCGCAAATTCTGGACCTGCTGGCCGATGTACAAAAGGCCGAAGGCATGGGCATGTTGTTCATCACCCACGACCTGACCATCGTGCGCAAAATCGCCGATAAAGTCTGCGTCATGCAGCACGGTAAAATCGTCGAAAGCGGCCCCACGGCCGAGATTTTTAGCAATCCGCAACATGAATACACCAAAACCCTATTGGCCGCCGAACCCACTGGCACGCCCGATCCCGTCGCCGATGACGCACAGGAAATCCTGTCCACCAAGAACTTTCGTGTCTGGTTTCCTGTCAAACGCGGGCTGATGCGGCGTACGGTGGATCACGTCAAAGCCGTTAACGACGCCAGCTTTTCCATCCGCGAGGGCGAGACCCTTGGCGTTGTGGGCGAAAGCGGATCGGGCAAGACCACCCTTGCCCTTGGGGTGATGCGCCTGATTTCATCAGACGGCCCCGTGGTGCTGCTGGGCCAAGATGTACAGGGCCTGAAAAACAAAGCCCTGCAACCCCTGCGCCGCAATATGCAGATGGTATTTCAAGACCCCTACGGATCGTTGTCACCGCGTATGACCGTGGAACAGATCGTGGCCGAAGGTCTGGGTGTTCACAATTCCACACGTGGTATGGACACCCGCCAGATGGTCAAGGACATCATGGTCGAGGTCGGGCTCGACCCTAATACCATCGACCGCTACCCCCATGAATTTTCCGGCGGTCAGCGCCAGCGCATCGCGATTGCACGTGCCATGATCCTGAAGCCCCGTCTGGTGGTTCTGGACGAGCCCACATCCGCGCTCGACATGACGGTGCAGGTGCAAATCGTGAACCTGCTGCGCGACCTGCAACAGAAATACAAACTGGCCTTCCTGTTCATCAGCCACGATCTGAAAGTCGTGCGCGCCCTAAGTCACAAGGTGCTGGTGATGCGTCAGGGTGATGTGGTGGAATCCGGCACAGGGCAGAAAATATTCGACTCGCCAAAGACCGACTACGCCAAAGCCCTGATCGCCGCCGCCTTTGATGCCGCCAGCCTGGAAGGTGTTGCTTTGTAGCACTTTGGCACAAAAGCAGATTAACCCCAAAACCTTGCATTTTGCCCCTTGCAATCACCCTGCCCCACCGCTAAACCGCCCCTCACGGACCGATAGCTCAGCTGGATAGAGTACCTGACTACGAATCAGGGGGTCGGGGGTTCGAATCCTCCTCGGTCCGCCATCAACCGCACCTAAGTTACTGTTTTATTTATTTAATACATAACGTAGGTGTTTTTGATCCCCCATCTGATCCCCCTTGCTGTACTGGAATAGGCTGGAACCTACGAGCAGTGTCTAAACTATCCAACTATTCGATGCTTTACTTTTCTCATGCCCCTTACGAGACTACTGCTACGTAGGATAAACAATATCTATCATCGAATACGTTGAGTGCATTTAAAGGAGAAGCATATGAAAAATCTACTATTCTTAGTTTTACCCATGCTGGTGGCTTGTAATACGACTTCCGAACCTATGGTCGCCGACTACAATGGTCGAATCGTTAAAGTTCAGTTTCATGACGTTCCTTTGGGGGCTAATTACAAAGCTAGTCCTATATATTTGAAGGCAGTAGAAACGTGTATGTTAGACGGGCGAAGCGATGCTACATATCAAGGCGTGCGCTCTTTGGGTCAATACGCAGGTGAACATACCTTCTTATGTGTCTGAATTAGTCGCAAGAGTTGACCATAGTAGAAGTTTCAATTTTGTCAGAATTGACTTCAAGTTATTGGAGATATTCGCGGCATTTGCGAAATATTTCCCATCATTCAGCGAATTCTATCCTGCATTGAGGAAAGGGCGGCAGGTTCAATACTACTATCTCGCCGCCCTATGCTGCTAATTCCGCTAACTTGCTAATCAATGACCTATACCTGAGTCGTCCGCGTAGCGTGCTGCTGTGGTGCGAAGCCGCTCGGCATGTTCATAGATTGCATCTAAGTTTTCGATAGGGACCCGATCCTCTGTTTCCCCATCAAATAACCCAAGGTATAATTGTTTTCGGTTAAAATGCATGCGGGCGAGAGGGTTGCGGTTGTTGTTGTCTATCAAGACCGCACAATAGGATTTAGAATCACGCATCACTACACGGCTTGGACCGATGACGTCCCGCACAATCGCGCGGATTATGTGCATTCCTTCTATTTCTTCTTCCGTGGTCACAATCCCATTGTCTGGCTCTGAATTGTCATTTTCCGTGCTATTCTCGCCATTACTCGCAAGGGCCGAAGACAGGCGAGATTGGACGCCGTCTCGGACTATGTCTTTGAAGGCGGCTTTTATTGCTGTTTCCACAGTGTCCCGGACTTGCGCAGTTATGCGCCCCTCGTGAACATCGCTTGCAACCATTTTGACGAAATCCTGACTGGGCTGCTCAAACAGCGCATTCAGCGTTTTTTTAACGAGAGAGATATATTTTAGACGCTCTGCTGTCGCTAGGATCTTCTCAACATCAAATGCAGTGCGCTCGAATTTTTTTAGCTCACTTAAGTTCGCCGGAGAAACATCCAACAAATCAACCGAAAAAAATGGTTTGCTGTCTAGCTTGTTTGGTTCTTCTAAGTCAGAGTAAAATTCGAAAATACGTCCATTTGTCAGTATTGCGAAGCGTGCGTTTGTAACTGTGAAGTAGCGAAAAAGTTGTGAAAGATGCTTACTTTCTAGTGTGGTGCTTAACCCCTTGCATTCAACTAGTATGCAAATTTCATCGTCAAGCTTAATTGCATAATCAACCTTTTCACCTTTTTTGCCGACGGCATCTGCTGTGAATTCTGGGATTACTTCTGACGGATTAAAAACATCATATCCAAGAGCTTGTAAGAACGGCAAAACTATGGCGGTTTTCGCTGCTTCTTCTGTGCTTATTGTATTCTCATGTTCACGAATTCGAGTGGCGAGGTTTTGAATTGTAGTTTCGATATTTGACATAAGTGCGCCTATTCTATCAATTTCCTGTCTTCAATTCAGCTCACTTTAGGCTTGTCTGCATTTTAGTCAAACTTGTTGTTGGCGTGCAGGCAGATGCCCGCACGCCCTTGTATTATTACAATTTCACAATCTGGTAGGCCGTTTTTCGTATTTTTCCGCGAACTTCTGTGCCTTGAGCATGAGCGACAAGCCAGCCTGCCTCAACAAGCGTTTTGATTGCGCCCGTCGCGGCCTTTAACTCTCGCAAGCTGTTCGGGCCAGACTGTACAACTTCACTCGGCACAATGTCAGGGTGCTGCCACTTTTCCAGCAACCAAACCCGCAAGAGTTCTGCCTTTGCTGTTTCTGCGGATACACTGCCAGTTTAATTAACCTATAGGCCACTTTGCATGTGCTGCCGCGTATCTATGCGCCAGTATCCAGAGCGGCGATCCAACCAGTATCAACAAGCGTTTTGATTGCTGCTAACGCGGTCTTTCGTTCACGCAAGGCGACACCTGAAAAATCACTTGTACCGTCGATAGGCTTCATAGGCCGCCACCAGATCCTGCACGATCAGGCCGTGGGATTTATAGGCGGTGATGTCTTGATCGCTGCGACGGCCGTTTTTGGCGCCGGACAGGACTTCTCCGATTTCAATCAGCGGGTAATCTGCGGTGATAACACCGGCTTTTTGCGCGCCGAGGAACTCTCCGGCCTCGCGGCTGGCACTTTCCCGTGAATCCGTGAAGGCACGCAATTTGGCTACGGCCGCGTCGTCGATTTCGCGACTGTCCGCAAGGCTCGCCCCTGCCAGATTGAGGTGCTGCCCCGGTTCCAACAAAGCCCCCGGCAAGAAGGCCTGTTTTGCGGCGGTTGTGGTGTGGATGACATCCGCGCCAGAAATCGCCGTGGCCAAATCCTCGACCACCTGAATCCTGTTTTTATCGGCACCAAAGGTGTCACGCAGGGCGTGGCTGGCTTCGGGGCGGCGGGCCCACAGACGGACCTGCGCCTGTTTAAAACAGAACAGCGACATGCGCGTGTGCCATTCCGCTTGTTCGCCCGCACCGCAAACAGTGATGATTTCGGGGTTCGGACGGGCCAGTGCTTTTGTCGCCACAATCGACATTGCCGCCGTGCGCATGGCGGTGATCCGATCCGCGTCGCAGATCACCAGCGGACTGCCTGTGGTGCTGTCAAACAGCATCACAAACCCCTGATGGCTGGACAATCCCATCGCGGGTGCCCCCGGAAACAGGCTTAGAATTTTTGCGCCGTGAATCGCAGGATCGCCGAGGCTGCCGTACATAACCCCCATGCGCCCGTCCGCATTGATCGGGGCGGCAAACCTTGGAGGATGGGTGGCGGCCCCTTTGGACACAGCGATCATCGCCCGTTCCAGCGGTTCGAACAGGTCTTGAAAGGTGATGCTGCGCGCGATGTCTTGCGCGCTTAGGAACAATGGGTCGGGCATTAAACTGGGGTACTTTCGGCTGTGATCTTGGATTTTTTTTCGGTGATTTGGGCGGCCAGATGCAACAGGATGGTCGCACAGCTAAACGGGACGATGCTGCCCACAATGGCCATATTCACGCCCATACCCGGTGAAAAGCGGTTGCTGCTGCGCCACATAAAGCCCCGCTCAAAATTCATTTGCGGCCCGTAAAACGAATAATACAGGATCGGCAAAAGGAAGATCAGGACGGTCAGGGCCAGAAAGGTCAATCTGGTCATTCTTTGCACCCCCTGGCTGTCGGCAGCGGGGGATACTACCGTTGGGTCAAGCCGCCGTTTGAACGCACAGGTTGCCCCCAGCAGCCCTGCCCAGATCATCAGGTAGCGGGCCAGTTCCTCGGTCCAGGTGAAGGGGAAATCAAACCCGTAGCGCGCCCAGATTTGCAGCAGGATGGTCAGGACCATCCCGCCCAGCGCCAGTTTCGCCCCAAAAAGACAAGCGCGGTCTACCCCCGCGCTTGCCGTGGCTATTGCCTTCATTGGCGTGTCGCTTCGGCCAGGGCGCGAAAGGCGTCAACCGACCCTGCGGGCATCAGGGCTTCATAAGCCTCTGCGCTGCGCTTTTTCAGGTCTGCATAGGCGTCAGGTTCCAGAACAGACACGGTCACGCCCGCTTTTTTCAACCCTTCCACTTCGCTGGCGGCGGCATTCAGCGTCCATTCGCGGTTCTTTTTATTGGCCGTGTCTACCGCAATATCCACCTTGGCTTTTGTTTCCGCGTCAAGGTCAGCATACCAGTCCGCCGACATCAAAGCCGAGCGGAACGGTGTGCCTGCACCGATGTTGGTGTAATGCTTCAGGAATTCCGTATGGCGGAAAATCAGCGCCACTACGGGCGGGTTGAAATAGCCGTCCACAATGCCCTGCTGCACGGCACCTGCGAATTCCGGCATATCTACAACAACCCCCTGCACGCCCCATTTCTTGAACAGTTCCACTTGCGTCGCATCAATGGCCCGCAGACGCATATCGGCCATATCTTCGACCGTTGTCACAGGTTTGCTGGCGTTAAATACACCCATAGTGCCCCCCAATCCCGGCAGGCCCGCAATGCGGATGCCTTGGGCTTGCATTGATGCCTTGATCCCCTGTAGCAATTCGCTGTCGGTGTCCTGCGTCGCGCGAAAGAAATGCTCCATATCATCAAACATATAGGGCGCCAGAAAGCCGAGAATGTTGTTATCCACCTCGTTGATCATCACAAAATTGGTCAGACCGAATTGTAGCAGGCCCTGACTAAGCTGGTCCACAACTTCGGGGTCTTTCCCAAGCGCGCCGCCTGCAAAAACATTGGCCTCAAGGCCCTGCTCTTTCAGGCTGGCCGCCAGATCTTCGGCGTAGACATAATCGGAACAGGCATTCACAGGCGGGCAGCCAACGGCGATCTTGATCTCTTGCGCAAGGGACGGCGCAGCGGTCAACAGCAGGGTGGCAGCGGCAATAAGGGTATGTTTCATCGTGGTCTCCTAAGTTGGTCTCTTTTTGGTTTTGGTTTTTATTGGACAAGTCCCAAAGCGCGGGGCAGCGCGAGGGTTAATTCAGGCACAAGGATCAGCAGTACCAGCAGCAGCAGTTGCACCGCCAGAAACGGCAGGATGGCAAGGCTGAGGCGCATGTAATTCACACCGCTGGCAGTGGAAATCACCATCAAACAGCCCCCGAATGGTGGCGAGATCAGCCCCAAAGTCAGGTTCAGGCAGCTAACCACCCCCACATGCACAGGGTCCGCACCGCCCGCGATTGCGGCAGGGATCAGCACAGGCACCAACAGCACCAGCGCCATGGACACATCCATCACCATTCCCGCCAGAAACATGATGCCACTGGCCAGCAGGAAATAGGCGGTACTGGTCAAACCCGCGCTTTGGACCAGAGACGCAATCTGGTCAGGCACGCGCAGAATACCCATAAGATAACCGAACACCGCTGCGGCAAACAGGATCATAAAGATCGACCCCGTCAGCATCACTGTACGTTCAATGGATTCAGACGTCAGGCGCAGGGTTTTGCCAAAAGCTTTGGGCAGGCCGTCGCGGTCCAGCAGGGCATAGAAAAACACCAGAACCAGCGTGATTGCGACAGCGATGCCCGCCGCTTCGGTCGGGGTGACAACACCGAACACGATGCCCGCCACAATGGTCACAGGTATCAACAGCGCAGGCAGGGCGCGCAGCATTGTGGGGCCTGCGGGCGGCAATGTGTCTGTGGACCCGCCTGGGTGATTCTCTTTGCGGGCGATGTAAAAGTTATAGGCAAACAGAAAGACCGCCATCAGCAATCCGGGCACAATGCCCCCTGCGAACAGCGCCGCCACGGATACATTCATCAGGGCACCGTAAAAGATGAATACGATGCTGGGCGGAATGATCGGCCCGATAACGCAACTGGCCGCTGTCAGCGCTGCCGCAAAATCCGCCTTATAGCCTTTGTCTACCATGGCTGGCACCAAGGTGTTCGTGGTCGCTGCCGCATCCGCAACGGCTGATCCTGAAATCCCTGCCAGAAACACGCTAGAGGCAATGTTTACATAGCCAAGCCCGCCTTGCAGACGCCCCACAACCAGCATGGCCAGATCAATCAAAACGCGGGTGACACCGCCTTTGGTCATCGCTTCACCCGCAAGGATGAACAGCGGCATGGCCAGAAAGGTAAACACGTCGATCTGGCTGAAAATCCGCTGGGGCAGAATACCCAGATAGGCCCCGTGATCCGTTAGCACAAAGGCCAGCACCGCAGCGGCCCCTGCCACATAGCTGATCGCCACCCCCGAAAAGATAGCTCCCAGCGCAAAAAGTAGTAAAATGATCCAGCCCATATCCGCTCCTTGCGCACCAGTTGGTTTTACGATAGGAAAAATGTCAAGAAATTTTCGTATCGGAAAAACAAGAAATGGCAAAACCAGCCCCGACCAACGCGCTAGAAAACAAACGTGCGGCCTTTGGTGCCATGGTGCAAAATCTGCGCCGCACCCAAAGCCTGACCTTGCAACAGGTGTCCGAGGCATGCGGCCTTGCGGTGTCCACCATTTCCAAAATCGAAAACTCCCATCTGTCGCCGACCTATGATGTGATGCTGAAACTGGCGCAGGGGTTGGGTACGGACATCGTTTCGATCCTGGACGGGGCTTCGGCACTGGAACCGAAACCCACTCCGGCGGGGCGTTTGGCGGTCTGTCGCAAGGGTGATCTGCCCCAGCTTGATGCAAAAAACTATCTGTTCCAGCCGATTGCGACCCAGCTAAAGAACCGCTTGATCGACGCGACCTATGCCACCGTGCGCGCCCGCGATGTCACCGAATTCGAAGCCCCGATCCGCCACGCAGGCGAGGAACTGGTCATCGTGCTCAGCGGCGCGGTCGAACTGCATTCCGATCTGTACGAACCGATCCGGCTCGAACAGGGGGACAGCGTCTATTACGACGCGGTGATGGCCCATTGCTATGTGTCCGTCAGCCCACAGGACGCGGTGATTTTGAACATCGTTTCGGGTGCATCTATGGAGAAGGAATTTTTGAATGTTGAATCGTGATGAATGGGTGTCCCATGATCTTGTGGGCCTAAGCGAGCGGGCGGCGGCAGGCGATGTATCGCGCCGTGAAATCCTGCAAACAGCGATCCGCGAGATTGAATCACAAAACCCCGCGATCAATGCCGTGGTCCTGACCCGCTTTGAAGAAGCACTCGACGGTCTGGAAAAAACCACTGAAACCAGCCGCTTCACAGGCATGCCCTATCTGATGAAAGACCTGCATGCGCCAGTCAAGGGCATGCCCCTGTCCAATGGCAGCGAAAAATTCCGTGGCACCGATATGGGATTTGATTCCACCACCGTATCCCGTTTGCGCGGGGCGGGTCTGGGGCTGCTGGGGCGCACGGCCTCGCCTGAATTCGGGCTGACCATGACCACGGAAAGCCGTGCCTGGGGGGTGACCCGCAACCCTTGGAACCATGCGCGCAGCGCGGGCGGGTCCAGCGGTGGCGCAGGTGCTGCGGTTGCCAGCGGTATGCTGCCCGCCGCCCATGCCACCGACAGTGCGGGATCCATCCGGATTCCCGCCGCCTACAACGGGTTGATCGGCTTGAAACCCACCCGTGGCGTCAACGCCCTAGGCCCCCATCGCGGTGATCCGAACTACGGCATGAGCCATGAACACGCCGTCACCCGAAGTGTGCGCGATTGCGCGGCCTTGCTGGACATCACCGCAGGTCCGGACGCGGGCTGCCCCTATTTCACGGCCACCCCTGCCGAGGGGTTTGAAGCCCTGATCAAACGCGCCCCCGCCCCCTTGCGGATCGGCTTTATCACCGATCGTTTTGACGGTGTTGCCATTGATCCCGACAGCGCCGCAGCCGTGACAACCACCGCCAAACTGCTGGGCGATCTTGGCCATACGGTGGTTGAAGCCCGCCCCGATTTCGACTTTGGTGTGCTGAGCTCTAACGCTTTCCGCCTGTTGGTTGCCTCGCTTGCGGGGTTCTTCCCGCCCGAATTCAGCCAGGGCCCGATGGACGGGTTTGAACCCATGACCCAGACCACCATGCGTTATGCGGCGGGTGTTGGTTTGCATGAATATTTGCAGCGCGCAGCGATTGTGAATGCCGAAGTGCGCAAGATGAGCCTGTTTTTCGACCAGTATGATATTCTGCTGACAGCGGCCACCAACGGCCCCGCCCACACCCTTGGCAAAGTGCATCTGGATCAGGATATCCCCTTTGATGACTTCGTCGATCTGGTGCTGGACATGAGCCCGTTTTCAGTGCCGTTCAATGCCTCTGGCCAGCCTGCAATCACCCTGCCTGTACATCAAACAGCCGATGGCCTGCCCATCGGCGTGCAACTGATCAGCGGCTTTGCGCAGGATGGCGTATTGTTGCAACTGGCGGCACAGATGGAACAGGCATCCAGCTGGAAATCTGTGGCGCCCTAAGCAGCCGCCACAGGCAAAGCCCGTTTTTCAAAATGGCAACCGACAGATCCCTGCGCAGCGCATCCTGCTGCAATCAGAGGATAAAAGTGACATTCATGCGACAGTGGTGCAGGTATCAAACGATGCCTGCCCCTGCCCGCCACTGCCCAAAAACCCAACGCACACAGGCCTTTTCCGCCTTACGCCCCTGTCAGACCCCAGTTTTCTGGTACGCTGCGGTTTTTAATGCTAAAATCCTTCAAAACTTGCGGCTGTTGTGAATTAACTGCCCATTTGTTAGGCAAGTATTATCACGATATTGTCGTTTTTGGATGCAATCCAACCGCTACCCGCCATGTAGCGGCAAAAATTGCGTCTCCTAATACGATAACTTTAACCAAGGAGACTCCTATGACGGACGTAAGCAGTGACCAGGGCATCCCTGATCCGGACGGTTTACACCATCCAATTGATACCGATTACGAAATTGGAGAGAACAACGTAGACGGCTCCTTCGGGCGCTTTGGCTTTGACATCCACAATCCAGTATTCGCAATCTCGGGTCTGGCTGTGATTGCCTTTGTCTTTTATACGCTGGCCCTGCCCGAACAGGCAGGAAACCTGTTTTCCACCATGTTCAGCGTGGTCACCAAAAACTTTGACTGGTTCTTCCTGTTGTCGGGCAACATCTTTGTGTTGTTCTGCCTGCTGCTGATCGTTTTGCCCATCGGCTCTGTACGGCTGGGCGGGGCGGATGCCACTCCGGATTATGGCTACATCGGCTGGTTCGCCATGTTGTTCGCGGCGGGCATGGGCATCGGATTGATGTTTTATGGCGTTTCCGAACCCATGAGCCATTTTGCCAGTTCGCTGGGTGGACCCACGCTTGAAGGCGGCGTGCGCACCGATTGGGCGCCCCTGAACGGCGCCGCCGGTGATCAGGCCGAAGCCGTGCGTCTGGGCATGGCGGCGACCATCTATCACTGGGGCCTGCACCCTTGGGCCATGTATGCGGTTGTCGCGCTGGCTCTGGCGTTGTTTTCCTATAACAAAGGCCTGCCTCTGACGATCCGCTCTGCGTTTTATCCGCTGTTCGGGGAACGTGTCTGGGGCTGGACCGGCCATATCATCGACATTCTTGCAGTGTTTGCTACTTTGTTCGGCCTTGCCACCTCCCTTGGCTTTGGCGCAACACAGGCAGCCAGTGGTTTGACCCTGTTGTTTGGCAGCGGTGTTGCCGAAGAAGGCACCCGCAGTCTGATGGGCATGTCCTTTGGCAATACTGCCGAAAGCGGCGTTGAAAACTCTGGCAGCTTGCTGGTTCTGTTGATCACAATCATCACAGGGATCGCCTTGGTGTCCGTTCTGCGCGGCCTTGATGGTGGTGTGAAAATCCTGTCGGAAATCAACATGGGGCTGGCCATCGTGCTGGTGCTGTTTGTTCTGGCTGTCGCCCCGACAATGGATATTCTGGCGGGGTTTGTCAGCGCCTTGGGTGCCTATTTCGAGTACCTGCCGCAGCTGTCCATGCCCTTTGGCCGTGAAGACACCAACTTTGTACAGGGCTGGACCGCCTTTTACTGGGCATGGTGGATCAGCTGGTCGCCTTTCGTTGGTATGTTTATTGCCCGCGTCAGCCGAGGTCGCACCGTGAGGGAGTTCATGATCTGCGTTCTGTTGATCCCGTCACTGGTCTGTGTCCTGTGGATGAGCGTTTTTGGCGGCACAGCCATTCAGCAAGTCGTGCAAGACGGTTACCAGATGGTGCAAAACGCGCCGCTGGAACTGAAACTCTTCCGCATGTTGGACGCATTGCCACTGGCCTCTATCACCTCACTGGTGGGGATCGTTCTGGTCATTGTGTTCTTTGTCACCTCGTCTGACTCCGGCTCGCTGGTGATTGACACGATCACCGCAGGCGGCAAGGTCGATGCACCGATGCCCCAGCGTGTGTTCTGGTGTACATTTGAAGGCGCGGTTGCCATCGTGCTGCTGCTTTCCGTCGGCGGTCTGGCATCGCTGCAATCCATGGTGATTTCAACCGGACTGCCCTTTGCGGTCGTCCTGTTGTTGCTGTGTGTTTGCATCTGGAAAGGCCTGCAAAGCGAACGGGCGGTTGTGCTGAACAAAGGCAAACCCGCAGAATAAAAACTGCGAACTCAAACCATAGAACAAGGGCAGCGCTGTACCACAGCGTTGCCCTTTTCCGTTTCCGCCCCTTGAAACTGGCCCGCTGCTGCGTATCGTGGGGCAAACATTTGAAAGGCTGCCACATGACTTTCCTAACCAAACTCACCACCGCTCTGTTTCTTACGGCTACAGCCGTTGCCGCCCAGGATCACGCGCCCGAAATCAAACAGGCATTGGCTGCACGGGATGCGGGACAGTCGGTTCAATCCGAAAACTGGATGATCAGTGCCGCCAACCCGCTGGCCGTAGAAGCAGGCGCCGATGTGCTGCGCGCAGGCGGTACGGCGGCGGATGCTATGGTGGCGGTTCAGGCTGTTCTGGGTCTGGTCGAACCGCAATCCTCGGGCCTTGGCGGCGGGGCCTTTCTGGTCTGGTATGACGCCGAAACAGGTTCCGTCACCACATTGGACGGACGCGAGACCGCGCCTCTGGCGGCAACCCCTACCCTGTTTCAGGACGAAAACGGCGCACCGCTGAAATTCTTTGACGCTGTGGTCGGCGGACGCTCCGTTGGTGTTCCCGCAACGCCGGCCCTGATGGAAACCGCCCAGAAACGTTGGGGCATCCAGCCTTGGGCGGAACTTTTGAAACCCGCACTGACCCTTGCCCAAGACGGATTCAGCGTGTCAGAGCGGCTGGCCAAATCCATAGCCGCAGACGGGGAGCGTCTGGCAACCGCGCCAGCAACCAAAGCCTATTTCTTTGATCAGGACACTCCGCTTCCTGCAGGCCACCTGCTGAAAAACCCCGCCTACGCCAAAACCCTGACAGCCATGGCTGAAAGCGGTGCATCGGTGTTTTACTCAGGCCCGCTGGCGCAGGAAATTGTGTCCACCGTGCAAGGCGCAGAGGGAAACCCCGGTGGTCTTTCGCTTGTGGATCTTGCCATTTACCGCGTCAAGGAACGCGCGCCTGTCTGCGCCAGCTATCGCGGCTATGATGTCTGCGGCATGGGGCCGCCGTCATCAGGAGGGCTGACCGTCGGGCAAATCCTGCAACTGCTGGAACCCTATGATCTTGCCGCACTTGGCCCCGAAAGCCCCCAAAGCTGGCGGTTGATCGGCGATGCATCACGACTCGCCTTTGCGGATCGGGGCCGCTACATGGCCGACAGCGATTTCGTACCCGTCCCGACCAAAGGCCTGCTGGACCCGAAATACACCACCGAACGGGCCAAACTTCTGAACACGGACACAGCCCTTGAAACCGTCACCGCAGGCGATCCCACATTTGATCACGCGCTGAACCTTGCAGATGATATGGCGATCGAATTCCCCTCGACCAGCCATTTTTCCATAGTCGACAGCTACGGCAATGCCCTGTCCATGACCACCACCGTGGAAAACACCTTCGGCTCGCGCCTGATGGCGGGCGGGTTTATCCTGAATAACGAACTGACGGATTTTTCGTTCGCCAGCCAGAAGGACGGCACCCCCATCGCCAACCGTGTGGAACCGGGCAAACGCCCGCGATCTTCCATGTCGCCCACCATCGTGTTGAAAGACGGCAACCCCGTGCTGGTGATCGGATCGCCGGGCGGCAGCCGCATCATCGGCTTTACCGCACAAACCATCATCGCCGTTCTGGATTGGGATATGGACATCCAGGCCGCCATTTCCATGCCGCGCCTCGTCAATCGCTTTGGCACCTATGAAATAGAAGACATCGCCGCATCAGCCCCCCTGACCCAGCCCCTGACGGACATGGGATTTGAGGTAAAACGCCGCGAGATCACATCCGGCCTGCATGGCATCGCCATTACCGATGTATTGAAAGGTGGCGCGGACCCCAGACGGGAAGGCATTGTTCTGGGCGAATGACCGCCCCGCTTTTTGAAAGCCCTAGCCCCTGACTACGCCAGTTGCCCTGCAACCCGCCCTAACATGTCCAGACAGGCGGCAAGCTGGTCGCGGCTGACGTATTCATCGGGCTTATGGGCCTGTTCGATGGACCCCGGACCACAAATTACCGCGCTGACACCGCCTTGCTGGAACAAGCCCGCCTCGGTGCCAAAAGACACCACATCGGTTTCATTCCCCCCTGTAAGGGCGCGCACAATCGCCACCGCTTCGCTTTGCGGATCGGGTTCCAGACCTGCAACTTCGCTGGCGAACACCTCCTGGATATCGGCCAGCGGGGATTTCGCCTTCATTTCGGGCAACAGCACATCGCGGGTGAAAGACTCGATCTGGTCCCGCACATAATCGCGGTCACTTTGCTGGATCGGTCGCATTTCCCAACCCACAGCCGCCTTGTTGGGGATCACATTATGGGCCACGCCCGAATGTAATTCACAGACTTGCAAGGTGGTATGGGGCGGTTCGAACCGAGAGTCCTTTGGCGCAAAATCGGGTAGATTCTGCCGTATTTCCATCAAGCGCGTGACATAGCGCGTGGCATATTCCAGCGCGTTCACCCCCAGATCGGGCAGGCTGGAATGGCCTTCGACGCCGGTGAATTCGGTGGTGTATTCGCAACAGCCCTTATGACCCTCTATGATCCGCATAGAGGTCGGCTCTCCGATGATCGCCGCACCGGGTTTCAGCCCCGCCTTCACCATTTCATCCACCAGAACCCGCGCACCAAGACAGCCGACTTCTTCGTCATAGGTAAAGGCAAAATGCACAGGGCGTGACAGTTCGGCTGCGGCAAATTCAGGCGCCAGCGACAGACAGGCGGCGATGAACCCCTTCATGTCGCAGGTGCCCCGCCCATAGAGCAACCCCGCCTCCTCGCGCAGCACAAACGGATCAGAGGACCAGTTTTGTCCGGCCACAGGCACCACATCCAAATGGCCCGACAGGATCAAACCACCGTCCACCTCCGGCCCGATGCTGGCAAAAATATTGGCCTTGCCTTCGGTGTCACTGGTGATCTGGCAGCGCGCGCCCAAGGGTTTCAAATAGTCCGCAATCCAGTCGATACAATCGCGATTGCTCTCGCTTGAAATAGTGGGAAAGGCGATCAGCCGATCCAGAATTTCCAGTGTCTTTTCCATGCGTTCCATCAGAGACTCCTTCTTGACGAAACGCTACGCGGAAAGGAAAGCAATGGGAAGTGGGGGAAAGTCGTTTCCATCCCGGCCCGGTCTTGACAGATACTGCGAAGAGGGCAAACGACTGCTTTGCGCAGGAAGCGGGATTTGCAAAGTTTGGTAACGGTTTGTGGTTGACTCTAAGCTAACTGGGCAATGCATTATATTTCTTGACCATCATCATTTTTACTTCTCTGTGTGGTGTGTTGAAATCTGTGCAATGTCATTTGAGGTAAATTTTGGAAGAAGCCATAAAATTCACCATCTATTTAGATCAAAATATTATCGGCCATCTTCGAGAGGGAGAGCCTGCGAAAAGAGCACTTTCTCGGGTTCTGGAAACATTTCGAAAGAATGGCGCCGCATATGTCTATTCAAATGTTCACGTCGAGGAATGCAGTGCATTTTATCGGCCGGAACAATATGTAAGAGTTTTGGATGAGATTGATGCATATTACATTCAACCAACAGAGCGATTGGAAACGCAATTCAAAATCAAACCCAGTGTGGCCAAAGATTTGATACAATGCGATCCCGACTTTGCCAGCAAGAGCCAAACGTTTCTGAGCAATCAAATGGCATTTACACAATTCGCCTTGGGTTGGCTTGGAGCCTTGGATGCCGAGGAGTTAAAGCGTGAACTGGAGGCGGAAATCGACCTTTGGGTAGGTGAGATTGAGCGCGAATGCTTCGGGCTTTGCGAGACTTCATCTATCCGCCAACAGCTATTGGAATCCTTGTTTTACCTAGATATGAATAAGTTAAAACAAGAAGGTTTGGAAAAACAACCTCAGACAGCGCACGAATGGAACGAGAGATTTAGTCGAATTGACAAGCTCGCGCCCGATGAAATTGTAGATTTCATTTTCTTAGAGATTGGCCACGATGCGGCTCAATACCTAAGCGGTATGTTCCTCAAAAAGACTTGGCCCAATGGAACCTTTTCGGAAAATGGCTCGTTAACTGGTCTCACATTTTTCCTATTCACTCAAGGTGTTGGAAGAGATTCCAAGGTTAAGAGAGGCAGTCAATCTAACCGAAGAAAAAGATTCCAAGCACAATTTCGCGATTGCCGACACATTGAGGAAGCTGCTCGGTGTGACCTCTTCCTTTCAAATGACAGTGGAGCCGTCGCGCTGGCACAGGCAGCGTATGCTTACGCTGGGGTAAATACTATTGCAAAACATGTTTCGATTCATCATGAATAATAAGGCCGTGTGTTCTCTGTGTCTCGCCAAATTTCCGAATTGTCATGTCAGCTCCGAGCTGCCAGCCGACATCGGCGCTATCTCTTGCAACTGCGGCTCCCTCCCCTCACCGCTCTGACAACCGCGCCAATGCATCGGCCACATCTGCCGTTTCTATCGCCAGCCCGTCCCGTTCCAGCCGGATTTTATGGGCAAGGTTCAGCACATCGCCGTGGGTCTTGCCCTGTGGCGGATCGAATTTATAGCTGGCCAGTTCCACCAGCAGCCCCAAGGGGTCGCGAAAATACAGGCTGTCCATAAATCCGCGATCCTTGATCCCGCTGGAACCATAGCCCTGTGCCTTCAGACGATCCTCTGCCAGACGGATGGTGGCTTGGGACACCCAAAAGGCGATGTGATGCAGCGATCCGGGTTGTTGCGCCAGCTTCTGGCTGGGCGGTTGGCGGCCCTCTTCGGTGAACACAGTCAGGGTGCGCCCGTCGCCCGTATCAAAATACAGATGATTGATTTCAGGCGCGTCCAGATTGGGCTGTTCAAAGATCAACGGCATCCCCAAAACGCCCTGCCAGAAATCAACCGAGGTCTGGCGGTCCGCGCCGTTCAGCGTGATATGGTGAATGCCTTGTACTTGTACGGGTGTCATGGGATGGCTCCTTTTGCTGTCTTGAACATAGGCCCAAGACAGCGTTTTGTCACCGCGCGGCACCGCACTTCAGTGTTCGTTCAGGCCGAACGGCTGTCCACAATGCCCTGCATCGCGGTCAGGAACTGGGATATTTCCTGTTCGGTATTATAGTGGCACATGGACACGCGCACGCAACTGTCCAACCCCAGCGGGTCCAGCACATTGCCCGAATAGTGATCCGCCTTGCGCAAATGGGTGCGGATGTTCTGCGCATTCAACGCAGTCACAACATCAGCACCGGACATGCCTTCAACCGCCAGCGAGACCAGACCTTCGCGCAGGGGGTTATCCACCCCGCCGATCACCGACACACCCGGCATTTCCGCCACGCCTTTCAGATTGCCGATGCCATGCAACATGGCGTCCGTCAGGTCTTTTTCATGGGCATGAATGGCAGCCCCCGCAGCTTCGATCCGCTCGCGGCGGTCTGTGCTGTCACATACCTGTGTGCCAAGCCAGTCAAAGTAATCCACCACGTCTGAAAACGTCGCATAAGCGCCCGTATCCCGCGTGCCGAATTCCCAATTATCCGAAGGGCCGTTTTGCAACATATCGTGGTTCATCTTCCCCAGACGATCCGAGACCCAAGCCACACCATATCCATGGCGCGAAAAGACCTTGTAAGGGGATACCGCATAGCCATCCACGTCATAGCCCGCAATATCCAGACGCCCGTGGGCCGCATGCTGGATGCCATCGACAATGATCAGGCAGTCGGGTGCTGTTGCGCGGATCACCTGAACAATGCTTTTCACATCCACCGCCATACCTGTCACGGGCGAGGTGTGCAGGATCGTCGCCACGACAGTATCCGCTGTAACATGGGGTGCGTAATCATCCGCACTGACCGATCCGGTGGCGTCATTATGGGGCACGGACACATAGTCCTTGCCCGCAATTCCTGCCCAGCGGATCGCCGCGGAACGGCTGGCAGGATGTTCCAGCGTGCTGCCCAGAACCTTGCCCGCGCCGCTTTCGATCACAGCCGTGCGGATCATACGAAACAGCAGTTCGGTGCCGCTTTCGCCCACAAAAAACTGACCCGTTGGCGCGTTGAAAAACACCCGCATGTCGTCTTTGGCTTTGGTGATCACCCGCATCAATTCCGCGCTAGCCACGTTATCGCGGCCCTGATTGTCCGGAATTGCCGCATAAAACGTTGATGTTTCAACGGCGGATTTCAGCGTCAGCGCGCCGCCTGCGTTTTCAAAGAACACCCGTGGCCCCTGAAACGGACAGGTGTCCACATGGGCAAATCGCCCGCGAATTTCATCGATCAAACCGTCTTTAGTAAACATAGCTGCGCCTCTGGTTGGGTTGCCCATTTCAAACCCGATCAGAGCCGCAAGCGCAAGTCGTTTTCGCGTCTTATTGCCCGTTGAAATAGGCGGGCAGCCAAAGCGCGATTTGCGGGAATGAAAAGATCAGGATCAACCCCAACAACTGGATACACATGAACTGCATCATCCCCAGATAGATGTCCTTCAGATCCCATTCCGGCACCACCCCTTTCAGGAAATAGGCCGACAGGGCCACGGGCGGCGACAGCCAGGCGGTTTGCAGGTTCACCGCCACCAGAATGGCAAACCAGGTCAGGTTGATTTCCAACGCTTCAAGAGTGGGGACCAGAATGGGCACGATGATCAACACAATCGGCACCCATTCCAGCGGCCAGCCCAGCAGAAAGATCAGCGCCATAATGATGATCAGGATCATCGAAGGCGCCAGTTCCCACGCCAGCAACAGCTCGGTCAGCATGGTGGGTGTGCCAAGACGGCTGAACACAGCGCCGAAGAAATTGGAGGCCGCCACAAGGAACATGATCAGCACGGTGATTTCCAGCGTCTTGATCAAAGCATCGTAAAAGCTGCCGACGGTCAGTTTGTTATAGGCCAAAGACAACAGCAATGCGCCGAATGCACCACAGGCCGCAGCCTCGGCAGGGGTGGCCCATCCCGCAAGGATCGAGCCAAGAGCAAAGGCGATCAGCGTGGTGGGCGGCACCAGCCCCATAAAGAATTCATACCACAGGTCGGAATAGTAAAACCCGCCCGGCCGCACCCTGCGTGCCCATGTGTAAACGCCCCACATCAAGGCAACCCAAGCCACCGGAACAATCAGCCCCGCCAACGGGAACAGGCCCGCAAAGCTGCCGTTGATCCCCAGCGTGATAAGCCAGATCATCACCACCAGCGATGCAAAAACCGAAGTGAATTCCAGCGCATAATAGGGTGATGTTTCGGGCTGTTCATCCACTGGCAGGATCGGCCCGAGATCAGGATTGATCCAGCAGCGGATCAGTGCATAGAGCATATAAAGCACCGCCAGCATGATACCGGGAATGATGGCAGCCTGAAACAACTCGGTCACGGGGACCTCTAGCACGGGGCCCATCACCACCAGCATGATGGACGGCGGGATCAGGATGCCAAGCGTGCCGCCAGCGGTGATTGTGCCAGCCGCCAGCCGCACATCATAGCCCGATTTATTCATGGTCCGCGCCGCCATAATCCCAAGGATCGTAACCGAAGCCCCGACAATCCCCGTGGCCGCCGCAAAGATCATCGACACGAATAAAACCGCCACAAACAGCGCCCCGCGTGTGCGTGAAAACATCAACTGGATGGCCGTGAACAGGCGTTCCATCAGGCCGGCTTTTTCCATCAGGATGCCCATGAACACAAACAGCGGCACCGCCACCAGTTGTTCATCCATCATGGTGGAATTGAACTGGAAGGTTTGCAGATAGAAGGCCATCTTGGCCTTGAACCCCCAAGCGCCAAAGACAAAGGACAGAAAGATCAGGGTAAAGGAAATGGGAAAGCCGACAAAGATCGAAAACAGCATCACCGCGATCATGATCAGGCCGATCACCTCTTGGGATATCCCCCCGAGACCCACGCCACCCACCAGCCCGCGCAGCCAATCCCCGAGCGGTATGGTATTGGGATAAACCGTGGCGACGAACACCACCGCCAGCCCGATGACATAGACCGGCAGAATGCGCAAAAACAGGCGGCGGCGGGGAGCGGTCATATCGTACAGCGTCTTTAACAGCTCTGAAACACCCTGCAATAACAGCAACAGGGCACACAGCGGCATGGCGGTGCGCGCGGGGGCCAATGGCGCCATCATCGCCGTATCCATAGACCGCTCCCATGTCACCCAGGCCTTGGCTGTGTATTCATAAGACACCCATAGGAAAAAGATCATCGCGGGGAAATAGAAGGCCAGATACAACACCCCGTCCACCGTCATCTGGGTTTCTCTGGACCAGTTGCGATAGATGAAATCCGCACGGATATGCACGCCGCGCATCAGGGCATAGCCCGCCCC
This sequence comes from Amylibacter sp., assembly GCA_034670045.1. Classification (GTDB taxonomy): domain Bacteria; phylum Pseudomonadota; class Alphaproteobacteria; order Rhodobacterales; family Rhodobacteraceae; genus Amylibacter. The sequence continues at coordinate 51,763 of JAXMOF010000014.1, read as the reverse complement.
CAGCATGAACATGGCCCCTGCAAACATGCGGCTGTATTCAAAGGAATAATCGGTGGGCGCCAGAAACAGCTTGCGACTGACCACTTCAATCACCATCACCGCGATGATCGGGATCACCAGCAGGCAGGCGAACCGACCGACCCACAGGTTCAACACGTCGATCCCCGCCACAATCGGGCGCATCCACGGGCTCATATCCTCGGGGGTTTGCCCCGGAGTGAAATCATTGCGTTCCGCGATCAGTTCGTCGGTGATTTCCAGTTTACCCGGATCTACTTCTTCGGCCATGCGGCTGTCCCCCGTGGATTATGTGAAAACGCCCGCACACCCGGTCGCTTACAAATAATCGGGCCGGGGCGCGGGGTGAACCGCGCCCCGGACGGGTTATTTCACCTGATCGGCAAAGGCTTTGCCCAGCGCCGCATTAGACGCCTGTGATCCGGCCCAATAGGGCACGGCAATGGCCGCAAAATCCTTTTGGGATTGCCAGACCTGAGCAAAGAATTCATTTTCAGCCGCGTTCTTTTCAAGCGAGGCCTTGGCCGCATTCATATAGGCCGGAAAGTAATCCGCAGGCGTGTCATGCAGAATAACGCCGTGGTTTTCCGTCAAATCCTTCAATGCCTTGCCGTTCTCATAAATACGGTAGGACATGGATTTGGACAGGGACGCATTGGCCGCGACTTCAATCGCTTTTTGCTGCAACGGGGTCAGGGCGTCATAGACATCCTTGTTCAGATACAGATCGGCATTCACCACCACTTGGTGCAGGCCTTGCAGGTAATAATGTTTCAGAACCTTCTGAAACCCGAAGACCGAATCCGGCTTGGGGCAGCACCATTCCGCTGCATCAATTGTGCCTTTTTCCAAAGCGGGCAGAATATCCCCGCCCCCCATGGCAACCGAGGCGACACCGATATCCTTATAGGTTTGCCCTGGAATCCCCGGAGGCGTGCGGAAGCGGTATTTGCGGAAATCATCCATGGATTCGATCGGTTCCTTGAACCAGCCCAAAGCCTCGGGACCGACGGGTTGCAGCATGAACCCTTTCACGTTCATGCCCATCTCATCCCAAAGCTGGTCGTACAGCTCTTTGCCGCCCCCGAACTGGAACCATGACAGAAAGGCGATATTGTCGATACCAACGCCAGCCCCCGCAACCGGAGACCCGAACAGCATGGCCGCCGGGTGTTTGCCAGACCAGTAATGGGTCCAGGCAAAGCCGCCATCAATCAACCCCGCGTCCACCGCATCCAGTGTTTCGGCAACGCCCACAACCGACCCGGCAGGCAGGATTTCAAAGCGCACCTCGCCATTGGTCAGCGCGGTAACATCGTCGGCAAAATCCTGTAGCATGACAACTTCGTCGGCTTTAGCAGAAATCACCGTCTGCACGCGGATCACAGTTTCGGCCAAAGCCGAAGATGCAAGAAAAGAGGCACCGACGAAAGTGGCGGCAGCCCCCTTGGTAAAGGTTTTTAAATTGAACATAAAATGTCCTCCCAAAGTTTAGCCTTCTCGTCTTGGCACCGAACCGCGAAGGCAGTTGATCCGGCTGATGCCCAACAGATGTGATCCTGCGACCCTCCCTCATCTGTTGGGCAGATTCCGTGTGACGGGGCTAATGCCCCTTGCTTAAACTCCATCCGTCAATCAGGCCCAGCATAGGCCCCAGACCTGTGCTGGCGTCAAAAAATCCACGATACATCATCTCTGCGGCCACATAGACCAGCACGACCAGACCCAGCCATGAAATCCACGGGAACCTTGTCAGCAGATGCATGATCAATGTGGCGGCAAAGGCCATCAGCACGATCGCCAGCCCCAGACCAAACACCAGCATCGTGGTGTCGCCATCCGCAATGGCCGCAACCGCCAGAACATTGTCCAGCGACATGGACACATCCGCGATGGTGATGGAAATCAGCGCCGCAAACAGTGTGCGACGGGGCGCGCCCGTATACCCCGCCTCGGGGTTATTCGCATCCAGCAGCGATTGCTCCGCCTGCGCGTCCATCCCCTCGCGGATTTCCTGATACAGTCGCCAGCAGACCCAGAACAGCAGGATCGACCCGACAAAAAGGATTCCCGGAATACCCAGCAGTTTGGTGGCCGCCACCGCAAAGACGATCCGCAAGACCGCCGCAATGACCATGCCATACAGGATCGCTTTCTTGCGCAACTCGGGTGCCAGACCCGCCGCTGCCATCCCGATAATCAGCGCGTTATCACCGGACAGAATTAAATCTGCGATGATAATCTTGCCGAAATCCAAAACCATATCCATCATGTGCCTGCATCCTCTAGAACCATTGCCGCGACCTTTTCCCCGATCATGATGCACGGGGCGTTTGTGTTGCCGCTTGTGATGACGGGCATGATGGAAGCATCCGCCACACGCAACCCCGACACGCCATGAACCCGCAGGCGCGGATCGACAACCGCCAGCGGATCACGGCCCATTTTACAGGTGCCGGTGGGATGATAAATGGTCACAGCCGTGTCGCGCGCCCAGTTCAGCGTGGCCTCATAATCGTCAAACGCAACACCCGCGCCGGGGGCATGTTCTTCGGTAATATAACCTGCCAGCGGGTCGGTTCTGGCGATTTTGCGGGCGATCTGGATGCCTTTGACCAAGGTGCGCTGGTCGGTGTCTGTGGCCAGATAATTGGGGTGAATTTCAGGATGGTCACGAAAGTCGGCGCTGGCCAGTTTCACATGCCCCGTGCTTTCGGGGCGCAATTGCAGAACGGAGGCGGTGAAGCCGGAAAACCGATGCGGTCCGTCTGCGGGCCGATCCGCGCTCCACGGCTGGATATGGAACTGAATGTCAGGGGTCGCCAGCCGATCATCGGTTTTCAGAAACCCCGTGCCCAGACTGGCCGCCATGGTCATCGGACCGGTTTGTGACAGCAGATATTGCAACCCGATCAGCCCCTGCTTGAACAGGCTGTTGATTTCCACATTGATTGTACCGAGCGTTGTTTTAAACACAGGCCGTGCTTGCAGGTGATCTTGCAGGTTCTTACCGACACCCGGCAGATGTTTCACCGTTTGAATGCCCTTCGCGGCCAATTCCGTAGCCGCGCCAATGCCGGACAGCATCAGGATTTGCGGCGATCCGATGGCCCCTGCACATAAGATCACCTCGCGCCGTGCGGTAAAGGTTTTGCTTTCACCATTCTGGCGGGCAACCACACCTGTCGCCCGCCCGTCGGTAAAAACAATCCGTTCGGTCTGGGCATGGGTGAACACCTTCAGGTTCTTACGCCCCTGCGCGGGTTTCAAATAGGCTTTGGCCGCAGAACAGCGCCGTCCGCCATCAAGCGTCAGTTGAAAATACCCGACACCTTCCTGATCACCACTGTTATAATCAGGGTTGTTTTTATACCCCGCCGCCACTGCCGCACTGATCCAGTGATCGACCACATCCCGTTTCAGGCGCGTCGGGGACACAGACAACGGCCCTTTGGACCCGCGATCTGTCGATTGTGTCGCCCCTTTCCAAGTTTCGGCTTTTTTGAAATAGGGCAGCACATCATCCCAGCCCCACCCTTCATTGCCCAACTGACGCCAGCCGTCAAAATCCTCGGCCTGACCGCGGACATATAACAAACCGTTAATGGACGACGAGCCTCCCAGCACCTTCCCCCGAGGCCAGGGAATATCCCGCCCGTTCAGCCCTGCATCGGCCTGTGTGCGATACATCCAGTCCAGTTTCGGATTGCCCATGGTCTTGAAATACCCGACCGGCACATGAATCCACGGATTGCTGTCCTTGCCCCCTGCCTCGATCAGCGCAACCGAATAGCGCCCGCATTCGGACACCCGCGTAGCCGCCGCACAGCCAGCAGAGCCAGCGCCAATAACGAGGTAGTCAAACTGCAAAATCACCTCTTTTAGGTAAAAATGAGACTTATAGTCTTGTTTTTGATATAAAGTCAGGTAAACAGAGAATCCGCGTGATTGCAAAGGAAAAAAATGGCACCCGAGGACCGTATTCCCACCAACCTGCGCACACTTCTGATTCTAGAGGTTCTGGCCCGCGCCGATCAGCCGCTGACGCCGACACAGATCAACGACTCCCTTGGCCTGCCCAAGCAAACCGTCCACCGCCTGTGCACGACGCTTGAAGAAGAAGGGTTCCTGACCCGCAGCGAGGACGGCAAACGGATGAAACCTGCGCGGCGCCTGCTGGACATGGGCGCGGGGCTACTGCAATCGGGGCGGGATTTTTACAGCCGTCATCAGATCCTTGAACAGATTGCACGGGCGGTAAAAGAGGCCGTGAACTATGTGGTGCCTCAAGAAAGTGGCATGCATTATCTGGATCGCGTGGATACGGACTGGCCGTTTCGCATCCAGTTGCCTGTGGGATCAAACGTGCCGTTTCATTGCACCGCCAGTGGCAAAACCTATATGGCTTCGCTGCCCCCTGCGGCGCGGCGGGCCTTTGTGGCCGCACTTGATTTGCAGCCGCTGACGGAAAAAACCCATGTCTCGCCCAGCACGTTGCTCGAAGAACTGGCCGAAATCCGCAAACGGGGCTACGCCATCGACAACGAAGAATTCATGGAAGGCATGGTTGCCCTTGCCGTCCCCGTTACAGACCCGCAAGGGCGGTATGTGGCGTCACTGGCCTTTCACGGCCCCGCCCCGCGGTTGACGGTGGAACAGGCTATTTCCCAGAAAGATACACTACAGGACGGCGCGCTTAGGCTGCAGGGCATCCTGTTTTCTTAGGCTGTTACGGGCATGACCATGTGATAGTGCAGCCCGACGCCATAGCGTTCATCTAACAAGGGCGCACGGGATTCAATCTGGATGTCCAAGCCGATCCGCCGGTAAAACCCGACGGCGTCATTATCCGCATTTACATCCAGACACAGCCGTTTGCACCCTGCCGCGCGGGCATTTTCCAAAGCGATCCCGATCAGGCGCCGCCCGAGTCCCGTGCCCTGACTGCGCGGTGCAATGGACAGGTCCAGTACATAGAAATCACCTGCCTGCGGGGGTGGAAACAGCCGCTCTATCAGGGCGGATCGTGCTTCCCAGTCCTGCCAGTCCTTGCGGGCGATCTGGTCGCGGCGCAGGTGCCATGTGGCTTCAAAGCGGGCCTCCATCTGATCGACAGGATAGCCCGTCATCAATCCCGCCACCCCTGTGTCATCCCAAGCCAGCAGCATGGCATCATGGGAATTTGCCGCGCCTTTTGACGCCCATTCCTGACGCAAAATCGCATCAAAAGGGGGCAGGGTGCCAAACTCGCAAGCCAGTAATGCGGGATCTTCTGCCCAGATTAATTCTGCAATTTCAGGGGTATATTGATCGGCTCTGCCTGTGGTGATGATCATATTACGCCCAGCGGATCAAACCGATAATCGCCGAGGCCGCATAAAAGAACTGCAAGGCAAAGAACGCCCAGCGCTTGTCCATAAAGCCCCATGCCGCGAATAACAGGGCCGAAACAAGCAATAGGGAGAAGCCCAGAATCTCGTTTCCAGTGTTGGATGCGATCAGCAGCGCATAGACCATGGCCAGCACCGATCCGCCCACTTCAAATACTGTAATCCACCGTTGTTTGGTCATGCTGCGCCTTTTTGCTGAACTGTCAGGCCAATTCATTAACGAGGCTTACAGCAATGTGCAACGACAGCCTGTTAATTGGGCCGCAAAACCACCTTTGGCGCGGCCACCTGCCCTGCCAAAATTTGTGCAAAGGCATCGGCTCCGTCAGTCAGAGGGCGCTGTTCAATCCAGTCCAGCGACCCGAACACCCCGTCGAAAATTCCCTGCGCCGTGTCGCGGAAATCTTGCGCAGTATAGGTGTAGGTGCCGATGAAGGTGATTTCCTGCAAAGTCAGGCGGCGGGTATCCAGACCCGCATCTGAATCACCCAGCCCCACATGCACGATCACCCCGCCCGCCCGCGCCAGCGCACTGGCCGCACGGCGGGTGTGGCTGATGCCCACACAATCTATGATCAGATCAAACGCGCCACACACCTCTTCGGGATCACAGACAGAAAACGATCCTACAGCATTAAGAACCCCATGGCGCAAGGTGTTCGGTTCGGCAATTGTGATGTCACGGGCGCCCATAGCCCGAAGGCCAAGTGCAGCCCCAACCCCTATTGCGCCGCCGCCTTGCACCAGACATCGCGCCTGACCGACTAGTCCGAAAAGCGCACGCACGCCCAGACGCACGGCATGCCAGCACACCGCCAAAGGTTCCGCCAAAGCCGCATGTTCGATGGCCACGCGATCTGGCACAGGCACCAGATTGCGGGTCGGCATCACCAGTTGTTGTGCAAAAGCGCCCTGTCGGGGGGGCATTGAAATGATCTGTCGGGAAGGGCAGATATTCTCGCGCCCCTGACGGCAAAACGCGCACGCCCCGCAGGTGACCAGTGGGTTGACTGTCACGCGCTGGCCCTGCATCGGCCCGTCTAGCACCAGACCCGCTGCTTCATGCCCAAGTATCAGCGGCGCGGGGCGGCGGTCATCATGGCCTAGATAGGCGTGCATGTCAGAGCCGCAAATCCCCACAGCATCCACGCGGATCAGATTGTCGCCACCCGAAGCACGCAGGTCGTCGCGGTCCTGCAATTCCAGTGTTTTCGGCCCCATGTAGACCAGCGCCTGCATGGCTTACCCCTCAAGCGACAGATCGAAATTTTCGCTCGGATAGTATTTATGCAAGCGCACATCAGCGGCGCGGGCGTGGCCTTCCATGCCTTCAAGACGGGAAATTCGCGCCGTGGCTTCAGCCACCCGTTTGGCCCCGTCGCGGGTGGACCGCTGCCACGTGACGATCTTCATGTATTTATGCACCGACAGCCCGCCCGTATAGCGCGCCGCCCCCGATGTGGGCAGCACATGGTTGGTGCCAGAGGCTTTATCCCCGTAGGATACGGTGGTTTCCTCGCCCAGAAACAACGACCCGTAGCATTGCAGGCGGTCCAGCCACCAATCCAGATCAGCGGCCTGCACTGTCAGATGTTCGGGGGCGTAATCGTCGGATGTGGTGGCCATTTCTTCACGGTCGGCGCAGACGATCACCTCGGCATAATCGCGCCATGCTGCGCTGGCGTTTTCGCGGTTCAATTCGGGCAGATCGGCGATCAGTTCCGGCACCCGCGCCATCACGGTCTGTGCCAAAGCGGTGTCATCCGTTACCAGCCAAACGGGTGAATTATAGCCGTGCTCTGCCTGACTGACCAAATCCACCGCTACGATTTCAGCGTCCGCCGTCCCGTCTGCAAGGATCAGGCTGTCGGTCGGGCCCGCGATCATGTCGATGCCCACACGACCAAACAGGATGCGCTTGGCTTCCGCTACGAACTGGTTTCCGGGACCGACGATAATATCCGCTTTTGGCAGGCCAAACAGCCCGAAGGTCATTGACGCAACCCCCTGTACCCCGCCCATCGACAGAATCTGATCCGCGCCGCACAGATGGGCTGCATAGATAATCGCGGGTGAAACACCCTCTGTCCCTTGGGGGGGCGAACAGGCGGTGATGTTTTGCACACCTGCAACTTTGGCGGTGGTGACGGTCATCATCGCGCTGGCAATATGGGAATACCGCCCGCCCGGCACATAGCACCCCGCCGCGCGCACGGGGATGGTGCGCTGGCCCTCTATCAGGCCGGGGCGGACTTCCAGTTCGAAATCCTGCATTGACGCTTTTTGCGCCTCGGCGAATTTGCGGATGTTTTCATGGGCAAAGGCGATGTCGTCTTTCAGTTTTTGAGGCACTTTTTCGGCGGCTGCTGCGATCATTGCAGCATCCAGCATCAGCGGCCCGTCATAGCGGTCAAATTTCTGCGCATAAGATTGCGCCGCGGTTTCGCCGCCCTGTTCGATGTCGTTCAGGATTCCCAAAACCGTATCATGCACGGCCGCACTGTCGGTTTTCGCAGTTTTCTCGGCCTGTTTCAGGTATACACGCGCCATTTCGGGAGTCCTTGCTGTCTGTTGCTTCTCTATCTGTGGCGATGCTGCCTGTGTCATACAAGCGGGCATCAGAAGTTTAGGTAAAAACGAAACTGGCTTTTGCGTTTTTATCGCGATTTCCTTTGTGTCGCAAAGTACCTACAGGCTTGCTAAGCGGACCGCGCCCTTCTAAAATATACCCATCAAACAACGGAGATTTCATGTCCTGCTAAGGTGCGAAGCAATCTACAGCTTACGCGTTGTTACACGGGGGGATGCCCCTAAAACAGATCATGAAAGACATCTAATGACAGCCGAACCCCCACAAACCCCTTTAAACCAAACCGTCGATCAAAGGGGGGAAACCACGCTGGAGCAGTTGGGCTGGCAGAATTTCTTTGCCCAGCAAACCGATATGGATCAAATTGCTGAAACGCCCCCTGTTCGCGTGATCGAGGTGCATCGCAACGGCCTGCGGGTGCGCGGAGAAACCATCGACGCGCTGATCCCTCCGGGGATTGAGGCAACCGTGGGCGACTGGTTGTTGTTTGACACGGTGCTGCCCACCGCCAGCGAAGTTCTGGATCGCAAGAGTCTGGTGAAACGGCGTGCAGCGGGGCATGACCGCTCTGCGCAGTTGATTGCGGCCAATCTGGATACGGCGTTTATCGTGACCTCCTGCAATCAGGATTTCAACGTGGCACGGCTGGAACGTTATATCGCGCTGACGCTGGAAGCGGGCGTTGATCCGGTGTTGGTGCTGACCAAACTGGACCTATGCGACACGCCTGAAACCTATGTGGAAACCGCCGAAAGTATTTCCGATCTGGTGCCTGTTGTGGTGTTGGACGCGCGCGGCGGCGAACCTGCCGAAAAACTGGCGCAGTGGTGCAAGACGGGCAGAACCGTGGCCTTTCTGGGATCATCGGGTGTAGGCAAATCCACCCTGACCAATGCGCTGTCCGAGACATTGGCCATCGCAACCAAAGCCATCCGCGAGGATGATGCAAAGGGCCGCCACACCACCACAAAACGCCACCTGCACTTTATGCCGAACGGCTGCGCAGTGCTGGACACCCCGGGCATGCGCGAATTGCAACTGACCGAGGCCGCCTCTGGCGTGGCGGATTTGTTTGCGGATATTCACGATCTGACCACCCAGTGTAAATTCCGCGATTGCAAACATGAAACCGAACCCGGCTGCGCCATTCGTGCGGCGCTGGAACAGGGCGAAATTGACGTTCCTCGGCTGGAACGCTGGCGCAAATTGCACGCCGAAGATCAATTCAACACAGCGGCTTTGGCCCAGCACAAGGCATCGGACAAAGCCCTTGCCAAAGTGATCCGTCAGGCAAAAAAACTGAAAAAGCAGCGCAAGTAACACAGGGTTGCAAGCCTTTGGCGGGGATTAGGGGGATGGCCTAAACCCCGTAGTCCAATGCCCAATGCCGCAACAAAACCTGCTGCATGTTCTTAGACCGCCTGCGCCATGCAGCGCCGCCTTCGGGTCGTTCGCGATTGGCCCGCGTGATCTTGGCCCGCTTGGCCATATCTGCTGTGAAAATCGCAAAGGTCAGTTTTTTACCGTTGGGCGCATCAATATATCCCGCCAAGGCACTGGCGAAATTCAGCGTGCCGGTTTTGGCCACAACGGTCACACCGTCAATCGGCGCGGCGCGGCCTTTGGAATTCACCAGTTTGATCTCTTTCAACGCAGGGCGCAGCGGGCCGTTCCAGCCCGAGCGTGCCAAAATCTGCACCATCTGGCTGGCGCTGACCCGTGAATCCTCGCCCAGCCCCGAATGATCCACAAACTTGATCCCGTTCACACCGTAAGCCTTTTCCACCCAATTGGTCATTTCCCGCGCCGATCCTGCCAGATTGCGCACGGATGCCCCGCGATGGCGGGTGGTGGTCAGGCCTGTTACCTCGGCTGTCAGGTTGGTTGAATATTTCAGCATGGATTTGACCTGCGAATACAGGCTGGCGCTGACCTCTTGCGCTACAATCGTGCCGTTTGACAGGCCGTTGGTGGAAGTTGCATTTGGCAGTCGCACGCCTTTCTTCGCAGCCAGATCGCGAAAGACTTCGCCCACATAGGAATCAATTTCACGCACCGGCAACCAGCGCCCGCCCCCTTTGCCAAGCGCACCGCGCATAACGGTCCACTGCTCGTTTTTGGTGGATTTCTTATAGGTGAACAGCGGCGCCTTGCGATCCACAATCCCCACTTCGATACCGTGAATAGCAGGGCGGAAATGGTTGGTGCGGGCATCCATCGTGGTGGCATAGCCGTTCGCAGTGCGCTTCCATTCAAAATAGACGCGGTTGAAATTCAGGTTCAGCCCTGACACCGCCGGATTATACCCCACATAGTCAGGCTGCTGGGGGTCGATGCTTTCCTGATACGGCAGCGCGCCGCCGTAGACCCGAAACCGCCCCGTGATCCCTGTAATCCCCGCACTGCGCAATTTGGCCGCCAGATTGGCCAGCCCGTCCGTATCCAGATGGGGATCGCCGCCACCTGCAAGAAGCAGATCGCCCTGCACAATTCCGCCCGACACCGGGCCTGTGGCTATCAGGCTGGTGGCAAAGTGGTAATCCGACCCCAGATGCTGCAACGCATAAAGCGCTGTGACGGTTTTGGTCACGCTGGCAGGAGGTAAGGAGTTATCCGCCGAATAAGATTCCAGCACCCGCCCGCTGCTGTCGGCCAAAAGGATGCTGACCTCCCCTGACAGGCCCGCACCTTCGACAATATCTTTCAGACTGACCTTTGGCGTCGCTGCCTTGATCTTTTGCGCCCCTTGTAAGGGTCGCGCTTGCGGACGGGGAGAGGTTAAAGGCGCGCCCGCACTGGCGGGAACCGCAACAGAGGCCAACATCGCGGCCATAAGGAAACGTCTGGATAACATTGTTAAATCACGCTGGATAATGGCTGTTTGCAGCGAAGCTTAAATCTTTGACGCGCTTGCCACAAGGTCAAGTCGTCAGCCTGTCGGCGTTGTATCGCTGTCGGTTGCTTTGGGTAGGCGGCTGGACGGCCATGCCCCGCTGGCGCGGATTTGTGTACTGGACTGATCCACCATCGGCCCTGTCAGCAGCGACCAACAGGGGGCCTGTCGAAACGGCAATGCCTCGGCGCGGCGGGCTTGCAGGCGGTATTTGCTATAACGCCGTGCGGCAGGGGAACATCCCGCGGCAAGCTGTTCGCCCGGTCGCCCCAGAACCCCGATGGGCAGGGTTTCCATGATCCAGTCCCAGTCTTTCCAGTGGTGGAAATCCGCCAGATTATCCGCCCCCATCAACCAGACGAACCGCACCCCTTTGTAGCGCGGCAAAAGCGCTTGCAGCGTGGCGGCAGTGTAACGGGTGCCCAAATGGGTCTCGATATCGGTGACAACCATACGCGGATCGCTGGCCAGCGCGCGACAGGCTGCAAGACGGCGATCCATCGGCGCAGGGCCCCGTGTTTTCAGCGGATTTCCAGGGGATACCATCCACCAGACCCGATCCAGCCCGAAGGATTTCAACGCCCAGCGCGAAATATGCAAATGCCCTGCATGGGGCGGATCAAACGAGCCACCAAGCAAACCGATACGCTGGCCCGTTGTCGCCAGCGGAAACTGTCCCTGTCCGATCACGCAGCAATCCCTTTGGTCTGATCACCACTATGGCACAATCCGCTTTTGACCATCCCCGTGGACAGGTTCGTTGTGGCCTTCAGACCACGCCGTTCCGCCACGGTGCAATGTCCGCGCAGACGGCCATCGGACAGCAGCTCGACCTCGCACTGGAAATGGCCCGCGCGGCGCAGGAAAGTGTTCATCAACGCTTTGGCATCGCGCCCTTTGTCCGTGGTCGCATCGGGGCAGGTCAGGTTTTCCAGCAGCAATTCCGCCCCGTTGAACAGGATCCTGTCACCCGAAATCGCCTTTGTATGAACCTTGTTCCAGATCGCCTGTTCAACACGCCGCGAACCATCGGCCATAGCCGCCGCCCCCGTGCCAAGCACCAAAAGCGCCACGGGAATCCGGATGATATTTCGTATAAACAACGTCATTCCTTGCGTGGTTAAGGGATTCTGCAACGCTAATCCAGCGAAACACCCATCCCACCGCAGAAAGCCCCTGCCCAACCCATTGCCCCCTATGCCCAGCTTCGATATGAACACCCAAACTGCGCACAGTTAAAACACAGCACAACTCAGCACAACGAGGGGCACTTCAATGGCATCTTACCAATACGTTTACCACATGGACGGCGTGTCCAAGACCTATCCCGGCGGCAAGAAATGCTTTGAGAACATCCGCCTGTCCTTTTTGCCGGGGGTGAAAATCGGCGTTGTCGGGGTGAACGGCTCGGGTAAATCCACCCTGATGCGCATCATGGCGGGAATCGACAAGGAATTCACCGGCGAAGCATGGTCTGCCGAAGGCGCCAAAGTCGGCTACCTGCCACAGGAACCAAAACTGGATGCCAGCCTGAATGTGCGTGAAAACGTTATGCTGGCCGTGGCCGATAAAAAGGCGGTTCTGGACGAATACAACGACCTTGCCATGAACTATTCCGACGAAACCGCAGAGCGGATGGGCGAGTTGCAAGACATTATCGACGCGCAGGATTTGTGGAATCTGGACGCCAGCATCGACATCGCGATGGAAGCCCTGCGCTGCCCGCCCGATGACGCCGATGTTGCCAACCTGTCCGGCGGTGAAGCCCGCCGCGTGGCCCTGTGCAAACTGTTGCTTGAAGCGCCTGAAATGCTGCTGCTCGACGAACCGACCAACCACCTTGATGCGGAAACCATCGCCTGGCTGCAAAAGCACCTGATGGACTATAAAGGCACCATCCTGATCGTCACACACGACCGCTATTTTCTGGATGATATCACAAGCTGGATTCTGGAACTGGACCGTGGCCGCGGCATCCCCTACGAGGGCAATTATTCCGCGTGGCTGGAACAAAAAGCCAAACGTCTGGCCCATGAAGCCAAAGACGACAAAACCCGCCAGAAAACACTTGAACGCGAGCTGGACTGGATCCGTCAGGGAGCCAAAGCCCGCCAAGCCAAACAAAAAGCGCGGATCAACGCCTATAACGATCTGGCCAACCAGTCCGAGCGTGAGAAAATCACCTCGGCCCAGATCGTCATCCCGAACGGCCCCCGTCTGGGCGGCAAAGTGATTGAGGTTGAATCCCTGACCAAAGCCTACGGCGACAAACTGCTGGTGGAAGACCTGTCGTTCTCGCTGCCACCGGGCGGCATTGTCGGCGTGATCGGCCCCAACGGCGCGGGTAAATCCACCCTGTTCAAAATGCTGACAGGACAGGAACAGCCAGACAGCGGCGAGGTCACCTACGGCGACACTGTGAAACTGTCTTACGTGGATCAGTCGCGTGATAATCTGGACGACACAAAAACCGTCTGGGCGGAAATTTCCGACAGTCAGGATATTATCAAACTGGGCGATGCGGAAATGAACGCGCGGGCTTATTGTTCCGCCTTCAACTTCAAGGGCGGCGACCAGCAAAAGACCATGAACCTGCTGTCAGGCGGGGAGCGTAACCGCGTCCATCTGGCCAAACTGCTGCGCGAAGGCGGCAACGTTCTACTGCTCGATGAACCGACCAACGACCTTGACGTAGAAACCCTGCGCGCGCTTGAAGACGCTTTGGTAAACTTCGCAGGTTGCGCCGTGGTCATCTCTCACGACCGCTTCTTCCTTGACCGGATTTGCACACATATTCTGGCGTTCGAGGGTGAGGCCCATGTGGAATGGTTCGAAGGCAACTTCGCCGATTACGAGGAAGATAAAGTGCGTCGCTTGGGTCCAAACGCTCTGGAGCCGACACGGGTGAAATATAAGAAGTTCACACGATAAAACCGTAGGTCGGGCTTCAGCCCGACCACCCGCAAAAGTAGTGTCGGGCTGAAGCCCGACCTACGCATTGTCGCGGTGGTACGACGAATACGGCCAATCCTTTGCCCGCGTCACATAGCCGTGCTTGGCCGGATTGTTCCAACAATACAGCAAGTGGTTGTCATAATCGCGCGCATCACGGACATGATGCTCCCAAAACCGCCTCTGCCAAACACCGACTTCGCGCTTTTCAAGCCGTAGACCGGGCTTCAGCCCGGCAAACCGCCCCCGCGACACAACCGGCAAATCCAACGGCGGCATATACCCTGTCCTGCGAATCCCCATAACAAACCGCGCCTTTATGGCACGGATCCGCCGCGCATAATCCGCATCCCTGACAGGCAAAGTTAACACACAGTGAAAGTGGTCCGGCAGCACAACAAAAGCGTTAATGACGAAGGGGCGCTCTGCCTGTGTCCTCGCAACGGCACCCCGTAGCACATCCACATAGCGCAGTAGCAGATCATCGCCGCGACGGGCGAGCACCACGGTAAAGAACACGGTCGCTCCGGCGATTTTGGGTCTTCGATAGTTCACCATCCAACGACAAAACCGTAAAATGGTTAACATCCCCTCACCCACTTACTTCAACCTTAAAATATTTTTACTTGAACGAAATCGCGACTCATCCTAGCCTCTTGTAAACCAGCCGTTTGCGCTGGCCCTCAAAGAGGAACGGACGACTGATGCGTATAGCTGTTTTGGGTGGTGGTCCCGCCGGTCTGTATTTTGCGATCTCCATGAAGCTGCGCCAGCCCGGCACGCAGGTGGTCCTGATCGAGCGCAACAAGCCGGATGATACCTTTGGTTGGGGCGTGGTTCTGTCGGATGAAACGCTGGACAATCTGCACAAAAACGATCCGCAGTCCGCCGCCGAAATCCGTAGCCATTTCGCCTATTGGGACGACATCGCAGTCCATCACCAAGGCCAAAAAATGCTATCCACAGGCCACGGGTTTTGCGGCATCGGACGGCAGCGGCTGCTGTTGATCCTGCAGGAACGGGCCCGCGCACTGGGCGTTGAAATGCGCTTTGAAACCGAAGCTAAAACCGCCGCAGAATACCAATCCGACTATGATGTGGTTGTGGCCGCAGATGGTTTGAATTCCAAAACCCGCATGGAATTCTCTGACACATTCCAACCCGATATCGACCTGCGCACCTGCCAGTTTGTCTGGCTTGGCACCCACCAGAAATTCGACGACGCCTTCACCTTTATCTTTGAAAACACGGATAAAGGCTGGCTTTGGGCCCATGCCTATCAATTCAACGACGACACCGCGACGTTTATTGTGGAATGCAGCCAAGCCACCTTTGACGCCTACGGGTTTGGCGACATGAACCAGCAGGACAGTATCAAAATCTGCGAGTCCGTGTTCAAGGATCATTTGGGCGGCCATGCCCTGATGACCAACGCGAACCACATTCGCGGATCGGCCTGGATTCGCTTCCCCCGCGTGCTGTGCGAAAACTGGAGCCATGAAAACGTGGTGCTGCTGGGCGATGCCTCTGCTACTGCGCATTTTTCCATCGGATCAGGCACCAAACTAGCACTGGAAAGCGCCATTGAACTGGCGGATTACATCGCCACCGAACCCACGCTTGATGCTGCATTTGAACGTTATCAGGATCAGCGCCGCGTCGAGGTTCTGCGCCTGCAATCCGCCGCCCGCAATTCCGTTGAATGGTTCGAGGATGTGGAACGCTATCTGCATCTGGATCCTGTGCAGTTGAACTATTCCCTACTGACACGCTCCCAGCGGATCAGCCATGAAAACCTGCGGGAACGGGATGGAGCATGGCTTGCTTCGGCAGAGGCCTGGTTCCAAAAACAAGCGGGCGCACCTGAAACCACCCCGCCTCGTGCGCCGATGTTTGCCCCGTTCAAACTGCGTGACATGACCCTGAAAAACCGCATCGTTGTGTCGCCCATGGCGCAGTATAAAGCGGTAGACGGCTGCCCCACCGACTGGCATCTAATCCATTACGGCGAGCGGGCCAAAGGCGGCGCGGGGCTGGTCTATACCGAAATGACCTGCGTGTCGCCAGAAGGGCGCATCACCCCCGGTTGCCCCGGATTATACGCGCCCGCCCATCAGGCCGCATGGCAGCGGTTGAACGATTTCATCCATACCGAAACAGACGCAAAAACCTGCTGCCAGATCGGTCACTCGGGGCGCAAAGGATCAACCCGCGTGGGATGGGAGGGTATGGATCAGCCGCTGAAGGCAGACAACTGGCCCTTGCTGTCAGCCTCGGCGATCCCTTGGTCTGACGGGAATGCGACGCCCACGGCCATGACCCGCGAAGATATGGATCTGGTGCGGGATCAATTCGTCGCCGCTGCAAAAATGGCGCTGGCGGCGGGGTTTGACATGATCGAATTACACGCGGCCCACGGCTATCTGATCTCGTCCTTTATCTCTCCGCTGTCCAACAGCCGCACCGATGCCTATGGCGGCGCGCTGGAAAACCGTATGCGCTATCCGCTAGAGGTGTTTTCCGCCATGCGCGCCGTTTGGCCCACGGAGAAACCCATGGCCGTGCGGATTTCCGCGAATGACTGGGCGGGTGACGACGGTGTCACCCCGACCGAAGCGGTTCTGATCGCGCAGATGTTCGAAACCGCAGGCGCAGATATTATTGATGTCTCGGCGGGGCAAACCTCGACCGAGGCGCAACCCGTCTATGGCCGCATGTTCCAGACTCCGTTTTCCGATCGCATCCGCAATGAAGCGGGGATCAAGACCATGGCGGTGGGCAATATTTTTGAACCCGATCACGTGAATTCCATTCTGATGGCGGGGCGGGCCGATCTGGTCTGTCTGGCGCGGCCCCATCTGGCCGACCCCTATTGGACCCTGCATGCCGCCACACAAATCGGCGATCGGCAGGAACACTGGCCGCACCCCTATGACGCGGGGCGCGATCAGTACTGGCGGCTGGCGGATCGACAAGCCGAAATGGTGGGCAAGGTATGACCCCGCATCAACATGTCATCGTCACGGGCGGCGGCACAGGTGTGGGCGCCGAAATCGCGCAGGCCTTTGCCCGCGAAGGCGCGAAAGTCACCATTTTTGGCCGCAGCGAGGCACCGCTCTGCGCGCAGGGACTGCCCTATCAGATTTGCGACGTAACGGATGAAACATCTGTGGCGCAGGCCGTCAAAGCCGCACGGGCTGAAAACGGCCCCATTACCGTGGCAATCGCCAATGCAGGGGCCGCGTTAAGTAAACCTTTCGCCAAAATGACCAACGCTGACCTGCAGGCCATGACCGATGTCAATCTGGGTGGCGTATTCCATCTGTGGCAGGCCGTTTTGCCCGATATGAAGGCCGCTGGAACGGGTCGGATGATTGCGATTGCATCCACCGCAGGGCTGAAAGGCTACGCTTATGTGGCGGGGTATTGTGCGGCGAAACACGGGGTTGTGGGCCTGACCCGCGCGCTGGCCCTGGAGCTGGCCAGTACGGGGATCACGGTCAATGCGATCTGCCCCGGATTTGTGGAAACGCCGCTGCTGGACAGGTCAATCCAGACCATCATGGACACGACGGGAATGGATCACGCGCAGGCAGTGAAATCCCTGCAAAAGGGCAACCCCCAGCGCCGTTTCATCCAAACAGATGAAATCGCCAGCGCTGCGCTTTGGCTGTGCTCGGACGGGGCGAAATCGGTCAATGGCCACACCCTCAGCCTGTCTGGCGGTGAAATATGAGCGAGGACCTAGCCTCTAAGGAACGTCTGCGCCTGTGGTTGCGCTTCTTGAAAGCCAGCCGCGCGATTGAGGCCCAGATCAGGGACAACCTGCGGCGCGAGTTCGCCTCGACCCTGCCGCGTTTTGATGTGATGGCCGCCCTGTCGCGCTATTCCGACGGGCTGAAAATGAGCCAGCTCTCCGAGGTGCTGCGGGTTTCAAACGGCAATGTCACGGGCATCGTGGACCGGTTGGTAGAGGATGGAATTCTTGTTCGGGTGGCCGTGCCAAATGACCGTCGTGCCTGGTTGGTGCGCCTGACGGAACGGGGGGAAAAAGAATTCGCCGCCCAGGCCGAAGCCCATGAAAACTGGATCAATGAAATGCTGGCAGAGTTCGGCCCCAAAGATGCGGCCAATATTGCTATCCGACTGGAACACTTAGAAAAAAGCTTGCGGGAGAAGACACTATGACCATGCGTACAGACGTAAAACACTTTTTATGTAAAATCGAGGACGGCATCGCCACCGTAGCTTTGGATCGTCCGGACCGTAAAAACCCGCTGACCTTTGACAGCTATGCCGAACTGCGCGACTGGTTCCGCGATCTGGTCTATGCCGACGATGTAAATGCGGTAGTTTTTGCATCAAACGGCGGTAATTTTTCGTCGGGCGGCGATGTGCATGACATCATCGGGCCTTTGACGAAAATGAGCATGAAGGAACTGCTGGCCTTTACCCGCATGACGGGCGATCTGGTCAAAGCCATCGTGAATTGCGGCAAGCCTGTCATCGCGGCAATTGACGGGGTTTGTGTGGGGGCTGGTGCGATTATTGCTATGGCATCCGACCTGCGCATCGCCACGCCCGAAGCCAAATGCGCCTTTTTGTTTACCCGCGTCGGGTTGGCAGGTTGTGACATGGGCGCCTGCGCAATCCTGCCTCGCATCATCGGACAGGGACGTGCGGCGGAACTGCTGTACACAGGTCGTTCCATGAGCGCGGATGAAGGGTCTGCATGGGGGTTTTACAATTCCGTGGTGGCCGCAGATGAGCTGGACACCGCCGCGCAAACCATGGCCAGCCGCATCGCTGCGGGGCCGAATTTCGGCAATATGATGACCAAAACCATGCTGGCGCAGGAATGGTCCATGTCCATTGAACAAGCGATTGAAGCAGAAGCACAGGCACAGGCCATCTGCATGCAGACCGCCGATTTTGAACGGGCCTTCAACGCCTTTGTCGCCAAGGAAAAACCTGTGTTCGAGGGCAACTGATGGCTGATAGAACCTTCCTGAACTGGCCGTTTTTTGAAGACCGCCACCGCGCATTGGCAGCAGACCTTGACGCATGGGCCACGAAACATCTGGCCGCGATAGACCATTGCGACACAGATACCGCCTGTCGCAACATCGTCAAAGCCTTGGGCACAGGCGGCTGGCTGACCCATTCTGCTGTTGACCCTGACAGCGACGCACCACTGGATGTGCGCAGCCTGTGCCTGATCCGCGAAACTCTGGCACGCCATGACGGGTTGGCAGATTTTGCCTTTGCCATGCAGGGGCTTGGCACTGGCGCGATTTCGCTGTTCGGCTCGCCGGATCAGAAATCCGAATGGCTGACCAAAACCCGCAAGGGAGAAGCTATTTCCGCCTTTGCCCTGACCGAGCCGCAATCGGGTTCAGACGTGGCCAATTCCACCATGACCGCCACACTGGACGGGGATCACTATGTTCTGAACGGTGAAAAAACCTGGATTTCCAATGGTGGCATCGCGGATGTTTACACGGTCATTGCCCGCACGGGTGAAGCGGCGGGCGCAAAGGGGCTGTCTGCCTTCATCGTGCCTACGAACCTGCAAGGGTTTGAAATCGCGGAACGTCTAGAAACCATCGCCCCCCATCCCTTGGCAACCCTACGGTTCACTGACTGCCGCATCCCGAAATCCGCCCTGATCGGAACCAGCGGCCAAGGTTTCAAAATCGCCATGTCGGTGCTCGACGTGTTCCGCTCTACCGTTGCGGCCGCCGCTTTGGGCTTTGCCCGCCGCGCTTTAGATGAATCGCTCGATCGCGTGACCAGCCGCCATGTGCAGGGCGCGCCATTGTTCGATTTGCAAATGGTTCAGGGGCATATCGCCGATATGGCCGTGGATGTGGATGCCAGCGCCCTGCTGATCTATCGCGCAGCATGGACCAAAGACAGCGGCGCGCCGCGCATCACCCGCGAGGCGGCAATGGCAAAGCTGTTTTCCACCGATCAGGCGCAAAAGGTCATCGACACAGCCGTCCAGCTACACGGGGGCGACGGGGTACGATCAGGCCAGACCGTCGAAAAACTATACCGCGAAATCAGGGCGTTACGCATCTATGAGGGTGCCTCTGACGTGCAAAAAGTCATCATCGCCCGCCAGACACTGGGCGCATAAAGGAAAAATTGATCATGCTAGGGCCAAGCGCACATACCGACAGTTTCACCCGCGACAACCTTCCGCCGGTAGACACTTGGCCCGACTTCCTGCTCGACGGGTTCGACTATCCCGAATACCTGAACGTGGGCGTCGAACTGACTGATGCCATGGTTGCGCGCGGCTTTGGCGACCACACCGCCCTGATCGGCAACGGGCGCAGGCGCACCTATAAGGAACTGGCGGATTGGACCAACCGTCTGGCCCATGTGCTGGTCGAAGATTTGGGCATCAAGCCCGGAAACCGCGTTTTGATCCGATCAGCCAACAACCCCGCAATGGTAGCCTGCTGGCTGGCAGCAACCAAAGCAGGGGCCGTAGTGGTGAACACCATGCCCATGCTGCGCGGCGGAGAGCTGGCGAAAATCGTTGAAAAGGCGCAGGTCACTCACGCATTGTGCGACACACGTCTGATGGATGAAATGGTGGCCTGCGCCAAGGAAACCGGCACGCTGACCCATGTGGTGGGCTTTGACGGAACATCCAATCACGACGCTGAACTGGACCGTCTGGCACTGGAAAAATCCGTGCGCTTTGATGCGGTTCAAACGGGGCGCGATGATGTGGCCCTGCTGGGGTTCACATCGGGCACGACAGGTTCGCCCAAAGCCACCATGCATTTCCACCGCGACCTGCTGATCATTGCAGACGGCTATGCCCGCGAAGTTCTGAACGTCACCCCTGATGACATTTTCATCGGCTCGCCGCCGCTGGCCTTTACCTTTGGGCTGGGCGGTTTGGCGATTTTCCCGCTGCGCTTTGGTGCCGCTGCGACCCTGCTGGAAACCGCATCACCGCCGAACATGATTGAAATCATTGAAAAATACCGCGCGACAGTGTGTTTTACGGCCCCCACAGCTTACCGTGCCATGTTGGCCGCAATGGACAAGGGTGCGGACCTGTCCAGTCTGCGGGCTGCCGTATCAGCGGGGGAAACCCTGCCCGCGCCTGTCTATCAGGACTGGATCGCCAAAACTGGCAAGCCCATGCTCGACGGAATTGGCGCCACTGAAATGTTACATATTTTTGTGTCCAACCGCTTCGACGATCACGCCCCTGCCTGCACGGGCAAACCCGTGACAGGCTATCAGGCGAAAATCATTGACGAAACAGGGGCTGAAGTGGCCTTTGGCACTGTCGGTCGGCTGGCGGTGCGCGGGCCTACAGGGTGTCGCTATCTGGCGGACCCGCGTCAGGCGAAATATGTGCAGGACGGCTGGAACATCACAGGGGATGCCTTTTCCATGGATGAAAACGGCGCCCTGCATTTTGCCGCACGCAACGACGATATGATCGTGTCCTCAGGCTATAATATCGCCGGTCCCGAGGTCGAGGCCGTGTTGCTGTCCCATGACTATGTGGCGGAATGTGCGGTTGTCGGTGCGCCGGATGCCGAACGGGGCACCATCGTCGAGGCCCATGTGGTCCTGAAAGGGGCCGAACCAGATGATGCCACCGCCAAAATCCTGCAGGATTTTGTTAAGGCCACCATCGCGCCTTATAAATACCCGCGGCGGATCATTTTCACAGATGGGTTGCCAAAAACCCAAACAGGTAAAATTCAGCGTTTCCTTTTGAAGCAGGATGTGGATTCATAACCCATCGAAAAACAAGACCAATAAACCACCAACACGGGAGAACTAATATGAAACTCAAGACATTAGCACTGGCAACAGCGCTGGCAGCCCTTGGCACCGCCAGCTTTGCCGAACCGCTGAAAGTCGGCATGATCACCACCCTGTCAGGGGGCGGCGCGGGGCTGGGTATTGATGCGCGCGACGGCTTTATGCTGGCGATCAAACAGTCGGGCAACACCGACATCGAAGTGGTCATCGAAGACGACCAGCGCAAGCCCGATGTGGCCGTGCAACTGGCCGACAAGATGATCCAGTCTGACAAGGTTGACGTCATGACAGGCATCATCTGGTCCAATCTGGCCATGGCTGTAATCCCCAGCGTAACTGCGCAGGGTAAATTCTATCTCTCGCCCAATGCGGGCCCGTCTGCGCTGGCGGGCAAGGGCTGCCATCCGAACTATTTCAACGTGGCCTGGCAGAATGATAACCTGCATGAAGCTGCGGGCGCTTACGCAACTTCGGCAGGTTACAAGAATTCATTCATCCTTGCACCGAACTACCCTGCGGGTGTGGATGCCTTGACCGGATACAAGAGCCAGTACAAAGGCGAATTGGCCGGGGAATTGCTGACGAAGCTGGGGCAAACCGACTATGCTTCGGAAATCGCGCAAATCCGTGCATCCGGTGCGGACAGCGTATTCTTCTTCCTGCCAGGTGGCATGGGGATTTCCTTTTTGAAACAATATGCCGACAGTGGCATCGGCCTGCCCGTGGTTGGCCCAGCCTTCAGCTTTGACCAAGGCATTCTGCAAGCGGTTGGTGATGCAGCGCTGGGTGTGCACAACACGTCCCAGTGGAGCAAGGACATCGACAACGCCACCAACAAGGCTTTCGTTGAAACCTTTCAAGCCGAATACGGCCGTCTGCCGTCGCTTTATGCCAGCCAGGGCTTTGATACCGCCAATCTGCTGCTAAGTGCCATGTCCAAAGCCAGCGTTTCGGATGCAGAGGCCTTTCGCGCCGCATTGAAAGCGGCTGATTTTGCCAGCACCCGCGGGGCTTTCAAATTCGGCAACAACCACCACCCGATTCAGGACATTTACGTGCGTGAAGTGATCAAGGAAGGCGATGTTTACACCAACAAGATTGTTGGCGTTGCCCTGAAAGACCACGCGGATGTCTATGCCGCCGACTGTAAAATGTAAGCAAATAGGCGGGCGCGGCTGATCCCGCGCCTGCCCCACGCGTAAGGCGGTTTTTATGTCCCTCCTCCTCTTGGCCGAGCAGGTTCTGAACGGGTTACAGTTCGGGATCATGCTGTTTTTGATGGCTGCCGGCCTGACGTTGGTGTTCGGCGTCATGGGGCTGATCAATCTGGCCCACGGATCCCTGTTCATGGTCGGGGCCTTTGCCGCCGCTGCTGTGGCGGGGGCCACGGGGTCGTTCCTGCTGGCACTTGTCGCAGCCCTTGCAGCCGCCGCTGCCGCAGGGGCCCTTGTGGAAGTGCTTGTGATCCGCAGGCTATACGCCCGCCCGCATCTGGATCAGGTGCTAGCCACTTTCGCGCTGATCCTGATCTTTTCGGAAACCACCCGCTGGCTGTTCGGATCGTTTCCGCTGTTCCTGAACATTCCCGATGCCCTGTCCGGCCCTGTCTCTTTGCCTGGTGGCATCCAGTATTCGCTTTACCGCCTGACACTGATCGCCATCGGCCTGCTGGTCGCCTTTGGGCTGTTCCTGCTGATTTCACGCACACGCCTTGGCATCCAGATCCGTGCAGGGGAAAGTGACCGCGAAATGATCGCGGCCCTCGGGGTGGATATTTCCCGTCTTTACACCATCGTCTTCGCCCTGGGGGCCGCCCTTGCAGGGCTGGCGGGCGCATTGGTGGGGGCGATCCAATCGGTTCAGGTGGGTATGGGCGAACCCGTGCTGATCCTTGCTTTTGTGGTGATCGTAATCGGCGGCATCGGGTCGATCAAAGGCGCTTTGGTCGGGGCCATTCTGGTGGGGCTGACCGATACGCTGGGCCGGCTTTTACTGCCGCTGCTGTTCGGCCTGTTCATGGATAATTCCGCCGCCACCGCCGCAGGCTCCGCACTGGCATCCATGTCAATCTACATCCTGATGGCACTGGTGTTGGTGGTCAAACCATCTGGACTTTACGGGGTGAAACAATGACACGCGAAACCCTGATCAACACCACCCTCGGGCTGGCTTTGCTGCTGGTCCCGCTTTGGGCCTATATGGTTGACGAGCCCTTTATCATCACGCTGGCCACCAAAGTGGCGATCCTGGCGCTGGCCGGAGCCGGCCTGAACATTGCGCTCGGGCTTGGCGGGCTGGTCAGTCTGGGCCATGCGGCGTTTTTCGGCATCGGCGGCTATGCCATGGGCATCCTTGCCAGCCACGCCCAAAGCTATACCGCAATCACTGACTGGCCCGTCCTGATAGAGGGCACAAAATCCATGCCGGTGATCTGGATCGTGGCGATCCTTGCATCCGGCCTGACGGCCCTTTTGATCGGCGCACTCAGCCTGCGGACATCAGGCGTTTACTTCATCATGATCACGCTAGCCTTTGGTCAGATGCTGTATTATTTCGCCATCAGCTGGCCCGCTTATGGTGGTGAGGACGGTTTGCTGATCTATGTGCGCAACGGCTTTCCGGGCCTGAACACACTCGATCCGATCCAGTTCTTCGCCATCACCTTTACCCTGTTGATGGCCGCTCTGCTGTTTTCTGCGCGGCTTGCGAAATCCCCCTTCGGGCTTGCCCTGAACGCCGCCCGCCAGTCACCGCAACGGGTGGAAACCATCGGCCTGTCGCCCTACCGCCTGCGCCTTGTGGCCTTTGTGATTTCGGGCATGATCACGGGACTGGCTGGCGCGTTGTTCGCCGATCTGAACCGCTTTGTCAGCCCGACCATGTTCAGCTGGCAAACCAGCGGCGAGATCATGGTATTCATCATCCTTGGCGGCACCGCCCGCCTGTTCGGCCCCGTCGCGGGTGCTGCCCTGTTTATCATCCTTGAACACATCCTTGGCGGGCTTAGCGAATACTGGCACATCTACCTTGGCCTGCTGTTGCTGCTGGTGGTGTTATTCGCCAAAGGCGGCGTCATCGGCACGCTGGCAGGGCAGGAGAAAACCCATGACTGACCTGCAACCCCCGATCCTTGAAACCCGCAACATCTGCAAATCCTTTGACGCGCTGAAGGCCAGTCAGGACATCTCGCTTGATCTGCGGGCGGGCGAAATTCATGCGCTGATCGGGCCGAATGGTGCGGGCAAATCCACCCTGATCGCCCAGATCGCAGGCGGATTGAAACCTGACAGCGGACAGGTCCTACTGAACGGGCGGGATGTCACCGCACTGCCCACCGCCAAACGGGCGCAACTGGGACTGGGGCGCACCTTTCAGGTCTCGGCTCTGGCGATGGAAGACACGGTCTTGCAAAACGCGGTTCTGGGCGCGCTTGGTGCGGCTGGCCGCCCGTTCCGCCTGTTCCGATCCGCCCTGAACAACGCCGCTCTGCGCCGATCTGCGGAACACGCACTGGAACGGGTCGGCCTGCAAGACCACGCCCGCACCCGCACCGCCGAATTATCCCACGGCCAGCGCCGCCAGCTAGAGGTGGCCGTGGCTTTGACCCTGAAGCCCAAAGCCTTTGTGATGGATGAACCCATGGCCGGACTGGGCGCAAGCGGGTCAAAAACCCTGACCGGATTTCTGGACGGGCTGCGGACGCAAGCCCCGATCCTGATGGTGGAACATGACATGGACGCAGTCTTTGCGCTGGCCGACCGGATCAGCGTTCTGGTCTACGGCCAGATCATCGCCACAGGCTCGGTCGCAGACATCCGCGCCCACCCCGAAGTGCGCCGCGCCTATCTGGGAGAGGACGCATGACCCTTTTGTCGATCCAGAACATCGCCGCCTCTTACGGGGCGACCCAAGCCCTGTTCGATGTGTCCCTGACCATTGCCGAGGGCGAGGTGCTTGCCCTGATGGGGCGCAACGGCATGGGCAAATCCACCACCGTCAAAACACTCTGCCGCCTGCTGCCCACCAGCGCGGGGCAGATCACCTTTGACGGACAGGACCTGTCCCGCCTGCCCGCCTTTAAAGCCGCACGGCTCGGGCTGGGTCTGGTCCCCGAAGGCCGCCGCTGTTTTCCCAACCTCAGCGTCGAGGAAAACCTGACCGCCGCCGCGCGCGCAGGCCATTGGGATCTGACACGCGTTGCCAGCCTGTTCCCACGGCTGGAAGAACGCCGCAACCAATCCGCCGCGTCCCTTTCTGGCGGGGAACAACAGATGCTGGCGATCGGCCGCGCCCTGATGACCAACCCGCGCCTGTTGATTCTGGACGAGGCCACCGAAGGGCTGGCCCCTATCGTGCGTCAGGAAATCTGGACCGCCATTGCCAGTCTGAAACGGGACACAGGGCTTGCCATTCTGGTGGTGGATAAATCCCTCAAAGAACTGTCCCGGATCGCCGACCGTGCCACGATCCTTGAACGGGGCAGCACCGTCTGGACCGGAAACATCGCTGCGCTGGACGCAGATATCACCCAACAATTCCTCGGCGTCTAACCGCGCCGTTTCTCTTGGAGGAGACACCCCATGACACATCAAAGCATCACACCCGAAGGCTGGGCACCCGCCAAAGGTTACGCCAACGGCATATTGGGCGCGGATGGCACGCTTTATATCGGCGGGCAAATCGGCTGGACTGCCGAGCAGAAATTCGAAACCCATGATTTCATCGGCCAGATGGAACAGGCCCTGCGCAACATCGTTGCCGTGGTCGAAACCGCTGGCGGTCAGGTCACGGACATCACCCGCCTGACATGGTTCATTCTGGACAAATCCGAATATATGGCCCGCCAAAGCGAAATCGGCGCCGCCTACCGCGCGGTGCTGGGCCGTCACTTCCCTGCCATGTCCATGCTTGTGGTCGCTGGTCTGATCGAAGACGAAGCCCTGCTGGAAATCGAGGCGACGGCTTATCTGGGGAAACCCTGAGCCACACAAGTAAAAGGTTGAAATCAGGTCAATACGCCCCAGTGGAACTTGCACAGAAGTGAACTAGCTTAATCTATGTCAAAGTAATCTTTGCGCGTTCATGGTATTATGAGCCCGTCGCAAAAACAGGAGTTTAGTCATGTTCACCACAATC
This sequence comes from Amylibacter sp., assembly GCA_034670045.1. Classification (GTDB taxonomy): domain Bacteria; phylum Pseudomonadota; class Alphaproteobacteria; order Rhodobacterales; family Rhodobacteraceae; genus Amylibacter. The sequence continues at coordinate 24,978 of JAXMOF010000014.1, read as the reverse complement.
GTCGCCGCCGTAGATGGATCAGAGCCGTCCAAACACGCGTTGAAAGCGGCTTGTGATATTGCCGCCCACTATAACGCCGACCTGCATCTGGTCCACACCCCGCAAGTGGACACCACCGCCGTGGCTGTCGGGGCTGGAACCTATGTTCTGGAAGCCTCGTTCGAGCAAATCGCCGAAGCCGGCCGCGCCGTCATGGCCGAGGCAAAAACCGCTTGCGAGGGCTATGGAACCGAGCCCAAAAGCACCTATATCGGCAGCGGCATCCCCGCAGACGAGGTGCTCTCTGTGGCCAGCGCCAAATCCGCCGACCTGATCGTTTGCGGCCGGCGCGGCCTTGGAAACCTTGCTGCCATCTTCCTTGGCAGCACATCCTCCAAGATCACCCATGACGCCACTTGTGCGGTTCTGACGGTCAAATAACGACCCAACGCCGAAAGCCACAAGCGTCTCTGGCTTTCGGCAAAATCTCTTGAACTGCCCTTTATATGGTCTAAAATACCCCCAGGCACCGCCCTGTACTGCGATCTGTGGCTCATACACCCAGCACCGACTGGCCTGACCATTCCGCGAACGACTGATTAAAGGGTTTTGCCATGACACTTGAACATACCTCAGAATTTCACTTGGGGCGAATTGCCCCCACACTGGCAGTGCGCGATATCCATGCCGCTTACAAACTGTACCGCGATGTCTTCGGCTTCCAGAAAGCCTTTGAGAACGGTGCCCCTGTGGGCTTTATGATCCTCAAAAAAGACGCCGCAGAACTACATTTAACCCGCAATCCAAACCACAAAGCCCCCCCTTACAATGTAGCGCATTTGCTGGTGTCAGACGCAAACGCCGCGTATAGATCATGCCAACACCATGGGCTAAGGATCATCCGGCGGATCGAGGATAAAGACTACGGCTTGCGCGCCTTTGTCTTTGCAGATCCCGATGGAAACCGGATCGACGTGGGCGAAATTCTCCAACGGTAACAGCATCACGCCCTTCAGTTCCTTCAATGTTCCCAAAATACTCAAACAAAAAGGGCAGCCCCACAGGCCGCCCTTTCCGCTTTGGGGGTGCGAACACCCCCTCCTCCCAACCTCGTAACTGTCTAGCCGCCGAGTCTAGATCGCCAGATATTCATGGCGCAGTTGTTCATTGTCTAACACTTCCTTGGCAGTTCCATCGAATACAATTTGCCCCGTATCCAGAATAACCGCCCGGTCCGCCAAATTTAACGCAGCTACTGCGTTTTGTTCAACTATTATTGTGGTCATCCCCTGTTCGCGGATGTGATGCAGGGTCTTTTCGATTTCCTGCACGATCACAGGGGCCAGACCCTCATAAGGTTCATCCAGCAGTAACAGCTTGATATCACGCGCTAATGCGCGACCGATCGCCAGCATTTGCTGCTCGCCCCCGGACAGGGTTGTGCCTTCTTGCTTGCGGCGTTCACCCAGACGGGGGAACAATTCATAGATGCGCTCGATCGACCAGCCGATGGGTTTTTCGATCTGGGCAAGCAGGATGTTCTCCTCAACCGTCAATCCCTGAATGATTCGCCGATCTTCAGGCACCAGCCCGATTCCCGCCTGCGCGGCCTGCCATGCTTTCATGTCATGCAGGGGCTGGTGATCCAGCCAGATTTCCCCGTGGGTCACCATCGGATCATCCAGCCGTGCCAGCGCGCGCAGGGTCGATGTTTTGCCCGCCCCGTTGCGCCCCAGCAGCGCCAGAATCTCGCCCTCATGGATGTTCAGCGACACGCCTTGCACGATGTAACTTTCACCGTAATAGGCGTGAACATCATGGGCCGAGAAATAGGCAGGTGCGGTGGCCGCGTGATTTGCGTTTTTTTCGATCATAGCATTCACCTTCTAATGCGCCGTGCCAAGATAGGCTTCTTGAACTTTTGGGTGGCCTTTGATGTTTTCGGGCAAGTCTTCGACAATCACAGTGCCTTGCGCCAGAACCGAGATTTTCTGCGCCAGCGAAAACACCACATGCATGTCGTGTTCAATCACCGCCATGGTAATGTGCCGCTTGTCCTGAATCTGCGCCAACAGCTCGATCGTGTTGTTGGTATCCGCGCGCGCCATACCCGCTGTGGGTTCATCCAGCAGCAACAGTTTGGGGTCTTGCGCCAGACACATGGCCATTTCCAGCCGCCGCTTGTCCCCGCGTGACATGGAGGAGGCGATCATATGCCGTTTGTCGATCATATTCACGTCAATCAGCATCTGTTCGGCTTTTTCCTGAATGTCGCTCTGGCCCAGCACACGGGACCATGCATTCATTTCAAACGCGCCGTCCCGTTTGGCAAAACAGGGGATCATCACGTTTTCAAACACGCTGAGGTCTGAAAAGATTTCTGGCGTCTGGAACACACGGCTGACCCCGATCTGGTTGATCTCGTGGGGCTTTTTGCCCAACAGCGAATGCCCGTCAAAGGTCACAGTGCCGGTGTCTGGCATCAGTTTCCCGACAAAACAGTTCAGCAGCGTTGATTTACCGGCCCCGTTCGGGCCGATAATTGCGTGGATTGTGCCTTCCTCGATGTTCAGATTGACGTTTTGCAACGCCTTCAGACCACCAAAGGATTTGTTCACATTCTGGATTTCAAGAATTCCCATAGATCCACCCTTCCCTATTCGCCAGCCGGGGCGTATTTGCCCTCGGTGTCTTTTTTGTCTTTGCCGCCTTTAATGCGGTTGCGAATACGTGTGGCGCCTTCCATCAGGCCGCCGGGCAGGAAGATCACGATCAGCATGAACAACAAGCCCAATGTCAGGTGCCAGCCCGGCCCGACAAAGTGTTCAACCACCCAGATCAGGCTGTTTTCCAGACCGTCCGGCAGAAAGCCGAACCATCCGTGCAACACGCTTTCGTTGATCTTTGAGAAGATGTTTTCAAAGTACTTGATGAAACCGGCCCCCAACAGTGGCCCGAGCAACGTGCCCGATCCGCCCAGAATCGTCATCAAAACAACCTCGCCCGATGCGGTCCATTGCATCCGCTCGGCCCCTGCCAGCGGATCCATTGACGCCATCAGCCCCCCTGCCAGACCCGCATACATGCCGGAAATCACAAAGGCTGCCAGTGTATAGGGGCGTGAATTCAGCCCTGTGTAATTCAGACGGGTCTGGTTGGTTTTAATCGCCCGCAGCATCAGTCCGAAAGGCGAACGGAAGATGCGTATCGCCAGATAGAAAGCTGCCAGCATCAGGACCGCGCAAAAGTAATACCCGACGTTGAAAGAGAACGACCAGCCACCCAGAACCAGTTCATAGGTAGAGCGCATTTCCAGTCCGAAGAAATGGGTCGCATCCGGTCCGTCACCCTTCAGCCATTGGGGATCGTCATTATAGACCTGCAAACCGGTTTCCCCGTTTGTCAGCGGCGTCAGCACCGAATAGGCCATGGCGAAGGACATCTGCGCAAAAGCCAGTGTCAGGATCGAAAAGTAGATGCCAGAGCGGCGCAGCGAGATAAACCCGATCACCACCGAAAACAGCCCTGCCACAATCACCGACAGCACAATCGCGGGCAGGATGTTGTAGCTGAGCAGTTTGAACATCCAAACCGCCGCATAAGACCCCGCCCCCAGAAAGGCCGCATGGCCAAAGGACAGATAGCCGGTCAGCCCGAACAGGATGTTAAACCCGATGGCAAAGATGCCAAAGATCACAAAGCGTTGCATCAGGTCGGGATAGCCTGCATTAAACTGCGCCATAGCGCTGTCTGCGGGAAACGGGTTCATGATGAACGGCGCCAGCAGGGTTACACAGATCACAAAAACCAACAGGCCTGCGTCTTTTTTATTCAGTCCGAACATAGGGTTATTCCTCCATCACGCCTTTGCGCCCCATCAGACCACGCGGACGGGTCAACAGAACGATGATCGCAACAAGATAGATGATAATTTGGTCGATAGAGGGCAGGTAGATCGCCTCAAAGAAGCCTTTGACCTCATTCATTGCGGCAAAACTTTCGAGGATACCCAACAGGAACCCCGCCAGCACCGCACCGGGCAGGCTGCCCATGCCGCCAACCACCACAACCACAAAGCTAAGCACAAGGAAATCCATACCCATATGATAGTTCGGGCTGTTGATCGGCGTGTACATCACACCCGCCAGCCCGGCCACCGCAGCGGCGATGCCAAAGGTGATGGTAAAGCGGCGGTCGATATTGATGCCCAGCAGACCAACGGTTTCCCGATCAGCCATGCCTGCGCGCACAACCATGCCAAAGGTGGTGAATTGCAAAAAGGCAAACACCGCCCCGATCACAAGCGCCGAGAACCCGAAATACACCAGCCGCCACAAAGGATAGATCACCGCATTGGGATCAAAGCCCAGCAAGACGCCAAAATCAAACGAACCACGCAGCGCATCGGGCGCAGGGGTAGGGATCGGATTGGCTCCGTAATAATGTTTCACAACCTCTTGGATCACGATGGCCAGACCGAAGGTCACCAGAATCTGATCCGCATGGGGACGCTTGTAAAAATGTTTGATCAGGCCACGCTCCATCACATAGCCAATGGCCAGCATCACCGGAATCGCGAACAAAATGGCCAGCGGCACCGACCAGTTGATAATCAACTGCCCCGTTACATCACCAAACCATGTTTCCACATAAGGGGTCTTCACCTGCATCGGATTGCCCAGAAAATCTTTCTTTTCGGGGTCAATACTGATCGTGCTGAGGTTCAGAATTTTTTGCAAGGTTACAGCACAAAACGCGCCGATCATGAACAATGCGCCATGGGCAAAATTGACCACGCCCAATGTGCCGAAAATCAGCGTCAGGCCAAGGGCGATCAACGCATAAGCGGAGCCTTTGTCCAAGCCGTTTAGAATTTGCAGGAGGATTGCGTCCATGGTCCCGCCCCTTCTTCTTTGATAAGGGTTGCATAATAAAGGCCACGGCAAACAGGTCGCCGCGGCCAGGATTCAAGGTTGGTTACACTTACGCGCCAGGGTTACATTTACCCAGATCGCCACCGGCGAACATCGGGTGATCCGGTGCGTATTCAACCTGTGCCCGCGGTGTGACCTCGACCACTTCCAGAAGGTCGAACTCGGATGTCGGGTTCTCTTTACCCTTCACAACCAGAACGTCTTTGAAGCACTGGTGATCCTCGGCGCGGTACTCGGTCGGGCCGTTACCCAAACCGTCGAACTGCAAGCCTTCCAGCACTTCGCCGATGCCACATGGATTGAACGTTCCGGCCGTTTCTGCCGCGTTGGCATAAAGCAGGGTCTGCACATAGCATGTGTGCGCGGCCTGGCTTGGCGGGAAGCCGTATTTGGTGCCAAAGGATTTAACGAACGCCTTGGAGGCTTCATCTTGCAAGGACCAGTGCCAGTTTGTGGACCCGAAGATCCCCTTCACGTTCTCACCCGCACCACGGGCCATAAGGCGGGAGTAGAGCGGCACAACGATTTCAAAGTTCTTGCCGTTCACCTGCTTGTCGCGCAGACCGAACTGCACAGCAGACGTCAGCGAGTTTACCATGTTCCCGCCGTAGTGGTTCAGAACCAGCACATCCGCGCCGGAGTTCAGAACCGGAGCCACATAAGACGAGAAGTCCGTTGTCGCCAGTGGTGTGAGAACGTTTTTAACAGTTTCCCAGCCCTTGGCTTCGGTCGCCGCCGCAATAGATTCCTGTTGCGTCCAGCCCCAAGTATAATCCGCTGTCAGGTGATAGGCCTTGCGGTCCTTGCCGTACATCTTTTCAAGCACAGGTGCCAGCGCTGCCGCAGACATGTAGCCGTTGAAGAAATGACGGAAACCGTTGGCTTTCTTATCCTTACCAGTGGTGTCGTTGGAGTGGGTCAGACCGGCCATGAAAATAACGCCGGCTTCCTGACACAGACCTTGCACCGCAACCGCAACACCGGACGAAGACCCGCCCGTGATCATGATTGCACCGTCTTTTTCGATCATGGATTTCGCAGAAGCGCGGGCCGCATCGGATTTGGTCTGTGTATCACCGGTGACATATTCCACCTTCTTACCCAGAATACCGTTGCCTTTCAGGCTGGATTTGCTGCCATTGGCCATAAATGTATTCATCATGCCGCCGTCGCCACCACCATTCAGGTGTTCAACAGCCAATTCATAGGCGCGCAACTCGTCGGCGCCTTCATCCGCGTAAGGACCGGATTGGGGAACGTTAAAGCCGAGCGTTACGGACCCACCTTGCGGCGCGTTCCGATAACCTGCGTGGCTTGCAGCTGTCAGGATCGTTGGCATTGCAATGCCAGCACCCGCTAATGCGCCGCCCTTAATAACACCACGCCGTGTTGGTTTAATCAGAGTCATAGATTTCCTCCCAATGAACTCAATTTTGACCGGTCCGTGCATCCTCCCATGGACACGCGCCCGGACACCTCGTCATATAATTGACATAGGCATATTCCTGCTTATCTGTTAAAAACGCAATAAACTCTTGCTTTGCAATGATTTTTTTGTAAATATTTTCTCGACGCATCGCAGCATTCTGTAAACTTATTAACGAAACACCCGCAACGCAACGCAATCAAAGGAAAAAACCTTGCCCAAAACGCTGATCGGCACACGGATACGTGAAAGGCGGCAAACCCAGAAACTGACCCAGACGGCGCTGGCCAAATCCGTCGGGATTTCTGCCAGCTATCTGAACCTGATCGAACACAACCGACGGGGAATCGCGGGGCGCACCCTGCTGTCCATTGCCCGCGAGCTTGGCCTGCAGCCATCCGATCTGACCGAGGGCGCGGACGCCACGCTGATCAACACGTTGACCGAAACCGCCAAGGCGAACCAGTTGTCCCAGCCCGAAATGGAGCGGATCGAAGAATTCGTCGGCCGCTATCCCGGCTGGGCGAAACTGCTAAGCGGGCTGGCCCGCACCACGCTTGAACAGCGCGAGACCCTGACCGCGATGACCGACCAAATGGCCCATGACCCGTTTGTGTCGGAAACCATGCACCAGATCCTGTCCAACATCACCGCCATCCGCTCTACCGCCAGTATTCTGGCAACCGCAGGCGATATTCCCGCCGATATGCACAGCCGTTTTGTGAACAATCTGCACGCGGACAGCCAGCGCCTGTCAGAAACCGCGCAGAAAATGGTGGATTTCTTTGACCATGACGACAAAAGCGAACCGGGCGCGCCATCTACGGCGGTGGTTCATGATTTCTGGGCGGCCCATGACCACGTTCCGCCTGCCCATGCCGCCCCCGAACTGGACAGCGGCCCCCATGCCGCACCAGTTTTACACACCACGCTGGAGCGTTACAAATCCATCGAAAGCACCATGCCCGCAGAACTGTTTGCGCGCACCGCGGCAAAGCTCGGCTATGATCCGATCGTGTTGGCGGACCATTTCAACACCAGCCTGATGACCATCCTGTTCCGCATGGCCCAGATGCCCCCCGATGCTGGGTTTCCGGGCTTTGGTCTGATCGAAGTGGATATGTCCGGCGCGGTGTTGATGCGCAAACCCACCCCCGAACTGGCGCTGCCGCTCTATTCATCCGCCTGCCCGCTGTGGCCCGTCTATCGCGCCTTCGCCCAGCCGGGCCAGATACTCCGCTCTGCCCTTGAAATGCCGTCTGGGGATCGGGTGCTGGTCTATGCCCTGTCCGAGCCCAACGGTTTTGGCAGCTACGGCCTGCCCGCCCTGCTGCGCTCGACGATGATTTTCAGCTCGGACACAAGGGTACTGTCCAAGGATTTGCCCACACCGATTCTGGCCGGACTGCACTGCAGCGTCTGCCCGCGAAAACACTGTAGCGCACGGCGGGTGGATTACATCCTTGCCTAAAGCCGCACCCTTGCCCTAGTTTCACAACGCAATCGGTTGGGAGGCTGGAATGCACGAACGCGTGTTATTGATCGAGGACGAACCCCATATAGTAGAGGCGCTCAGCTTTTTGCTGACCCGCGAAGGCCTGTCTGTCAGCACCCATTCCGAAGGCATCAGCGCTGCCGAAACCGCCGCGCGGCTGACCCCCGATCTGGTGATACTGGATGTGATGCTACCGGGCAAAAGCGGTTTCGAAATCCTGAATGAAATTCGCGGCACAGCAGGCATGGCAGACACGCCTGTTTTGATGCTGACCGCCAAAGGCCAGTCGCGGGATCGCGCGGCTGCACAGGCGGCAGGGGCGTCGATGTTTATGACTAAGCCCTTTTCAAACAAGGAAATAATCGCAAACATCAAGTCGCTTTTGAAATGAGCATCGCGGATGACTAACCGCCAGACGCGCCCGACCTTGCCCAGCCGACCGGGCCGCCGTTTTCGCGATGTGGCCACATTGTTACCCGTCGTCGGCATCCTGTTATTGATGACACCCCTGATGGTCGTCTTTACCCAATCTGGCAGCCTTTTGGGCCTGCCCGCACCCTTTGTCTACGTGTTCAGCGTCTGGGCGGGACTGATCATTTTAACCTTTTGTCTGGCCCGCCGCGCAACCAGAGACTCCCCGCCCCGATGATCAGCTTTAACATCCTCGTTTCCATCTGCCTGCTTTATGTGTTCGGCCTGTTTGTGGTCGCTTATGCCGCCGAACGGGGGGCGGAAAACGGACGGTTCAAGCTGTTACGCTCGCCGCTGGTCTATACTTTATCCATTTCCGTCTATTGCACAGCCTGGACATTTTACGGCGCGGTCGGGTCGGCGGCCCGCAGCGGTCTGGAATTTGTGACGATCTATTTGGGGCCGACGTTGGTCTTTGTCGGCTGGTGGTGGCTGCTGCGCAAACTGGTGCGGATCGGGCGGGTGCAGCGCATCACGTCGATCGCCGATTTGCTGTCCTCGCGCTATGGTAAAAGCGGCGGACTGGCGGTGATTGTGACCCTGCTCGCGGTGGTCGGCACCACGCCTTATATCGCGCTGCAACTGCAATCCATGACGCTCAGCTTTGCGGTGTTCACCACCGCCACAGGTGCGCCTGCGCCCTCTCCCACGGTCACGGCGTTTTATGTGGCGTCAGGGCTGGCGGTGTTTACCATCATTTTCGGCACCCGAAATCTGGATGCAAACGAACGCCATCACGGCGTTGTCACCGCCATCGCGGTGGAAGCCGTGGTCAAGCTGGCGGCCCTGCTGTCTGTCGGGATTTTTGTGGTCTGGGGGGTTGCCAGCGGACCTGTTGATATCTTTTCGCGCATGGACCCCGACCTGTTGAAAAGCAGTCAGGTCTTTAACGCCCGCTGGATGACGCTGAATTTCCTGTCAGCCTGCGCAATCATCTGCCTGCCCCGCATGTTTCAGGTGATCGTGGTCGAAAACGCCAACGAACGGCATCTGGCCACCGCAAGCTGGGCCTTTCCGTTGTACCTGTTTTTGATGAGCCTGTTCGTGCTGCCCATCGCCATCGCGGGCCAGTCGATCCTGCCTGCAAATGCAAACCCTGACCTGTTCGTATTGACCGTACCGCTGGATCAAGGCTACCAAACCCTTGCAACACTTGCCTTTTTGGGCGGGTTTTCATCGGCAACATCCATGGTGATCGTCGCGTCGATTGCGCTGTCTACAATGATGTCCAACCACATTGTGCTGCCCCTGTGGCTGCGCAAAAACGCCAATCGCAACCCTGCCAGTGATGATGTACGCGATCTGCTGTTACGCTCGCGTCGGGTCAGTATTGCGGTGGTTGTGGCGCTTGGCTTTTTGTATTTCCAGTTCACTGGCGGCACCGGGGCGCTGGCGTCCATCGGGTTGATTGCGTTTCTGGGTGTGGCGCAGGTTCTGCCCGCGCTGCTTGGCGGGTTGTTCTGGTCCAGCGCCACCCGCCCTGCCGCCATTGCCAGCATTTGCACCGGATTTTTCATCTGGGCCTATACGTTATTCTTTCCCAGCTTTGGCAGTTCCTTATTGTTAAGCGCCGATACTCTGGCTTTCGGGCCATTCGGGCTGACATGGCTGGTCCCGCAGAACCTGATGGGCGTCGGAATAGAGGACCCGCTGGTCCATGCGGTTTTCTGGTCATTGGGATTGAACACAATTGTCTTTGTGCTGGTGTCCCTGCTGACCACCCCCAGCGCCATCGAGCGGCTGCAATCGGTGCAATTCATCAACGTCTTTGGCCAGATGTCCCCAAGGCGCGGCATCACCCGCAGCACTGCAATTGAGGATTTGCTAATCCTGGCCCAGCGCATTCTGGGGCGGGATGAGGCCATGGCCCTGTTCAAAACCCAAGCCCGCCATCAAGGCAAGGATTCCCCCCTGCCTGACGCCACAAATGAACTGATTGCAACGCTGGAACGGGAAATCGCGGGGTCTGTCGGGGCGGCAGCGGCACATGCGATGATGGCGCAGGTCACAGGCGGGGCCGAAATTTCCTTTGAGGACATGATCGCTGTGGCCGATGAAACCGCCCAGATCATGGAATATTCCGCCCGCCTTGAAACCCAGTCCAAAGAACTGGAACAGGCCGCCGTTCAATTGCGCCACGCCAATGCCAAGCTGACGGAACTGGGCGCACAGAAAGACACATTTCTTAGTCAGGTCAGTCATGAGCTGCGCACGCCGATGACCTCTATCCGCACGTTTTCAGAGATTTTGCAGGACAATGACACGCTGGACCCGGACCAGTTGAACCACTTCGCCACTATTATCCACGACGAAAGCATCCGCCTGACCCGCCTGCTGGACGATATTCTGGACCTGAGCTTTATGGAAAACGGGCGGGTGCAGTTGAATCTTGAAACCGTACCGCTCAGCCGTGTGATTGATCGTGCGCTGACCACCACACAGGCGCAAGCTGCTGAACTTGGGGCGAAAATCCTGCGGGATAAAACTGCGGAGCGGGTGATGCTGTATACGGATTCAGACCGGCTTTCGCAGGTTTTGATTAACCTTGTGACAAATGCGCTGAAACATTGCGACACCTCTCCACCAGAGGTCAGTGTGCTAAGCGGCATCCATGAGGACCAGTTGGTGATCGCGGTTGCAGACAACGGCAAGGGCATCAGCGACGACGACATTGATCTGATTTTTGAAAAATTCTCGAAACTGTCCAACAAGTTTTCTTCGGGCAGCGCGGGGCTTGGCCTGCCGATCAGCCGCGAGATTGTCAAAAATCTGGGCGGCACCCTGTCTTATGCAGGCACCCACAAAGGCGCAGTGTTCAGAATTACCCTGCCCCTGATCGCACCAGACCCTTTTGCGGCCCAATAAGTAGGCCCGAAAGCATATCCAGCCCCGCTGCTTCACCGTCTGCAGAGATTCGAATCGAATTGTCGATATTTTGTGTGGTTAATTTTGATTGTTGCCCCGTTTGATACAAAGCAACCCGCCAGAAAGCAGTGTTTCCATTTTTAGCAAATTCGGGCAATTTTGTGGCAAAACTAGGCCTATTTTGGCCCAAATTGATGGTTTTTGCTTGTTTTGCACAATTCACTGTGCGTATTTGGACGCGGGGGAAAGCAGCAGACTGGTTAATTACTTAAAATCGGTCGAAATGCTTCAAATTTTAAAGATTACGCCAGTTTCCTGAAGTCGGGGCGCTGGCATGTAGAGTAAATGGTAACGCAGTAAACAACGCCTTGTAGTCGCGTTTTATTCAAGCTTTCCTGAACTCTACTCTTATTTGGCTCCCCGCGGAGTCGCTGTTTGATGTGCTGCAAGACGCACACATAGGGAAATGTAAGGGTAACGAGATGACTGATTTTACACTCGACTGGCAGTCCGTAGATATTGACGGAACAAATACATTAAGCGGCGGCGGCGAAACCGTCGGCGTAACCATTTCCACTCCGGAAAACTGGGATTGTGACAGCTGGGACATGGGTAAAGTTGGTGGCGACACCACCCTGAAATCCAGCGGTGTCGATGACCCGACCAAGGTTCAACTGGACTTTACCGACACGGTCGAAAACGTCTGCTTTGAACTTTATGACGTGGATTCAGGGTCTGGCTGGGACGATAAAATCACCATCGTTGCACTGGATGCAGACGGCAACGAAATCCCTGTCGTATTTTCCGATCTTGCGAACCACACAGTTGACGGCAACAGCGTTGAAGGCAACGGCAACACAAACCCTGGTGTTGAAGGTTCCGGCGCGGCGGATTCAGTCACCGTATCTATTGCAGGCCCTGTACAATCCATCACAATTTACCACGACAACGGCGATAGTGCCAGCACAGCAGGCACAGTCGGCATCAGCGACATGACTTTTGATCTGTCCGATCACGCTGCCGCCCCCGTAGACGGCACCGCCGGCGACGACCTTATGTTGCCTGGCTATGTAGACGCGCAGGGCGATACCATTGACGGTGCCGACGGCGACGACGACACGGTTTACGGCTATGACGGCGACGATGTTATTGCAGGCGGCGAAGGGTCAAACACCCTGTTTGGCGGCTCTGGCAATGATGTGTTCATCGGCGGCGCTGGCTCTGATCAATTCCACGGCGGTTCCGGTCAGGACAATCTGGATTATTCCAACAGCGACGCGGCTGTGACAGTGAATCTGTCCACCCATGAACTGTCTGGCGGCGACGCGGATAACGACTTTATCCTGAGCGGCATCGACGGCGCGATCGGGTCTGATTATGACGACACGCTGATCGGCTTTGACGAAGAAGGCAGCAGTTCGGACGACACCTTTACCAACGAATTCTTCGGCGGCAAAGGCGACGACTATATCGAAGGCAAAGACGGCGCGGACCGGCTGGACGGCGGCGATGACAACGACGAAATCTACGGCGGCGCAGGTGCAGACAGCATCGACGGCGGCGCAGGGGTTGATGTGATCAGCGGTGGCGCAGACGCGGACCGCATCGTAGTGGCCAGTGCAGCAGACGGTATCGGCGATCTGGTTGACGGCGGCACAGACGGGGACGACAACGACGTTCTTGACCTGACAAACGCAGGCCCCTTCCGCGTTGTGAACGAAACCGTGGACGCAGATGGCGACTCTACCTCTGGCACCGTTGAATTCCTGGACCCGACAACCGGCAACGTATTGGGATCAATGGAATTCAGTGAAATCGAAACCATCCTTGGCGATCGCAGCATGCCCGATGGCACGGTTCACGGCACAACCGGCGACGACGTGATGACCCCCGGCTTTGTAGACGCCCAAGGCGACACAATTGACGGCGCAGATGGCGATAACGACATCATCGAGGCTGGCGACGGCAACGACGAAGTGCGCGCTGGCGAAGGCGACGATCTGGTCTATGCGGGTGCAGGCGACGACAGTGTTGACGGCGGCAACGGCAATGACACGATCTACGGCGAAGACGGTGATGACATCCTGCGTGGTCGCGCTGGCGATGACACATTGTTTGGCGGTGACGGCGACGACCAACTGTTCGGCGGCGGCGACAGCACCAGCGACACACTTTACGGTGGCGACGGGTCCGACACGGCAACGGGTGGCGCAGGCGATGATGTGATTGACACATCCGGCCCTGTTGATGTTGCAAATAACATCGGCACACCGGATCGCGGTTACCCCGGCCTGTACGCAGACGACGATGACCCAACCAATGACATGGACACAGTCTATGGCGGTGGCGGCAACGACATCATCACAACCGGCGACGACGCAGACAGCGTTGAAGGCGGCGAAGGCAACGACACCATCTATTCCGGCATCGACGATGACACGGTTGACGGCGGCAAAGGCGACGACCTGATCGTTGGCGGCGAAGGCAATGACATCCTCGAAGGTGGCCAGGGCAACGACGTGATCTACGGCGGTCTGGAAACCACAGATGTGCTGGATATCCCCGACGAAACCGATCTGCGCCCGGACAACGGGCTGGACACGATCTATGGCGGCGCGGGCAATGACACGATTTATGGCCGTGACGACGACGATGTGATCTACGGCGGCGCGGACAATGACGTGATCTTTGGCGGCATCGACAATGACACCATGTACGGCGACAAGGGCGATGATGTCTTTGACGGCGGCGAAGGCGAAGACGTGGCCTATGGCGGCGCGGATCAAGATACCTTCAACTATGCCTCTGCAGAAGACGCTTACGGCGACGTGGTCGACGGTGGTTCAGGTGGCGTGGATTACGATACTTTGGACCTGACCAATGTGGGCCACTACCAGATCATCAACCAGACGGTTGATGCTGACGGCGACTCCACTTCGGGTACAATCCAGTTCTATGACGACATCGACGGCACCATCACCGGTGAAATGCAGTTCTCGGAAATTGAGAACATCCTTGACCCGACACCTCCGCCGCCACCGCCACCGATCTGCTTTACACCAGGTACGTTGATCGCGACGATGGAAGGCGAAAAACTGGTAGAACACCTGAAAGTCGGCGATCGTGTGATCACACGGGACAACGGCGCGCAGGAAATCCGCTGGATCGGCTCCAGAGCCATGACAGGCGCACAACTGCAGGCGAACCCGCATATGCAACCGATTCTGGTGCGCAAAGGGTCTTTGGGGAACGGCTTGCCCGAACGGGATATGCTGCTAAGCCCGAACCACCGTGTTCTGGTCCACAGCGCCGAAGTTGGCCTGCTGTTCAACGAACCAGAGGTTCTGGTGGCTGCGAAACATCTGGTGAATGCCGATAAAGGGATCGTTTCGGTCTGTGCGTCCCAGACAACCTATCTGCACTTCATGTTCGACCACCACGAGGTCGTTCTGTCCAACGGTGCATGGACTGAAAGCTTCCAGCCCGGTGATCAGGCGATGGCCAGCGTCTCTGACGCGGCACGGGACGAAATCATCGAATTGTTCCCGGAATTGTCAAATTCCCAAGGCCGCGACTCCTATGCCTCCTCGCGCCTGTCGCTAAAGGCTTTCGAAGCGAAAATGCTTAAATAAACAGAGATAACCCGCCTGGGTCTAAGGCCTAGGCGGGTTTTTTGTGACCCGTTTCACCTGTTTTTCAGGCGATTCGTCTAGGCTCACTTATGCGTGGGCCCGCGCAGTGTATTTGCGCGGGCCATCGTTGTTTTGCGTCGTAGTATCTGAGGGATCCGCGGGCAGTCAGGAATAATCCGGCGCGCGTTTTTGCATGATCGCTGCCACGGTTTCGGCAAATTCCGGCGATTTCAACTGCTCTACAAACAGAACACTTTCAGCCGCCATTTGCGCCGCCACCTGTTCGCGCTGGTTGCGGATCAGGGATTTGGACCGCTGCATGGACACAGGCGCACAGCGCGCCACATGCTGGGCGATGCCTGCAACCTCTGCCATCAGATCCCCGTCAGCAAACACCCGCGACACCAGACCATAGGTATGGGCTTCGTCTGCGGTCAGCTTACGCCCTGCCAGCAGCACATCATTGGCCACCGCCATCCCGACCGAGGCCGCCAGCAACATCGAAGACGCCGCCTCTGGCACCAGACCCAGTTTGACAAATGGCGCATCAAACGTGGCACTTTGGGCCGCATAAACCAGATCGCAATGTAGCAGCATGGTCAGCCCGACCCCGATCGCAGGGCCATTCACCGCCGCAATCACAGGTTTCGGACAGGTGGAAATCCCGTTCAAAAACCGCGCCACGGGGGGCAGATCATCCGACCTGTCGGCCATGGAAAAATCTTTCAAATCATTCCCCGCAGTGAAATAATCCTCTGCCCCTGTCAGAACCAAGGCTCGCGCGTCATCTGATGCTGCATAATCCGCCAGCGCATCCGCCAGTTTGGCATACATGGCCTGCGTGATCGCGTTGCGCTTTTCAGGGCGTGTTATGGTCACGGTCGTAACGCGGTCGGCGGTGTGAACGGTGATGTGATCTGTCATAAGGGTTTCCTGCGTTGATGGGTCTAAAGTGGTAGGCGAATTCAATTTTTCGAACAACCCGCATGACTTTACGTCATCACCAATTCCCTTACGCCAGCGCGTTTTTGCACCGCACCGCAGGATAGCCCTTGCCAAGCACGCCAAACTCGCAATGATCGCGCGCAAACACGCAAGGGGCCGTCATGACACGCATTATCGAACATTTCTCGGAAATTTCCGCCAATTACGACGCGGTCTACTGCGATTTGTGGGGCTGTTTACACAACGGCCAACGCCCCTTTGCCGAGGCCGTGCGCGCCCTTGAACTGTTTCGTGATTCAGGCGGTCTGGTGCTGCTGCTGACCAATTCCCCCCGCCCAAAAGCCTCGGTTGAACTGCAACTGGATGGTATTGGCGTCGCCCGTGATCTGTATCACGAGGTCGCCACCAGTGGTGACAGTGCCCGCGCTGCATTGGCCTCGGGATCTTATGGTAAAAAAGTCTTCCACATCGGCCCCGAGCGGGATGTGCCCTTTTTCGCCCCCGACCCCGATATTCCGGGGCTGGAAAACATCAATCGCGTGCCCCTTGATCAAGCCGACGCCATCGTCTGTACCGGCTTGTTTGACGATCAAACCGAAACCCCCGAAGATTACGCCGCAATTTTCCTTGAAGCCAAGAACAACGGGCTGGAACTGCTCTGTGCCAATCCCGATATCGTAGTGGATCACGGCGACAAACGTATTTATTGCGCAGGTGCCTTGGCCGCGGCCTATAGCGAACGGGGCGGCGTTTCCCATTACT
This sequence comes from Amylibacter sp., assembly GCA_034670045.1. Lineage (GTDB taxonomy): Bacteria > Pseudomonadota > Alphaproteobacteria > Rhodobacterales > Rhodobacteraceae > Amylibacter. Next base: position 8,469 of record JAXMOF010000014.1, on the reverse strand, counting down.
TCGGCAAACCGCACCCGCCAATCTATGATCTGGCCCGCACCCGACTGGCCGCCGCCGCAGGGCGCGACATTGACCAAAGCCGCATCCTGTGCATCGGGGACGGCATCATGACGGATGTTCTAGGCGCAATTAACGAGAATATGGACGTTTTGTTTATCTCTGGCGGGCTGGCTGCCGAGGACACCGCGACCCGGCCACAGCCCGACCCGCAAAAACTGGAAGCATTCCTTCAAAAACATAGCCTTAGCCCAACAGCCACCATCGGCCACTTGCGCTAAGGCACACAGAAACGACAATCAGCAAAGCAAGATTGTTGCGACAGATTGTCATTTTTTGATGTAATGTTGCGCAACGGACTTGCTTCTGCCCCGTTTTCCCATTAGCCAAGGCACACGCGCAGCCACAGGACGCCTCTCATGCCAGATACACTGACCCTCGACCCGCAAAAAGGCACAATCTTCATCGAAGATATGGAAGTCGGCATGTCCCGCTCTATTGCCAAAGTCATCGGCGACCGCGAAATCGCGCTGTTTGCGGAACTCAGCACCGACCATAATCCGGTGCATCTGGATGACGATTACGCCCAAAACACCCTGTTCCAAGGCCGCATCGCCCACGGCATGTTGTCCGCTTCACTGATTTCCGCAGTGATCGGGGAACAACTTCCGGGCCATGGCACGATCTATATGAAACAGGATCTGAAATTCACCGCCCCCGTGCGCCCTGACGCCTATGTAGAAGCCACAGTCACAGTCGCCGCAATTGACAGTGCAAAACGGCGCGTCACCCTTGATTGTGTCTGCACAGTCGGCGATACGGTGGTCCTGAAAGGCACGGCGCTGGTTCTAGCACCAAGCCGCACAACAGACTAACGGGCCAAGGCCCGACACGGGCCAGATGCAACGATATCAAACTTATATAGACCTGCCAGACACCGCAAAAGGCGCCTCTGTTGCCATGGGCAATTTCGACGGGGTGCATTTGGGCCATCAATCCGTGCTGGCACTGGCCCGCGCAGCAGCAGCCGAAATCGGTGCGCCTTTGGGTGTGGTCACCTTTGAACCCCACCCCCGCCGCCTGTTCCAACCGGACTCCCCCGCCTTTCGCCTGATGTCCGCGCAAACCCGCGCCAACAGATTCGAAAAACTGGGCTTGGACCACCTTTACGAAATCCCCTTCAACACCGCCCTTGCCGCCCTGCCCGCAGAAACTTTTGTAACCGACGTTCTGGTCAACGGGCTTGGCATCAAACATCTGGTGGTGGGGGCCGACTTTCGCTTTGGCAAAGGCCGCAGCGGCGATGCAAACCTGCTGGCCGACATGGGCAAGACCCACGGCTTTGGCACCACAATCGCCCCGCTGGTCAATGACGCAAAGGGCGATTTCTCTTCAACGGCCATCCGTCAGGCCCTGTCCGAAGGCCGCCCACAGGACGCCACCCGCATGCTAGGCCACTGGCACCGCATTGAAGGCACCGTGGAAAAAGGCTTCCAACGGGGCCGCGAACTGGGTTTTCCCACCGCGAACATTCCGCTCACCGATCTGCATCTGCCCAAATACGGCGTCTATGCTGTTCTTGTGGATGTGCTCGACGGCCCGAACAAGGGTCACTACCGCGGCGCAGCCTCTCTCGGGGATCGCCCGACTTTCGCCGACAATGACATTCCCAACCTCGAAGTCTTCCTGTTTGATTTCAAAGGTGATCTTTACGGCGCAACCCTTTCCACCGCGCTGGTGGAATACCTGCGCCCCGAACTCAAGTTCGACAGCCTCGACGATCTGATCACCGCCATGCAGGACGACTGCGTCAAAGCCCGCGAAATCCTCGCAAAGTATACCTGACACACGGGCTTCAATGTTCCCGAAATACTCAAACCCTCACGCCTTCAGCAGGGCCACAACATCCGCATAGATTTCCAAGGCTGCCACCCCGTGGGGCCGTAATCCGTAGACCCCCCGTTCAACCCGTTCAAACCACCCGTAATAATCCGACCGCAGGATTTCCGCCGCTTTCACCACGCCCAACTCCTTGCGCGCCAAAGCAGGCTTTACCGTCCCCGCATCCGCCAGATACATGGCCAACCGCAAGGCATCCTGCCGATAGGCGGTGATAATCTTGCGCTTGGTCTGCCCTCCGGTATTGGGATCGCCCACACGGTTCTGAAATTCCTTCAGCAATAAATCCCGCCGCCGCTTGTACTTGCGCGGGGCATAGGGGCCGGGGTCCACATGCACCAGCACCGCTCCGTTGCGCACACTCAAAAGCCCCAGCCCAAGCCGCCGGCACAGGCGCACCGCATCTTTGACCTGCCCCTTCCACCGAGCAGTTTTCCCCGCAGGAACAGCCACATAAACCGAATCCGTGATGGATTGCCGATCCACGCCTTGCAACAACAACGCCAGCGACAATTGCAGTTTCAGCTCCACCACCACAGGCTCCTCTGCGCCGCGCACCGCCACCACGTCACAATCCTGCACCTCGGCTTTCACCGTATAGCCCTGCGCCTCCAGAAAGGTTTTCACTGGCCCGTACAGCTCGGTTTCCCGCATCATCTGCTCCGTTTTTTGTCTTTACCCTAGACAATCCCGCCCAACGGCTCAAGAACTGCACCATGAGCGAACACATCAAACGCGGCCAATTGGCCAAGAATTACTGGCGCACCACCGATCTGGCCGACATGAGCAGACCGGAATGGGAAGCCCTGTGCGACGGCTGTGGCAAATGCTGCCTGTTAAAACTGGAAGACGAAGACACCGGCGGCGTGGCCTATACCAATATCGCCTGCCGCCTGTTCGACGATAAAACCTGTTCTTGCGGCAACTATCCCCTGCGCAAACAAATGGTGGCGGGCTGCGTAGTGCTGACCCCTGAAAACATCGAACGCAACGCCCATTGGATGCCCAGCACCTGCGCGTATCGTCTGCTGCACGAAGGCAAACGCCTGCCTGCCTGGCACCCGCTTTTGACGGGTGATCCGGACAGCACAGCACGTAGCGGCAATTCGGTTGCAGGCCAAACTGTGCCCGAATATGACGTAGAAGAAGACGACTTTGAAGATTACATCGTGGAAGGGTTTCAATAATGTATTTCGCCTCTGACAACGCCGCACCAGCCGCCCCCGAGGTGATGGAAGCCCTGAGCAAAGCCAATGAAGGCTATTCAAAATCCTACGGCAACGATGAAATCATGGATCGCGTCACCGCCAAAATCCGTGACATCTTCGAAGCCCCCGAAGCCGCCGTTTACCTTGTCTCCACAGGCACCACCGCCAACGCCCTGTCCCTGTCTGTACTGACTGCGCCGTGGCAAACCGTGTTCTGCCACCGCCATTCCCATATCGAAGAAGACGAATGCGGCGCGCCCGAATTTTTCACAGGCGGGGCCAAGCTGACCCTGCTCGAAGGGGCAGACGCCAAAATCGACCCCGAAGAATTTCGCAACCGCGCCAGCAACACAGGCGTGCTCGGCGTCCACAACATCCAGCGCGGCACCCTGTCGATCACCAATGTCACCGAAATGGGCACGATCTATACCGTGCCCGAAATCACCGAACTGTGCAAAACCGCCCATGATCTTGGTATCGGCACCCATCTGGACGGCGCACGTTTCACCAACGCATTGGTGGCACTTGGTTGTACCCCTGCGGAAATGACGTGGAAAGCGGGCATCGACGTGGTGTCCTTTGGCGGCACCAAGAACGGTCTGATGGGCGTAGAGGCGGTGATCATCTTTGACCCCGCCAAAGCATGGGAATTCGAGTTGCGCCGCAAACGGGGGGGCCATCTGTTTTCCAAACACCGTTATCTTTCGGCCCAGATGGAAGCTTATCTGACAGATGATCTGTGGCTGAAACTGGCCAGACAAGCCAATGACGCAGGGGCCAGACTGGAGGCAGGCCTGACCAGAATCAACAGTTTCAAACTGCTGCACCCGCGTCAGGCAAATATGCTGTTTTGTGGCATGTCACGCGCCGCCCACAATCGCGCATTGGCAGGAGGGGCCATGTATCACCCCTGGCCCGGCGACCACCCGACAACCGGTCCGGATGACGAATTCCTTACCTGCCGCCTTGTGTGCAGCTGGTCCACCACAGACGCCGAAATCGACGCCTTTATCGCCCTCGTCCAAGGGTAAACGCACAGCCCACACTCTTTTTGGGCCAAATATCCGCGCCGCAGGCACCCCTCCCAACGGGAGGGGCACAGCGCCCAGCCCACAAGCCTTACAGTTCCCAGAACGCCCGTAAACGCAAGGCGCACGCATCCGCATGGGTGATCGGCAGCATATGCCCCGCCCCCGCCAACACATCCAAAGCAGCGTTAGGCATCGCGTCCCTGATCACTTCGGTTACAGCCGCCATCACATCAGGACTGTTCCCGCCGCGCATCACCAATGTGGGACAGGTCACGTCTTTGACCGCAGACAGCCGCATCCGGATATCACTATCCGCAATGATCCCGTCATGTTGCGCAGGAATCACCCACATGCGTTTTGACATGCCCTGGCGGGCCGCCTCGGGCAGACGCTCCCATTCGCCGGGCAAGCCCCAACGGGACAGGAACAGCCTGGCCGCCGTCAACATATCGCCCGCGGCCACCGCTTGGTTGATCGGGCCTTCTTCGGATTGCAATTCGTCATAGGCAGTATGCCCCGCATCCCCCAACAGGCCGAAATAGACAGGCTCGAACAACACCAGAGAACGCACCAGATCAGGGCGCAGCGCCGCCAGACGCAGCGCTACTGTTGCACCAAAGGAATGCCCCACCAAATCCTGCGGCGCGCCGCTCTCTTCGATCAGGGCGATACAAGTCTCGACACATTGGGTCTGATAATCCCGCGTCATATCGGGCATCGGGGATTTGCCTTGCCCCGGCAAATCCACTGCAACCATCGTCATCTCGTCGCTGAAATGCTCCATCAACGGGATCAGGCTTTTGCCCGACGACAAAGAGCAGTGAATGAACAAGGCTTTACGCGGGCCGTGGCCCGCGTTTCTGGTAAAACAGTCTGGCACGTAATTTATCCTATTTCTGACAGGTAATCGTCCAGATAGCTCAGACGATCTTGGCCCCAGAACACTTGATCGCCCACAACGTAGCTGGGCGCACCAAAGACGTTGCGTTGCAGCGCCTCTTCTGTGTTCTTTTCAAAGGCCTGCGCCCCGCTTAACAACCCGCTGTCCGCCAGTTTCGGATCAAACCCGTAGGCTTGCAGACAGGCGCGCACCACATCATCATCGGCCAGATCCTTTTCCTCGGCCCAGCAGGCACGCAGGAAAGCGTGGCACAATCCACCCAAATCACCGCCGCCCGCGTTTTGGGCTGCGATCAGCGCATAACAGCTTGGCGCGGGGTTGGATGGAAAATGGGCAGGCTTCAGGTTGATCGCCAGATTGTTCCGTTTGGCGATCCGCGCCAGTTCCTGCATACGGTACGCCTGACGGGCGGGATGGCGTTTGGCGGGCGGGGTGCCTCCGGTCTGTTCAAACACCTGCATCAGGTTGAACGGTTTATAGGTGATCGTCGCACCGTGTTTCTTGGCGACCTCTTCCAATCCTTGCCCTGCCAGATAGGCGAAAGGGGAAAGTGTGATGGTGAAATAATCGATATGGGCCATGGCCTGTCGTCCTTTGTGTGATTTTACCTTGATTAGCCTGCCATATTCCCTATGCAAACCCCCCGCGCTTTGTTATGGCCACGCCTAACAGAACTGTTACAGAACAGCCTGACTGTAACGGTCCAATCCGCTGCTAGGGACCCTCTGCCATGAAATCCATTATCGAGCCGAAGCTGATCGCCGGCAATTCCAACAAAACCCTGTCCGAGGCCATTGCACGACGAATGTCCATGCACCGTGGCAAAGCGGTCAAACCCGTGGATGCGCGGATTGAGCGGTTTAACGATCAGGAAATTTTTGTCGAAGTTTACGAAAACGTGCGCGGCGAGGATATGTTCATCATCCAGTCCACGTCCAATCCTGCCAATGACAACCTGATGGAATTGCTGATTATTTCCGACGCCCTGCGCCGGTCGTCAGCCGCCCGCATCACCGCTGTGATCCCCTATTTCGGATACGCCCGCCAAGACCGTCGCACCAAGGCCCGCACACCGATTTCGGCCAAACTGGTCGCAAACCTGATTGCCGAAGCGGGAATCGAGCGGGTTTTGACTATGGACCTGCACGCCACACAGATTCAGGGCTTTTTCGACATTCCGGTAGATAACCTTTACGCCGCGCCGGTTTTTGCGCTGGATGTAAAACACAACTTCGAAGATCTGTCCGAAGTCATGGTCATTTCACCGGATGTGGGTGGTGTTGCGCGCGCCCGCGAATTGGCCAAACGGATCGACGCACCGCTGGCCATTGTGGACAAACGTCGCAATGCACCGGGTGAGATCGCTGAAATGACCGTGATCGGTGATGTGACAGGTAAGAAATGTATCATTGTGGATGATATCTGCGACACCGCTGGTACATTGTGTAAAGCAGCCGATACATTGATCGAAATGGGCGCGAAAGAGGTACATTCCTACATCACACACGGCGTTCTGTCGGGCCCTGCGGTGGAACGGATCACCAATTCCTCCATGAAGCAACTGGTCATCACGGACAGCATTCAGGCCACCCCGCAAGTGGCTGCCTGCGATAAAATCCGCATCGTCCCAACCGCGCCGATGCTGGCTCAGGCCATCATGAATATCTCGAACGGGACCAGCGTTTCGTCGCTGTTCGACGAAGACACTTTAGGCCCGATCTACGACGGCCACTATAAGTAAGCTATTGTTATTCTGCCCGAAATGCCGAGGTAAAGGACATTTCGGGCAGCCCTGTTCCGGCCTGTCTTAACGACGCCAGAACGGTTTGCACGCCTCTAGATAGACCTGCTCGCGTGACAGCCCCAGATCATCCAGTCGGTGTTGTTCCATATTTCGCAGAATCGTTCGTGCCTGTTTGCGATCCGCCCAAATCAACACCAGATGCGCCACCTTAAGGGCGACACCTGCGGTGAAAGGAATGGTTGCGCGCGAACAGAGATCCTCTGCCAGCGCGATGTGACTTGTATGTGCTAGTGGCATATCGCGCTCCATTTTTGTGTTGATACAATTTGTACAATCGGTACAATGTCTTGATACAATCGCCCCAGAATGAAAGCTAGGAAAACATTGTAATGGGTACAATTTGGCCACCGACCTTAGCACAATCCAGTGGACCAAAATATCTTGCCCTCGTGCATGCCCTGCGCGAGGCCATTGCGGCAGGTGAACTTGAGCCGGGGCAACAACTGCCCCCCGTACGGGATCTGGCGTGGGACTTGCAAATCACCCCTGGCACCGTGGCCCGCGCCTATCGTCGCGCGACGGATGACGGCCTGCTTGATGCTGCTGTGGGGCGGGGCACCTTTGTGGCGCAATCGCGCAATGTGCTGCGCAATCTTAACCATGATTCGCTGCATCTGGGCGCCTCGAACCTGAAAATGGATTTACGCGGCACCAAAAGCCCCGATCTGGGGCAGGACGCGATCATTCGCGCCACATTGGCCAGAATTGCCGCCAGCGGCGTGAATGATCTGGCCGATTACCCCGATCCCGCACGGGGCCATTCCACTTTCGCAGCCATCGCCCAGTGGCTGTCCTATACCGATCTGCAGCCGTCTGCCGATGACATCGCCATCACCTACGGCGCGCAGAATGCCATGTTGATTGCGCTGCAAACCCTTTTGGTCGGCCCCTCCCCCGTGATTGTAGCGGATGAACTGGTTTTCCCCGGTCTGCGCCACGCAGCCAATATGCTGCGCGCGGTGATTGTATCGGTCGAGCGGGACGACGAGGGAATCATCCCCGATCAACTGGAACAGATTTGCCGCAAACACGGGCCGCAGGTGCTGGTCAGCTCTTTCGCGGTACACAGCCCCACCACCCAGATCACCACGTTGCAACGACGGATCACCCTGTCGCGGATCGCGGCAAAATATGACCTGAAGATCATCGACGACGACGCTTTCGGGATTTTCTCCTCTGATGTGCCGTCCATGTATTCCATCGCGCCAGAGCGGGTCTGGTACATTGGCGCGCTGTCCAAATCGGTTTCAACAGGGCTGCGCATCGGCTATCTGGTTACGCCCCCGGGCTTTGGGGAAGAGGCCCGCGCCACCGTACTGTCCAATTGTTACGGTGTGTCACAGATCATCTGCGACCTTGCCACCGAACTGATTACCAGCGGAGAGGCCGAGGCCATCCGCACCCGCATGTTGGCCTATATTGATCGACGCGCCAAAATAGCGGCGAATGTCTTGGGGCAATGGCGGCTGAACTGGCATCCCAAAGTGCCGTTTGTCTGGCTGTATATGCCCTCTGGCTGGCGCTCTTCGTCGTTTCAACGGGCGTGCGAACTGCAAAATGTACTGGTGCGCCCTGCGGATGAATTTGCGTTGATTGACGGCAAAGCCCCCAATGCGGCGCGGATAACAT
>JAXMOF010000013.1:0-80150 GCA_034670045.1 Amylibacter sp. | reverse complement strand
GGCCACAGGGTCCGGCCCGCGCAGCCAGGTTGTGACGCGCCCGATGGTTTCTTCATAAGCCGCTTTGGCCAGCAGTTCTGCGGTGAAACTGACGCCGATCACATAGTCCATCGTCTTGGTTTCAGGTGCACCGCCATGGGCATCAGCAGTCTGCGTCAAGCTGCACATTGCAGTCCAAAACCCTGTAATTGCGGTGATATAGCCAAAATCATGAGGGTCGCCCGTTTGCAAAATTTTTGCGTAATCATCATAGGTAAAGACAATGTGCCATTCGGGATAAGTCAGATAGCTGGCCGCCTCTGCGCGGTGGTCGGACGGGTCTATAAGTGCGGTGTATTGTTCATCTGACAGATCGGCGCGACAGGCGAGTTCGTTATACCCCACAGGGGCCAGCAACAGCAGCGCCAGCACAATCACGGCCAGTACCGCCCGCATCAGCCACCGCGCTAAAAACCGCCCAAGGATACGCATCAGCGTTTATCCCACAACCAGACAGAAACCACCGCAAAGCCGCCGAGGAACAGATGCGGCAGGTTGTTCAGGATTTTGAAAACAAACGGGTAATCGACGATGCCGTTGTTAAAGATACCAAAGTCCAGATACCCCGAACCAGTGATCAATCCCAGCAGGCCATCGCCAAAATAGGCAGCCCCGAAATAGATCAAAAACACCCGCGATGCGCGGTGGGATACCAGCCCCGCGATCAAAGCCCAAAGGGCTGACACCGCATGCAAACTGTCGTCAAAAATATCGAGCGCGAAAATCCCGAAGGACCGTCCCTGATCATCGGTCAGACCGGGAATGTAATTCAGCGCCGCCGCAAAGGCGAGCGAGACGAAATAGCCAAAGCAGATGTAGCGTAAAATGGTCATATCAAAGCCCCGCCATGTAAGTATCCCACAACCCGTTTCGAAACCGTAAATCAGGGTCTATTTTGCGCTTTGCCGCCACAAATTCACCAGCATCGGGGTAGGAGTTTTCAAATTGCGCCTGCGTTGCGTGCAGGCGATAGGGCAGATAATAGGTCCCGCCCAATTCCGCCGTTCCTGCGATCAGGGCTTGGGTCATCCGCTGCATATCGGCTTCTGCACGGACGGTCATTTCTTGGGAAAACAACATGACACAGGCAATCCGATCTACGGGCGCATAGCTGAGCACGGCCTCTTTATCAGGGGCCACATAACGCAGGGTGATGTTTAACAGCTCTTGATAAGACGCTGGAATCACACGTTTACACAGGGCGACCCATTCGGCAAAACGGTCGGGTTCGACAAAATATTCGTGCAATATATCGGTGCGGTAAGGGTCTTTATCGTCCAGCGTTACCACGGGTTCGTTGATCAGGCTGTTGCGGGTCACTTCGCCCGCGGTCAGTCTGGCCTGCAGGTCGGTTTCCACCCACCATCGACGCCGTTTTACGCCCTCGGTCCCCAATTGCGCGCGGAACAAGTGTCTTGCGAATTTGGACACAAAGCCGGATGTGCTGGCCGCAGGCAGATCGCTTTGATCGTCTGTCGGGCGGTAGGTGATCATCAGGGCTTTGTCGAAAAATTCAGCCTTATCAACGTTCAAACGGCCATAGCCCATCTGGACTCTGGGGTCTTTCAAGGCCGCCACAAACTTCATCCCGAAATCAGGCCCCGCCATTTTTTCAAAAGCGGGCAGCAACCGCGCATTCGGGGTCATTTCGACCTCCATTTCGGTGATCAAACCCGTCAGCCCGTAACCGCCCATGGTCAGGTTGAACAGGTCGGCGTTTTCGGTGCGTGAGCAGGTGATCAAATCGCCGTCGTGCAACAACATCTTAAAGCTGCGCGTTGTGGACCCCATCGCGGAATAGGGTACAGGCCAGCCGTGGGCATTGACGCAAAACGTACTGGCGATGCCGAAATCATTGTTTGATTGCATGACCTTAGGGCCAAAGCCGATGGCATCCATCTGGCGGATCGCACTGTCCCAGCGCAGACCCGCAGAGCAGCGATAGGTGGCGTTGGCCGTGTCTGGTTCAAAGAAATCTGTGTCGAGCGTGATCGCATGGCCGTCACGCGGTATCGACTGCCCGCCCATGGAATGACGTGCCGCACTAAGGGATACAGGGCGGCCCTCGGCCTTGGCGGCGTTTGAGACAGGCCGCTGGCGTCATTCAACGTTCCCGCCGCACCGCTGGGTTGCAGCGAGGTTGTGCCATCCAGAACCGGATTTTTAGGACCGTATTTCGCCCCCAGATAGGCCCCGACAATTACGCCGGACCCCAATAGAAATGCCCGTTTTGTGATAAGGTTCAAAATAGCCTCTTGTGTGGTTAATCTAAATCAAATGTAGCAAATAAAGGGGCGTGATCGCTGGGTTTTTCCCATCCGCGGGCATCCCGGAATACCCTGCTGGAATGGGCGCTGGCGGAAATGTCCGGCGTGGCCCAGATATGGTCAAGTCGGCGGCCTTTGTCGGCGGTGTCCCAGTCCCGCGCACGGTAAGACCACCATGTATAAAGCAGACCTTCGGGGATGTCCTGACGGGTGATATCAACCCATTTGCCAGCCGCTTGGGTTTCAGCCAGTTGGTCCACCTCGATCGGGGTGTGTGATACGACTTTGAGCAGTTTTTTGTGATCCCAAACGTCATCTTCGCGCGGGGCAATGTTCAAATCCCCGACCATCACGGATTTTTGCGGGGCTTCCGCATGAAACCAATCGCGCATTTCGGTCAGGAAATCCATTTTATGGCCGAATTTTTCATTCACCTCGCGGTCAGCAACATCACCGCCAGCGGGCACATAAAAGTTGTGGAGTGTCATGCCGTTATCCAGTTTTGCGGCCACATGGCGCGCATCGCCTTTTTCGCAGAAATCACGGTGACCCGCGTCGGTGATCGGCCGTTTTGACAGGATTGCCACGCCGTTATAGCCCTTTTGACCCCGCGCAACCATATGGGTGTAACCAAGTGCGGCGAAGTTTTCAGTTGGAATCAAATCAACAGGGCTTTTGCATTCCTGCAGGCATAAAACGTCCGGTTGTTCATCTTGCAAAAGCTTTAAAACAATAGGTTCGCGCAGCCGAACAGAGTTGATATTCCAAGTGCAGACTTTGATGGGCATAGGCTCGACCTTTGATGAATTTTCTTCACCTTAGAGCATTGCTTTGGGTAAAAAAAGACCCGCCAAAGGGGCGGGCCAGTCCAGGGAGAAACTATGAAAAACTCCGAGTTTAGTCTGTTGTTAAGCGTTCAGGCGATACCCACCTGATTCCGTCACCAAAAGCCGTGCATTGCTTGGATCGGGTTCGATTTTCTGGCGCAAACGATAGATATGAGTTTCCAGCGTATGGGTTGTGACACCGGCATTATAGCCCCAAACCTCGTGCAAGAGGACCTCTCTGGCCACGACACCGTCTTGGGCACGGTAAAGAAATTTAAGGATATTTGTTTCTTTTTCGGTCAGGCGGACTTTCTTATCTGCCTCGTCTATCAACATCTTAGAGGCGGGTTTGAACGTATACGGTCCAAGGTTGAAGACCGCGTCTTCGGATTGTTCGTGTTGACGCAATTGGGCGCGAATACGGGCCAGAAGCACGGGAAATTTGAACGGTTTGGACACGTAATCATTGGCGCCTGCATCCAGACCTAGAATGGTATCTGCGTCCGTATCATGGCCTGTCAGCATCACAATCGGGCATTTTACCCCTTGTTTGCGCATCAAACGGCACAATTCACGGCCATCCATATCGGGCAAGCCCACATCGAGCAGGACCAGATCGTATAAAGCCTCTTTCGCTTTTTCCAGTCCAGAGGCACCGTCTTCGGCCTCGAACACATCAAAATCTTCGGTCAGGACAAGTTGATCCGCAAGCGCTTCGCGCAGATCGTCGTCGTCATCCACCATCAGGATTTTTTTCACGTTGCTCATGGGTTGTCTCCTACTCTCGAACTGAAAATGCGCTCTTTGGGTCCGGTTATCAATCCGCATCACAGGGACGTGTCGAAATTCGGTAAATTGTTTCACTTCCGTGCGATGGCGGATATAGAAAGCGGACAAAATGTTTCAAGTTATAGGGTCGCCATGACGTTTTCCGTAACATTGGCCGAAAAAATTGCGCGGGCGCGTGCGGATTTACGTATGGGTGTGCCTGTTGTGCTGTGCGATGGCGCCGCCTTCTGGGCTGTGGCTGCTGTCGAAACGCTAAGTTCCGAACGTCTGGCGCAAATGCGTGATGCGGGCGGGGATTTACATCTAGCGGTCACCAATCGTCGGGCAGAAACCCTGATGGCCCCTGCCTATGACGGCGATCTGGTGCGGATCGTGGTGCCATCTGATGTGCCTGCGACGTGGGTGCATGCCATGGCCGATCCCTCGCTGGATTTGCTGGTGCCGATGAAAGGCCCGTTCCGCTATTTGCGCGAAGGGTCTTCTTTGGCGGATCGCAGTGTGATCCGTCTGTGCAAAGGCGCGGGTCTGTTGCCTGGTGCGCTTTTGGCCGCTGTTGACGGGCCGCAGGACGGGTTGTTGTTGCTGGATGCGGCTGAAATGGAGGCGAATGACGCCCTGCGCATGCCGCTGGACCAGATTTCAAACGCGCGGGTGCCTTTGGCTGTGGCGCAGCATTCGCGGGTGCATGTCTATCGCAAACGGGATGGCGGCGAGGAGCATTATGCCATCGAAGTGGGCAAGCCCGCGCGGGATAAACCTGTGTTGTCGCGGCTGCATTCGGCCTGTTTTACGGGCGATCTGATCGGGTCTTTGAAATGCGACTGTGGTCCGCAATTACAGGCCGCGCTGGCGCAGATCGGGGCCGAGGGTGAAGGCGTTTTACTGTATCTGAACCAAGAGGGTCGCGGCATCGGGCTGGCCAATAAAATGCGGGCTTATTCGCTGCAGGATCAAGGGTTTGACACGGTCGAGGCCAATCACCGTCTGGGTTTTGAAGACGATGAGCGGGACTTTCGGTTGGGGGCTGAAATACTGCTGGGGCTGGGGTTTAAATCCACCCGTTTGATGACCAATAACCCCGCCAAAGTCGCCCGGATGGAAGAAGCGGGAATTGCCGTGGCTGAACGGGTTCCCTTGCAGGTCGGGCGCACAGCGCAAAACACCGATTACCTTGATACCAAAGCAAAAAAGAGCGGGCATTTGTTATGATTGCGCAGTTTGACGATCTGGTTGTCACCCGTTGGGGCGCGCGGTTTCAGGGCCGCCGCTACCCTTGCGCCATCGGGCGTGGTGGCATCGGGGTGAAGCAGGGAGAAGGCGACGGGATCACGCCGCTTGGCAGCTATCGGCTGGGCGGTGTCGGCTATCGCAGTGACCGCATCGGCTTTGATGCCCCCGCGCTGGACTGTTGGCCGATCGGGCTGTGTGATATCTGGTCGGACGATCCACGCGATCCCGATTACAATCAGCGGATCAATACGCGCGCACATCGATTCAGCCATGAACGTCTGCGCCGCGCCGATCCGCTGTACGATATTTTTGCCATTGTGGATTATAACTGGCCCGACAGTGTGGCGGGCAAGGGCAGTGCGATTTTTCTGCACAAATGGCGCAAGCCGCGGCATCCGACCGAAGGCTGCATTGCCTTTGCCGAGGATGATCTGGTGGCAATTCTGGCAGGTTGGACGCCGCGATCACAGGTGATCATCCGCTAGGGGTCATGCGCCGTAGCTGCGTTCCCCGAAAATAGCCGAGCCGACCCGCACATGGGTCGCCCCAAGCGCAACCGCCCGTTCAAAATCGCCGCTCATCCCCATGGACAGCCCCGACAACCCGTTGCGCTGCGCGATTTTACGCAACAGGGCAAAGTGGAGGCTGGGTTCTTCGTCAACGGGGGGAATCACCATCAGACCTGTTATGTTCATATCCATAGCCCGGCAATCTGCGATAAATCCGTCCGCTTCGGCGGGCAAAACACCTGCCTTTTGTGGCTCTTCGCCGGTGTTGACCTGAATGAACAATTCCGGAGATTTGCCCTGTGCCTGAATTTCCGAAGCAATTTTACGGGCCAGTTTCTCGCGGTCAATGGCGTGGATCGCATCGAACAATTCTACGGCGGCTTTCACCTTGTTGGTTTGCAGCGGGCCGATCAGATGCACATCAACAGGGCCGAATTCAGCGCGAAAGTCAGGCCATTTGCCCTGCGCTTCCTGCACTTTGTTTTCGCCAAACAGGCGGTGGCCCGTTTGCAGGACTTCGTGAACCCGTTGATTGGGCTGCACTTTTGACACGGCGATCAAACGAGTGCTGCCCACCGGCCGGTTGGCGGCGGTTTCAGCGGCGTGAATGCGGGATGTGATATCTGAAAGGGACATGGCAAAGGAATGCCTGTACGGGGCAAATTCGGCAACCCCAAAAAGAAAGGGCAGATCCGAAGACCTGCCCTTTCCCGTGCACCTTCTAACCTAACTTAGAAGGAGAAGCGAACACCAAGGTCAGCCATTGTTTCTTCGGTGTAATTGCGGGAGATACCACCAGCCAGTGTTGCGCCACCCAGGTTGTGAGTGAAGCCCAGGCCGTATTCTGTTTCGTCGCCAGTTGCGCCGATACCTGCGGAGTTGAATGTGTCTTCAGATGTTTGTGCAACAAACGCAGTCAAAGTTGTGGCGTCGAATGTATAAGAACCGGACAGTACAGCTTTGGTACCAACAGTTTCCAGATCGGAGTAGTTCACGTTCACGCCGAAATCGCCGATGTTACCGGCAACAGACAAGGACCACAGGTCCAGTTCGCCTGCGGAAGAGGCGGAGTTGTTTGCGTTTTTGGCGTAACCGGCAGCTACAGTCCAGTCACCGAAGTTATAGGATGCAGCGATTGCATCTTCGGAACCGTTGGACAGGTGGTCACCAGTAGAGTCTGTGGACAAGGACACGCCAAAGCCACCGACGTTGAAGTCCAGACGAACAACATCACCCGAGTTACCGCGGGAAGAGTATGTGTTCAGCGGGAAGCTGGTTGTGCCGATGTTGAAAGAGTTGTCTGCGTCGTGCAGACCTGTCAGGCCAACGGAACCGTCAAAATATGCAACGCGGTTCACAAGCGCGCCGTCGGTGTTACCAACTGTGATGCGGAACATGTCGTTACCCATCCAGATGTTGGCAGAAGAAGTCGCGCCAGCAGCGTCGCCTTCGTCAGAACGCAGACGGATGCGACCACCGAATTCCAGACCACCGTCTGTGGAACCGGAACCATCGATGTTGATGGTCATACGTTTTTCAACTTTGGTTTTGGATTGACCGGCAGCGTCCATGGAGCTGTCGTAAACGATACCGAAGCGGCCGGAACCGGACAGAGTTACGTCGGCTGCGGCAGCAGATGCAGAAGCGATGATCGCTGTAGTTGCAAGGAGAACTTTTTTCATTTTGTTTCTCATTTTGTTAGTGAAAGGACAGGCGCAAGCGCCCGTGGGAGAGTAAGCCCAGTAGCTCGGCAGAGATGTAACCCACTATTTTCAGAGGGAAAACACCGAATTCAGGAAATTCCCTGCCGTCACATTCACAGTTATGTGAGGTGCTGTTTTCTTAGGCACGAATTTGACGAAAAGCGCGCGCTGGATCAGTTTTGAAATGCAAGTCCGGAACGGGAAGCAGGTTGGATTCACGGGGCGCGGTGGCCCTGGAATCGACAAAAAAAAGAGCAGACCCGAAGGCCTGCTCTTCCTTAACCGACTTCTAAGAAAGCTTAGAAGTTGAAGCGAACACCAAGGTCAGCCATTGTTTCGTCTGTGTAGTTGCGGGAGATACCGCCAGCCAGAACCGCACCACCCAAGGAGTGAGTGAAGCCGATGCCGTATTCAGTTTCTTCGCCATTTACGCCGATACCAGCTGAACCAGCACCCGCGGAATTGTCTTCGTCTGTGTGTGCGATGAACGCAGCTACAGTTGTTTCACCGAAGTCATAAGAACCGTTCAAAACAACTTTGGAACCAGCATTTTCCAGATCGGAGTACTGGATGCCTACGCCGAAGTCACCGATGTTGCCAGCAGCAGACAAAGAGAACATGTCAACTTCTGCTGCGGAAACAGCAGTTGTTTTGATGTTTGTTGCGTAACCAGCAGCAACGTTCCAGTCGCCGAAGTTATAAGAAACAGCGATCGAGTCTTGCGAACCGTTGGACAGGTGGTCGCCTGTGGAGTTCGTGGACAAGGATACGCCGAAGCCGGATACGTTGAAGTCCAAACGCACAACGTCGCCAGAGTTCCCGCGAGAGCTGAATGTGCTCAGGTCGAAGAAGGAAGCTGTACCGATGTGGGAGGACAGGTTAGCCCACTGCAGACCAGTCAGACCGACTGTGCCTTGGAAGTAACCGATGCGGTTGATCATAGCACCGTCAGTGTTACCAACTGTGATGCGGAACATGTCGTTGCCCATCCAGATGTTGGCAGAAGAAGTCGCGCCAGCAGCGTCGCCTTCGTCAGAACGCAAACGGATACGACCACCAAAGTCCAGGCCGCCGTCTGTGGAGCCAGAACCATCGATGTTGATGGTCATACGTTTTTCAACTTTGGTTTTAGATTGACCAGCTGCATCACGTGCGCTGTTGTAGACAATGCCGAAACGGCCAGAACCGGACAGCGATACGTCAGCAGCGGCCATGCCGGCTGTCGCGATAAGAGCTGTGGTTGCAAAGAGAACTTTTTTCATAGTTTTCCCTCGTTAGGTTAAAAGGTGCACCTCTATCCGAGGTATCCGGAAAGAGTGTGTATGCTTTTCACTCTACAGCCCTCGAATATCAAGGAGATGTATTGTGGACCGATTGATAAGCGGAAAGTTGGTGCAATGATGCCACAGTCATTTTTCGGGTAAATTTCAGGTCATGGGCGAAAGGAGAGGGGCAATAAGAACTTGTTCGTCAAACCAAGTAACGGTACATGAAAGAAACAGCTGTAAAGCTTGGGGCGTAGAGCATGATGTATATAAGTGTAAAGACAGGGTTGTTCGCAGTGATTTGTGCGGCACTTGTTGGATGTGGTGGATTTGGAAATTCCGGTCGCAGCAGCGGAGGGTTTTTGAATCGCCCTGTTGCTGTACCCGCAGGTGGTGCTGCGCAAGTCGAAGCCTCAAATCAGGATCCATCCTCTGGTGCGGCTGCGCGTGCATTGGGTGAAGGCCGCGGTGGGGATGTGTCGTTGTTTGATGCTTTGCGCGCGCCAGACCAGAATACCAACGTCCGTGTGAACAAATACCTCTGGAATGCCTCGCTGGAAACGCTCAGCTTCTTGCCGGTGGAGTCAGCAGATCCATTTACGGGTGTGTTGGTGATGGGTTGGGGCCGTGCGCCCGGCAGCAGCCAGCAGTACCGCGCCACTGTTCTGGTGCAGGATCCCGCACTTGATGCGCGTTCGTTGAAACTGTCGATCCAGACCCGCAGCGGCACGGCGAGCGCGGAAACCGTGCGCCGTATCGAAGATGCTATTTTGACCCGCGCACGTCAGTTGCGTGTGCGCGATAAAAACCTATAACGCGGGTAAGACCGCCCGTTGATGATATTGACGCCGGGCAAATTGTCCGGCGTTTTGCTGTGTAAGGAAGAAAACATGTCTCGTTATAATGCTCGCGTTGTGGAACCGAAGTGGCAAAAGGCTTGGGATGACGCGCTGGTGTTCAAAGCCGTGCGCGATACCTCGCGGGAAAAATACTACGTGTTGGAAATGTTTCCCTATCCGTCGGGCCGCATCCACATGGGCCATGTGCGCAACTATACGATGGGCGATGTGGTGGCGCGCTATAAGGCGGTGAACGGGTTTAATGTGCTGCATCCGATGGGCTGGGATGCCTTTGGCCTGCCTGCGGAAAATGCCGCGATGGAAAAAGGTGTGCATCCGGGCGACTGGACCTATCAGAATATCGCAGACATGCGCGCCCAGATGAAGCCTATGGGTCTGTCCATTGACTGGTCCCGCGAACTGGCCACCTGTGATCCTGAATATTACGGCCAGCAGCAGGCGATGTTTATCGACATGATGGATAAGGGTCTGGCCTATCGCAAGAAAGCGGTGGTGAACTGGGATCCTGTGGATATGACCGTTCTGGCCAATGAACAGGTAGAGGCAGGGCGCGGCTGGCGTTCGGGTGCTTTGGTAGAACGCAAGGAACTGACGCAGTGGTTCTTCAAGATCAGCGCCTTTTCCGAGGATTTGTTAAGCGCGATCGACACGCTGGAAGGCTGGCCCGACAAGGTGCGCCTGATGCAACAAAACTGGATCGGTAAGTCCCGCGGGCTGGAGTTTGCCTTTGATCGCGTGGATGGTGGCGAGCGGATCGAGGTTTATACCACCCGCCCCGACACGCTGAACGGCGCGTCTTTTGTGGGGATTTCACCAGATCACCCGATTGCCAAGCAGCTCGAATCAGAAAACGCCGAAACGGCGGCTTTTGTGGCCGAGTGCCGCAAGGGTGGCACCACAGAAGAAGCGATTGAAACCGCGCCGAAACTGGGGATGGACACTGGCATCCGCGTCAAACACCCGCTTTATGCGGATCGCGAACTGCCCGTCTGGATCGCCAACTTTATCCTGATGGATTACGGCACCGGCGCGATTTTCGGCTGTCCGGCCCATGACCAGCGCGATCTGGATTTCTGCCGCAAGTATGACCTGCCTGTGGTTGACACCTTCTTTGCGCTCGACAATGCAACCCCTGTGGGGACCGAGGCATTTACCCCGCCAAAGACCGAAAAAGTGCAATGGGTGGATCATTTCGCAGGTCTCGACGTGGCCACGGGGCAGGAAGCCATCGACGCAACCATCGCCTTTGCGGAAAAGGCGGGCTGGGGCACGGGCACCACGAACTATCGTCTGCGGGACTGGGGCGCGTCGCGTCAGCGGTTCTGGGGTTGCCCGATCCCCGTTGTGCATTGTGAAAAATGCGGTGTGGTTCCTGAAAAGAAGGAAAACCTGCCCGTTGAACTGCCTAAAGACGCAACCTTTGACCGGCCCGGCAACCCGCTGAACTGGCACCCCACATGGCGTGATGTGCCTTGCCCCGAATGCGGCGCACCGGCAAAGCGCGAAACCGACACGATGGATACTTTCGTGGATTCGTCATGGTATTTCGCCCGTTTCACTGCGCCCCGTGCGGAAACACCGACGGTGGACGAAGATCTGTCTTACTGGATGAATGTGGATCAATATATCGGCGGCGTGGAACACGCGATCCTGCACCTGCTGTATGCCCGCTTCTTTGCGCGGGCAATGAACCTGACAGGTCATATGCCAGAGTCCGCCATTGAACCGTTCGACGCACTGTTCACCCAAGGCATGGTCTGTCACGAAACCTATAAAGATCCGGATGGCAAATGGCTGAACCCTGACGATATCAAACCCGTCAAAGGTGGTTATGAAACGCAGGACGGGCGTGCGGTGACGGTTGGCCCGTCAATCAAGATGTCCAAATCCAAGAAGAACGTGGTCGATCCCGAAGATATTATTGATCAATACGGCGCAGATACCGCCCGTTGGTTTGTGATGTCCGACAGCCCGCCCGAGCGGGATGTGGAATGGACCGCTTCAGGTGCCGAGGCAGCGTGGAAACACCTGCAACGAGTCTGGCGTCTGGCGGATGAACTGGACAGTGTCGAAGACAGCGCGGATTGTGCGGCAGAAAACCTAGCACTGGAAAAGGCCCGCCACCGTGCCATCGACGAAGTGACCAAAGGGATTGAGGGCTTTGCCTTTAACAAATCCGTGGCCAAACTCTATGAACTGACCAATACGCTGGCCAAATCCAAAGCGGATAAAGCCACGCGCAGCAGCGTTCTGAAAACCATGGCACAACTGATGCAACCCATGACCCCCCATCTGGCCGAAGAGCTTTGGGCGTTTCTGGGGGGCACAGGATTGGTGGCGCAGGCGGACTGGCCAAAGGCCGAAGCCGCCATGCTGGTGGATGATGACGTAACCCTGCCGATCCAGATCAACGGCAAACGGCGCGATGAAATCACCGTTCCCAAATCCATGTCCAAAGAAGAGGTTGAAAAACTGGTTCTGGCCAACGAGACTGTGATTAAGATGCTGGACGGCGCAACGCCGAAAAAGCTGATCGTGGTTCCGGGGCGGATTGTGAATGTTGTTGTATAACAGACGAACAGTATTGGCGCTGGCCCTGTCGGGCGGTGTGGCGGCCTGCGGGTTTGAACCCGTTTATAAACAAGGCTCTACCGCGTCCGATCTACGGGGCCAGATCGCCATTGATCTGGTCAGGGGCCGCAACGGGTTTGAATTGCGCCAGCAGCTTGAAGACCGCCTTGGCCGCGCCGAACCCGCCGCGCCCTATGTGCTGACTTTCAAGTTGACCATCACCGAAAGCGGTCTGGCCGTGACAGAGGATGAGGGGACAACCCGAACCAACCTGATCGGCACAGCCGCATTTACCGTGCGGCGCAAAGACACGCAGGCTATCGTTTTCGAAGACAGCGTGCGCAATATCACCGCTTTCGGGTCTACGTCGGAAACCTATCCGTCCAGCGTGGCGGAACGGGATGCCAACGTGCGCCTGTCCAAGGCGCTGGCCAACCAGATCGCCCAACGGATCGCCATCAGTTCAAACGGCTGGGCGGGATGAAACTTGCAGGCGCTCAGGCCTCGGCGTTTATCGCGAAACCCGATTCGGGCCGCGCGGCAGTGCTGCTGTACGGTATGGACGCCATGCGCGTGTCGCTGAAGCGGCAGCAATTGATCAAGGCGCTGGTCGGCCCCAAAGCCGAAGAAGAAATGCGGCTGGAACGGCTGAACGGCGCGGATTTGCGCAAGGAACCTGCTTTGGTTCTGGACGGGCTAAAGGCGCAAGGCTTCTTCCCCGGTCCACGGGTGGTGTTCGTCGAAGGCGCGGGGGACGGGCTGGCGGATGTGATGGCCACCGCCCTGCGCGAATGGTCCAAGGGTGATGCCACGCTGGTTGTGACGGCAGGCAGCCTGAACGCCCGTTCAAAGCTGCGCAAGACGTTTGAAGCTGACGGAAAATCCGTCGCCATCGGGATTTACGATGATCCCCCTGCACGCGGGGATATCGAACGGATGGCGAAAGAGGCAAACCTGCCCGCGCTCAGCCAATCCACTATGGATGATCTGCTGACGCTGGCCCGCACGCTTGACCCGGGTGAACTGGCGCAAACAATTGAAAAGCTGGGTCTTTATAAATTCCGCGACGATACACCGATTTCAGGCGATGACATTGACGCCTGTATGCCTGCCACATCTGACGCCAATCTGGATGACGCCGCCCACGCCATAGCCGAGGGACGGGCGGGCGAGGTGGTGCCAACGCTGAAGCGGCTGGCAGGACAGGGGATCAACCCCACCGCCTTGTGTATTGCCGCGACCCGCCATTTCCGCAGCCTGCACGCCGCCGCGACCCATCCCCAAGGGCCGGATGCGGCCTTGTCCCGCGCCCGCCCGCCTGTGTTCGGTCCGCGCAAGGATCGACTGGTGCGGCAGGCCCAACGACTGGGCGCGGCCCATCTGGAAAAAGCCCTGACTGAGCTGATGAACACCGATCTGGCCCTGCGCTCGTCCAAAAAAGCGCCGGAAATGGCTTTGGTGGAACGGGCGTTTATCCGCATTGCCATGTTAAAACGGTCGTAAGTTTTTTAAGGGAGAGAGATATGTACACTTTGGTAGGGTCGCCGAAAACCCGTGCGTTTCGGGTGCTTTGGGCGTTGGAAGAACTGGGTCTGGACTATGAGATTATCCCCGATCCGCCCAAAGGCGAAACCGCGGCGGCACTGAACCCCACAGGCAAAATCCCGAGTCTGAAGGTGGGCGATGATGCCATCATTGATTCCGTGGCGATTATCCAGTTTCTGGCGGATAAACACGGATCACTGACCTATGCGGCGGGCACGATCGAGCGGGCCCATCAGGACAGTTTCACCCATTTCATCTGTGACGAAATCGACGGCGCCTTGTGGACGGCTGCACGCAACAGTTTCATCAACCCCGAAGACAAGCGCGTGCCTGCGATCAAGGACGTGCTGAAATGGGAAATGGAACGGTCGATCAAAGCGCTTGAAGAACGGCTTGG
Organism: Amylibacter sp.; assembly: GCA_034670045.1. GTDB lineage: Bacteria > Pseudomonadota > Alphaproteobacteria > Rhodobacterales > Rhodobacteraceae > Amylibacter. Next base: position 66,148 of record JAXMOF010000013.1, on the reverse strand, counting down.
GGATGGCGCATTCCTGATGGGGGATAAGATGACGGTGCCCGATATCCTGCTGGCCCATTGCTTTGGCTGGATGCGCAGCGCGGGCTTTCCGCTGGAAAGCGATCCGCTGCGGGCTTACGTCAAGCGGATGATCGGGCGCGACGCCTATAAACGGGCCGATGCGATCCGCAATCCGGCTTAATCGTTTGTTAAAAAGCGCGCCGCTGCCAGCCCTGCGGCGCGTCCCGTGGCCAGACAGGCTGTGATCAGATAGCCGCCTGTCGGGGCTTCCCAGTCCAGCATTTCGCCTGCGCAGAATACCTGCGGGGCGACCCGCAAGGCATAATCGGGGGTCAAGGAGTGCCAGCCTAGCCCGCCTGCAACGGAAATTGCGCCGTCCAGCGGGGCGGTTCCGCTGTAAGGGACTGGCAGGGCTTTTAGGGTTTCGGCAAGGGCCGCACGCGGGGTCTGGCGGGCGCATTCCAGAAACAGCGCGGTTTTGGCAGCGTCCAGCCGCAGGGTTTTACGCAGCAGGTTTGACAGGGACAGTTTGCTGTTTTGCCGTGTGATCCTGGCTGTGATCTGTTCGGCGCTTTGATCGGGCAACAGGTCCACTGCCAGCGGTGCGCCTGCGCGAAACCCGCTGGAGAACTGATAGACCAGCGATCCTTCAAGCCCGCCGCGCGTCAGGACACATTCGCCAATGTTGTGATTGCCGCCACAAGACATGGCGATGTTTTTCAACGGGCTGCCGAAATGTGGCTCCATATGGGGTGACCATTTCACGGTGATTCCCATGTTAGACGGTGCAAAAGGCACCAGTGTTGCGCCGCGCAGGGCCAGCAAATCCGTCCACGCCCCATCAGACCCGAGCCGCGCCCAGCTTGCCCCGCCAAGCGCCAGAACCACCACTTTGGGGGTGACGGATTGCACCCCGTCCGGCGTTTCAAAGTCAAAGCTGTCGTCCTGCCATCCCGTCCAGCGCCAGCGGGTGTGCAGCGTCACGCCCTTGCCGTTCAACCGCGCCAGCCACGCGCGCAACAGGGGGGAGGCTTTCATCACCTTTGGAAACACCCGCCCCGATGATCCCGTGAAAACGCTTTGTCCCAAATCCTGTGCCCAAGCCTGAACCTGTGTCGGTCCAAAGGCGGACAGGGCAGGGGCCAGATGCGCGCCAGCAGTGCCAAAGGCGTTCAGGAAGGCTGTGTCCGGTTCGTCTTTGGTCAGGTTCAGCCCTGATTTCCCAGCCATCAGAAACTTGCGCCCGACAGATGGTTTGGACTCGGCCAACAGCACTGAATGGCCTGCATCAGCCAGCATTTCAGCCGCCATCAGGCCAGCCGGACCCGCGCCGATGACCAGTGCATCGTGATGCGGTTCTAAGGTGTTTTCTGCCATTGGAGTACCTGATCGGGCTGCGTGGGGTTTGCTTTACCAAGAAACCTGCGGGTTTGACTATGGCTGTGGCAGGGGGGTGGCTTGTTGTGGGATAATATTGCCCATATAATTCCCTATATGAAACTTGATCCCATAAATATCCGAATTCTTGAAATACTGCAAAAAGATGCCGACCAGCCGTTGGACAGTCTTAGCGCACAGGTGAACCTGTCGCGCAATGCCTGTTGGCGGCGGATCAAGATGATGGAGGATGAAGGCTGGATCAAAGGGCGCGTTGTGCTGCTGGACCCGATCAAGCTGGGGTTAAAGCTGTCGGTGTTCATTCAGGTGCGCACGGACAATCACGATGCCGACTGGATGGCGGATTTTGCGCGGGCCGTGCGCGAGATGCCCCAGATCACCGGCGCTTATCGGATGACCGGTGATCTGGATTATCTTTTGCATGTGCAGGTGGGCGATATGGCGGATTACGACAGTTTTTATAAACGGTTCATCGCCAAGGTGCGGGTTTCGGATATGTCGGCCAGTTTCGTGATGGAACAGGTCAAAGAGACGACGGCCCTGCCTTTGGACGCCGTGTAATCCGCGCGATTGCGTCAGGGTTGTCAAAATAGGCGGCGTCGTAGCAATCTGCCAGTTCCGCAGCATCCAGTTCGTCAAACAGCCGTTTGATCGCGGCGATGCTTTGGGGTTTGGCGGCGGCGGCATCTGTGGTCAGACTGTCCAGAAACCCGTCGAATTCCGCCAGTGGTAGCAGGCGGTCCACCAGCCCGATGCGCAAGGCTTCGGCTGCGGGAAGCTTTTGCCCGCCCATCAGGATCAGCTTGGCCTGCGCCGTGCCGATCAGCGCTGCCATGCGGCGTACATCGGCGGGTTGGGGCAGGAAGCCCCGTTTCAGCACGGGGTAAAAGAACTTGGCGTCCGGTGTGGCGATCCGCAGATCACAGGCCAGCGCCAAGGCAAAGCCGCCCCCCGCCAGAGTACCGTTCAGCGCGGCAATCGTCAGGCAGGGCAGCGCCGCGATAGCACCAGAGGCATCTTCCCACAAAGGGCTGCGGGTGAAATCATACATATCCTCGCCGCCATCCACATCGGCGCCGGCACAAAAGACACGCTCCCCTGCGCCGGTGATGATAAAGCTGCGCAATTCAGGGTCTGCATGGGCGGATCGGGCCGCTTCGGCCACCGCGCGCAGCATGTCGGGGGACAAGGCATTTGCCTTGTCCGGCCGGTTCAGGGTCACCTGCCAGCGGCCCTGTGTATTGGTGACGGTGATCAAGTCAGGCCCACCTGTTTGCGGATTGCTTCGTCGCGCAAGGCAACCACTTTGCCAAGATGCTCATCACTGTCGGATGTGCTCATCCAGACCAGCGTTTCGGCGACCCATTCGGGGGGAATATGGTCTTCCCAGTTCAATGTACTGACCGGATTGACCCCTGATTTCTTGATCACACGCTGCATTTCTGTGGCCACGGTACCCGGTGACAGGACCAGAGCGCGAATGCCGTTTGCGCCTTCTTCTTCGTGCAGGCAGGCGTTCAGGTGATGGGCTGCGGCCTTGGAGGTACAGTAATGGGACCAGCCTTCCAGCGCGCCTGTGGCAGCCCCGGATCCGATGGTGATAATCGTGCCACCGCCTGCGGCTTTCATCACGGGCAGGGCGGCGCGGATGCCGTAGAACACGCCTTTTACATTGATGTCGATGATTTTGTCCCAAGCGTCGACGGTTGCGTCTTCCAGCCGTTCCACAGGTTCCAAAGCGCCGGCGTTGTTGATCAGAATATCAAGGCCGCCGAATTCGGTTTTCGCCAGATCGACAGCGGCCTGAACCTGATCAAAGCTGGATACATCGGTGGCAAACGCAAGGGCTGTGCCGCCCGCCCCGTTGATTTCAGCCGCGATGGTGTCGATGTCCGTGGCCGAACGGGCGCAGAGCAATACCTTTGCCCCAAGCGCGCCGAAGCTGCGGGCCGCCGCGGCACCGATGCCACGGCTGGCCCCTGTGATCAGGACGGATTTATCGGTCATATTGGTCAATTTAGTGATCCTCTTTAAAGATATAGCCTGTGCCTGCCCGTTCGAGCCTGCCGATATTTGGCCGCAGCAAATGCCCGCCTGACAGTTTCATCCCGTCCGCCGTCACCATATCAAGGGTGCGTTTGCGGGTGGCGCGGGCCTGATCCATGTCGATGTCAAAAGCGATGCCGATTTCGGGGTCGGTGAATTGCAGCACTTGGGAATGGGCGATATCACCCACATGGGCAAAACTGTCGTTGCCGCTGTCTACGCGGAACCCCATATGGCCGGGCGTGTGGCCGGGCAGGTCTAGCGTGGTGACGTCTTTGATCAGCGTATCGCCGCCTTTCACCTGCTCTGTACGGCCCGCATAGGCGGCAATCGCGGCCTGGGCCAGTTGCTGCCACTGGGACAGTGTGTCATCGGTGAATTTCTGGGCGGACCAGAATTTGTGATCCGCTTCCGAAACCAGCATCTGGGCCTTGGTGAAAACTGCTTGGCCGTCTTTGGTCAGGGCACCGGCGATGTGATCGGGGTGCAGGTGGGTGAAAAACAGATGGGTGATTTCATCCGCACCGATGCCCGCTTCTTCCATGGCGTCGTTCAGATAGCCGCAGGTCGGGCCGAACAGATCGCGCGGGCCGGCATCCACCAGCATGGTGTCGCCGCCCGATTTCACGATAAATGCGTTGAAATTGGTGTCGATGGCTTCGGTTTTGGCGCCTTTCAGAATGGCGTTGATCACGTCTTCTTCCGTGCCGGGAAACAGGTCTGCGCCGAATTGGGTGGCGCCGTCTGTCAGTGCGATAATCTCTACATCGCCGATTGTGGTTCTATTGATCCGGGACATGATTTCCTCCGTTTGTTGTGTGTGCTTTAGCGGTCGTCGCCGTCTTTATCATTTTCGGGCGCGCCTGCCATTTCGTCTTCGTCAATCGCCGCCAAAGCGGCCGCACCGACGGCTTCTTTTTGTTTCTGGGTCAGGTCTTCGGGGTTCACATCTGCCAGTCGCACCGTCACCTCTTTATGGGCAAAGCGGATGCCTTCGCGTTCAAACAGATCGCGGATTTCCTGATAGACCCGTTTGCGCAGCACCCATTGATCGCCCGGTTTGGTCATGAATTTCACGCGGATAATCATGGCACTATCCTGCATTTCAATGACGCCCTGCGATTTCAGCGGTTGCAGGAACTGGCTGCCCACCACTTCGTCGTTCAGCAGTTCCTGCCCCAGATTCTTGACCAGTTTGCGCACCTTTTCCACGTCGGTGTCATAGGTGACGCGCAGTTTCAGTTTCATCATCACCCAGTCGCGGGAAAAGTTGGTCAGGTGCTGGATTTCGCCAAAGGGAACCGTGTGCAGCGGGCCAAGGTGGTGACGCAACTGGAACGAGCGGACCGAGATTTTTTCAACCGTGCCTTTGACCGTACCAATGTCGATATATTCGCCCTTGCGAAATGCGTCATCAAACAGAAAGAACGCCCCTGAAAAAATATCCCGCACCAGGGCTTGTGCGCCAAAGCCGATGGCCAGACCGACAACACCGGCACCGGCAAACAATGCGGAAACATTGATGCCGATATTGGTTAGGGCAATCAGCGCAAAGGCCACAAAAATCACGGCCAGCAGGAAGTTGCGGAACAAAGGCAGCAGGGTGGCCAGGCGTGACGCCCCGCCCGCGCCGCCTTCATCGCCGGGGGCGACTTCGACCAGATCACCGCCCTCTTCGGCGATTTTCTGGTCGATCCAGATGCGGACAAAATGATAGATCACATAGCCGATGAACAGGATGGTGATAATGTCATAGCTGCGGTCCAGATTGGTGGTGGACATGACTTCGATGTCGATGCGCCAGATCCGTGAAATCGCCCAGAATGCGGCGACAACCGCCAGAATATTGGCAACGCGGCGGGACAGATCCTCATAGGTGCGCATCTTATGGGTGTGCAGGAAGGGCGAGAATTCGTCTTCATCCTCGGGGGTATCGGCGTCGGCCTCTTCCATTTCAATGTCGGCGGTGTCAGAGGAGGAGCTGCGGCTGTCCTCGGCGTTTTTGGCGCGCCATTGTTCCAGCAGACGTTGACGGTGGAAGAAGCGCTCGATCAGATAGCCGACGATGCCGTACACCACCAGAATGGTCAGCAGAACCAGATAAAATCCGGTGATCAACGGCAGACCAAGGGGCTGTGCCTCGATCAGGCGATAGGTCATTTCTGCCCAAGCGATAAAGAAATAGGCGATCACCAGCGGCGGCCAGGCCTGGGATGCCAGCCGCGTCGGCAATGAAGCATCTTCAAACCGCTCGCCGTTCAGGATCGCCAGTGACACCGCCTTGCGATTCACCAGCACCATGGCCACGTTCAGGAACACCACCAGCAAGGTCAGGAAAGAGGTCAACAGCGCGTGGATGTCATAGCTCAGGCCCAGTTCCTGCATCCAGCCGCAGAAATTTACCACAATGGCGGAAATCGTGGCCACGTTCAAAAGCCAGTAAAACAGCTTGCGCGCATCCCTGTCGGAAAATTGCGGGATGCGGTATTGTTCCAGATAGGGGGACAGGATCATCCGCCACAAAAACACCACCGATCGGGTGACCACATAGGTCAGATAGATATAGGCCACGGTCAGACGCACGGTGCCGTCTTCGGATTCCCCGAAAATGGCGATGCCGATGCCGTAGGATATCAGCACCACAAGCGCCAGACCGACAATGGCAATCAGCGTGCGCAGCAGCAAAATCGGCAGTTTATCCGTGTAGCCAATCGGGTTTTCCACCTGCAGGCCGATAAACCAGGGGCCGACCATGCGTTTGCCAAAGGTTTCCCGCACGATCAGTTCTGACAAAAGCAGGCTGGCCATTGTGGTGAGCAGAATGAAGAAGTAGATCGAATAATGCCCTGTGGGGCTTTGTCCGTTCAGAATGAAGATGATTTCTTCCATCGCCTCGGGGGCGCGGGCCACGCGATTGCGCAGGGTGGTGCGAAAGGTATAGGCCCGCTCTTGGGTCTTCATCAACAAAGACCCTTGAAAGCGCTCTTCAGGGGTGGGAGCGGCCTGTTGTTCGGTGCCGTTCGGGTTGATCACAATCACCTGCATACCGGAATCGGTGGCGGATTTTATGATCTGGTCCATCGGGTTCTTGGCCGTGTCCGAAGACGAACTGGTGACCGAACCCACGGTCGGTTGGGCCTGCGCAAAGCTAGCCACACAGGCCAGCAGCACGGAGAACAGGCACAGACGAAGAAAACGCAGAACGGTCATATGTGACCCTTTTTGAAAACGGGTTTTACCTTGAAAGGGCATTCCAGCGCCAATGAAAGGATCGAAAATCGTGGTGATTATCAACGGCTATAAGGTCTATCTAAAGTAACAAGTCGTCAAGACAATGTGACCAGACCGCTTCGCACCTGTATTTTTCGTGTCAGGCGACTATCTAAGGATCTGCTGGGTGATCTGCCTGCCTGAGGTGGCTGATAATCGTGCAACTGAAAACCGCGCTGATCGGGGGCGGGTTGAAAAATATGGCGAAAACAGCAAAAGGGGCGTAAATGTGATTCCGCAGGCTATAATTCAGGGGCCACATGCAGCACAAAAACACAAAGGTCGGTATTATATGAGTTCTGATGGGTCGCTGAAGATGCGGTTTAGTCAGCGTGCACCGCGTGTGTTGCTGTATAGCCATGATACATTCGGTTTGGGTCACTTGCGCAGATCGCGCACGATTGCGGGGGCTTTGACCTCGATTGATCCGAATCTTTCAGCGCTGATCCTGACCGGATCGCCCGTTGCGGGGCGGTTCACTTTTCCGGATCGCGTGGACCATATCCGCCTGCCCGGTGTGACCAAACTGACCGACGGGTCTTACGCCTCCGAGGCTTTGGGGCTGGATATCGACGAGACAACTTCGTTGCGGGCCGGACTGATCCGTGCCGCTGCGGAACGTTTCGAACCCGATCTGGTGATTGTTGACAAGGAACCCAACGGGTTTCGCGGCGAACTGATGGACACCCTGCGCTGGTTGCGGAAAAATACATCGGCAAAGCTGGTGCTCGGTCTGCGCGATGTGCTGGACGAAAGCGAAGTGCTGGAAGCGGAATGGGATCGCAAGGGCGCGGTTGCCGCCATGTCGGAATTTTATGACGACATCTGGGTTTACGGGCTGGAGTCGATCTATAAACCGCTGCAGGGGCTGACCTATCCGAAGGGGGTGGATCAACGGATTCACTATACCGGTTACCTGCGCCGCGAAACATGGGATCACGGGCCGGAAGTAGATGTAGACCCTTATATTCTGGTCACACCGGGTGGTGGCGGGGATGGTGCGAAGCTGGTGGATCAGGTTCTGCGCGCCTATGAATCCGACCCGACCCTTTCGCCCAAAGCCAACATCATCTACGGGCCGTTTCTGTCAGGCGACACGCGGGTGCAATTCGAAGACCGCGTGGCCAAGCTGGATGGGCGGGTGATCTCGCTCGGATTTGACAGCAAGATGGAAAACCTGATCGACAATGCGGTCGGGGTGATCGCCATGGGCGGGTATAATACCTTTTGCGAAATCCTGTCCTTTGACAAACGCGCCATTATCATGCCCCGCAAAAAGCCGCGTCTGGAACAATACATCCGTGCTGCGCGGGCAGAACAACTGGGACTGGTGCGGATGCTTGACCCGGACCGCGACGGCACGGGTACGGATGTGATGGTGAAAGCCATTCGCGCGCTGCCCGATCAAAAGCTGCCGTCTACGGGCGACTATCCCGACCTTCTGGAAGGGTTGGATCAGATCATTGCCCGTGTCAAAGACCTGCTTGAAACCGAGGAAGTACAGGCCGCTGAATGACCCATCCAGAGCCAGAATTAGCCGTCATCGTCAAAGGCTGGCCCCGTCTGTCAGAGACCTTTATTGCGCAAGAGCTGGTGGCGCTGGAACGGGCAGGCCACCGCTTTGATATTTGGTCCCTGCGTTTTCCCACCGATAAAAAACGCCACCCCCTGCATGACCAGACACAGGCACGGGTGCGTTATTTGCCGGAATATCTGCACCTTGAAATGGCCCGTGTCGTGCGCGGTTGGGCCAAGGCACGCAAGATGCCGGGGTTCAGGAAAGCCCATCAGGTCTGGATGAAAGACCTGCGCCGTGATCTGACCCGCAACCGCATTCGCCGCTTTGGCCAAGCCTGTGTTCTGGCAGCAGAATTACCCGCTGGCACCAAGGGGCTGTATGCGCATTTCCTGCACACGCCGTCGTCCGTAGCCCGCTATGCGGCCCTGATCCGCGGCGTGGATTGGTCGTTTTCCGCCCATGCCAAAGACATCTGGACCTCCCCCGATTGGGAAATCCGCGAAAAACTGGCTAATGACGGCACAGGTGCGGCTTTCGGCGTGACCTGCACCGGATTTGGCGCGCAGCACCTACAAGATTTGGCCGACCCACCGACCCGTGTTTCGCTGCTCTATCATGGGCTTGATCTGGATCGTTTTCCTGCGCCCCCTGAAACCCGCCCCGACGATGGCGTGTTCAAAATGCTATCGGTCGGGCGACTGGTGGAAAAGAAGGGCTTTGACCGGCTGATCCGGGCGCTGTCCCTGCTGCCCGACGATTTGCAATGGCACTGGACCCATATTGGCGGTGGCGGGCTAAAGGACGAATTGACTGCGCTGGCGAAATCTTTGGACGTCAACGACCGCATCACATGGCGCGGCGCTTGCGACCAGCCCGAAGTGGTTGCCGCCATGCGCAATAACGATCTGTTCGTGCTGCCCTCGCGTGTGGCAGAGGATGGTGACCGTGACGGGCTGCCCAACGTGCTGATGGAGTCGGCGTCACAAAAGCTGCCAATCCTGTCAACGCCTGTGTCCGCGATCCCTGAATTCATCACCTCTGGCGTGCATGGGTTGCTGGTGGATGATCGACCAGAAACCATGACTTTTGCGATTATGGACCTTGCGAAGAACCCCGTGCAGCGTGCGGCCTTTGCCAATGCGGCGTTTGTTCGTCTGGTGTCTGATTTTGGCGTGGATGCAGGTATTTCCGAACTCTCGGCGCGGCTGAAAACCCTGGTCTCATGACCCGAAAAATCGCATTTTATGCGCCGTTGAAATCGCCAAACCATGCCACACCCAGCGGGGATCGCACGATTGCGCGGGGTCTGATGAACGCATTAGGGTCTTTGGGGGGTGTGGATTTGGTGTCTGAATTTCGCAGCCGTGACGGCGCGGGGGACGGGCAGTTGCAGGCGGATCTGATCACCCGCGCCAAAGCCGAGTCTGCGCGGTTGCTTGATAGCGGCGCGCGCTGGGATGCTTGGGTCACCTATCACAATTACTATAAAGCGCCGGATTTGATCGGGCCAAGGGTCTGTTCCGCGCTGGGCATTCCCTATCATTTGATTGAATCAAGCCGTTCGCCCAAGCGTTTGAACGGGCCATGGTCCCGCTTTGCACGGCTTGCGGATGCGGCCAGCGATGCGGCAGCGGTGATTTTCTGTTTCACGGGGCGCGATCTACCCGAATTGGAAAACGCCCGCCCGCCCAGACAGAAACTGGTGCATCTGCGCCCGTTTCTGGATCGTACCGATCTGCCCGCGTCAGGGGGGCGCAAAGGCGGCAAAACGCTGCTGGCTGTCGGGATGTTTCGCACGGGCGACAAACTGGCGTCTTATCAAAATCTGGCGGCAGCACTGGCGCGGATCAAGACACCGGACTGGTCGCTTCGGATCGTCGGCGCAGGTGTTGCAGAGCCGGAAATCCGCGCCCTGTTCGCCCCGTTCAAATCACAAATCACCTTTGTCGGTGCCTTGGATACAGATGGCGTTGCCGCTGAAATGGCAGGGGCTGATGTCTTTGTCTGGCCCGGTGTGAATGAAGCATTCGGGATGGTCTTTATCGAGGCTCAGGCGGCAGGGCTAACCGTTGTCGCCGAAGACCGCGTCGGCCTGCGCGATGTGGTCGGCCCCCAAGGCCACCTGACCCCGCCAGACGACCCTGTCAGCTTTGCCGCCGCCATCGACAGCGCTATAAATCGGGGATCACAGGCCAAAGACGTGCGCGAATATGCCCGAAACCACCTGCGCGGCGCGGCGGAACAGACGCTGGGCGCGGCACTTCAATTCAAAGAGGCATCTTTATGATTAAACTGGCAATTATCCGCCACGGACACACGCCGTGGAACCGCGCAGGGCAAATTCAAGGCCGCACCGATATTGCGCTTGAAGACAAAGCCGCGGCGGATCTGGCCGCGCTGGCCCTGCCTGACGGCTGGCAAAAGGCCGATTTGGTGGCCAGCCCTTTGAAACGTGCAGTGCAAACCGCGCGGCTGATTTCGGGGCGTAACCCGACCACGGCGGCAGCCCTGATTGAAATGGATTGGGGCGATTGGGAAGGTCAGAAGGGTCTGGCGTTGAAAGCGGATCAAGACTCCGGCTTTCGTGATATCGAAGACTGGGGCTGGGACTATCGCCCGCCAAATGGCGAAAGCCCGCGCGAGGTTTCGGCGCGGTTGCAGCCTTGGCTGGACACGTTGAATCAAGACACTATTGCCGTTTGTCACATTGGCATTATGCGGGTCTTGCTGGCGCAGGCGACAGGTTGGAATTTCGACGGTGCAGCGCCGTTTCAGGTCAAACGCAACCGGCTTTACGTGATGGAACTGGACAAGGGAAAGCTGACCCTGACGGGTGATCCCGTGCGATTGGTGGCGCGTTAAACCATGCGGGTGATGATTTGTGTGACACATCTTTTGGGCACAGGGCACCTAAGCCGTGCCCTGACCCTTGCGCGGGCATTTTCAGGCGCGGGGCATGATGCCCATGTGGTGTCCGGTGGCGTGCCTGTGGGGAATTTATCGTATGACGGCGTGACGTTGCACCAGCTTCCTGCGGTGAAATCGGATGGTGTGAACTTTACGACCCTGCTGACGGAAAGCGGCGAAAAAGCGGATGAACCCTATCTGTCCGATCGCAAATCCTCGCTGCTTGGTCTGTTAAAGCAGATCGCCCCTGATGTGGTGATAACCGAACTCTACCCCTTCGGGCGGCGCATCTTGAAGGGCGAGTTTCTGACCCTTTTGAACGCAGCCCGAGACCTGCCGCACCCGCCTTTGGTGTTCAGCTCTGTCCGTGATATTCTGGCTCCACCTTCTAAACCGCAAAAAGCGTTGGAAACAGAGGCGGTTATCGCAGCCTATTATGACGGTGTTCTGGTGCATTCGGTGGAAACGCTAACGCCCCTGTCGGCCAGTTGGCCGGTAAGCGAACCGCTGCAAGACAAACTGCGCTACACCGGATTCGTAACGCCCCCTGCGGCGGGCGCGCATCCGGAGGGGCTGGGACTGGGGGAGGTTCTGGTCACGGCAGGCGGTGGCGCAGTTGGTATGCCGCTGTTTCAGGCGGCTGTTCAGGCGGCGGCTTTAGACCCTGATACACAGTGGCGGCTGCTGGTGGGCGGGGTTGATAAAGAACGGGATATCAAGACCCTAAAGGCGCTTGTGACATCGGATAATCTGCGCATAGAACCCACGCGGCCCGACTTTCGCCAGATGCTTTCGGGGGCAAGGGCCGCAGTCTGCATGTGTGGGTACAACACGGCAATGGACCTGCTGCAATCGGCGACCCCTGCGGTGTTTGTGCCCTTTGATGCGGGCGGCGAAGTGGAACAATCCCTGCGGGCAGAGAGCCTTGCAAAGCAACGTGGCTTTGCGGTTGTTCCCGCAGCACAGGCCAGTGCAGACCGCTTGATCAGTGCCCTGCGCGGGCTAGATGGTGTGCGACCCAAGCAGCCAGACCCGTCCCAGTTCAGCGGCGCGGCGCAGACGGTTGAAATTATAGAGCATTCCCTGAAGGAGCGTGACATATGACAGATATCTGGGCCCCTTTGGACGCCGAGTTCGCCCTATGGCGGGATGCGGATATGCGCCTGCCATTCTGGTGGCGCGATGATGATGCCTTTAACGTGACCCCTGAACTGGAACAGCTTTTGGCGCTGGCGAATAAGGTAGGCGTGGATGTGTTTCTGGCGGTGATCCCGTCAAAACTTCAGCCTGATCTGCCGCCTTTTGTGGCCCAAAACCCGCGTCTGATCCCTGTGACCCACGGCTATGCCCATCAGGATCACACGGCTGTCGGGGTCAAGAAATGTGAATATGCCGCTGATCGGGATGGTGACGTGGTAAAAGCGGAACTGGTGGAGGGGTATGAGACCCTTAAAACCGCATTTAAAGAGCAGTTCGTGCCGATGTTCGTTCCGCCGTGGAACCGCTTTGGCAACGCCCATAAGTTCAAGCTGCAAGAGATTGGCTATAAAGGGTTTTCCACCTATGGGCCGCGCAGCAGCAAATGGTCCCGTCGGCGGATGGAGCAGATCAATACCCATGTGGACCCGATCAACTGGCGGGGCGGTCGGTCTCTTGGGGATCGGGGGGCGATTATTCAGCGGATAGTGGGCCAACTGGCGGATCGCCGTTTAGGCACGGCAGATAACACAGAGCCATATGGCTATTTGACCCACCACAAGGCCCATGATGCGGATATCTGGGCGTTTTCAGAAGAGTTACTGACAAGATTTGCGGCGGGTCCGGTGGATCTTTGGTCGGCAGATGCCATGGGAAAAAGGAAATAAGATGAGCAGATTAGACAGTATGTTGCGGCGCTTCACGGCACAGCGGGACGGGTTGAACTGGGCTGCGGGGCTGGTTGAAGGGCTGCAAGGGGACGGGCTGGATATGGGGCTTGGAAACGGGCGCACCTATGATCACATGCGCGAAACCATGGCGGACCGGCGCATCTGGGTGATGGACCGTGTGCTGCAATGCCACCCGTCTTGTGTGCCCCCGGAACAGGATTTTTTGCAGGGCGAGGCCGAGGACGGTTTGGCCCGTCTGGCGGACATCGGCGCGCGGATTGTGATCGCGCATTATGATTTCGGCTTTGGTGTGAAAGAAAAAGACGTCGAAGAAGCCGCGCGGTTCAGCCCGCTGATTGCCAAAGTCATGGCACCCGGCGGGATGTTGATTTCCGGTCAGCCGCTGGTCGGATTCGAAGCGGTCCAAGGCCCCGAACACATCGCGCCAGACCGCTATTATTTCTACAAGACCTGAAACAGTTTGGCGTGTTGGTCAGGCCAGCACGCCAAGGCCTACCCCGCCAAGGGCCGCGATACAGACCACGACCCACGGCGGTGCTTTCCAGACGACCAGCAAGACAAAACACCCCAGCGCCAGTGCTAAATCCGGCAGGCCGAAGATCGCGCTGGTAAAAACGGGCGCGTAAAGCGCCACGCCCAAAATGCCGACTACCGCGGCATTTGCACCTTTCATCAGCGCTTGGGCTGACGGGGTTGCGCGGAACTGATCCCAGAACGGCAAGACGCCGATCAGGATCAGAAACCCCGGTAAGAACACCGCCAGCAGCGCGATGACAGCCCCTGTTATCCCGTTCAGGGACGCGCCCAGATATGCGGCAAAGGTGAAAAGCGGGCCCGGCATAGCTTGGGTCGCGCCATAGCCAGCCATGAACTGGTCAGGAGTGATCCAGCCGGATTGAACGACTTCGGCCTGCAACAGGGGCAACACCACATGGCCCCCGCCAAACACCAAAGCGCCTGCGCGGTAGAAGCTGTCAAAAACGGCAAGCCCTTGATTTTGCGTAGCGATCAGGGGCAGCAAGATCATCAGACCTGCGAATAAAGCAAGGCAGACTCCCGCAGTGACCCGCGATATAGCCAAAGGAATGTGGCTGCTTTCAGGGCTGTTCTGACGGCTTTGACAGAATACCAATCCCCCAAGCGCGCCGAACACAATTGCGCCGATCATGCCAAAGGCGCCCGGCGCACAGGCGAGGATCGCAACCGCGCCAACGGCAATGCTGGCCCGTTGTTTGTCAGGGCAAAGGGACCGTGCCATGCCCCAAACCGCTTGGGCAACAATGGCGACTGCGACGATTTTCAATCCGTACAGCAGACCTGTACCTATCGGGCCGGACAGAGAGGTGGCGGTCAGGGCAAAGGCGATCAAAATCAAAGCGGAGGGCAGTGTGAAAGCGGTGAAAGCCGCCAAAGCGCCGATCCAACCCGCGCGCATGAACCCCAGTGCAAAGCCCACCTGACTGGATGCAGGGCCGGGTAAAAACTGGCACAGGGCCACCAGATCTGCGTAGGCTGAATCGTCCAGCCACTTGCGGCGGGTGACCAACGCGTCGCGGAAATAGCCAAGATGGGCGATCGGGCCGCCAAAAGAGGTCAACCCGAGTTTCAGGAACACGGCAAAAACCTCGGAAGGGGTGTCTTTAGAGGATGTGTCGCTGCCCGTCATTTTATGCCCTGTATGCCCGCGTTGTCTGTTTGGTTCGATACCATGGAACTGTAACAGGAATTTTACGAACCTTTGGCTATAAAACCTAGGATAAAGGGTCTTTTAGCGCCCGACGCTCGTGTATTTCAGGCCGACCTCGGCGGCATCTTTCGGGTCATAGATATTGCGCAAATCGGCCATGCGCGGATCTTTCATGATCCGCACCACACGGGCCAGATCAAGCGCGCGGAATTCGTTCCATTCGGTCAGCAGGATCACGGCTTCGGCGTCTTGCATGGCCGTATAGGGATCATCGACCCAAGTGACACCGGGCAGCAGGTCGTTACCCTCTTTGAAACCTTGAGGATCAACCACATGGATGTTCGCACCTGCCCCCACAAGGGCGGGAACGATGGTCAGCGAAGGGCCGTCGCGCATGTCATCGGTGTTGGGTTTGAAGGTCACGCCAAGCACAGCAATTTTCTTGCCGTTAACTTTATCGTCACACAGTTCCATCACCTTGTCGATCATCCGCCGTTTGGTGGATTCGTTGATGTCGATGACGGCCTCGACGATCTGGACCGGGCTGGCATAATCCTGCCCGATGCGGGCCAGTGCCTTGGTGTCTTTGGGGAAGCAGGACCCGCCATACCCCGGCCCTGCGTTCAGGAATTTGGACCCGATCCGGTTGTCCATACCCATGCCTTTGGACACGGATTTGATATCAGCGCCGACCTTTTCACACAGGGCGGCGATTTCATTAATAAAGGTGATCTTGGTCGCCAGAAAGGCGTTGGCGGCGTATTTGATCATCTCGGCGGATTCCAGATCGGTATAGACGATCGGTGCTTCGCGCAGGGCCAACGGGCGGTAAATGCGGGCCATCACATCGCGGGCTTTTTCGGTTTCTACGCCGACGACAACACGGTCAGGGCGCATGAAATCCTCAATCGCGGCCCCTTCACGCAGGAATTCAGGGTTGGAGGCCACGTCGAATTCCGCATTGGGGTTTTCTTCGCGGATGATCTGTTCGATCTTGCGGTTGGTCCCGACAGGGACGGTGGATTTGGTCACAACAACTGTGTATCCGTCCATTGCATGGGCAATTTCCCGTGCAGCGTCAAAGACATAGGTCAGATCCGCATGGCCGTCGCCGCGCCGTGTGGGGGTGCCAACGCCGATAAACACAGCATCTGCCTTTGCCACCGCAGACGCAAAATCCAGCGTAAAGCCCAACCGTCCTGCCGCCACATTGCGGGCCATAAGGTCATCAAGGCCGGGTTCGAAAATAGGGACGATGCCATTTTCCAGCGCCTCGATCTTGGCGGGCAGCTTGTCAACGCAGATTACATCATGGCCGAAATCGGAAAAACACACACCTGAAACAAGGCCCACATAGCCCGTGCCGATCATTGTTAACTGCATTTTATTGCCTTTGGTTCTAGAACTAAGCCTTCGTATAATAGTCGGTATTAGCGAAAATAAGGCATGGTTCAAGAGAATTAGCCCGATTGCAGCCTTGGGCAACGGCAGGTAAGAAAGTGAGAGTTTTAATGTAAGGGATAGAGCATGCGGAAAATTCTGATCACGGGAAGCGCAGGGTTTATTGGCTTTCATTTGGCGCAAAGGATGCTGTCCGAAGGCTGGCAGGTTCTGGGCGTGGACGGAATGACGGATTACTACGACGTCAATCTAAAGCGCCGCCGCCACGCCATGCTGTCCCAGAATCAGGGATTTTCAACGCTCGAGGTGGACATCCGCGAATTTGACGCCTTGCAAAAACCTGTGATGGATTTCGCGCCGGATGTGATTGTGCATCTGGCCGCACAGGCGGGCGTGCGCTATTCCATCGAAAACCCCCGCGCCTATATTGAAACCAACGTAGTGGGCACGTTCAACATCATGGAACTGGCGCGGGAATTGGCGGTGGATCACCTGCTGATGGCCTCTACATCCAGTGTCTATGGCGCGAATGAGGTGATGCCCTTTACCGAAGTGGAAAAGACCGACACCCAGATGACGCTGTATGCGGCGACGAAAAAGGCCAATGAAAATATGGCCCATTCCTATGCCCATCTGTGGAAACTGCCCACGACCATGTTCCGTTTCTTTACGGTTTACGGCCCTTGGGGGCGCCCGGATATGGCCTTGTTCAAATTTGTCAAAGCAGGGCTGAACGGCGATCCGATTGATGTGTTCAATCACGGCGATATGGAGCGGGATTTCACCTATGTGGTGGATCTGGTGCGCGCTATTTCCTTGCTGGTGGATGCGCCGCCGCCCCGTGTGGACGCCCGTGCAGACTGGACCCCGCTGCACAACGACAGCCTGTCGCCTGCGGCCCCGTTTCGGGTGATCAACATCGGCAATTCGGATAAGGTCCGCCTGCTTGATTTTGTCGAAGAAATCGAGGCTGCCATCGGCAAGAAAATCACCCGTAACTATATGGATATGCAGCCCGGTGACGTGCCCGCAACCTGGGCCGATTGCGACCTGTTGAAGCAATTGGTGGGCTATGCGCCCGAAACAAATGTTCACGATGGCGTGCGGTCCTTTGTAGATTGGTATCGGGACTATTACTCTGTGTGATGCACCAGAAGGAAAGCTTGCTATGATCGATCTGAAATCCGCCAAAATCGCCGTGATTGGGCTGGGCTACGTGGGGCTGCCGCTGGCCGTGGAATTTGGCAGGATATTCCCGACCATCGGTTATGATCTGAACGGCAAGCGGATCGAAGCCCTGCGCGCGGGCGATGACACCACACGAGAGGTGTCGGCGGATGATCTGGCGCAGGTGCCCCATCTGACATTCACCGAGTCCATCGACGAAATTCGCGACTGTAACGTCTATGTGGTGACGGTGCCCACGCCCGTGGATGCCCACAAGCGCCCCGATCTGGGGCCGTTGCTGTCGGCCAGCGCCACAGTGGGGCATCTGCTGAACAAGGGCGATGTGGTGATCTTTGAAAGCACGGTCTATCCGGGTGCTACCGAAGAAGACTGCGTTCCCGTGATAGAGGCCGCCTCTGCCCTGACCTTCAACACCGATTTCTTTGTTGGATACAGCCCTGAACGGATCAATCCCGGCGACATGCAGCGCCGCTTGCCCGGGATCGTCAAGGTTACATCCGGCAGCACGCCTGATGCGGCGGATTTTGTCGACAGTCTGTATTCCACCATTGTGACGGCGGGCACCCATAAGGCACCGTCAATCGCGGTGGCAGAGGCCGCGAAGGTGATCGAAAACACCCAGCGGGATTTGAATATCGCGCTGGTGAACGAACTGGCGATGATCTTTCACCGTCTTGGCATTGATACCGCTGATGTGCTTGCTGCGGCGGGGACAAAGTGGAACTTCCTGCCGTTCAAGCCCGGTCTGGTCGGGGGGCATTGCATTGGCGTGGACCCCTATTACCTGACCCATAAAGCCCAAGCCGTGGGCTATAACCCCGAGGTGATCCTTGCGGGGCGGCGGATCAATGATGCGATGGGCAAGGTGGTGGCGTCAGAGCTGATCAAGGCAATGATCCGCAAGGGTGTTGCGATTCAAGGGGCCGAAATTCTGGTGATGGGGCTGACCTTCAAGGAAAACTGCCCCGATCTGCGCAATACCCGTGTGGTGGATGTGATTGCAGAATTGCGCGATTACGGCGTCAGCGTGCAGGTCCATGACCCTTGGGCCGATCCTGCGCAGGCCAAGGCGATTTACGGAATTGATCTGGTCCAAACACCCGAGCAGGGCCGCTATGATGCGGTGGTTCTGGCCGTGGCCCATGATGTTTTTGCCAAAAGTGATCCGGCGGCGATCGGGGCGCTGTGTGCTTCACCCAGCGTCATCTACGATCTAAAGCATATTTTGCCGAAATCTTTGGCAGATTTACGGCTGTAATCATCACGAGTCCTTGTTTTTTAAAGCATCTGTGCGTTAACTGGACCCGCGGCTTTGGGAAAAGCCTTGGTCAGACGGGACATCAGGATGAACGCCGAAACGACACCGCTTTTACAGGTCCGTGACCTGTCGATCGGTTTTGGAAACAACCCACCGATTATCACCGGCGTGAATTTCTCTATCAATCGCGGCGAGACGTTGGCGTTGGTCGGGGAAAGCGGATCGGGCAAGACGATTATGTGCCGTTCCATCCTGCGGGTGCTGCCCAAACCCGCGGTGATCCATTCCGGTGCGGCGCTGTTTTCCCCTATGGCGGATGCGAAAACGGGTGCAACTGTCGATCTGCTGAAGATGTGCGAAAAAGACCTGCGCGAAGTACGGGGCGACCGGATCGCGATGATTTTTCAGGAACCCATGCACAGCCTGTCGCCGCTGCATAAGATCGGGCATCAGGTGGCCGAGGTTCTGACCCTGCATCGCGGCCACTCCAAGGCCAGCGCGCGGGTTGAAGTGATCGAAAAATTCCGCCGTGTCGGGTTTCTGGACCCTGAACGCGCCTATAATGCCTATCCGTTTGAACTGTCAGGCGGCATGCGGCAGCGCGCGATGATTGCCATGGCGATGATTGCCAAGCCGGAACTGCTGATAGCG
The DNA here is from genome assembly GCA_034670045.1 of Amylibacter sp. Taxonomy (GTDB): domain Bacteria; phylum Pseudomonadota; class Alphaproteobacteria; order Rhodobacterales; family Rhodobacteraceae; genus Amylibacter. Next base: position 46,934 of record JAXMOF010000013.1, on the reverse strand, counting down.
GATGAACCCACAACCGCGCTGGATGTAACCACACAGGCGCAGGTGTTGGAGCTGATCAAAGGCTTGCAGGAAGAAACCGGAATGTCGGTGATTTTTGTGACCCATGATCTGGGGGTTGTGGCCAATATTGCCGATCAAGTCTGCGTGCTGCGCAAGGGGCGTGTGATGGAAAGCGGGCCAACCGATATTGTGATCGGCGCGCCTGCGCACGGCTATACGAAAAAGCTGCTGGCGGCGGCCCCTGCGGTGCCACGCAGTGCCGCCCCGTCACAGGCGCGCCCCGTGACGGACCCGATTTTGCAGCTTGAGGCGATTAATAAAACCTTTGTGTCCCGCGCGGGCTCGTTTTTTGGCAAGACCGAAGAAATCCCCGCTGTGCGCAATGTGAATATCACCGTCGAGCGGGGCAAAACCTTTGCCATCGTCGGGGAAAGCGGCTCGGGGAAATCCACCGTGGCGAATATCGCGCTGGGCGCGACCTCGGCTGATGCAGGCGGGGCGATCCGCTATTGGGCCAGCGCGGATACGCTGCCTGTGGATGTGGCCACGCTGAACGCCGAAGGCAAACGCGCCTTTCAGCGCGAGGCGCAGATGGTGTTTCAAGACCCGTTCAGCTCTCTTTCGCCGCGCATGCAGATTGTCGATATCCTGACCGAACCCTTGGTGATCCACGGCATCGGCACCCGCAAACAACGCAAGGAACGGGCGGCGGAATTGTTGGAAAAGGTCGGGCTGGATAAAAACATGCTGCGCCGTTTCCCCCATGCGTTTTCGGGCGGGCAGCGGCAACGCCTGTCGATTGCGCGGGCCTTGGCGTTGAATCCCAGCCTGCTGGTCTGTGACGAACCCACAAGCGCGCTGGATTTATCGGTTCAAATGCAGGTTTTAGACCTGCTCGAAGACATCCGTGACGATTTCGGTCTGAGCTATCTGTTCATCAGCCATGATCTGGCTGTTGTGGCCCGTATTGCCGATGAAGTGGCGGTGATGCGTCAGGGGCAGATTGTCGAACAGGCCGCGCCTGATGTGCTGTTTACCGCGCCCAAACACCCCTACACCAAGGCGCTGATTGCCGCCTGTCTTGAGGCCGACGTGACCCAAAAGATCAACCTGCAAGCCGTTGCCATGGGGGCCGGTGATCCCCACACCTGGCCCGAGGCTTATGCCATGCACGGCACCACCCTGCCGCCCTTGGTGGAATCCGAACCGGGCCATTTGGTGCGGGTGAACCTATGAAACCGACCCTGCGCACCCTGTTTTCTGCTGTGATGCTGGCCTTGCTGCCGGTTTGCGCCACTGCCAATCCGTTCAAGATGTTGGAAACCCCGTATTGGCAGTCAGACGTCACCAAAGGCGCGATGGACCCGATTGAAAAGCGAATGCCAATGGTGCCGCTGGTGGTTGATCTGGCCGAAAAGGGCCGCGACTTTGGCCAGCAGGGCGGCACGCTGCGCACAATGATCACCCGCTCTAAAGATGTGCGGCAAATGGTGGTCTACGGCTATGCGCGGCTGGTTGGCTATGACCGGAAATACAATCTGGTGCCCGATATTCTGAAATCCGTCAAAGTGGCCGAGGGACGGATTTTTGTGTTTAAACTGCGCCCGGGACACCGCTGGTCTGATGGCGCGCCTTTCACCTCCGAAGATTTCCGCTATTGGTGGAATGATGTGGCGAATAACGCCGAGCTTTCGCCCAGCGGCCCGCCGTCTTTCCTGAAGGTGGACGGGGAATACCCCCGCGTTTTATTCCCGAATGAAACCACTGTAATTTTCCGCTGGTCCAAACCGAATCCGGGATTCCTGCCGCTTTTGGCACAGGCCAGCCCGCCGTTCATCTATCGCCCCGCCCATTATCTGAAACAGTTTCACGCGAAATACGCCGACCCTGAAAAACTGGCCAAAGCCGTGGCCAAAAAGAAGGTCCGCAGTTGGGCCGCGCTGCACAACAAGCGCGATAACATGTATAAATTCGACAATTCCAGCCTGCCCACATTGCAGCCCTGGGTGCCTGCAGATACCGGAATGGAAAGCCGCGCCCTGTTTGTGCGCAATCCCTATTACCACCGGATTGACAGCCACGGGGTGCAGCTACCCTATATTGATACGGTTGAAATGAGCATCGTCGGATCCGGTCTGGTTGCGGCGAAAACCAACGCAGGCGAGGTCGATTTGCAGGCCCGCGGGCTTGATTTCAACGATGTGGCTGTGCTGAAAAAAGGCGAGTCCGAAGGGGGTGGCTATACGGTGCATCTGTGGCCCAACGGCACTGCCAGCCAGATCGCGATCTATCCGAACCTGAACCACGCAGATCCCGTCTGGCAGAAAATCCTGCGCGATGTGCAGTTCCGCCGTGCCCTGTCCCTTGGGATTGACCGCCGCATGATCAACCGCGCGCTGTATTTCGGGCTGGCCTCTGTAGGGAATATGACGGCGCTGCCAGCCAGCCCGTTTTTCAACGAAGACAACCTGAAAACCTATGCCCAATACGACCCTGCTCTGGCCAATAAGATACTGGATGACATGGGCTTTACCCAACGGCGGGGCGACGGGATTCGCGTGCTGGACGATGGCCGCCCCATGCGGGTACTGGTGGAAACCGCAGGTGAACGCCAAGAGGTTGAGAACGCTTTGCAGATCATTGCAGACACGTGGCGTGACATCGGGATTGAACTGGTGATGCGCCCGCTGGACCGCGATATTCTGCGCCAGCATGTGTTTTCGGGGCAATCCATGGCGGCGGTTTGGTTCGGTTGGGACAATGGTATCCCGACGGCCAATACCTCGCCTGAATATCTGGCACCGCGGGCGCAGGACTTTTTCGCCTGGCCCAAATGGGGCCAGTTTTACCAGACCAACGGCGAAGCAGGCACACCTGTAGACATGCCCAAACCCGCCCGCCTGATGCATCTGGCGTTGGAATGGGAAAAATCCGACAGTCAGGCAGAGCGGGTGGCGATCTGGCAGGAAATGTTGAAAATTCACGCCGATGAAAAATACGCCATCGGCATTCTGGCCGAAGCTCCGCAGCCCGTGGTTGTGGCCGACACCCTGAAAAATGTGCCCGATGTCGGGCTTTGGGCCTGGGACCCCGGTGCGCATTTCGGCATCCATCGCATGGATGAATTTTTCTTCGCGCCAAAGGTTTCGAACTGATGCTTATCCTGCAATATTCTGTGTATCGGTTCATCACCATGCTGGCCACTTTGGTTGTGGTTTCGGCACTGGTGTTTTTCATCATGAACCTGCCGCCCGGTGATTACCTGTCAAACCTGATCGCGGAATTGCGCGCCACAGGGCAGGCCGAGGGGATTTCCAAGGTGGAATTCTTGCGGGTGGAATACTCGCTCGATCAGCCGCTGTGGAAGCAATATCTGATCTGGATGGGGTTCTGGCCCGGTCCGCACGGGTTTTCGGGCATGTTGCAGGGGGATTTCGGCTGGTCGTTCGAATTTGATCGCCCCGTGTCCGAAATTGTCGGCGGGGCCTTGTGGTTGACGGTTCTGGTCAATGTGGCGGCAGTGCTGTTTGTCTATCTGGTGGCCCTGCCTTTGGGGGTTCTGGCGGCGGCCAAATCGAAAACATGGGTGGATTATACATCGTCTTTCATCGGCTATCTGGGGCTGGCGACGCCGAACTTTCTGCTGGCGCTGATCCTGTTTTATTACGGGCATAAATATCTGAACCTGCCCATCGGCGGCTTGATGGCACCTGAATTCGAAGGCGAGCCGATGTCCCCCGCCAAGATCAAATCGGTGCTGTTACACCTGATTATTCCGACCTTTGTGATCGGCACATCCGGCGCTGCCGCGATGATGCAGCGGTTGCGGGCGAACCTGCTGGACGAACTGTCAAAGCCCTATGTAGACACTGCGCGGGCCAAAGGGGTGCCGCCTGTGCGGGGAATTTTGAAATATCCGTTTCGTGTGTCGCTGAACCCGTTTGTGGCGGATATCGGCAATCTGCTGCCCTCATTGGTATCGGGGTCTGTGCTGGTTTCGGTGGTGTTGGGGTTGCAGACCATTGGCCCTGCGTTGTTGACCGCGTTGAAATCGCAAGACCAGTTTCTGGCAGGGTTTATTCTGTTGTTTGTGGCCGCGCTGACGCTGGTGGGGACGATGATTTCGGATGTTTTGTTGGTGCTTCTTGATCCGCGCATTCGATTTGGGGGGCGTCGTAAATGACCGACCTGCCCAACAACCACTTTGTCGATGACGCGCCGTATGATCCGAATGAAGATATCAGAACACTGGACCGCCCCGATCTGGACGCGCCTAGCTGGCTGCTGATCTGGCGCAAGTTCCGTCGGCACAAGCTGGGCCTGTGGTCCGGCGTGTTCCTGCTGGTGGCCTATCTCAGCCTGCCGTTTGTCGGGTTTCTGGTGCCTTACACCCCGAATGAACGCAACGCGGACCATCTTTATGCGGGCCCCCAAATGGTGCGGCTGTTTCACGAAGGGTCTTTCATCGGCCCCTATGTCTATCCGATAACGGCCCAAGCGGATTTGGAAAACTTCCGTTGGAACTATATTCAGGACCGCGAGAACCCCGCGAAGTTGCAGTATTTCTGCAAGGGTGATGATTACAATTTTTTAGGGTTGTTCCGTGCCGAGACCCATCTGTTCTGCGCCCCCGAAGGCGCGACGGTCTTTTTGTGGGGCGCGGACCGGCTGGGGCGGGATATTTTCTCGCGTATTTTTTACGGGGCGCAGCTGTCGCTGACGGTGGGGTTGATCGGGATCACGGTGTCTTTCCTGCTGGGGATCAGTATCGGCGGGATTGCGGGGTATTTCGGTGGACGCACGGATTGGTGTGTACAGCGGGTGATTGAAATCTTGCGCTCTTTGCCGGAACTGCCCTTGTGGCTGGCCCTGTCGGCCGCGGTGCCCAGCCATTGGGGGCCTGTGGCAGTGTTTTTCATCATCTCGATCATATTGGGGTTGCTGGACTGGCCAGGTCTGGCCCGTGCCGTGCGGTCCAAGTTTCTGGCCCTGCGGGAAGAGGAATTTGTCCGCGCTGCCGAAATGATGGGGGCCAAGCCGGATCGTGTGATCCGCAAGCACCTGCTGCCCAATTTCGCCAGCCACCTGATCGCCAGCGCCATGCTGTCAATTCCTGCGATGATCCTTGGGGAAACGGCGCTGTCGTTTCTGGGTCTGGGATTGCGCGCGCCTGCTGTCAGTTGGGGGGTGATGTTGAACGATGCGCAGAACCTCGCCTCCATCGAGATTTACCCCTGGACGGCGATCCCGATGTTGCCAGTGATTATTGTGGTTCTGGCGTTCAATTTTCTGGGCGACGGGCTGCGGGATTCACTGGATCCGTATTCCGACAATTGATCGGGTGGATGGCTGGTCGGGGCGCTGCCCCCGCGCCCCCGGTCCCGATGTGTTTCTGCCTTTTAGAAGCTGTTAGGCGATCAGTCCGACCCGCTCGATCACCCAATAGCCAGCCATGATAGCGATGGCCGCAGAGGCAGGCACCACGATGCGGCTGTGGTACCAAGGCTTGTTGCGGAACCACAGACCTACTGCAAAGAAACAGATGGCAATGACCGTCAGCTGGCCGATCTCGACACCGATGTTGAACGCGATCAGGGCAGGGATGAACTGTGCGGTTGGCAGGCCGAAATCGCCGAGCACAGAGGCAAAGCCGAGCCCGTGAAGCAGGCCGAAGCCGAAAATCAGAAAGGGCCGCCACGGGGAGAGTTTTTCGGTGAAGATGTTTTCCACCGCGACAAAAACGATAGAGGCGGCGATCAGGGGTTCGACGATACTGCCCGGAATAGAAACCCAGCCAAGCGCGCCCAGGGCCAGTGTGATGGTATGGGCCAGTGTGAACATGGTAACCTGCATCAACAGCGGGCGCAGGTGGGCGGACAGCAGGAACAGGCCGATGACAAACAGGATGTGATCAAGACCCTTCGGGATGATGTGGTCAAAGCCTGCAACGATATAGTCCAGCACCACCTCGGACAGGGTTTGGGGGGCGATGTCATCAAGGTTAATGGTGGCGGTGGCGCCACTGGCCACATAATCCGCAAGTATCGGGTCCACTGCGTCACTGGTCAGCAGGCGCAGGACGCTATCGCCGTAATCTGCGGGAAACTGCCATGTCAGCGTGCCTGACAGGGCGGGCAGGGTCGCGGAATAGGTTAACGTAGAGGTGCGGGCCACTGCGGTGTCGCCGACCTCGGGGATTGTGTGGTTTTCATAGGTAAGCGGGATCGTCTTGCCGTTCAGCGCCAGCATCAGTGTCGGATCGAAACTGCTGCGAAACCCTTCAAAGGATGCGGTCAGTTCCGCGGGGCTTGTTTCCCGAAGGCGCAGATAATGATCTTCGCCACTTTGTGCATTTTCGGTGTTTGTTTCATCGGCAATCCCCGCGATCAACGCTTCCAGATTGGTGTTGATCGAGATGGTTGCCGAAGTGCCATCCAGCGTCATATCGATGATGGAGGGTGTGCTTTCATGGGCCTGAATCGGAGCGGCGCCGATAAAAAGCACAGCAAAGATGGCAAAGAAAAACTGTGCGCTATATTGTCTGGTGAAGATCATGAGGGGATTTCTGATATGGGTTGGTTAAAGGCTTGGGGCATGTCTATGGCATTTTTGATGGCGGGTCCATCGGTAGCGCATGAATACTGGATCGAGCCGCTGGACTTCACCGTCGCGCCTGATACGCAGATGATGGCCTTCCTGAAGGTTGGGTCGGAATTCAAAGGATCGACCTTTCCCTATATTCCGCCGCAATTTCAGTCTTTTACCATCACCCATGACGGGGTGACGGCGGATTATATCGGGCAGGTGGGGGACAGTCCTGCCTTGCAGGTTGCAACCCCTGAAGCGGGTTTGAACATTCTGGCCTATCATTCCATACCCAACCGTTTGTCCTATCGCGATCCGGAGTTGCTAGAGACATATCTGAAAGCCGAAGGTCTGGAACGGGTGCTGGAAGCCCACCGCGCGGCGGGGCTGCCAGAGGTGGGAATTACCGAGGATTACACCCGCAACGCCAAAGCGCTGGTTCAGGTCGGGGCGTATTCGGGCGGGGCCGATCAGGCGCTTGGCTTGCCGTTTGAACTGGTGGTTCAAGGTTCGCCCTATGCGCCCGACACCGAACAGGTGCGCTTGCAACTGTTGTGGCAGGGTAAGCCGATGCCCGATTATCCGATCAACGTGTTCACCAAAGGGCGCGAAATTGCGCAGACACGGGTGCAGACCAACGCCGAGGGTTTTGTCGATGTGCCCTTTCCCGAAACCGGTATCGTGATGATGAATTCAGTCCACATCGCCCGCACACCAGAAGGTGAAACGCCGTTTTACAAGAGTTTCTGGGCCTCTATGACCTTTGGGCGTTAAGGTTAACCTGCGGTCCGGATCAGGCGCAGAAGGAACAACAGGATCACTGCGCCGATGGTGGCATTCACTATCGCCCCCAGCAAACCGCCGCCGATTGTCAGGCCAATGGCTGGCAGGACCAGGGTTGCAATAAACGCGCCGATGATGCCGACAACGATGTTCCCGATCAGGCCAAACCCGTAGCCCTTGACGATCTGTCCAGCCAGCCAGCCTGCGACAGCGCCGACAATCAGAAGAATGATAATGCTTGAAATACCCATGATCCGGTTCCTTTTATGGTCCCCTTACCGTGGCGGGTTTTTCAGGGTTAAGCAAGCCGTTCGCAGCAGGGGGCGTGGTGATCCCGAGTGGATTCGAACCACTAACCTGCCCCTTAGGAGGGAACCGTTCATAGCGTTATTCCTTCATTGATTTCTGTTGTTTGGGTGATTGTACAGGGTCTTCCTGTACATGGTTTGTACGAAAACGGGCCCTGATATCGGCCTCATCGGTCTCTGCATGGGCGTAAATGCGCATCGGCAAATTGGGGTCAGCCCAGCGACCAGCTTTGGCCGCAGTTACGGGATCGACACCTTGCCGAACAACTAATTCGGTAAAGAACCCATGACGCCCTGCTTGGTGCGCGGATAGGTATTGGATGCCAGCCCGCTTGCAGATGGTCTTCCAGCGTGTGTTGTACCCGGTCGAGCTGCCATAGCCAAAAACGCGCGGCTTCATGAATTTACCGGTCTTGCGGTTCTTGGGTCGCTTTGGTGGCAAGGCCAGCAGTTCGTCCATCATCTCTGGCGATACCGTGATCCAGCTCTCGGGGTGTCCCTTCTGCGCCTTCACCCTGACCTTGTTGTCGGCGGGCCGCAGATCATGAGGCTCTAACGAAACAGCCTGATCGATCCGCGCCGCCGTCTCGAACATGAACCGGACCAGCGCCGCGTTATATGGATCAGCTGCGCTACAGAACGCCTCGATCCACTCCTTGTCCGCAGGAGTGCGCTCGACGCGGCTCGGCTTGTCGCGCAGTTTGTCCTGCGAAATGCGTTCAAATTTATCATAGGGCTTTACGCGGATCAGAGGCGTCCCCAATAACTGGTGTGCATTATTGATTACAGCACTTGCTGGAACGATAATTTCCCTCCACCAAGTATCGGTCGACGCCATCGGTTTCCAATCTGGCCCAAACCCCTTCAACAAAGCGCCTGTGATGGCCGTCAGCGGCATGGCCCCAATCGCTTTGACAATCGGAATGAGACGCTCAGCGTCTTCTTCGGAGGCGTTGTAGAGCATGATTGCATCTGAAAATGTCTTGCTGATCTCATCGCCAACAACGTGTCGACGTATCTGCATTTCAGTTTCAAGCGCTACCCAGTCCCGCGCGCCCGCTTCTGTAGATGCCTTAGTGCTTCTCCGGTATGGGCCTGCGACCCGCCTGCCGTTGTACTCGACCCAACCCTTAACCCAGTAGAAGCGACCCCTCTTGTAGATTTGGAGCGGCATGACTGACCTCCTTCAAAAATCGTGTCGATCTGCGCAGGCGTGATCAGCATGGTCCGCCCGAGCCGATAGAACGCGCCCGTCTCATTCGCTCGTTCGCGCAAAGTGCGTTCGGAAATCTCAATCTCTCGCTCTGCCATAATCTCAACCCATTGAGCTGGCGTCTTCCCTAGCCCTAAGATTTGAGAGCTGTCTGATTTTTCAATTTCTGCCATTTCATTCGTCCTTGTCCGCTAGGTGTGAATAGGTTTACCGCATGGAATCGCTTGTTCAGCACCATCTGACGTGTTCAGATGGGAATAACTGCAATAGTTCGTCATTTTTTGCGATATTCGCGAAAAAATACGACGTCGTCAATTGGAAATCGAAGATGGCGCAAAAACATGCTGATTTGTTTGCTGCTATGGGTGCGCGTCTGACCATTGCACGCAGTGAAGTTGGCATTTCGCAGGCAGCTATGGCGGAGGCTATCGGCGTCTCCCCACGCGCCTACCATAGCTACGAGAAAGGCCAGCGCGGCATTCCAGTGGAAGCCCTGATAGCAATGGGCGAACGGTTTGAAGTCGATGTGCCTTGGCTATTGCTAGGTACAAACGCCATCAGAGCCGGACACGACTTCAACGCACTGAAAGAGATTGAAAGCTCGCTGGATCAGCACCTCAACGCAGAGGGTATCAAGATCAAAAGCGAAAAACGCGGGGCAATCGTCGCGCGCTGGTACGAGTCACACGTCAAGGGTCGTGAAGTAACGGATGACGACGTTCACACATGGATCGAGCTTGTTAGGGAGTAAAGAAATGCAAAAACCCAGCGATAACTGGAAGCGTATTCGCCGGGCGGCGTTCGAACGGGCACAACGAAGCGCTATCGACCCTTTGTCGCCGCTCTATGACCTGTATGTAGGTGCCTGTGCCGTGTATCTCGCGGGCTTTCTTCATTTCAACTTCTTCGAACGCGGCACTGATTTCAACTGGTTCACGGCATGCCTAATCATCAGTGTCGCCGCGGCGGGCACTCTTGTTCCCGTGCTAACAGGCGCAATTCTGACCTTACATTTTGCGAGCAAGAAATTGGAGCGTTTGATTGCTGAGTGAGAAAGACACCAAACGCCGTTCTAGAGCCTTTAAGGGATCCAATCATCGATCCTATGCGGCTGGAACCTGGCGTGGCCCTGTCTACCACGGAGCCAAATTCACGTGACGTTTGGAGTGTTCATTCACCGGACAGACTCAGTCTATGATGACGTCCCATCGGAACGATACCAGTTCCCAAAAAAATACCTGACGCGTGTGCAGCAGTGTCAAGGCGACTGGATCGTCTACCTTGAACCCACCAAGGTGAAAAACACCAAAGGCTACTTTGCTGTCGCCAAGGTTCAAGAGATCATCGCAGACCCCCGCAGAGCTGATATGTATTTGGCTGTCATCGAACCCGGGACCTATCTCGACTTTGGCGATCCGGTTCCATTCCGCGATACTGACGGCATCGTCGAGCAAGGCGTCTTGAACGATCTTGGAAACATTTCCGGCCGTGCTCAGGCTGCAGTACGGCCACTTTCGGCAGAGGATTTCGCCCGGATCGTGGAGCGCGGGCTTCAGCAAGACGATGATTTTCTGCCTCGCGTCGATCAGGCAAACCAAATGCCCGGCTTCCGAGACTCGCAGGTGCCTTTTCAGCATCTCGCAGCGCGGGATCGCGTCAACCAGCTGACCAACCGTGCCGTGCGCGACCGCAATTTCCGAAAGAATGTTCTACGCGCTTATGGCGAACGTTGCGCGATTACAGGTCTGCGCCTGATCAATGGTGGCGGACGTGCCGAGGTTGAGGCTGCCCATATCAGGCCCGTGGAACGGGATGGCCCCGATATCGTGAGCAATGGTCTTGCGCTATCTGGAACGGCACACTGGATGTTTGACCGCGGTTTGGTGGGGTTAACCGATGATCTTTCCATTTTGGTGTCAAGACAAAGCAACGACTTGGAAGCCGTGACAGCGATGGTCAATTCCTCAGGAAAGCTACTGGCACCTGAACGACCAGCCAACCGACCAAGAACGGAATTTGTAACTTGGCACCGAGAGAACTGCTTCAAACACTAACGGCCCATTGCTAACATTCGATGAGTCTACGACGCAGCGATGCCGCCCGTAGTTGCGAACTTTCGCTGAAAGCATGTAACGTGTCGAAGCTGTCCAATTGCGGCCAGTATCGAAAGTGACGTATTCGGAAGAAAGTTATCGATCTGTTGCCCGCACTACAATGTGGGGCGATTAAATCGCGGACATTCGGGGGCTGCCTGTTTATGGTAAAGAACTGACCAACTTTTTGCTGGATTTAATCATGAGTTTGAAAACGCAGCGGCAAGGGCAACTAGGTGTCAATGCCGTCGAGAGAATCGTGCTCGGATCGTGGAATGCACGTTGGCAACCTCTTGAGGCACACAACGACGATGCGGTAGACGGCCTGATTTTTCTCGAAAATGGTGGCGAACTATCGGGTCAAATTGTCTTTGCGCAGGTTAAATGTGTAAAGGCAACCCGCCGCCGCGACGGAGTCTATGCTATCCCAATTGCGGCAGAACAACTGTCCAGAAATCTAGACGCTTGGCGAAAAGTTGTTGGGGCAGCAATCGTGATCTTGGTCGACCCTGGCGATTTGAAGGCTCGTTGGGTCAACATTAAGCCCGACGAAGCAACCACTTCAGCTCAAATTCTCGTTCCGGGGGACCAACTCTTCGACAGTCGTGCAAAGAATAAAATAAGTCGGCTCTGCGGCACACTGCATCACGACATGCAGGCACAGAAAGTACATACCTTTGCCGAGGACTTTCTCCATCTTCGTAGCAACAAACATGTACAAAAAGCATCTCGCGATTTGTATAAACAACTGGAAACCGTTCAGACGCATTTTGGCGGCTCTGGTGAACGTGTCTGCTTCGATCGAGATGGTTGGCGCCACATCACCAGGCCCAACCGAAGTCAACTCTCCAGATATCAAAGTTTTGTGCTGCTCGGTGCCGCGCGCAAGATCCTTAGATCCTGCTCCAGGCCGCTAACCAATCTTTGTACTGGGACGACGGCAGACAGGGAATTTGCCTATTATCAGATAGACAGCATGGTATCTTTTCCGTTTAGACAAACAGGGCTAGTCAGGTTGGTTTTACGAAAGTCAATGTGTGCGTCGTCACCCAATCAGGAATTGAAGTTCTGGACTATCTATGAGCCCCGTCGGAAATTTGACGGTTTGGGCGTGCAGGAACCACGACACCTATAAACCCGAGGGCTGATTAAGGTTAGGAGCAGCTCCTACACTCAAGCAGCATAGTCGTAAGCACAGCAGATATCCATGAATTTCGGTCCGCAACACATAATGGACGTCATGTCGTTCGCCGCGTCGCGGCTTTCGCAATGTGGGCGTCTTCGTTATCTGAGTCATCGGAAGACTGCACCGAGACTGCTGCAATGCGAAGTCGAAGAGGCCGTCAGCGAGAATGCGTAAAGACTCAGGAATTGTAAAATTTGGGAACCTGAACTTGGGTCGAAGCTAGCTCTTTAACTGGATAAAGCAGGATGAAAACATTGAATTTTGTCTTAAAGGCCTCCGCCAAACAGTCGTGCAACACTCCGTTCTTATCTTTGATTTGCACCAAAGTTGGCTTGGTCATTCTTTGCTTACCAAACGGAAGAACAGCACCAAGCTTATGGCCGAGACCAACCTCCGTGCATTCGGGATGACCGAACTGAATTTTAAATGAAGGTGAGGATTCTATGCGCCTTACGTCTGCTTTGGCACCAACTTCGGGCACGTATTCAACCGGCTCGAGTGCATAGATTACGCAAGCTTTCTCGTTGGTTCGGGCATACTCGCGAATGGAAGCGTACAAAGATGCCCCAAAGGTCTTTGCAAGCTTAATAGGGGTTTTTATCCCAAACTCGTGGTCGGCTGCTTGCAGTGAAAAGTTATCGCCTTTGAAGAGCGCAAACCGGGCAAAATTATTAGCTTCTCGTTCAAACTGATCAGCTACATCTGGCGAGAGCGATTTTGCACAATCCTGAAAGAAACGAAACATTTTCCTGTGCGCAGGGATGTCGTGGTGGCCGGTTTCATGCAACTTGAGGAAAGTTTGCTTGGACTCTGTAACTGTTTCGTCAATGTGGATCAGCGTTTCGGTAGAGTCGTAAATGCCAAAGACCTTCGAAACGGCCGTTTTAACCAGTCCGTCCACTTTCGCAGCCTTACCTCTTAAGTAGGCCATGATCTCAATAGGGTCGAATGCGCTATGAGGGGCAACTTTGACGTTGGCGGCATCGAGCAACTCGTCGATGGGAATGGGAAACACTTCCCAAGCATCGGCTCTATCAAGCAGATGACTGGCTCGGTCTTCAATGATTTTCAAGTCTACCGCTGCGAGGCTACTGTCATCTGGCTTAAGCACTATTACTTCCTGTTTCTGATAAATTCGAGGTAACGCATGAGCTCTTGTTCTTCTTCAACAGATAAGTTGTGTTCCGAAAATGTTGCCAGCTGTCCATGCCTGTCAGAACTCTTGCGATTTGCGGAAGAAACGATGTAACCGGCTAATTCCATGAGCTTTTCGTAATCAATTTTGTACAATTCTGCCAATGCATTCAGTATGTTAGGCGACGGCTTCAGAATTTTGCTCGTCTCAATTTGGCTTAGGTAAGCATTCGAAACTTGCTTCTCGGTTCTCTCTTCAACTTGTCGAAGTGTCATCTTCCTATCTGCGCGAATCGAAGCAAGATATTGGCCCAAGGTAGTGGTGCCTTTTCTAATTTCTGTGTCCATCGTGGTCATCCTTTTCCTCCCAAAAAAGCGTCAAAAGCCATAAAAATATGGGCCTATCTGCTAGGATTGTCAAGCGCGCTAAGTTTTGCTTGACGAACTTAGCATGCTCATGTTTGAATTGGTTAATGCCACCCAATACTGGCTGGCCCACATAGAGAAAGTGAATGAGATGACTACTAAACTGAAAGCCTCTGATCCTGGTATTGAAGCCGTTGTCGACGACATTATTGACCTGGAAGAGTACGCAAAGAGGGGAGAACAGCCCCCACTCGCAAAAGGTTACCGGATCAAGATCAATGGGGACGCCTACGTGCTTCATGACCCGAAACCATCCGGGCGAGAGATTCTTACCGTGGCCGGACTTCTCCCTGCCGAAAACCATACACTTCGCTTGAAATCCGCTGGGCAAAGGCCAGAGAAAGTTGGTCTCGATGAAAAGGTCAACCTTCGCAAACCGGGCGTCGAAAAATTCAAAGCACTGCCACGCGACCAGACGGAGGGGTGATATGGATTACCGAAGAGATTTCAGTCTTCTCAAAGATGACGAAACGTTCTTGGAAGATTACGGCTTGCCCTGGGAGACGGTCAAAGACGGATCCCAGTGGGTCCTACTGCACAGGTTCCCGACGCAAGGTGGCTACAACCATGACACAGTAACGGCGGCCGTCCGACTAGAAACAGGATACCCAAGGTCGCCACTTGATATGGTGTATTTTTTCCCTGGGCTTGTCCGCCTAGATGGAAAGCCGATTGGAGCAACACAGGCTCAGCAAGTTATCGATGGCAGGTCTTTCCAGAGATGGTCACGCCACAGAACTGCTAACAATCCATGGAAGCCTGGACAGGACAATATCGGAACTCATGTAATATTGATTGAGGATTGGTTAGCACGGGAGTTTGAAAAATGGCCCTCCCTGTAAGCCTATCTTTGACCGGAGATCAGCACGCCCACCTGCAGAATTTCCTCTTTCCGGGCGATGGCAAGGAAGCAGTTGCAATCATACTTTGCTCTGTTCGTGATGGGGACCGCCGGGTGAAGCTAATTTCTAAGGAAATTCACGGCATACCCTATGAAGAATGTGATCGTACAAGTCGGAAAGTGACATGGTCTCCTGACTATTGTGTCGATATTTTCGAACGTGCTGCCTTAGAGAAACTGACAATAGTAAAGGTACATAGTCATCCGGGCGGGTACTCAGAATTCTCCGATATCGACAACGTTGGCGACGCCAGCTTGCTGCCGATGATTTCAAGCTGGTTGGAACACAGCCATCCTGTAGGTAGCGTGGTAATGTTGCCGGAGGGTCAGCTTTTTGGGCGGGTTATTAACCAAAACGGTACATTTGATCCCATTGAATGTATCGCGGTGGCTGGGAATGATCTCAACTTCTGGTACGCGGCAGGTGCCGATCCAGAGAAATCTACCTTTCTAGCTTCCCATGCCCAGGCATTTGGCCAAGGAACGACTGAACGGCTGCAGAAATTGTCATTTGCTGTAGTTGGAGCCTCCGGCACAGGCAGTCCAACTATCGAGCAGCTAGCGCGTCTTGGGGCAAAACGGATTGTGGTTGTTGATGACGACAAGGTTGAGCCACGCAACGTCAACAGGATCTGGAATTCTACCGTCAAAGATGCTGAACGTGACCGATCTAAAGTTGATGTCATAGGGGATGCAATCGAGAGGATAGGTCTAGGGACGGAGATTGTCCGCATGCCAGCAAATCTATGGAATCCTGATGTAATTAGGTCTGTAGCACAGTGTGATGTGATTTTTGGTTGTATGGACACTATCGATGGGCGTTTCCTGCTCAACCTATTGTCGACATACTATTCAATTCCATATTTTGACATTGGCGTTAAGCTTGTCGCTGCAACTGGCCCTTCCCGAGCCGGTGGGATCAGTGAAGTATGCGGTACGGTGAATTACATTCGGCCCGGGCGGTCGAGTCTAATCAGTCGTGGCCTATTTTCGATGTCCGAGGTTGCTGCCGCCGGGTTACGGCGAAACGATCCAGGTGCTCACGCACAGCAAGTAGACGACGGCTATATTGCAGGAGCTATAGAACATCGGCCTGCAGTCATAAGTGTGAACACTTTTGCTGCCTCTCTGGCCGTTTCAGAATTTCTAGCAAGGCTTCACCCATTTCGTGAGGAACCAAATTCCGAATATTCGGCTGTGACTTTTAGCTTGGCAAGCATGGAGTTCTTTAATGATCCAGAAGAGGGTATTTGCCAGATAATGCAGGGAGATGTGGGTAAAGGAGACACTAGCCCACTGCTTGGCTTGATGGAATTGATGGAGGGGGCCAGAGATGATTGAGTTCAAAGGGCTTTTTGGGCGTCTACTTGGCAAGATCAAGCTATGGCTAAGCCCAACATACCGGACAATTTTGGTTGATGACCAGTTGCCTCACCAATTGAAGAAGCACAGCCTCTATGTAGTTCAAGAAGATGGTTTTACCGAGCAAGCTGCGCTCCTCTGCCCTTGCGGTTGCAATCATTTGATCCAATTGAATTTGCAGTCAGACGAACGGCCGTACTGGCGAATAAAGAACCACGCCAATCAAACTTCCACTCTGAGACCATCAGTTTGGCGGAAGGACAAATGTGCGTCGCATTTTTGGTTCCGGAATGGCAAAGTCGTGTGGTGTAGTAAGGGCGTATTGCCTCCAAAACGCAACAGAGAGATGATTTGAAAGTCTGCTTTCGATCTTACTAACCTTGCGGTTCGCGTTCGCAGGAGACCCGCCCACGTCGAGATTGTCGATTGCCATTGAGAGGATACGCTGATGAGCCTGTTGGAAAAACCGACACACCCAGGTGAAGTCTTGAAAGAGCTATATCTTGACCCACTGGAGATAGGGGTGGTTGCCTTTGCGCGACGTCTGGATGTGCCTCGGACGCGCGTCGAACGGTTGATCAAGGGCAGTACTGGGATCACGCTTGACACCGCGATGCGCTTCGCCCGCGTCTTCAACACAACTCCGGCCTACTGGATGAACTTGCAGACGAATTACGACATGGCGGTAGCTGCCAAGGAAATCGACTCGTCCTGCATTGAACCTATCGCCGAAAATTCAACACAGGGACTGCTCTGAGAACTAACAACGAACTTCAGCTAGATGATCTGATTTATTACCGTTTATAATCAGAACTCTAAGGCAGCTAGGTGCTTGCGTACGTCGATTGAAAAATCCCTGATCTCTTAACACGCTCCAAAGCTTCACGTCTTGCTAAGCTTGACTTAGCGCTTACGAAAGGAACTATCCGAACCTGCGTACAGCTAACAGTATGAGTCTGCTCATCTTGGCTTACAGTCAAATCGAGACAAAGCTGCTCACCTTTCGACGGTGTTTCTCTCATGCCAAACCCTCTTTTTTCAGGTACTTTGCTCTTTTTCGGCCAAATCTGCAAGGATCTTATCTTCATAATCGCGCTGCGCGTCCAGTGGGATTCTGAAAATTGGTAAAGCCGTAGCAGGGTTCTGGAGCTTCAATCGGCCATTAGCCTTCCGCTCATCTTTAGGGCGAAACAACTTGAGATAACTTGTCGGTGCCACACCGTCGTACTGCCTGAAAATGACCATGTTCTCAGCCTCTGGGTCTTCAGAGATCGCGTCTTCATGCAATGTGGTCGCTAGACTTTTGAGATAAGGTTCGATGTAGACGACTTTCGTGATACCAGCTGCTACGATGTGGCGTGCGCAGTTATGGCAGGGGTATGTGTTTGTATAAAGTGTCGCACCAACAAGAGAGTGCTTCCCTTCACGAGCGACAGATAGGATCGCCTCCATCTCGGCGTGAATTGATCGCGAAAACTCAGTAAGAGAATCGACCGCAGTTCCGACCAGAAGCTGCTCAATGTCATCTCGCGTCTTCCCTCTCTTCAAGACACCTGCCCCTGAAATTTTGGAGACAATGTTTTGGATGATATCTACACGCCTTGTCTCATTGTGGCATATCGAGCCACCCCAATTGTAGCAACGTTTGTCGCTATCAATGATCTTTCTTTGGACTCCATCATAAACGGCACGATCATCTTCTGTGTAAAGACCACCGCCAAAGCTCGGAACATCATTCCAGCCCACACTAATCAGTTCACCCCTCGATGACACGATTGCTGCGCCTACTTGTCGGGACATACAAGCCGAGTTGGCGGCAGCTGAATTTGCCTCATACATCGCAGATTCTTCGCGCGTAGGCGTGTGCACGGATATATCGAAAACGATATTCAGAAAGCGCTCGATCCTGTTTCGGAGATCATCTTGCCTGCGGTCATTGCAAACGAAGAAGTCAGATTTAACAAAGAGCTTTCGAGTCTTCTGCCCGAAGGTCGGCAACTCACCCTGATCTCGTGAAATTATTTTATCGATTTCGCCGGGTTGGACGCCGGCATCCTTCAATCTTTGCTTTCTTAGACTGTCTGGAGCAAAGACGCCAAATACACACAGAGTCTCCCCGTAGATCGCCCGAAGTAGATTCAGCTCTTCAATATTCTTCAAAGAGTCGATGATGTAAGCTCGTCGGCCCGGCAAAGGAACATCTTCAGCATAACCGCCACGATCTTTACGTTCGATCCTAATTTTTTCTACCAGTTTTTCAGTAAGATAGTTATTCCCAAAGCGTTCGCGCAACTTGTTCCCAGCATCCTGCATACTAGTTATATAAGCATCAAAAGGTAATGATGGCGGCAATGAAATGCCGACTCTGTAAGCTTCGGCCTTGATAATATCGGAAGCCTTCAGAATTGGAGCAACTTCATATTTGAAGGTACTGTCGAGAATGTCCGCAATATACCCTGCCGCACTTGATACCCCTGACCCCACAGGCCCGACCAAGGCGATGATCAACTCCTGCGACAGGCGGTCTGAAATATCAGTAGCAACAGAACTTGTGTGGCTTGAAACATCTAGAAGATCAGAAACAGGATTTTGCAAAATGGCACCTTAGGTTGAAAGGAATGAATGCTCGACGGTTTAAACGCGACCTATCAATTCAACCTAGGGCTTCAATCAAAACTAGGAAAGACCATAACTGACTGAATGGGAACCAAACTTGCTCCATGTTACTTAGAAGCGTTGCATTAGAGCCCATGTGTCATCCCCCGGTCCATCTCGACCTCCCGTTCTTCTAGCTCTGTCTCAACCTCTCTTCGGCGGCCTTCACTAATTTCAAGCTGGTCTCGAGTTGCGTGCGCAGCCTCCCGTAATTCGAGCCCTCGCTCAACAAGCCGTGCAACGCAGCCACGGACGCCGTTTGCGATTGAATGAGCACCGATACGCAGGCGGCCAATCCATCCATCTGCCTCTGCATCGTCGTCGTCGAGCGTTCCTCTAACCCGCTCAATTCCTTTGCTGAGACCTCGCAGGCCGTCACCAACCGCTCGACGCAGGCGAGCAAGTCGCGTTCCAAGGCTGTCAGGGGTGTCGTCATCTAATTCTCCTCGATCTTGATGCATGTCACTGACCTGCCGCCCAGTGTGCAGGTCCTCAGGCGTGTCTTGCTCGGGTCCAACACCAGCCATGTCCCGTCCTCCCTGTCGATCCGCGTCAAGCCTAGTTCGGTCATCTCCGAGCTGGCCAGCATCAGCGTCCAAAGCAAGCTCGCGCCCATCATCGAGACGATCCCCGCCAAGAATGTCCCCGTGATCAGCCAGGGCGAGATCGTCAGCCAGCCCTTGTTCTGTCGCAGAAAGGTGCGGGTATCGATCTCGATTGTACGATGCGCGATGGTCGCAATGTTGTTCAAATCGGTCCTGAAGCTCTCCAGCTGGGATGCCATCGAGGCGGCGTAGTCCTGCCGGATCGTGTTCAGTTCCGCGTTCAACTTCTCGCTCAGCCGGGTCGGCTTGCCAGTTTTCATGGAAAATCTCTCCTTTCAAGCGCCAGCGCTCGCCGGTATCCGGATCGCGGGCGGTCAGGTAGGCTTTGCCGGCACGCGGCAGGTCGTAGCCTGCGTCCGTGAGGGCATCGATCATGGTGGCGCGGTCAGTGATGAGACCGACGCTGATCTGGTCCTGCAACCACGCGTGCAGCTCGTCGCGACCTTGGGCGCGGGTCGGGGTCTCGATGATGTCGCGGACCTCTTGGGTGCGCTCCAGCTCCATTGGGTCGGCCCAGCCGTGGCGCTGGTTCATCACATCACGCAAGCTGTCGAAGGCTTTCTCATAGCCGGGCGGCGCGATGTTCAAACTGCGCCCCGAGGTCAGCTCCAAGCGCGGCGTGCAGAAGTGAAGCTCGACGCGGTCTTCGTGGGTATGTCGGACCCAAAGCACCTCATATTGCGTCGGGTCCAGCCCCGCGAAGGCCAGCCGCTCAAAACCGTCCATGACCTCGGCCTGCTGTTCCTCGGTCGGGGCATCTTCGGCGGCAAAGCTGATTACGCCTGCGCGATAGGTCCAATGGTGGCGGCTGGCATCGATCAGGGCTTCGGTGCGGTCGGGGTTGCCGCGCAGGACCTCGGGCAAGGGCTCGCGGCTGACGGTCACTGGCTGGCCGTCTGCATCGCGGATCAGGTCGCGGTTGTCGTCATAGGCCAGCACCTTGTCCGCGACGAGGTAGCCGACCGGACCAGCGCCCGCGCCTTTGCCGTTGCGGAAGAACTTGATCAGCATCTGCGGGCTGCCTCGACGATCTGGGCAAGTTGGCGTTCGATGGTCAGCAGGCGGCGCGCAACGGTCAGCGCGTCAAGGTCAACACGGCCTGCCAGCATCGCGCGGTTCAGCCATCGGGCGATCTGGTTGAGGTTGCCACCGATGCGCCCGACGGCCAGCACAAGCGCCGGATCGACGCGGGGAACGGGCTTGCGGCGGTGGGCCTCGGTCAGGCCAAGCGCCTCGCGCAGCAAGGTCGCAGCGGGCAAGCCAGCCGCCTCGGCTTTGGCGCGCAACTGGGCCTTCTCTGCCGCTGTGCACCGAAAGACGAAAGTCTCGGTCAGCGGCTCTTTGGTGCGGGCTTTTCCCGCGCCGGTGGGGTTCGAAGGGGAGGCGTGCCGCCCCTCGCAAGGTCCCGTGTCAGCAGCGCCAGCGTATGACATGGGTCGCCTTGCTGTTTGCTCTTCGGTGGGATCGGTTGCGGTCATGATCTGAGGCCTGCGGCGTGGATTTGGGCCTGTGTCACCAGCTTCGACACCAGCAATCCGTCGATCTGCTTTGCCGTGATGTGTTTGCACATTGGGCTGCGATCACTGATCCAGCAGGCCAGCCGCGCTTGGTGATCGGCCTGCAACGCTGCTGCCTTCTCTCGGTCTTCCACCTGCTTTTCGACATAGGCCTGCCAGCGCCGCGACTGAAACCAGTTGTCGGAAAAGCAGACCTTGGAGCGGGTGAAACCTGCGCTGTCGGTGGCGTAGGCCTGGACCGCGCGCAGCAAATCCTCCGGTGCGATCCCTTCCTTCATGGCCTCTTCGATCTGGGCAAGGCAGGCCGCTTGGCCGCGCAGTCGGTCCGGTGGATATGCAGCTAAAATCTTCTCAACTTCTTCATCAGCCCCCGCCTCGCGCTTGCGCGTAGGTGGTTTATGGATGGTTTTAGGATGGTTTGGGGGCCGTGGTGGCCCCGGTACCCCGGCCACAGTGGCCCCCGTACCGGGGCCAGTCTGGACGGGGGGCACTGTGGACCCCGTCTCAATCTCGGGCTCTGCGGTCGGTTCCAGCGCCTCAACCTTGGCCAGATCGATCCGGTAAACGAAGGTGAAACCATTCTTGCAGGTGCGTGCGCCGGTCTCGACAAGGATACCTTCCTTCAGGAACGCGCGCACGGTTCGCTTGACTGTTGTCTCCCCCAGCTCGGTGTGCCGCTGGATTGTACCCTTGGAACACCAGATGCCTGAGCCGTCATCGCTCGCCTTGTCGGCCAGAAACATGATGATCTGCTTGCGTGTTGCGCTGCCGAACTTCCGTTCCGCGCATGTGTTCGCAACCCGCCAGCTCATTGGAAGGCCTCCAGATGCGCAAAGACGTGCGAATTTTGTACAGGTTTTGTACGAGATTTCCGCCGTTTCAGCAGAATTCGGCGTGAAAGCTCTCGGGACTTTCTGCAAGCTTTTGCACAAAGCCCTGTAAATAAGCCATATTTTTCAGGTGTTTTTGGTGACCCCGGCAGGATTCGAACCTGCAACCTGCCCCTTAGGAGGGGGCTGCTCTATCCAGTTGAGCCACGGGACCGCCGGGGTCTTGAAGCCATAAGTCTGGGGCGGAGGCAAGTCTGAACCTGAAGATTATGTGATTTTTTGGCCGTTTTCGGGGGTGTTTCGGGCGTTAGACTCGGGGAAAACCGGTGAATCAGTGGGTTGGTTGAATATGGCCAGAATGTGTCCGTTCGGGGCTTGGGTGTTTCCAAAAATACTGACAAATTTGCCTCAATTGCGTTTGCTCATCATTTTAGAGATTTTTGTAATAAATTATTTTACTTTTTAAAATCAGTTATTTGCACCTGTATTCCCTGCGCTGCACCGCCTGCCTCTTTTCATAGAATTGTCTGTAAATCTCATATTACTGTTTCCAAAACACCGCTTATCCGCCGCAATTTCGCCCTTCCTGTCGGGCATATTGTTCGGGAGTAAATAGTATCTTGGGCTTGGGACGAGTCCTGAAGACCATCTGAGCGAGTATCAGAGAAAGGGGTGTCACATGTTGGCGTCATTGAAGAAGAAACTGATAGATCACGGGTTTGTACGGGATGAGAAGGGTTCCATCATCGTATTCGTACTTGTTGTGTTTTCGGCCATGTTTCTGGTCGGGGGTACGGCTGTGGATTTGGCCCGCCATGAGAATTTGCGGTCCGCGATGCAGTACAACCTTGATCGGGCTGTTCTGGCGGCAGCGTCGCTGAAGCAAATACAGGATCCTGACACGGTTGTTCAGGATTACATGTCCAAAGTGGTTACGATCGAGGCGTTCACAGTTGATGTGAACTCTGTTGTGGCAACCAACGCGCGGACAGTATCGGCGACGGCGACTGCTAATCTGGACACATGGTTTTTGTCGATGGCGGGTATCAATGAAATGCCCATCACAGCCAGAAGTGCTGCGTCCGAACGCATTCCGAACCTTGAAATTTCTCTGGTGCTTGACGTATCCGGTTCCATGAGCGGCTCCAAACTGAGCAACCTGAAAACGGCGGCGAAAGAGTTTGTGACCACCATGATGACCGGCGTTGATCCGGACAGTGTGACCATTTCGGTTGTGCCGTTCAACCAGAACGTAGCCCCTTCGGATTCAATCTTTAACCGTCTGAATATCGACCAGACACAAACCCTGTCCAATTGTCTCGATTTTTCGGATGCCAGCTTTGGCGACGTGCAGATCGACCCGACCGTGAAACAGAAACAGGGCGTATATACAGCGCTGTACGGTTCGTTTCAGGATTTCGACAGCGGTTATGAAACCTGCGTGGGCGGTGAAAAATTTGAAATTCTGGCCTATGGCAGCGACGAGGATAAGTTGCACACAAAGATTAACAATCTGTCGACCACAGGTTGGACAGCGGCCCATTTGGGGATGAAATGGGGTCTTGCCTTGCTTGATCCTAAATTCCAGTCGGTTGCCAATGGTATGATTGCCGACGGTGAAATCAGTGCAGGTCTGGCAGGTATTCCTGCGGCATATGATGATCATGAAACACTGAAAGTCGTAATCTTGATGGGGGATGGTGCGAACACCTATGAATTCCGCTTCAAAGACGACTACCGCACCCAATATTCGGACCTGTGGGAAATTGTCGAGGAAGAGCCGGGTGCCTTTACCCATCTGACCTATTACGGCCGTACCTATACCGGCAGTTCCTATGAGCGGTATTGCGGTCAATATGGCATCACCTGCTACTACGGTGATCCTGTTGAGGTGGTGAATTTCTATCTGAATAAACCGTCTAACGGCAAGTTCTACGATATCAGCGACCGGAGCTGGCTGACTTCTACCGTGTTCAACCTGTTGAAGGTTGCTCTGGGGACGCGGTCTTACCGCCGCCTGCCTTGGGACGAAGCCTGGGGTAAAATGCCGGCGGAGTATTACGACGATATCACAGGAAGCAGCGCGTTGAACGATCTGGTGAATGTATCCAGCCGTCAGACAAGCGAAGCGGATGCCGTATTCTCTACCTCTTGTACTGCGGCGGAAAATGCAGGGATCATCGTCTACACTATCGGCTATGAAACCAACAGCACCACGTCGAAGAAACTGAAGGACTGCGCCAGCACTGAAAGCCATTACTATCCGGCGGCAGGCACAGATATTACCACGGTGTTCGCTTCAATTGCGGCGTCGATCCAAAAGCTGAAACTGACACAATAATCATAACAATAGAGCGAGCAGGTCATGTTTAAGTTGTTCAAAAAACTGGGGAGGTTCCGCGACGATGAGCGCGGGTCCTCCACCGTAGAGTTCGTGATTGTGGCCACGACGTTTCTAACCGGATTTTTCTGGGTGTTTGAAACGGGCCTGATCATGACCAAACAGATGATGCTGGAACGGGCACTGGACATCACGGTACGGGATTTGCGCCTGTATGACAGCCCTTTGTACACCCATGATTACATCAAAGCCGAGATTTGCGATCTGGCATTGGTGTTTAACGACTGCAACAAGACCCTTTTCCTTGAAATGGATAAATTCGATCCGTCCGTGGGCTATGCAAAGAACTACAAATGCTATGACAAAGAAAACGACATCGCCCCTGTAACCACCTGGCAGCCGGGTAAACGCAGCGAAATCGTGTATCTGCGGGCGTGTATCGTCATTGATCCCCTGATGCCAAACGGCATTGCCATGTTCCCGGGCGCGTCGTCTGAGGGTATTTCCCTGGTCGCCAACACCGCCTTTGTGAACGAGCCGGAGTGATGCGGATGTTCAAACGTATTTCCCAGTTTCTTAAGGCGCAGGCCCGCGATGAATCGGGCGCGACCATGGTCGAGTTTTTGGTTGTGATGCCGCTGATCGCTTTTTGGTTTGCGGGCACTTTCACCTTCTTTGATGCCTACAGCACATGGACCCGTTCGGTGAAGGCAACCTATACGGTGGCGGATATCATTTCTCGCCAGACAGAGGTGGATGACGATTACATCACCGACATGAACACCCTGTTCGCGTCGATTATGGGGGCCAGTACCAACGACACCTATATGCGGATTTCCGGGATCGACCGGACCTTGAACGGCTTTGAAATCGCTTGGAGCACCGCCACTGGAATGCATCCAAATCTGAAAAGCGACGAAGAAATTCCGGTTGAGATTTTCCCGAACCTTATCATCGGCGAAAGCACGATCCTGATTGAAAGCCATATCCCTTTTGTTCCGTTTCAGGATTACATCGGGATTGAGGCGCGCACATTGATCAAAAAGATTGTGATCAACCCGCGGTTCACGTCAAAGCTGGCAAACAAAGACCATCCGGCTTAGGCGCTTTGGGTCTTCGGATTTAACGGCGCGCTGCTGATGGCGGCGCGCCGTATTGTTTTGAATAGGCTGTGGAAAAATGTGCAGCAGAAGAAAACCCTGTCATCAAGGCGACCTCGGACACGGATAGGGGGGCGCTCGCCAACAGGCTGCGGGCCTTTTCCAAACGTATTTGACGGCCGAAAGCCATCGGGGTTTTTCCCACTGCTGTCGTAAACAGGCGCGACAGTTGGCGCGGGCTGGCCCCTGCGATTTTTGCCAGTTGGGGCAGGGTCAAGGGATTGGCGATATGGGTTTGGATGGCTTTGATGGCTGCCAGAACCGGAATGCTGGTGGTGTCATAGCGTTGCGCCAGACCGGCCCTTTGCGGCCCTGTTGCGGGGCGGATTGCCGTGTGCAAAAACCAGTCCCCCACCTGTTGCGCCAGCTTTTGCCCGTGCTGGTTCGCAATCAAGGCCAACATCAAATCCATCGGGGCGGTGCCGCCGCCACAGGTCATCCGATCCCGATCAATCACGTAAAGTGATTTTTCCAGCAAGGCATCCGGAATATTTTCCTGTATGAAATCAGCATGTTCCCAGTGAACTGTCATTCTGCGATTCAGCAGTAACCCGTTTTGCGCCAGAAACACCGGCCCCGCTGATACGCCTCCGATCAGGGTGCCGGATCGGGCGGTACGCCGCAACCAACTGGCCAGTTGCGGGTTTTGATAGCCAACAGCGTTGCTGCCTGCAACCAGCAGAACCAGATCAAAATCAGGCGCGGTTTTCAGCAGGATTTGTGGAGGTTCCAGCCCCAAACCCGAACTTTTTGCAGGGGTTTCGCCAATCTGGATGTTGGTGGTTTCATAAAGGTCCGCGCCGTTCAACAGGTTGGCCGCGCGCAAAGGCTCTACTGTCGCAGCATAAGACATCAGGGCAAAACCGTTGATCGGAATGATGCCAATGCGAAAAGGGGCTTTGTTTTTGGCCATAAAACAAAAGTTACTGTCGTTTTATTGAATGCGCCAGTTGAATCGATCTGTAAAACTGGTCGGGGAATCAAACGGGGCCGACCATATGCGCTTTTCCGCACTTAAAATCCTGACCGAGGGTCTGACTGGCAACAAGGGCTGGACGCCCCATTGGCGCACGCCAGAGCCGAAGAAAGAATATGATATCATCGTTGTCGGCGGCGGCGGTCATGGTTTGGCAACGGCTTATTATCTTTCGAAAAAATACGGCCAAAAGAATGTGGCGGTGCTGGAAAAGGGCTGGCTGGGGTCGGGCAATATCGGGCGGAATACCACAATTGTGCGGTCCAACTATATGCTGCCGGAAAACAACCCGTTCTACGAACATTCGATGAAGTTGTGGGAAGGTCTGGAACAGGAACTGAACTACAATGCGATGATGTCCCAGCGGGGGATTTTGAACCTCGGCCATTCCGACAGCCAGCGCGATGCTTTTGCGCGGCGCGGTAATGCCATGCATCTGTCCGGCGCGGATGCGGTGCTGCTGGACCGCGAAGGCGTGCGCAAGCTGGTGCCTTTCCTGAATTTTGATTCTGAACGCTTCCCGATCACCTGCGGGTTGTGGCAGCCTCGGGCGGGCACGGCGCGTCATGATGCGGTGGCTTGGGGCTATGCGCGGGGCGCGGATCAGAATGGCGTGGATATTATCCAGAACTGCGAAGTCACTGGTTTTGTGATGGAAAACGGTGTGTGTACGGGGGTGCAAAGCACCAAAGGTGTGATCAAAGCCAAGAAAGTCGGCGTCTGTGTTGCAGGGTCTTCCAGCCGTGTGATGGAAAAGGCGGGGATGCGCCTGCCGATTGAAAGCCACGTGTTGCAGGCCTTTGTATCCGAGGGGTTAAAACTGACCATTCCGGGGGTTGTGACCTTTGGCGCGGGGCATCTTTACATCAGCCAGTCGGATAAAGGCGGTTTGGTGTTTGGCGGGGATATCGACAAATACAACACCTATGCCCAGCGGGGGAACCTGCCGGTGATCGAACATTGCGCCGAAGATATGATGGCCTTCCTGCCAATGCTGGGGCGCGCGCGACTGCTGCGGATGTGGGGCGGCGTGATGGATATGTCGATGGACGGGTCGCCCTTTATCGACAAGACCCATATCGACGGGCTCTATTTCAACGGCGGCTGGTGTTATGGCGGGTTCAAGGCGACCCCCGCATCAGGCGATTGTTATGCCCATTTGCTGGCCAAAGACGAACCGCACCCGCTGGCCAAAGGCTTCCGGCTGGATCGCTTTATGCGGGGCCAGATCATCGACGAAAAAGGTGTCGGCGCCCAGCCGAACCTGCATTAAGGAGCCGGATCCATGATTATCAACCACCCCCTGCTTGGCCCGCGCGACAGTTCGGAATTCTATCATCTGGGCGATGCAACCTTGATCGAGCGCCCCAATCGGGACGACCCTGATGCGGCGCAGAAGTTCTATGAATACGTGTACTTACGGGACAACCCCGCAGGCGAGTACCGCGAGTTGTGGTATCACGAACAGGGCGATCGCAGCTGGCTGGTTGTGACCCGCAGCACCCTGACCCATGAAATCACCGATGTAAAACTGGCGCGGGATGAAGCGCGCACAAGGGGCCGCAGCCTATGACCCAAGAGATGAGACTAGAGGGCGGTCAGATTGATCGCAGCCAGACGCTGGCGTTTTCGTGGAATGGCGAGACGATGCAGGGGTATCAAGGGGATACGCTGGCGTCTGCCTTGTTGGCGAATAACGTGAAACTGGTGGGGCGGTCGTTCAAATACCACCGTCCGCGCGGCATTTTCAGTGCCGGCTCCGAAGAACCCAATGCGCTGGTGCAACTGCGCAAAGGGGCGTTTCAGGAACCCAACACACGGGCCACCGTGGCCGAGTTGTTTGAAGGTCTTGAAGCCACAAGCCAGAACCACAAAGGGTCGCTTCAATACGATCTGCTGGCGATGAACGATCTGCTGTCGCCGTTTCTAAGTGCAGGGTTTTATTATAAAACCTTCATGTGGCCGAAAGCGTTTTGGGAAAAGATTTACGAACCTTTCATCCGGTCTGCGGCAGGTTTGGGTGCGTTGTCAGGCGCGGCCGACCCGGATGTTTATGACAAAGGGTTCCTGCATTGTGACGTGCTGGTGATTGGTGCGGGGCCTGCGGGTCTGTCTGCGGCACTGGCGGCAGGGCGATCAGGTGCGCAGGTTCTGTTGTGCGATGAAGACAGCGCCTTTGGCGGGCGTCTGAACGCGGAAACCTTTGCGGTCGGCGGCATGTCGGGCGCGGATTGGGCACTGGCGGCTGTGACCGAATTGCAGGGCCTGCCAAACGTGCGTCTGATGAACCGGACAACGGTGTTCGGGGCTTTTGACCACGGGATTTACGGCGCGCTGGAACGCAAAACGGACCATCTGCGCAGCACCCAAGACATGCCGCGTCAGGTGTCTTGGAAGATCTATTCCAAACGGGCGATCCTATGTGCGGGGGCGACAGAACGGTCCATTGCCTTTGGCAATAACGACAGGCCAGGTGTGATGCTGGCAGGGTCGGTTCGGGCCTATGCAAACCGCTGGGGTGTGGCCACTGGCAAGCAGATTGCCGTGTTGACCAACAATGACGACGGCTGGCGCACGGCGCAGGATTTGCTGGCGGCGGGCGGCAATGTGGCTGCCGTGGTTGATACCCGCAGCGTTGATCCGTTGATGCAGTTGGACGGTGTGTCTGTGACCATGGGCGCGGCTGTGATGGATACGGCGGGGCGCAAAGCCCTGAAGGGGATCACCCTGACCAACGGGCAAACGCTGGATGTGGATTGTCTGGCGGTTGCGGGCGGCTGGTCGCCCAATGTGCATCTGACCTGTCACCAAAGGGGCCGCCCGACGTGGCGCGATGATATTGCCGCCTTTGTTCCGGGTGGGGATTTGCCTCCGGGGATGGAGGTCGCAGGCGCGGCCAATGGCACATACGGCACAGGCGCCTGTCTGGCCGAGGGGCGCACATTGGCCAATGCCGCAGTGAAGGCGCTGGGCTTTACCCCGTCGCGCAAAGCGGCAGATAAGGCCGAGGATGAACCCGCTGCGATCACCCCGTTCTGGCATGTGGTTGAGAGTCCCCACCGCGCTTGGGTCGATTTGCAAAACGATGTGACCAGCAAGGACGTCAAACAGGCCGAGCAAGAGGGCTTTCGTTCGGTTGAGCATCTGAAACGCTATACCACCCTTGGCATGGCCACCGATCAGGGCAAAACCGCCAATGTTTTGGGTCTGGCCCTGATGGCCGAGGCGCGGGGCAAGACGATCCCTGAAACCGGCACCACAATTTTTCGCCCACCCTATTCGCCTGTGGCCTTTGGGGCACTGGCGGGGCGGTCTCGGCAAAAGGATTTCCGCCCCTACCGGCTGACGCCGTCAGACACTTGGGCCAAAGAAATCGGTGCGTCTTTCACCGAAACCGGCCCGTGGCTGCGGGCGGAATGGTATCCCAAAGACGGCGAAACCTTTTGGCGGGATTCTGTGGACCGCGAGGTCATCGCCACCCGCACTTCTGTGGGCGTGGCGGATGTGACGACGCTGGGCAAGATCGACATTCAGGGGCGCGATGCCGCGCAGTTTCTAAATTATGTCTATTCCAACGGCTTTGCCAAACTGGCCGTGGGCAAGGTGCGCTACGGGCTGATGTTGCGCGAAGACGGCATTGTGATGGACGATGGCACCACCGCGCGGCTGGGGGAAAATCACTATGTGATGACCACCACCACGGCCAATGCGGTCAGTGTCTATCGCCACCTTGATTTTGTGCGCCAGTGTCTGTTCCCCGATCTGGACGTGCATATTATTTCCGTCACCGACAGTTGGGCGCAATTTGCGGTGGCGGGGCCAAAATCCCGCGATCTGCTGCGCAAGCTGGTGGACGCGGAACATGACATCACCAATGACGCCTTTCCGTTTATGGCCTGCGCTGACATCACGGTGTGTGGTGGCTTGCCAGCGCGGTTGTTCCGGATTTCGTTTTCAGGGGAACTGGCCTATGAAATTGCAGTGCCCAGCCGGTACGGCGACAGTATGATCCGGGCTTTGATGGCGGCGGGGCAAGAATTCGACGTCTGCCCCTACGGGCTAGAGGCGCTGTCTGTGATGCGGATCGAAAAAGGCCATGCGGTCGCGAACGAGCTGACGGGCGAAACCACTGCGCTGAACCTTGGGCTGGGGCGGATGGTGTCCAAGGCGAAGGATTGCATCGGCAATGTGCTGTCAGAACGGGAATATCTGAACCGTGCGGATGGATGGACGCTGATGGGCCTGCAACCCGTGGATAAAACCGCCAAGCTGGAAGGCGGGGCGCATTTCCTGAACAAGGGCGATACGCCGAATATGGACAATGATCTGGGGTGGATGACCTCGGTCGCCTATTCGCCGTCGATGGGGCATTACATCGGGCTGGGTTTTGTGAAGGCGGGCCACAGTCGCAAGGGCGATATTATCCGCGCATGGGATGGCGTGCGGGGCAAAGATACCGAGGTAGAGGTCGTGTCGGCCCATTTCCTCGATCCTGAAGGGGAGCGGTTGCGTGGGTGAGTTTACATTAACAGCACGGCCTGTTCTGGGCGGGTTTGATCAGGATTACAACGGGACGCGCCTGCGCGAACTGGTGGATCTGGCGGCGGTGGCCGTGTCGGTCCCCATGGGCGGCGCCAAGGCTATGGGCCAAGCAATGCAAACAGCCTTTGGCGGCGATATTCCTGCCGTTGGGCAAAGCTATCTGGCCAAAGACGGCAGCCGCGTTCTGGGCTTTGCGCCCGATCAGATGATGGTGCTGTTTGACCATCCCCCCCATTCGGGTGTCGCGGTGATGGAACAGAAGCTGGGCACGAATTCAGGCGCGGTGGGCTATTATGTCGAGCAGACCAACAACTGGGTCGCGCTGGAACTAGACGGGCCTTTGGCGCGTGTCGCACTGGAACGTATCTGCGCGTTGAACCTGCATCCTGACAGTTTCGCGCTGGACCGCGCAGAGCGCACAACCATGGAACATATGGGCGCTTTGGTGATCCGCACCGGCGAAGATTGTTTTGTTCTGATGGGGCCTAGTTCTATGGCAGGGTCATTCCTGCATGCGGTGACGGTTTCTTTGGAATACGTGATCTAGGTCACCTCCGGTCGCTTTATTTTTGTTGATTTCGGCAGGATTCTCGGAATGGTTGAAAGTATTCAATTCAAACCGGAGGATTATTATTATGGAAATCACTATAAGTCTAAAAGCAAAACAACTACCCCTGCATGGACCAGAGGTCAGCAACAATCTTCCCAAAGGGTTCGGCGTGAATTTTGGCGTCAACCTGCTGGATGAAATCAAATCGGCGCTGGTGGCGTCCACCAAGGCCAAAGCCATCGCCAATGCGTTGAAATCGGCAGATTGGAAGTCTGAAACCTCGGCCGTTAAGAACGGGTTGAAACCGGAACCGGGGGCGGGGATCGTCGGGAAACATACTATCAAGTTCAAGGTAGACGGGGCTGTGCTGGCAGTAAAACCCCGTTGTCTGATTGCGGCACCCACCGCCACCAAACTGGAGCCCCCGACCAAAGCCAATAGCGCGGCTGTCAGTAAAGCATTGAAGGAACTGGCCCAACTGAAAGCGCGCTACGGGGACATCATCAGCACAAAAAACGGTGATGGCCAGCATAAGAAGAGCACGATTTATTCCATGCAATTGGGGGATAACAAGATCACCCATTCGATCCCTGATCCGGCAGATACCCACATCAAAGAGGGCAGTAAAAAAGCGGCTTTGGTGGATTGGGCAAAGGCCAAAAAGCAATTGTCGGCCTATTTGAAAACCCTGTGACGGGCGGTCCTTCGGCGCTGGACTACAGCGCCGAAGGCGTTTTTTAGGGTAAAATATCAGTCAGGCGCAGCAGGGCGATGCGTTCCACCTGTTTGCAGGCAGTGGCCAGTTCGTCGGCGCGGCTGTTGTGGATACGGGTCTGAAAGGCGGTCAGAATATCGTCTTTGGACAGGCCCTTCACCGCGATGATAAAGGGAAAACCGAAGGTTCTGGTGTATTGGCTGTTCAGCGCCTGAAAGGTTTCCCGTTCTCCGTCTGTCAGCGCATCCAGCCCTGCGGAAGCCTGTTCGGAGGTGCTTTCCGCTGTCAGTTGTTTGGCTGCCGCCAGTTTTCCCGCCAGATCGGGGTGGGCTTGCAAAACCCCCAGCCGTTGATCTTCACTGGCGGTTCGGAACACGCGGCACAGGGCGGAATGCAGGCCGATGGCGGTGTTATGGGCCGGCCCCAGTTCCAGCCCGTAAGCCCCTTCGGCGATCCACGGCGAGTGTTCAAAAATACTGCCGTAGGTGGCAACAAATGTGTCCTTGTCCAGTTCCGTCGGCGTTACCGCCTGATGCTGTGGCGGGTGGTTTTCCTGCCAGTGTCTGGCAATGTCGATGCGTCGGGCAAACCAGACATCGGATTGGGATTTCACATAATCCACAAAGCGTTTCAGCGATTGAATCCGCCCGGGACGCCCGATCAGGCGGCAGTGCAACCCGATGGTCATCATCTTGGGCGCGCCTTCGACCCCTTCGGCATAAAGCGCATCAAAGCTGTCTTTCAGATAGGTGAAAAACTGGTCGCCCGAATTGAACCCCTGCGCCGAAGCAAAGCGCATGTCATTGGCGTCCAGCGTATAGGGAATGATCAACTGGTCCCGCCCCTGATGTTCGCGCCAATAGGGCAGATCGTCATCATAAGTGTCCGAACAATAGTCAAAACCGCCTTCTTCGGACACGATATCAACAGTATGCGCCGAACAGCGGCCTGTGTACCAACCCCTTGGGCGCTCGCCCGTGACCTCGGTGTGCAGGCGGATGGCTTCATTCAGATCGGCGGTTTCATCGGCTTTGGAGTAGTCCTTATATTCGATCCATTTCAATCCGTGGGACGCGATTTCCCAATCGGCGGATTGCATGGCGGCCACCTGATGGGGGGAACGGGCCAAGGCTGTTGCCACACCGTAGACCGTCACTGGAATATCCGCGCCGGTGAACAGACGATGCAGCCGCCAGAACCCCGCGCGCGCACCGTATTCATACATGCTTTCCATGTTCCAGTGCCGCTGCCCGACCCAGGGCTGCGCGCCGACAACCTCGGACAAAAATGCTTCGGATGCTGCGTCCCCGTGCAATAGACAGTTTTCGCCGCCTTCTTCGTAATTCATTACAAATTGTACGGCGATTTTGGCCTTGTTGGGCCAGTTCGCCGCGGGCGGGGTCGGGCCGTAGCCCTGCATATTGCGTGGATATCGGGACATGTTCAGACTTCTTTCACTGTTTGTCTTTAAGGGTATAGGAAAGCTGCGCGGAATTTTATCAAAAAAACATTGAAAGTGCTGTTGTGATTGCTGTCAGAAATGCCTTTGCGCCCGCTGGCCCAAGGTGGTTGAATGCGGGTGCAAACTCGCAACAGATTGCGACCACGAAAGGGATTGAAATGGCTGGTTGGTTATCGACACATGTTCTGGACACGGCACGCGGGATTCCGGCGCAGGGGATCAAGATCGCGCTGTACCGGATTACGGGCGGGGCGCGGAATCTGGTTGTGGAAATGGCCACAAATGACGATGGCCGCACCGATGCGCCAATTTTGCCGCCCGAAACGTTCCGCACCGGAACATATGAACTGGTGTTTTACGCAGGCGACTATCTGCGTGCCTGTGGGGTGACAGGGGATGTGTTGTTTCTGGATGAAATTCCGATCCGCTTTGGCATGAATGATGCTGACGCTCATTACCACGTTCCGCTTTTGCTCAGCCCGTTCGGATATTCCACCTATCGCGGCAGCTAGGGCTTCGGGCGTTGAACTGTCAGGGGTGGCGCGCTAGGTGTTGCGGGACCCCGTAATAGACAGGCCCGCGCCATGACAAAATTTGCCACCTATCCCAGTCTTAAAAACAAAGCTGTCCTGATTACCGGCGGGGGATCGGGTATTGGCGAACAGATGGTCGAGGCCTTTGCCGCGCAGGGTGCGAAAGTCGCGTTTCTGGACAAGGACGAGGCGGCCAGCGCCGCCGTTGCCGCCCGCTTCAAGGTCGAATACGAACTGTGCGATTTGCGCGATATCGGCCATACCCAAACCGCGATTAAGGCTTTGGCTGCCCGTGTCGGCGATTTCGCGGTGCTGGTGAACAATGCCGCGCGGGATGATCGCCATGACTGGCGTGATGTGACGCCCGGCTATTGGGACGAACGGATGAACGTGAACCTGCGCCATATGTTTTTCACCATGCAGGCTGTGGCAGACGGGATGATTGCGGCGGGGGGCGGCTCGATTATCAATATGGGGTCAAATTCCTGGTGGGAGGCCGTGGGCAATTTCCCAGCCTATGCCACCGCCAAAGCCGCCGTGCACGGGCTGACCCGCACCATGGCGCGGGATTTGGGGCAGCACCGGATCCGGGTGAACACCATTGTTCCGGGCTGGATCATGACCGATCGGCAAAAGAAGCTGTGGGCCACCCCTGAATCGCTGGAAAAACATCGCCAGAACCAATGTCTGCCCGACCTGATTGATCCGGTCTATGTGGCGCGGATGGCGGTGTTTCTGGCGTCGGATGACGCGGCCATGTGTACTGCCAGCAACTTTATGGTCGAAGCAGGGTCTGTTTAACCCCCGCCATTCCTAACCCAGCAGCCCTAACCCAGCGGACCTAACTTACGGGCCCGAATAAGAAAGCCCGGCGAGGCGCACCGGGCTTTGCTTTGTTATATGGGCGCTGTTATTTGATCTTTTTGCCACCAATCATAGGCTGTGATTTACCAAGCGCACCCAGAGGCGATACGAGCGGCTCTTTTGTTTTTTCCTTTTTGGGCTTTTTCATCTCTTTGTTGCCCTTTTTACGGTCACCTTTACTCATTTTTTACACTTCCATAAGAGCACCGGCCCCCAACGGGCAGGGTGCTTGCGGGTTATCCTGTCGCTGCATCTTGGCAGACGGCGGGGTTCATTTGGAATAAGAGGGTCGGAACTTTCTAAAGGTTCAGACGATCGGTCCTGTTCGCCTTTGATCGGCATCTTTGGCCGGCTTTCATGCGGCAGGACTAGGATCAGTGTATACAGGTATCGGGTTGAGTCGCCTAATGAAATTAATTTGAACCCCGCAGGTTTTCAGGGGTTTAGGCCTTTATTGGCTTATGATCGGTTTCACATAGGGCATGATCGGCCAGCGCCTGAATGACGCTGCAAGCCCCGATGGTGCCATCATCGGGCAGGGCGGCTATCCGCTTTAATTCCCGCTGTAAATTCCGCAGTCTTTGCAGCTTGGCGTTGATCGATTCAAGGTGTCGCGCGGTGATGCTATGGGCCTCGGCGCAGGGGCGGTCGGGGGCGTGGGACAGGTCAACCAGTTCATGTATATCGGCCAACGACAGGCCCAGATCGCGGGCGTGGCGGATGAAAGACAGGCGCGCCAACCCGTCTTTGGTATAGCGCCGCTGGTTGCCACGGGACCGGTCCGCTGCCGCGATAAGGCCCATCTGTTCATAGTAGCGAATGGTCGGAATCTTAACCCCTGTGCGTTTTGAAAGATCACCGATGGAATACATGAAAAACCTCTTGAAGCTCTAGTAGCTAGAGGAATTATATAGGTAATAGATTGAAATTAAACAAGCGAGGCGCAGCTATGGGCGGCCATCATCATCACCACCATGTAGACCCCGATGCAGGGGATATGCGGGTGTTTCTGGCAATATTGGTTAATCTGGGTTTGACCGTTGTGCAGATTGTCGGGGGGATATTTTCGGGCAGTCTGGCGCTGATTGCGGATGCTGTTCACAACCTGTCCGATGCCGTGGCCCTGATCATCGCGTTTTTCGCCCGCAAGATCGCGCGGCGACCGGCGGATGGCGCGATGACTTTTGGCTATGGCCGTGCCGAGGTGGTGGCCGCGCTGATCAACTATACCACGCTGATCGTGATCGGCATCTATCTGGTCTATGAAGCGGTTTTACGGTTCTTTAACCCCGCAGGTGTAGATGGTTGGCTTGTGGTCATCATTGCTGCTGTGGCGCTGGCGGTGGATGCAGTGACTGCATTGCTGACCTTTGCTTTATCCAAGCAAAGCATGAATATGCGCGCGGCGTTTTTGCATAATGTGGCGGATGCGTTGGGTTCGATTGCGGTGATCTTCGCGGGGACGTTGATCATTCTGTATGACTGGCGGTTGATCGACCCGTTGGTGACGCTGCTGATCGCAGGCTATATCCTGTGGCAATCCTTTGCCGAAATCGGGCCGGTGATCCGTGTCTTGATGCTGGGCAGCCCGACCGATGTGGATTGCGATGCCGTGGTTGGCGCGGTTGCCGGGGTGCAAGGGGTGTCTGACATCCACCACGTTCATTTGTGGCGGGTGCAGGAACATGAAACCGCACTGGATGCCCATGTGGTGATCCAGGCAGGCCGCTGGGCCGAGGCTGACAAGATAAAAGCAGCCATAAAGAAGGTGCTGGGCACTGATTTCGGGATTGCACATAGCACATTGGAACTGGAATGTGCCAAACACGCCTGCATAGATGCGCCGGAAATCGGCCATGCAGTGGTGCAATCCGCAGAACACGTACACAGTCACTCGGGACGGTTCACTAAGGACGGCCCCTTCAGGACGGGCCATTAAGGGAAGTCTAGCAAGGATCGCCGTTCTTCAAAGGCGGGTTTTCACAGTGGCGCATGCTGGTCGCCCTGAACGGACTGTTTTTGCAAGGCTTGCGCTTTAAGCAAATTTACAAGATCGCCTGATTGCTGCACAGTCTGCTGAAAACAGGAGGTTCGGCATGTTTGAATTGGCGGTGGTCAGCGACTGGCTGTATTTCGCGGTGCGCTGGGTGCATGTGATTACGGCCATCGCCTGGATCGGCTCGTCTTTCTATTTCATCGCGCTGGACTTGGGGCTGAACCGCAACATCCCCGGCCCTGCGGACGGTGAAGAATGGCAGGTTCACGGCGGCGGTTTTTACCACATCCAGAAATATCTGGTGGCGCCCGATGCGATGCCAGAGCATTTGACGTGGTTCAAATGGGAAAGCTACGCCACGTGGTTGTCTGGTTTTGCCATGATGTGCGTGGTCTATTATCTGGGCGCGGACATGTTTTTGATCGACCCGACCGTAGCCAATCTGGCGGCGTGGCAGGCTATTCTGATTTCCATCGGATCGCTTGCGGTGGTCTGGATCGCCTATGATGCCCTGTGCAAATCCCGCTTTGGCGATGACAATACCCGCCTGATGATCGCGCTTTATGTGCTGCTTGTTCTGTTGGCCTACGGCTATACGCAGGTGTTTTCGGGGCGCGCGACCATGCTGCATCTGGGGGCAATTACCGCGACGATCATGTCGGGCAATGTGTTCTTTATCATCATGCCAAACCAGCGGGTGGTGGTGGCGGATTTGAAGGCAGGGCGCAAGCCAGATCCGAAATTCGGCAAGATCGCGAAACAGCGCAGCACCCATAACAACTATCTGACATTGCCGGTTATTTTCCTGATGCTCAGCACCCATTACCCGCTGGCGTTTGCGGTGGAATACAATTGGATCATCGCTTCGCTGGTGTTCCTGATGGGGGTGACAATCCGGCATTATTTCAACTCGATGCATGCGCGATCGGGCAACCCTCATTGGACATGGGGCGTGACGGCGGTTTTGTTTGTGACCATCATGTGGGTCAGCACCTTGGGCCGTGATGATACCGCCGCGGTAGAGGCAATGACCCCGACCGCCACCCGCTTTGCACAGGCCGAAGGGTTTGAGGCCGTGCATGACATCGTTCTGGGCCGTTGTTCCATGTGCCACGCGGCGGAACCGTTTTATGAAGGCGTGGTCTGGGCACCTAAAGGTGTGAAACTGGAAACCGAAGCGCAGATCGCTTTGCGGGCGCGGGACATTTATTTGCAGGCAGGGCTGACCCACGCCATGCCGCCGGGAAACCGCACGTTTATCCAGCCCGAAGAACGGGCAAAGATTGTGGAATGGTATCGCGGTGCGGCGCCGCGTCTGTGGTAAACTGGCTGGTAAAAACCGCCCCGATTGTCTAGTCGTCTGCCGGATGTTCCCGTTAAAGCCATTGGACCTTTGATGCCCCTGCCGATCCCCGAAAGCGCGGATGCGATAACGCCCGAATGGTTGGGCGTAGCACTTGGGCGTCCGGTTACCGCCTGTCGTGTGCAGCGGATCGGGCAGAATGAAAGTTTTACAGGTGGCAGCCTGCTTCGTGTGACCTGTTACACAGGTGCGGCGCCAGCCAGTCTGGTGGTAAAACTCTCTCCCAAAAGGCCTGCTTTACGGGCCAGTCTGGCCAGCGCCAACCAGCGCGAAGTGCGGTTTTACAACCGCTTGCCTACGCCCCACAGCCTGCCTGTGCCACAGTGTTATTACGCCGATTTTGATGCCAAAAGCGGGGCTAGCGTGACCGTGGTTGAAGATTTTCCAACGGCCCGTTCCGTGTCTTTTACCAAGGGCTGTTCGCGGTCCGACGCGGCTGAAGTGGTTGCCGCACTGTCAAAGGTTCATGCTGCGTTTTGGCAGTCCCCTGATCTGGATCATCTTGATGGTCCCACCCTGTTTGCAGAGTTTGATTTCCCTTCGGCCTGGGCGGATTATGCCGAAAGCCTTGCAGCGATCCTGCCCGATGCAACCTTGCCAGATCGTTTTCGCGCGCTCGGCGATATGCTTGCGCAAAACGGGGCAGCGGTTTTTGACCATTTGCAGACCAGTGGCCCGCGCACCTGTCTGCATCGGGATTTGCAGGTGGATAATGTGCTGTTTGCAGCACAGGGGCCTGTGCTGTTGGACTGGCAGTTTATGGGGCGGGGCAAAGGCGCGTATGATCTGGGGTATTTTCTGATCAGCTCGCTTGCGCCTGACGTGCGGCGGGCGGCGCAGGATGGCTTGATTGCCGACTATTGCGCAGCGTTGCGTGCGCAGGGCGTGACAGATTATTCGCTGGCCGAATGCCGACGGGATTATGTGATGTCGGTTGTAGGAAAAATATTGCTAAGCGTGGTCGCGACGGTGCGGTTTGACAATTCAACCGCCCATAAACGCGCTTGGCGGCAGGTTGATTTGCAACGGCTGTTGGCGTTTTGTGAGGATTACAACATCACGCCTGACAGTTTTTCCGTGTAAACCAAGCCTTTTTCAGGGGTGCAGCAGAACTGGCCGCACCCCCAAATGTTTTAGCCTGTGAACAGATCGGCAAATTGTTCGCGCAGGGATTTTTTCTGCACTTTTCCCATAGTGTTGCGGGGCAGTTCGGGCAGGATCACCAGCTTTTGGGGTAGTTTGAACCGCGCAAGGGATTTGCCCATGTTCTGCTTGATCGCGTCCAGATCGGGTGTGGCACCCGCTTGTGCGACCAAAACGCCAACCACGGTTTCGCCAAAATCGGGATGGGGCACGCCAATGACAGCACTTTCCAGCACGCCGTACTCTTCGTCCAGCAGCAGCTCGACCTCTTTTGGGTAGATGTTATAGCCGCCCGAAATGATCAGGTCTTTGTTTCGCCCGACGATTTGCAGATAGCCGTCTTTGTCAAATTGTCCCAGATCGCCAGTGATGAAAAAACCGTCCTCGCGCAGTTCTTCGGCGGTTTTTTCGGGCATCTGCCAATAGCCTTTGAACACGTTCGGGCCGCGCACTTCGATCTGGCCGATGTCACCTTGGGGCAGGGTTTCACCCGTGGCAGCATCGGTGATTTTCACCTCGGTGCCTTCAAGCGCAAAGCCGACAGTGCCCGCGCGCCGTTCCCCGTCATAGGGGTTTGAGGTGTTCATATTGGTTTCTGTCATGCCATAGCGTTCCAGAATGCGGTGGCCGGTGCGGTTTTCAAAGGACACATGGGTTTCAGACAGCAGCGGGGCCGATCCGGACACAAACAAGCGCATGTGTTCGGCAAGGTCTTTGGTGAAACGGGCGTCATCCAGCAGGCGGGTATAGAAGGTGGGAACGCCCATCATGGTGGTGGCGTTTGGCAGGTTGGCGATCACCGAATCCAGATCGAATTTCGGCAGGAAAATCATCTGCCCGCCTGCGTAAAGCGTGATGTTGGTGGCCACAAACAGCCCGTGGGTGTGAAAAATCGGCAGCGCGTGCAGCAGCACATCTGCGTCGGTGAATTTCCACGCCTCGGCCAGTGTTTTGGCGTTGGACAGCAGGTTGGCCTGCGTCAGCATCGCGCCTTTGGAGCGCCCTGTGGTGCCAGAAGTATATAAGAACGCGGCAAGGTCATCCGCGCTGCGCTCGATTGTTTCAAACGAAGTGGGCTGCGCGACCGCTTTGGTGGAAAAAGTCCCGCTGCCGTCCTCGTTCAGGGTTTCGATCCTTGCGCCCGCCGCCTGTGCAATCGGGGTCAGGTCTGTGGCACGTTTTTCATCGGCCAGAACCACCTGTGCGCCGCTGTTTTCGACGAAATAAGACACTTCATCTGCGGTATAGGCGGTGTTTAGCGGCAAAAAGATGATGCCAGCCTGCACACAAGCGGCGTAAACCGCCAAAGCCTGCGGGGATTTTGCGATTTGAACGGCGATCCGATCACCTGTTTTCACGCCCAGTTCGGTCAGCAGATTGGCGTATTGTGCAGCGGTTTGCAAAAAGCCGTCATGGGTGATGACCGTCCCATCCGCCAGACGTAAAAACGGTGTGGTTTTGCCCTGATGCTTGCCAAAAAGGGTGTCATACAGCGGGTTGGTCATGATCAGTCTCCTGTCTTTGTGGGTATTTTGGCCGCGCTCAACTGGCGCACTTCGGCCGAGGCAACGACGGTTTTTTGCCCTACAAACTGTTCGTGGTTTTGCGAGATTTTCTGAACATCGTAAAGGTAATTTACCATGGTCCCGTTGGATTGTTTCAACCCGTTGGCAGAGGTATCGGCCCCTGCGTGGACTTTATGCACCATTGCGCCATTGCCCAGGTGGAAGCGGGCAACGGGGTCGAACGGCATGCCGTCTGCGCGTTTTGCATCCAGCAGGTAGCGGGCGGCGGTGGCCGCGGGATTGTCGTCCGGAGCGGCTTTGCCGTCCTGACTGGCGCGCCAGCGGTTCAGACCCGGAATGGGCGACAGGGTCACAAAGGTCGAAAGCCCCGGCAGTTCGTGGGACAGATCGGACACCACCTGTTTGATCAGGGAATTGCCAAAGGATATGCCCGCAAGGCCTGTTTGGCAGTTGGAAATGGAATAGAAAACGGCAGTGTCGGCGTCCTCGGCCTCGATTGTTTCACGCCCGTCGGCCAGCAGGTCCTGAATAGAGTTCGGCACGCCGCGGGTCAGGGCGACCTCTACAAAGATCAGGGGTTCTTCGGCCATGGCGGGGTGGAAGAAGCCGAAACATCTGCGATCCGACGGTTTCAGGCGGCGGCGCAAATCCTCCCAGCTGTCGATCGCATGGACCGCTTCATAGGCGATGATTTTTTCCAGAATATCGGCGGGGGTGCTCCAGCTGATGGGGCGCAGCACCAGAAAGCCGCGGTTGAACCATGATGCAAACAGGTGTTTGAAATCCACGTCTACCGGTTCAAGAGCCGGTGTTTCGCGCATCAAACCCAGTAAGTCCTTGCGCATGGCCACCAGTTGCCCCGTGGCGCCGGGCACCTGGTTCAACCGCCGCGCCAGTTCCTGACGGCGCGGTTCGCAGGCATTGGCAAAGGCGCGGTAGGTGGATTTTCCGGGGGCGTCTTTATAGGCTTGCAGGGTGGACACCACCGTATCGGGGTCGATTTCCAGCCCTTCGGCCATATATTCGAAAAAGCCGCGCTTTTCATCAATATCCATTTGGGCGTAGCGGTCCAGAATACTGCGGGCAAGTGCGACGCCCGATACTTCGCCGTGACTGCTCAGCAGGGATTCCGCCAGATCCGTTATTGAACGCCCTTCGGCGTCTTTTAACAGCACCCGACGGTAGCGGCGTTCAAAAACGGTTGAGACCATTTCACTGAAAAAGCTCATCTTGCGACCCCCATGACGGTGTCAGGCAGCCATGTGGCAATGCCCGGAAACACGCACAGCAGCAAGATCGCCAGCACCATGCAGCCCACATAAGGCAGCGATCCCATCAGGATGGTTTTCAGCGAAATTTCCGGTGCGATGCCATTGATAACATAAAGGTTTAGGCCGACAGGCGGTGAAATCAAGCCGATTTCCATGTTGATTGTCAGCACCACGGCAAACCAGATCGGGTCAAACCCTGCGGCTGTGATGATCGGCAGCAGGATCGGTGCGGCCATCAGGATCACGGCGACTGGGGGCAGGAAGAACCCCGCGATCAGCAGGAAGATGTTCACCGCAATCATCAGAACCCAACGGTTTACATCCAATGTGCCGATCCATTCGGCGATGGCTTGGGTGATGAACAGGCTGGACAGCATGTAGGAAAACACACCCGCTGCGGCGATGATGAACAGGATCATCACGCTCTCTTTGGTGCTGTCACGCAGAACCACCCACAAGTCTTTGGGGTTCCACAATTTATAGATCACCATAGCGATGATCAGGCACAGCAGCGCCCCGACAGCGGCGGTTTCTGATGGTGTCGCAACGCCGCCGTACATGGCATAAAGCACGCCCAGAATAATCGCCAGAAACGGCAGAACGCGGGGCAGGATTTCAAAGCGTTCTTTCCAACTGTAGGTGCTTGCGGTCAGCAACGCCCTGTTGCCTGAATTCCACGTGGAATACAGCGACCAGACCATGAACAGCCCGACCAGCAGGATACCCGGCAGGACACCCGCCAGAAACAGCCGCCCGATAGAGGATTCCGTGGCGATGCCGTAAACGATCATCGTCACAGATGGCGGGATCAGGATGCCGAGCGTACCACCCGCAGCAATCGAGCCTGCCGCCACCCCGTCAGGATAGCCGCGTTTGCGCATTTCAGGGATGCCCATTTTGCCGATAGCCGCGCAGGTTGCAGGACTTGATCCCGACATGGCAGCGAACAGCGCACAAGCGCCGAGGTTGGAAATCACCAGACCGCCCGGAACCCGTGTTAGCCAGCGTTCGAGGGCTTCGTAGAGGTCAGCGCCTGCGCGGGTTGATGCGATAGATGACCCCATGATGATGAACATGGGAATGGACAGCAAGGCAAAGTTATCCAGCTTGCCAAACAGGATTTCGGGCAGCAGTTCCAGCGACCGCATCCCGTCAAAGATCATCAGAAACGCGGTAGAGACCAGCAGCAGGCCGATGGCGACGGACACGCCGGAAAACAGGATCAGGATAGTTGAGATGGCGACAATAGCGCCCAGAATAAGCGGGTCCACTAGGTGTCCTCCAGGCCAAAAGGTTGGTCGATTTTCAGAATAACAGCCACAAGATCAGCAATCAGTTGCAGCAGGAACAGGGCAAAGCCCACAGGCAGTGCCAGATAGGGAATCCACAGTCGCACGCCCCAGATGGTGTCGGATTTCCAGTTGCGCTCATAGGCCAGATGCCAGAATTCAAAGCCGTACCACAGCATGACGCAGACCATGGCGATGGTCAGGCCAAGTGTACACAGGCACAGATAATACCGTGCGGTTTTGGGCAGGGCGAGCGGGACCAGATCCACATTCACATGGCCGCGCAGCCGCTGCACATAGGGCAGGCCGATCAGGGTGGATGAAATGGCAAGATAGATCACAGCTTCGGTCTGCCAAACGGTGGATCCGTTCAGCACAAAGCGGATCACGATCATCTGACAGGTGATTGCAACAGCCGCGACGATCATCGCTGCCGAGCACCATCCCGAGACTGTGGAAAGGGCGGCAACAGCGTGCAAAAAGACGTTGTTGCCCGTTTGCGATACCGCTGCGGTTGGGGTTTGGCCAGCCATAGGGATGTCCTTTTGGGATTAGGTTTGTATTCGGAATAAATGGGG
Organism: Amylibacter sp.; assembly: GCA_034670045.1. Lineage (GTDB taxonomy): Bacteria > Pseudomonadota > Alphaproteobacteria > Rhodobacterales > Rhodobacteraceae > Amylibacter. The sequence goes on along the minus strand of JAXMOF010000013.1, from coordinate 3,027 downwards.
TCAGGCAGCGGGCGTGCCGCTGCCTGTTAACGGGGCGGGCTTATTGAACAGCCAGCGCCATATCCAAAAGTTCTTGCCCGTCAGGCACATCCGCGATGAAGCTTTTGTAAGATGTTTCTGTAGCAATCGCACGCCATGCGTCAAAGTCGGCCTGTGTCATATGGGCGATTTCAACACCTGCATCTGCAAAGACTTTTTCTGACTCTGCATCTTCTTTTTTGGCTTCTTCCAGATAGAAGGCCTGTGCTTTGGCGGATGCATCCAGCAGTGCTTTTTGCTGGTCTGCGTTCAGACCGTCAAAGGCGGTTTTGTTCATCAGCATCGGTTGATACATGAACCACAGGGCCACATCACCCGCTGGGGTGTAACATTTGGTTTGCTCGTAAATGCGGTAAGACACAAAAGACGAAGACGATGTATTCGCCGCGTTCAACACACCTGTTTGCATGGCGTTATAAATTTCGGACGAAGCCATGGATGCGATAGACGCACCGGCCCCTGCCAGCATTTGTTCAAAGGCCTTGCCCGCCGCACGGGTCTGTGCGCCCTGCACGTCTTCGGGTTTGGTGATGCATTTGTCCTTGCCTGCAAAACCGCCTGCAAGGTAGCCGTGCACCAGAACCATCACGTCATCTTCGGCCATCTTGTCTTCGAGGGCCTTCATAAATGGCGACGCACTAAGGCGGGCGGCGTGATCGTGGTTTTTTACCAGTCCAGGCATCAGGGTCAGGTTAAAGGCCGGTTGCTGACCGCCAGCATAGCTTAGCGGGAAAACTGTCATATCCAGCTGGCCACGGCTAAGGGGGCGGTATTGTTCACGCGGTTTGAACAGGGATTTCGAGCCGAAAATCTTGATTTCCAGATCAACATTCGCCGCTGCAACGTCATCCGCAACCATTTGCGCAACTTTGTGGCGCACGTCGTTGTTGGACCATTGATGGGACAAACGCAGTTCTTTCGCGCTTGCCATTCCACCCAGACAGGCTGCTGCCACAGCAGCGGCGGTCGTTAAAAAATTCGCTTTCATAATATTCCTCCCGTTTCGTGTTGCGGTGTTCCGAATGCACATCGAAACGCCAAAGCTGGCGGTTTCCCGTCGCTGTCGACGTTTTTCACAGGTATTGCATCCACGGTCAAGATTTTTGTATACAAGAATGATTAGTTGGCACTCAATCCCCGAGGCGGTGGACCATTGGAAATAGAAATCACGCGCGCTGAAAAGATCGCCGAGACATTGGAACAGCTTGTTTTCAGTGGGCACTATAAAGACGGTGATCGTCTGGACGAGATAAAACTGGCCGAGAGTTTTAACGTGTCCCGCACTCCGATCCGCGAAGCCTTGCAGCGTTTGGTTCTGTCGGGATTCGCCGAACAAATCCCCCGCCGCGGGGTTTTTGTCCGTTTGCCAGGGCCGGTGGATTTGATGGAAATGTTTGAAACCATGGCGGAGATAGAGTCCGCCTGTGGCCGTCTGGCCGCATCGCGAATCACCGACCAGGGGCTGGAGCTGCTGCGCGCCACCAATCTGCGCTGCCAGACCGCTGTAGAAAAACAGGACCTTGAAGGGTATTACGCAGAAAACGAGGTGTTCCATCAAACCATTTATCGGGGCACTGCAAACGGGTTCTTGGAAAAAGAGGCGCTGCGCCTGCAGAACCGTCTGAAACCCTATCGCCGCACGCAGTTGCGGTTTCGGGGGCGGGTATCGCAATCCATGTCAGAACATCTGCTGATCGTAGAGGCGCTGCAAGCCGGTGACGGAGAGGCCGCAGCCCGTGCTTTGCGCGATCACGTAGCGGTGCAGGGCGAAAAATTCCAGCAACTCATGGTGAGTCTTAACAGCTAGGCCCCCGTTAAGTTTCCCGTCTTCTTGGGGGTGCGTATCGGGTTTTCCGCTCGGCTGAAATCTGCCTGTCGTCAAAAAACGCAGGTGCGTCGGTCTGTGCGGTTGATCTTTTTTCTATTCCGATTAAATTACTCGGCAATGGAAGCAATGGTGCGCGAATTCAGATGAAGCCAAATAGAGTCAGCGTCGATTGGGCCGAAGCGCCTTTAGTCCCTCAGACCAGAACCCAAAGCCAGTTGTACAAGCTGAACAAGCTGCGTTTGACGGCAATGCGGTGCCGTGCCAGCACGCAAGTTGATGTGTTTGAGGCGTGTAAGCTGCTGAATCTGAACGAAACACTTGCCGAAACCCATTTCGAAGAAGCCCTGCTGCGTACCCTGCGTCAGGGGCTGCAACGCAAACCCAAATTCTATTCAGTTGGATCAACCGAAGAAAGTTTCGACGAAAAATGGCTGCTACAGGTGCTTGGGGCGGCTGAGTCTGACGATTTCGCTTCGGTCGAATTTTTGATCCGCAGCCGAATCGACCGCCGCATGTGGCGCTCTATCCGGTTCCTAATTCTCGGTTCGGTGGGCAAATTCAAAAAATAACTTAGAACCGTTCTAAAACTATTGCAGTCCTTCTGGTTTACGCTTATCCTAGCTTTAGGGAAGCCAGCCACACGCCAGCCACCCGTCGCAAAATTGACGAAGGACATCCCATGACACAGACCGCAGCAGATCTGACCCCCACCGCCAAAGAAGCCATTGCACAAGCGCTGAACCAAAGCGTTGCGGAAACCGCAGTGACAACAATGCTGGCGCAAAATTTCCACTGGAACGTTACCGGCATGGCTTTTGGCCCGCTGCATGACCTGTTCCAGAAAATCTACGAAGACCATTTCATTGCCCAGGATGATCTGGCTGAACGGGTAAAAGCCCTGAACGCCCATGCAGAAGGCACGCTTGCCGGCATGATCAAACGCTCCAAAATTGCAGAGCACGAAGGCACAGCCACAGATAAAGAAATGATCGCAGCTATGCTGGATGCGCAAGAAACTCTTGCGGCGACAGTTGCTGGCGCGGGTGCTATTGCCGCCGAAGCGGGTGATACATTGACCGAAGACCTGTGCATTGCCCGTGGCCAGACCCACGAAAAATTCGCGTGGTTCCTGCGCTCACATCTCGCTTAACGGGTTTTTA
>JAXMOF010000012.1:0-84176 GCA_034670045.1 Amylibacter sp. | reverse complement strand
TGCAGCGCGTCGCCCAACGCCGCCCGAAATAGCCGCGACTTTTGATGGCGTCAACCACAAATCTTGCATCTTGTGCCCCTCGCGGCACTTGCAGTGGGTCAAAGCATCTGCGACATGGGTCCAACAGGTTAAAAAGGGCGGCAGATCATGGCCAGAAATCCCAAGAAACCCACATGGGTTGTTGAAAAAGAGCGCGAAAAGCGTGGTGAAACCCCGGCAACCGTCTGGTTGTTTGGCCTTCATGCCGTGCGCGACGCCCTGATGAACCCTGCCCGCGTGAAACATCGCCTGATCCTGACGCTGAACGCACAGAGCAAACTGGAAGACGCCGTGGCCCAAGGCGGTATCACGCCCGAAATCCAGGATCCCCGCAAGTTTTCCGCGCCGATTGATGCCCAATCCGTCCATCAGGGGGCCGCTTTGGAAGTGGACCCGCTGATCTGGGGCAGCCTGTCGGAACGCTGCGCCCCGCGCGGTAAAAACCCTGTTGTACTGTTGCTGGATCGTGTCACCGATCCCCATAACATCGGCGCGATCCTGCGCTCGGCCGAGGTTTTCGGTGCCCGCGCCGTCATCGCCCCCCATCGCCATTCCGCACCTGAAACCGGCGCTTTGGCCAAAACCGCCTCCGGTGCGCTGGAACGCCAGCCCTATTTGCGGGTGCAGAATCTGGCAACGTCGATGAAGGCGCTAAAGGAAATGGGATATTTCATCATCGGACTGGACGGGCTTGGCGAAAGCGATCTGGCCGAAGAACTGACCAAATCCGCCAATATGCCCGTGGCGCTGGCCCTTGGTGCCGAAGGCCCCGGCCTGCGTCAACTGACCCGCGAAAGCTGTGATATCATTGCGAAAATCCGCTTTGCGGGCGGATTTGGATCGCTCAATGTATCCAACGCCGCCGCGGTCGGCCTGTATGAAGCAGCCCGCCTGCGCTAAGCCCGTGCAGATGTGCTGAACGGGTGTGAAGCCCCTTATTCATAAGGGTTTGTTCACAATTATATTACAAACTCTTAACCAGAGCGATTCACGCCCTATGTATTTTTGTACGAGGCGGGTCGACTGGAACTCCCCGTCTCTGACTACTGTCCCTCGTTCCACACCTTGCGCCTGAAGCAGATGTTTCAGGCGCTTTTTTTGTGTCGTTTTCGGGATAACCCCGCCGCTTTCCTCTAGAGCCGCCCCGCTGACAGCGTTATATCTAGCTTATGACAGACACTCCCAGTGATGATCTGCTGCGCCAGATCCTGACCCGCACCAAAACCATTGCCTGTATCGGTGTTTCAACCAATCCGATCCGCCCCTCCCATTATGTTGCGCGCTACCTCAGCCTGCGCGGCTATCGGGTGATTCCGGTAAACCCCGCCTATGCAGGGCAGGAATTACTGGGGGAAACCGTGCGTGGTGACTTGTCTGAACTGGTGGACGAAAAAATCGACATGATTGATATTTTCCGCCGCTCCGATGCGGTTCCCCCGATTGTCGATCAATCGCTGGACCTGTTTTTGCCAAATCTGCAAACCATCTGGATGCAGATCGGGGTGCGCCACCCCGAAGCCGCTGCAAGGGCCGAATCCGCAGGCGTCACGGTGATTGAAAACCGCTGCCCGAAAATCGAATACCAGCGCCTGTTCGGGGAATTGCGCAAAGGCGGATTTAATACGGGTATTATCTCTTCGCGGTTGTGAAGCGTCGAACTTTGCGCATAATCAGCGCGAAACCGACTGACTTGGGAGAGAGAACATGACAGACCGCCCCGCCTATGGCTTTGATACCCTGCAAATTCACGCAGGCGCCCGCCCCGATCCGGCGACAGGCGCACGCCAGACACCGATTTACCAAAGCACTTCTTATGTGTTCCGCGACGCCGATCACGCCGCTGCTTTGTTCAACCTGCAAGAAGTCGGCTATATCTATTCCCGCCTGACAAACCCCACAATTGCTGTGCTGCAAGAACGTATCGCAACACTGGAAGGCGGCGTTGGCGGGGTCTGCTGTTCGTCAGGTCACGCGGCGCAAATCATGGCGCTGTTCCCGCTGATGGGACCGGGGCTGAATGTTGTTGTCTCTACACGGCTTTATGGCGGGTCCATCACCCAGTTCAGCCAGACCATCAAACGATTCGGCTGGTCCGCAACCTTTGTTGATTTTGACGACACAGACGCCGTGGCCGCTGCCATTGACGAAAACACCCGCGCGGTATTCTGCGAAAGTATCGCCAACCCCGGTGGCTATGTCACGGATATCCCAGCAATTTCCGCAATCACCGACAAGGCTGGCATTCCGCTGATCGTGGACAACACCTCGGCCACGCCTTACCTGTGCCGCCCGATTGAAATGGGCGCGACACTGGTTGTACATTCCACCACCAAATACCTGACAGGTTCGGGCACGGTGACAGGGGGCTGCGTTGTAGACAGCGGCAAGTTCGACTGGTCGCAAAATGACAAATTCCCGTCCCTTAGCCAGCCGGAACCCGCCTATCACGGGCTGAAATTCCACGAAACCTTTGGCGAACTGGCCTTCACCTTTCACGGGATTGCCATCGGTCTGCGCGATCTGGGCATGACCATGAACCCGCAAGGCGCCCATTACACATTGGTCGGGATCGAAACCCTGTCCCTGCGTATGGAACGTCACGTGGAAAACGCGGTAGCTGTGGCGAACTGGCTGGAAAAAGACCCGCGGGTTGATTTTGTCACCTACGCCGGGCTCGACTCGTCACCCTACGCGGATCGGGCGGCGAAACTATATCCCAAAGGCGCGGGCGCTTTGTTCACCTTTGCGGTGAAGGGCGGCTATGACGCCTGTATCAAACTGGTGGACGGGCTAGAGATTTTCAGCCATGTGGCCAACCTTGGCGATACACGCTCATTGATTATCCACCCTGCCTCGACCACCCACAGACAGCTTAGCACCGAACAGCAGGTGGCGGCGGGCGCTGGTCCTAATACCGTGCGTGTGTCGATCGGAATCGAAAGCGTCGAGGATATCATCGCGGACCTTGATCAGGCCCTGTCCAAAGCGGCTGCGGTCTAAGATTCTGCAGACGTCCGCCCGCTGCGGGCGTCTGCATCCACGCGCTTCGGCGGGATTCCGCAAAAACCACCTAAAATCCAACGTATAAAGGCGATTTACCGCCTTTTTCTTTGTGCCAAAGCGTCACGCCCGCTTGAATTTTATCCAATATGATACGAAATGCCGTTACAGAAGGCGTGGCCGCCCAGACTCCTGAGTCTGTGCTGCTGATTCTGTATGTTTGAAGCTGTGCGCCAGAAACGGCGAATCCCGCAGGATATTCCAAAGACGGCAAAAACCTGCTACACAAAGGGCTTAGCCCGCAAGACCGTAGCATAAGCCGTGACATTGGTTTATCCCGCTATGGATGGAAAGTATTTGATGATGATGGGTGAAAGCAAACCGAATTTTGCGCTCGACTTATCCAACGAGGGCGTCGCGCTCTGGCATCGGGCCAGTGGCGGGGGCTGGACTGTGTTGGGTCAGGTCGGTCTGGATGCGCCTGATTTGCCAGAACAGATCAGGGTGTTGCGCGATCAGGTTATGAACGGCGCCACCGGCACGGCACGGTCGCGCCGCACAGTCGTGCGGATTCCCCGATCCGAAGTGATGCTATCCAAAGTCAGCCTTGGCGTATTTGAAGATGAAGCCGCCGAACGGCACGGGCTGAAACAGATCGAAAAAATCTCTCCGCTGCCAATGGAAGAAGTGGCGTATGATCTGGGTGAAAAAGGCTTCGGCAATATGGCCCCAGTGGGCATCGTTGCCCGTCAAACCCTGATTGAAGCAGATGGCTTTGCCAAAACTCACGGCTTTGACACGATCTATTTCACCACCCAATATTCCGAACGTGATTTCCCCCGTGAACCGCGTTTCTATCTGACAGAACGTGCAAAATCCGCCCGCCCCTTGTGGTTTGCCCCTTGGGTGGCTGCGGCCTCTATCGGTTTGGCGATCGGATATTTCGGGTATTCCCAAATGTCCTCTGGCGGCGGCGATTATGATACGCCGCCCGCTGTGGCCGCGCTGGAACAGTCTGTTGATGTGCAAACCGCAACAGCGATGATTGAAACAACCCCTGCGTCACAGTCCGCTGTGCAGGCAACCGACGCTGTCGCGAAACAACCTGAATCCGCAACCGCACTTTCCGGAGCAGACATAGACACAATCGCAACAGCGGCATCGGAGCAACCAGCAGATCAGGCAGAGGCCGACTCCGCCATCCAACTGGCCTTTCAAGACATCGCCCCCAATCTGCCCCCCGTTCTGGTGTCACTGGATGCGCCTGAAACCACGGGCTATCCCGATCTGGCCACCAAAGCCGTGCTGCGCAACGTGGCCGGCAAATCGCCTACGATCATCCGCCTGACACCTCAGGACTCCGTTTCGCCAACCGTGGTGGATTCTTCGACTCTGGTAAAAACCAGCAACCTGCAAATTGCAGACGCCCGCCGTGATCTGCCCGAAGTGGCCGTAAACGATGAAATCGTCGCTATCATTCAGAACGACATGGCGCTTGAAATCCAGACGCCCGCCGCAAATGAAGAACCGATCCGTCTGGCTGCCCTGACCCTGCCAGACCAAGGGGTGTTCAATCCGATTGAACTGGGAGGTCTGCCCGACACGGATAAAGACGCCGCCCCCCTGCCCGCAACGGTACAGGAACCTGCTGAACGCCCCGCGCCGCCGCCTTCTTTGGTAAAAGCCGAACCAGGCACCCTGACCCCCACCGCAGATGGCACGCTTGGGCCGGGTAATATTCTGATTTACAGTGGCAAACCACCAAGCCCGCCGCGCGCCCGTCCGGGGTCTATTATTCCGGCCGATCCGCTAGCGGGTTTCCCACCGCGCCTGCGGCCTGACACGCTGAAGGTTCCAACACCGGTTGTTGAAGAAACCGCACCAGCCGCCAGTGCCTTGGTTGCCGCAGCGGACCCTGACGCGGCCCCCGAACCACAAACCATTCTGGACCTTGCCGATCCCGCCATGAGGGCGTTCCGTGCGCCCGCACGCCCCGAAACGCTGGATATTCCACCGCTGGACATTACACCGGAAGGCCCCCCGACCATCCTTGCCTTGGCTGATCCGGAATTGCGCCCGCTGCGTGCCAAAGTACGCCCCACAACGCTGGCCGTTCCTGTGGCCGAAGCGATTGTTCCACCCGCAGTCACACCTATCCTTTCCCCCGCGACCGATGATGCAGCCGTTCAGGACTCTGCCGCTGCCCCGTCGGAAACAGTTGAAACCGCAGGCACAACGCCGCCCTCGGTAGATGCTATTGCAGTCACCGAAGCCGCCACACAGGCTGTGGATCAAGTCACCGCCGCCATCGCACAGGATGAAGCGCAACAGGCCATCGAAAGCGCCTCTGTACTGTCGCTGGCCGATCCTGCGCTGCGCCCCCTGCGCGCCCATGAACGGCCCACCGATCTGGCCCCTGATGTTGCGGTTGCAACCGCCACTCAGGCAGACACAGACGAAACGGGCGAAGATGCCGCCCTTAGCGAAAGTCCCGCCGATGCGGCAGAACCTTCGGCGCTGTTAGCGCTTGCCGATCCGGCCCTTGCGGGTGTTCGCGCCAAAAACCGCCCCACCAGCTTGCGGGTGCTTACCCCTGTTGAAATCGACGGGCTGGTTGCGCTGGCAGACCCAAGTCTTGCCGGTAAAAAATCACAAGCACGCCCTGCCAGCCTGCGGGTAACCGAGCCGGAGCCCGAAGTGCTCGTCGCATCAGTTGATCCGCAAAATACCATTTCCAGTGCGTCGGCCTTTGCGATTGCCAAAAGCCCTGCCCCCAAATCCCGTCCCTCCCGTCTGGACCGCGTGGTTAAACGAGTTTCCGCCGAACCCAGTGATACGGGCGGCAGAACGAAAACAACCGCCACAACCCCGCGCGCTGCTGTGGGCACAGTGAAGGCCCCGCCAGAGCCGACCCACACCAATGTGGCCAATGCTGCGGCTGAACGGTCCAATTTCAGAAAGTCCCGCATGAGCCTTGTAGGCGTCTTTGGCACCCCCAACGCCCGCCGCGCACTGGTGCGCATGTCCACAGGGCGCTACGTCAAAGTGAAGGCTGGCGACAGTTTGGGCGGCTGGAAGGTCTCTGCCATCGGGGATGATAACCTGCGGATTAAAAAAGGCAGCCGTGACCAAGTGCTTAAGATTCCATAGCACCGCGCGCGCCCATTACGGCACCCGTTCATCATGGATGAGAAAAAGGCCGCTGCGATCCATCGCAGCGGCCTTTTTACATGAGGATACACCACCAAGCTATTGAAAGTACTTCGCAAACACCCGAACCCGAACCATCAAAACGATTCAGATCAGCATCAATGCCGCCAGCCCCAAGAAGGCAAAGAAGCCGATAACGTCGGTGACTGTGGTCACAAAGGCACCCGAGGCCAAGGCGGGGTCAATGTTCAATTTGGTCAGTGCGATCGGGATCAAGATCCCCGCCATGCCTGCTACCAGCAGATTGGCGATCATCGCCAGCCCCAGCACGACGCCCAGCATGGGCGATCCGAACCAGACCAAGCCGACAATCCCGATGATCACCGCAAACACCAGACCGTTCAGCAATCCAACCAGCACTTCGCGGCGGATCACGCGCATGGCGTTTGACGAGGTAAGGTCTTTGGTCGCCAGCGCGCGCACCGCCACAGTCAGCGTCTGCGTCCCCGCGTTCCCCCCCATCGACGCCACAATCGGCATCAAAACGGCCAAGGCAACAATCGCTTCAATCGTAGCGGAGAATTGTGAAATCACGATTGACGCCATCACCGCGGTGATCAGGTTCACCCCCAACCACGGAAACCGCTGGCGGGTGGTGTCCAGTACGCTGTCGGTCAGGCTTTCGTCGCCCACACCCGCCATCAGCCTGAAGTCTTCTTCGGTCTCTTCGTCCAGCACCAGCATGGCGTCATCAATGGTGATCACCCCGACCAAACGCCCGACCTCATCCACCACAGGGGCTGATACCATGTGATATTGGTTAAAGGCATAGGCCACATCTTCCTGACTTTGCGTCGCGGGAATGATGTGAAAGTTTTCATCCATAATGGTCGCCAACATCACATCACGCGGGCTGGACATCAGATCGGATAAGGCAACCTTGCCAATAGGTTGCAGCTTGGGGTCAACAATGACCACCATGTAAAATCGGTCGGGCAGATCGGTTTCGCTGCGCAGGTGGTCAATGGCATCGCCCACAGTCCAATGGGCGGGTGCCATCACCAGCTCGCGCTGCATCAGACGGCCGGCGCTTTCTTCGGGGTATTGCAGGGATTGCTCTACCGCGACCCTGTCCGACAGTTCCAGTGCTTCCAGAATTCGGGCCTGTTGCGGCTCTTCCAGATCTTCAACCAGATCCACCACATCATCGGACTCTAGGTCTTTCAGAACCGAGGACATCACATCCGACGGCAGGCGTTCGATCAGATCCGCACGCAGGTTCTCGTCCAGCTCTGACAGCACCTCACCGTCGAATTCTGTCCCCCAAAGGGCCAGTAGATCATCCCGTTCAGAACCTGAAATCTGTTCCAGAACGTCGGCGATATCAGCCGCGTGAAGCGGTTCAAGCAGTTCAATCAGGCGGGGCTGGTCATTGGCATCCACTGCGTCAAGGATTGCATCAATCGCCAGCGTATCAAGTGCATAGCCCGTGTCCACGGACTCAGACTCGCCGTAAGCATTTTCTTTCGTGGTTTGATCCTGCATCGTCGCCCCCTGCTTTTCGCCCGTTCTACCCCGTCCCCCGATGTGCAACAACCTGAATCCCTGTTGGCACGCCGGTTTACTTGATCCGACGATCCCTTCTACTGTACTGTTTGGTTTGAAATGAATTTATTGGCACAAGACAGACGTATGACGGAACAAATTCTCCCAAAAATGCAGTTTAGAACCCTGGATGAAATGCGTAAGGCGGCGGTGTCCTATCACCAAAAGGGCGAACGCGCAGTGGCGCGGGAAATTTACCGGACCTATCTGTCGCGCAATCCCAAAGACGCGGCCATGTGGTCTAATCTGGGGGCGCTGTTTCGGGCTGAAAAGAACTTTCCGCTGGCCGTTGTCTGCCAGCGCCGCGCCCTTCAGCTTGATCCGAAATCCGACAATGTGCTGAACAATGCAGCGAACGCCCATTTCGACGCCGGAGAGCCTGAAAAAGCGCTGGAATTGCGCCGTAAAGCCTTGGCAAAGAACCCGGGGCACGCAGAAAACTGGTCCTCGCTTGGCAAATACCTGCGCGCCCTTGGTCGTCACCAAGAAGCTAAGACAGAACTGGAAAAAGCCCTGAAAGTGCATCCCGATGATCCGGAATTGCACATCCAACTGTCTTTCGCGTTATTGTCTATTGGGGATTACCAAGGTGGCTTTACCGAATTTGACTGGCGCTGGAAGGGAGATGAGATTTCGTTGCCCGACCTGCCCGTGCCACAGTGGAAAGGGCAGGATTTGACGGGGAAAACCCTGCTGGTGACCCCCGAACAAGGCTTTGGCGACACCATCCTGATGGCCCGCTTCCTCAAAGGGGTTCAGGACTTGGGGGCCTCGGTCCGTCTGTCGGTCAAACCGCCCTTGCGCCGTGTGTTTGACGGGTTGGCGGGGGTGGACAGTTTCGCCCTGACCAACAGCGATATTCAGGGCTGTGATTACTGGTCACCGATGATGGATTTGCCCCGCTATCTGGGCACCACACTTGAAACCCTGCCCGCGCCGACCAAACTGGCAATGCCCAAGGATTCCACGGACCGCGCCAGCGCCATTCTTGCGCCTTACCGTGATACGTTCAACGTGGGCGTGCTTTGGTCCGGGTCGGTCACCTACCGCGCCAATCACAAACGGTCGTTCAGCCACCAACAGTTCCTGCAACTGGCCGATATTGCCGGTTTGCAGATGTTTTCCTTGTACAAAGGTCCGCTGGCAGAAGCCTTCAACAGCGACGGCACCTCTTGTGTCATTCTGGACGCCGCCAGTTCGGATCGGGATTTCGCCGATAGCGCGGCGCTGATCGACCAGCTTGATCTGGTCATCACCATGGACAGCGCCATTGCCCATGTGGCAGGTTCAGTGGGCGCTCGGGTCTGGAACCTCTTGCATTCCGAAGCCTATTGGCTGTACGAACCCTTTAGCGACCACACCCCCTGGTATCCGTCTATGCGGTTGATCCGACAAGAAAAATCCGGAGACTGGGATAGTGTATTTGCAAGACTTCACACGGATCTAGAAGAATTGGTAGCACAAGATGGATGAAATTCTGACCCCGATTTCCCCAGGAGAATTGTTGGATAAACTGACCATTCTGGCGATAAAACTGGATAAGATCACCGATCCCGAAAAGCTGGCCAATGTGAAGACCGAACATGCGGCGCTGTTCGCAGTTGCCGATAAACACATCCCCAAGACCGAGGATATCACCGTCCTGAATATCCGTCTGCTGAACGTAAACCGCGAATTATGGGACATCGAAGACCAGATCCGCGATTGCGAACGGGCGGGTGATTTTGGCGAAGAATTCATTCGTCTGGCCCGCGCAGTTTATGTGACCAACGACAAACGGGCAGAATATAAAAAGCAAATCAACCTCACGCTTGGCTCGGTGATTGTCGAAGAAAAATCTTATGCCGATTACTAAACTGATCCTTGGCCAGACGCTGGGTTTCACGGACGACCCTTTCGCCATCGGGGTCGAGGCTACACGCCACATCACCCACGGCGGCGTTGTGATCCGTGACGGTAAGATTGTCGAGGTCGGCGCGGCAGAAGCCCTGCGCAAGACCTATCCGGAAGCGGAAGTCACCGATATGGGCGCGGCCCTGTTAATGGCGGGCTTTGTGGATTGCCATGTGCATTACCCCCAGACAGGCATCATCGCCAGTTGGGGAAAGCGGCTGATCGACTGGTTGAACACCTATACTTTCCCCGAAGAAATGCGCTTCAAAGACGCCGAATATGCCACTGAAATCGCAGAACTATATTGCGATTTAGCCCTTGCGAACGGCACCACAACGGCGGCCAGTTACTGCACTATCCATCCTGAAAGTGTGGACGCCTATTTCACCGCTGCGCAATCCCGTGGAATGCGCATGTTGGGCGGAAAGACCTGCATGGACCGCAACGCGCCCGACGGGCTGCGCGACAGTGTTCAATCCGCTTATGACGACAGCAAAGCCCTGATTGACCGCTGGCACGGCGTGGATCGACTGACCTATGCAATCACCCCACGGTTTTCCCCCACATCCACCGATGACCAACTGGCTGCATTGGGTGGGTTATGGGCAGAACGCCCCGATTGCCTGATGCAAACCCACCTTTCCGAGCAACTGGAAGAAATCGCATGGGTGCGCGATCTTTTCCCGAACGCGCGGGATTATCTGGACACTTATGAAGCCCACGGGCTGGTGCGCCAGGGGGCGGTTATGGGCCATGCCATTCACCTGACCCCGCGTGAAATCGACCGCATGGCCGAACGGGGCGTCAGTGTGGGCCACTGCCCCACCTCCAACACCTTTATCGGTTCGGGCCTGTGTGATGTGTCAGGGCTGCACAGCCGCGGGATTCCTGTTGGGCTGGCCACAGATACCGGCGGCGGGTCTTCCTTTTCCATGCTACGCACTATGGCTGCTGCCTATGAAGTGGGCCAATTGCGCGGCACGGCGATGCACCCTGCCCAATTGTTGTATCTTGCCACTGTTGGATCAGCCAAAGCACTGGGGCTGCACGATAAAATAGGCAACCTTACGGCCGGAAACGAGGCTGATCTGATCGCGCTTGATCTGTCATCCACCCGCCCGATCGCGCAACGAAGCGCGCGGGCAGATGACATTTGGGAAGCGGTGTTTCCCACCATCATGATGGGCGACGACCGCGCGATTGCAGGGGTCTGGGTCGGCGGCAATGCGGTGCCGCGCCCCTAACCCGCCAAACGGGCCGCAAGGCGGTTCTGGCGGGTGATCAGCTCTTGTAAGTCAATATTCACCATCCGCCCGCCCTGCACCACCGCGCGGCCTTCGACGAACAGATCCCGCACGTTATGGGGGCCGGTCAGCACCAAAGCTGCCACAGGATCCCAGTTACCCGCTGCGGCCAGTCCCTGCATATCCCAGATCGCAAAATCCGCCCGTTTTCCAACCTCAAGCGAACCGCAATCACTGCGCCCCAGCACCTGCGCCCCGCCAAGGGTGGCAATTTCCAGCGCTTCACGTGCCGCCATGGCATCCGCACCGTTTTGCACCCGCTGCAACAGCATGGCCTGACGGGCCTCATCCAGCAGATGCCCCGCGTCATTGGATGCCGATCCATCAACCCCCAGACCCACGCGCACCCCCGCATCCCGCATCTGGCGCACAGGTGCTATGCCTGATCCGAGACGGCAGTTCGAACAAGGACAATGGGCAACGCCCGTCCCTGTTCTTGCAAATAAATCAATCTCTTGCGCGTCCAACTTCACGCAATGCGCATGCCAGACGTCTTGGCCTGTCCAGCCCATATCCTCGGCGTATTGACCCGGACGGCAGCCGAATTTTTCCTGGCTATAGGCCACGTCTTCGTCGTTTTCGGCCAGATGGGTGTGCAGCATCACCCCCTTGTCCCGCGCCAGCAACGCGCTGTCTTTCATCAGGCCGGTGCTGACGGAAAACGGCGAACAGGGTGCCATGACGATGCGCACCATCGCGCCGTCTTTGGGATCGTGGTAGCGGTCAGCCACGCGGATGCAATCGTTCAGGATATCCGACTCGCGCTCTACCAGATGATCGGGCGGCAGACCGCCGTCACTCTCGCCAATGCTCATCGAGCCGCGGGCCGCGTGAAACCGGACCCCGATGGAGCGGGCGGCCTCTATGGCATCGTCCAGTTTTGATCCGTTGGGAAACAAATACTGGTGGTCGGAACTAAGCGTACAGCCCGACAGCGCCAGTTCTGCCAGCCCTACCTGCGCCGAGGTAAAGATGTCCTCTGGCCCCATACGCGCCCAGATCGGGTACAGCGTTTGCAGCCAGCCAAACAACAAGGCATCCTGCCCGCCCGGCACCGCGCGGGTCAGGGTTTGAAACAGATGGTGGTGGGTATTCACCAAACCCGGAGTGACCACACAGCCCCGTGCATCAACGGATTGCGCGCCTTGCAGCTTGTGGCCGATTTCTGCCACAACACCGTTTTCAACGGCCATTTCCACATCGTGCAATTCGTCCCTAGCAGGGTTCATTGTCACCAGATGGCTGATATTTTTGACAATCAAACGTGTCATTCGAAACTCTCCAATCAAAGGTTAATCAACGACACAGGCCGTTGATAAGATTGAAAAGTCGGGAAATTGAGGAATTGGGGCTTTGGCGTTAGGGGGTGTCCCCCGCAGCTTGCCCCCCGTTTGGCGCATACCGCAGTTTTGTCTGCGTGCTGCGGCTGAACGGCCCCAACAGAACAACTTTCAAATTTTATCCATTCCGCGCGATTTGCGCAGTGTTTTCCAGCCCCCTTTGCACAACACACAGTGGGGCCGAATTAACCATAACCTTCTTTCGCTGTGCGCGCTATTGGTTAGTTGGCTTTATAGGATTTTGACGATTTGGTGGCCCGAACCGCACCTGTATTTGACACAACCTTGCGCACGCGAAGTTTGTCTTGCACCAGACGACGCGGCACGGTGTTTGTCCAGACCAGCGCCATTTGCGCATCCCCCTCAAACGTCACATCAGAGTCGATTATGTTGTTAACAGTGGGCAGGTTGTGGATCGGGTCATAGGCTTGCGCCTTCGTGATCGCCTTGAAATTCGTGTTGTAAGTTCTGGCGCTGGCATTGGCAGCCGCTGCAGCGTTCAGACGACGCTGCTGCTGTTGGCGCACCAGATCGCCCGGATGAATAGGCTGCGCGCCGGTTACAACGCGGCGTACCGTGGCAGGGGCAATCCCGCCTGTCGGGGCTGGCGCGGTAACAATCCGTGTGTTTGCGGGTCTTGAAAGCCCTGCATTTTCAGCCACTTCCCGTCTGGAGCGGACCAAATCCCCCGGATGCACAGCCTGCGCCCCGCCAATCGCGGTGGGACGGATCTGGCTGGGGGAAGCCTTGGCTATAGTAACGGGCCTTGCGGGCTGAACTTTGACGGCTGGCTTGGGTGCGGCAACCACCGGCTTGGGGGCAGGAATGGTGCGCGGTGCAACCTGTACAATTTTACGCGCGGGGCGCGTTGGTTGTGTCACTGGACCGGTATCCGGAAGCGACAAATCAACCACTTGGGGGTTGGATCTGACAGGTTTCGTATTGGCCAAGGCCGCCAGTTGGCTCGCAGAAAGCGAGGGACGGTTCTCTTTGGAACAATACACATTGCGCTTGCGGTTCACCCGTGGCACCCATGTGACCCGTCCGCCAAAGCCCGCGCGAATAAATACGCAACCACGACTGTCCACATATTGCGACGCTGTGAAGGATTCAGGCGGCTGTTCCGCAGGGGCGGTAATCTTACGCAGCGATTGCGCGCTGGCCAAATCCGGCGCGGTAAAAATCACCGCAAATCCCGTCGCCACACCTGCCACTATTGTCAAAAAATCACGCATCGCGAGCCCCCTTGGATACCTGTCAAAAGTGCCTTTTTTGGGCCACAATGTAAAGTGTATTTGCCGTTAAAACCCTACATTTCGTAGTTAATCATCGCACAACCCCATAATTTTGCGCGCGCCCCTAATGTGAAATGGTTCAACAATAAGGCACAAGCAACGGAGAACTTAGGGTTTTCAGGGATTTTCGATCAGTGGGACGCAAGCCGCTTTACAGCGATACAAAAGGTCAGGATTTGCCCCAAGAGTCCATTTTGCGATAGATGGTCGACGGGGAAACCGCCAGATGGGCCGCAGCGCGCGGGATTGATCCCTGATACAGCCGGATCGTCAATTCAATCACCGCACGTTCGATTTCCGCAAGGGATTTACCCTCGTTTATGATGCCTTTTAACGCGGTTTCATACAATTCAGGTGAGGCCTGAAACGGCGCAGCAGGCACATCCCGCTCATTGTCACGCTTGCTTTGCAAAGCGGCAGCCCGATCCTGATAACAGGCTTTTTGAAAGGCTTTTGGCAGGGACTCCGGATCAACAACCGATCCCTTGGTGTCGCTGGCAAGCACTTCAATCAGCCCCACAAGTTCGGCCATATTGCCAGGCCAGCTATAGCCGTTAAGCATCTCTTTTACGTCGATATCCAAAGTAATATCGTGTTTTCCCAAGGCGCGGGCCTGTTGGGACAGCAACCCCTGCGCCAGCAAGGCCACGGTGAAAGGCCCATTGGTCAGCGGTGGCAAATCCAGCGAAGCAACGCTCAGGCGGTAAAACAGGTCTTCGCGCAGCAACCCCGCTTCCATCGCTTTTTGGGGTTGGGTCGCAGCCCCGCAAATCACCCGCACATCGGCCTGGCGGGGCAGTCTACTTCGGTCGTTCAGCAATCCCGTCTGTAAGAACCACAGTAATTGCGTCTGAACTTTCAAGGTTAAGTCACAGATATCGTTCAGGAATAATGTCCCGCCGTGATACAGAACCTCATCCGGAATTAGGTCACTAAGGGATTTCGTACGATTGGCGGCACAGTCAATTGCCACAAACGGATTGCTGCTATGGGCAGACAGGTTGTGAAACAGCTGCGCGCATTTCTCTTTCATTGTGCCCCTCGGCCCCTTAAGCAAAACAGGCGCTTTTGACGGGGCAATCTGGGCAATGAATTGTTTGACCGAGGCTTCCATACAGGGGTAAATCTCGTTTATTTCTCCGGGCGCAGCCGCTTCAAGCGGATGGGCCGCATTCAAACTTGCCAGCGCATTTTTAACAGTTTGCAGCAAGCGTATGCCGTCAAACGGTTTGACCAGAAAATCAAAAGCCCCCATGCCGATGGCTTCGGCCGCTTGTTTCATTGATCCGCTGGCCGTCGTCACAATAACCCGCGTACGGGGCATTGCGCCCAGAATGCCAGACATCAACTGATGCACGCCCTGCCCCGTCAGCAGCAAATCCAGCACAACAATTTTATGCCCCCATACCGCGAACTTTCGGGCGGCCTCGGGTAACTTGCGTGCCACATCAACCGTGTAGCCCACCTGCGCGAAGGTTTCAGCCAGGGTGGCAAGGATTTCCTCGTTTTCTTCAACTATTAAAATCCGGTCGGCCATTGTCCTACCTTGGGCCAGACAAAAAAACGGATAAGCAGTTATAGACCAGCGTTATGGGCATGACAGCCTTTCAGACGGATTGGTTTTATCAATAATTTCGCGTTCTACGTGCAATTGTTGCATATGCTACGCTTTTAAAGATCATTTCCAAAGAAAAAACTGGGAAACCTTACGATTTCCCAGTTAGCGACATTGTAATCAAACAGTTTTTATCAGGCTTACAAGATTTTCAACCTAAGCGGGATATCCCAATTCGGCGACCGCCGCCCTGATTTCATCGAGAATCGCGGGATCGTCAATGGTCGCGGGCATTTTGAAGGCTGCGCCATCGGCAATTTTCACCATAGTAGCCCGCAGGATTTTGCCGGAACGGGTTTTGGGCAAGCGATCCACGACACAGGCCAGCTTAAACGCAGCAACGGGGCCGATTTTTTCGCGCACCAGTTGTATACACTCATTAGTAATTTCCGCATGGGGGCGGTTTACCCCCGAACTCAGACACAAAAACCCCATTGGCAGTTGACCTTTCAGCGCATCAGTCACGCCGATCACCGCGCATTCGGCCACATCCGGATGACCTGCAAGGATTTCCTCCATCGCACCTGTCGACAACCGATGCCCCGCCACATTGATCACATCATCCGTACGCGCCATAATATACAGATATCCATCGGCGTCTTTGACCCCTGCATCGCCGGTTTCATAATAGCCCGGAAACGTTTCGAGATAGGCTTTACGGAACCGTTCCTCTGCGTTCCACAGGGTTGGCAAAGTCCCCGGCGGCAATGGCAGTTTGACCGCAATCGCGCCCAGTTCCCCCGTTGGCATCTCATGGCCTTCATCGCTTAGAATACGCACGTCGTAGCCCGGCAGCGCCACAGTCGGCGAGCCGACTTTGACTGGCAGTGGCTCGATCCCCATGGGGTTGCCCACCATGGGAAAGCCGGTTTCCGTCTGCCACCAATGGTCGATCACAGGAATACCCAGTTGATCCTGTGCCCACAGAATTGTGTCAGGATCAGCCCGTTCTCCGGCTAGAAACAAGGTTTCCATGTTCGATAAGTCATATTTTTTGACAAACTCCCCTTTCGGATCCTCGCGTTTTATCGCGCGGAATGCAGTGGGAGCAGTGAACAGGGCGCGGACTTTATAGTCTTGTATGATCCGCCAGAAGGTTCCTGCATCGGGGGTGCCGACGGGTTTGCCTTCGAACACAACAGTGGTGTTGCCGTGGATCAGCGGGCCGTAACAAATATAAGAATGCCCCACGACCCAGCCCACATCCGAAGCCGCCCAGAACACATCGCCCGGGTCCATGCCATAAACGTTTTTCATGGTCCAGTTCAGCGCCACAAGATGCCCGCCCGAATGACGCACGACGCCCTTGGGCTGGCCCGTAGTGCCCGAGGTATACAGCACATAGACGGGATCCGTTCCCTTGACCGGAACACAAGGGGCTGGCGTTACATCGGCTTGCACTGCGTTCCAATCCAGATCACGCCCTGCAATCAGTGTAGCCTGTGCCTGTTCGCGCTGGAAGATGATGCAGGTGTCGGGCTTGTGATCGGCAATTTCTATGGCTTCATCCAGCAGAGGTTTGTATTTGATCACCCGCCCCGGTTCGATCCCGCAACTGCTGGCGATGATGGCTTTGGGGGTGGCGTCATTGATCCGTGTGGCCAGTTCCGCCGCTGCAAAGCCGCCAAAGACCACAGAATGGATTGCTCCGATCCGTGCACAGGCCAGCATGGCGATAATCGCTTCGGGGGTCATCGACATATAGATGATAACGCGGTCGCCCTTGGTGATGCCCTGTTCCAGCAAGGCCCCGCCCAGACTGGCCACCTTGATCTGTAGTTCGGCAAAGGTGATCTGCGACTTTGCCCCTGTGATCGGGCTGTCGTAGATAATCGCCACCTGATCGGCGCGGCCGTTTTCTACATGGCGATCCACCGCATTATAACAGGTGTTCACCACCCCGTCGGCAAACCATTCGTACAAAGGCGCGTTTTCGTCGCTCAGTGCCTTGGTCGGCGCGACGATCCAGTCGATAGACTTGGCAGCCTCCATCCAGAAGGCTTCGGGGTCTGCTTTCCAACCCGCATATACCTCTTTGTAGCCCATTGGTTTTCCTCCCATTATTCAAAATCCCCTGCGCTAAGACAGGACCACCCGTTACCCGTAGGACTGCACGGAGGTTCCAGCCAAAGCCGCAATATTCAACAATCCGCGCGGTGTGATGGAGGGGCTGACAATATGGGCCTTATTGCCCATTCCCATCAGGATCGGCCCCACTTCCAGCCCGCCCGCGCGGGTCTTTAACACGTTACGCACCGCACTAGCCGCATCTGTATTGGCAAAAATCAGGGTATTGGCCGCGCCTTCAAGACGGCTTTCCGGTAAGATCCGCGCCCTTAATTCAGGATCGAGCGCGCTGTCCGCATGCATTTCACCTTCATACTGGAAATCCAGATCCATTCCGTCCAGAATTTCCAGCGCACCCCGCATGCGGCGGCCACTGTCGATGTCCAGATTGCCGAATTGGGAGTGGGACAGCAAAGCGATTTTCGGGTCCATCCCGAAGCGTTTGACATGGCGCGCCGCTGCGATCACCGTCTGGGCGATCTGGTCTGCGGTGGGTTCGGGATGCACCTGTGTGTCCGCCACAAACAATGCACCACTTTCAAGGATCATCAGGGAAAGCGCGCCGACAGGGTGTAACCCGTCCTGCCCCAAAATCTCGCTTACATATTTCAAATGCCACAGATACTGCCCGAAGGTGCCGCAAATCAGGCTGTCAGCCTCGCCACGATGCACAGCCACGGCGCCAATGGCGGTGGTATTGGTCCGCATGATTGCCTTGGCCAGATCGGGTGTCACGCCGCGTCGTTTCATCAGGTCGTAATAGGTCTGCCAATAGTCCCGATAACGGCTGTCGCTTTCGGGATTCACCATATCAAAATGGGTGCCGGGCTTGATGGACAGACCCGCTTTGGAAATACGCCGCGCGATCACATCGGGGCGACCGATCAGAATGGGGCGATCCACGCCTTCCTCGACCATGGCGCCAACGGCACGTAGCACCCGCTCGCTTTCGCCCTCGGCAAAAATCACCCGTCGCACAGCAGCGCGGGCCAGCTCGAACACGGGGCGCATGATGAAGGCGGATTTAAAGACCGAGCGGTCCAGATGGGCTTTATACGCTGTGATGTCATCCACAGGGCGTTTGGCTACGCCGCTTTCCATCGCCGCTTTGGCAACAGAACTGGCGACAATCCCCATCAAGCGCGGATCAAAGGGTTTGGGGATCAGATAATCCGGCCCGAAAGTCATTTTTTCGCCCTGATAGGCGGCGGCAGCTTCGGCGCTGCTGGTGGCGCGGGCCAGTTCGGCAATGCCTTTGACACAGCCGATTTGCATGGCGTCGTTGATTTCGGTTGCCCCCACATCCAGCGCCCCGCGAAAGATGAACGGAAAGCACAAAACGTTGTTCACCTGATTGGGATAATCCGACCGCCCTGTGGCAATAATCGCATCAGGGGCGACTTTTTTCACCTCTTCGGGCATGATTTCAGGGGTGGGATTTGCCAGCGCAAAAATGATCGGCTGTTTGGTCATTTTCGCAACCATATCAGACGTCAGAACGCCGGGACCGGACAGGCCCAGAAACAGATCCGCGCCTTCGATAACCTGATCGAGTGTTCGCAGATCGCTGTCTTGGGCGAAGGCGGATTTTTGCGGGTTCATATCCTCGGCGCGGCCTTCGTAGACCAGCCCGTGAATGTCACACAGCCAGATATTTTCCCGCTTCACGCCCAGTTTCACCAACATGTTCAGACAGGCGATGCCGGCAGCGCCGCCCCCTGTGGACACGATTTTAATGTCCTCGAACCGCTTTTTGGCAACCGCAACCGCATTGGTGGCCGCAGCCCCCACAACAATGGCTGTGCCGTGCTGGTCGTCGTGAAAAACGGGAATATTCATCCGCTCGCGGCAGATTTTTTCCACGATAAAACAATCAGGTGCCTTGATATCTTCAAGGTTGATCGCGCCAAACGTCGGTTCCAGCGCGCAGACGATTTCGGCCAGTTTGACCGGATCGGATTCATTCAACTCGATATCAAAACAGTCGATATTGGCGAATTTCTTGAACAGAACCGCCTTGCCTTCCATCACCGGTTTTGACGCCAGCGCCCCGATGTTGCCCAACCCCAGAACCGCCGTTCCATTGGTCACCACGCCCACCAGATTGCTGCGCGTGGTATAAAGTTCGGCGGCCGCCGGATCGGTTTTTATTTCCAGACACGCCTCAGCCACGCCCGGGCTATAGGCCAGCGATAGATCGCGCTGGTTGCCCATGGGCTTGGTCGCCCTGATTTCCAGTTTACCCGGTTTGGGGTGCTGGTGATAATTCAGGGCGCGGGTTTTGGGCGTGTCTGCCATTATGTGTCCTTAACTGGATTTTATCAGCTCGAGGATGTTACGCGCTGCAGACGGGATATTTGTGCCCGGCCCGAAGATCGCTTTCACCCCCGCTTTATACAAGAAGTCATAATCCTGTTGGGGGATCACCCCCCCGCAAATCACGATGATGTCTTCAGCGTTCTGGTCTTTTAACGCCTGAACCAACTGGGGGGCCAGCGTTTTATGACCTGCGGCCTGTGATGAAATCCCGATCACATGCACGTCGTTGTCAATGGCATCGCGGGCAGCTTCGGCGGGGGTTTGGAACAGCGGGCCAACGTCCACGTCAAAGCCGATATCGGCAAATGCAGTGGCGATGACTTTGGCACCGCGGTCATGGCCGTCCTGACCCATTTTCACCACCAACATGCGGGGGCGTCGGCCCTCGGTCTTGGCGAATGCGTCCACATCGGATTGAATTTGTGCAAAGCCTTCGTCGCCCTCATAGGCGGCCCCGTATACCCCTGCCAATGTCTTTACCTCTGCTCTGTGGCGCCCGAAGGCGGTTTCCATTGCGTCCGAAATTTCCCCCACTGTGGCGCGGGCGCGGGCGGCTTCGACGGCAAGCGCCAGCAGGTTGCCTTCGCCCGTAGCGGCCCCCTGTTCCAGCAACATCAGGGCCTGCGCGCAGGCATCCGCATCCCGCGTGGCGCGGATGTTCTTCAGGCGGGCAATCTGGCTGTCGCGTACGGCGGAATTGTCGATGTCACGGATGTTGATCACCGGCTGTTTGTCGAGCGTGAATTTATTCACCCCCACAACCACTTCATCGCCCCGATCCACAGCGGCCTGACGGCGGGCGGCGGCTTCTTCAATGCGCAGTTTGGGCATGCCAGAGGCCACAGCCTTGGTCATACCGCCCATATCATCCACTTCCTTGATGATTTTGCGGGCTTCCTCGACCAGTTCATTGGTCAGGTTTTCGATATAATAAGACCCCGCCAGCGGATCGACCACTTTGGTCACGCCGGTTTCATTCTGCAAGATCAACTGGGTGTTGCGCGCCAGCCGTGCGGATTCTTCGGTCGGCAGGGCAATGGCTTCGTCAAAGGAGTTGGTGTGCAGGGATTGGGTGCCGCCCAGAACCGCGCTCATGGCTTCATAAGCGGTGCGCACCACGTTGTTGTAAGGGTCTTGTTCCTGCAAGGACACGCCCGAAGTCTGGCAGTGAGTGCGCAGCATGGATGATCCGGGCTTTTTCGGTTCAAATTCCGCCATGATTTCAGACCACAGCAAACGGGCGGCCCGCAGTTTGGCGATTTCCATGAAGAAGTTCATGCCGATGGCAAAGAAAAAGCTGAGCCGCCCCGCAAAAGCATCCACATCCATGCCCCGTTCAATGGCGGTTTTGACGTATTCCTTACCGTCTGCCAGCGTAAAGGCCAGTTCTTGCACAAGGTTCGCGCCGGCTTCCTGCATGTGATAGCCGGAAATGGAAATCGAGTTGAATTTCGGCATGTCACTGGCGGTGAATTCAATAATATCCGCCACAATCCGCATGGATGGCTCGGGCGGGTAGATATAGGTGTTGCGGACCATGAATTCCTTCAGAATGTCGTTCTGAATAGTGCCGGACAGCACGCTGCGGTCATGGCCTTGTTCTTCACCGGCCACGATAAAGGAAGCCAGAACCGGAATAACCGCGCCGTTCATGGTCATGGACACAGAAATCTGATCCAGCGGAATGCCGTCAAACAGTAGCTTCATATCCTCAACGGAATCAATGGCAACGCCGGCCTTGCCCACATCGCCCACAACCCGTTCATGATCACTGTCATAGCCCCTGTGTGTGGCCAGATCGAAGGCCACCGAAACCCCCTGCTGCCCTGCGGCCAGACCCTGGCGGTAAAAGGCGTTGGATTCCTCGGCAGTGGAAAAACCTGCATATTGGCGGATGGTCCAGGGGCGGCCCGTGTACATGGTCGCGCGCGGCCCCCGCATATAGGGATTGACGCCCGGCACGCTGTTGATGTGATCCAGACCTTCCAGATCGTCAGCCGTGTAGACAGGTTTCACCTTGATGCCCTCGGGCGTGTCCCAGGTCAGGCTGTCCAGCGGTTTGCCGCGCAGTTCTTTTTCTGCCAGCGTTTCCCATGTTTTCTTGTCTTCTGCGCTCATATTCTGCGCTCCTTTATGGCTGTCGTGGGCGGACCCACGGGGGTGTTCGAATGGTGTTCGGTTACGGTTCCTGCATCACAGAAACTCTAGTTCGGCAGAGGGCGGCAAGGTGGGGGCAAAGGCCCGCAACTTGCCGATCAAATCGTCACGGGCAGCGGGGTCTGTGGCGTAAATCGTGACGATATTGCCCCCCAAAGTGCCCCGCGGGATGGTCAGTTTCAGGCGGGCCACGGCCTGCCAGTCGGGGGGAATATGGACCGCCAGCCAGTGGCGATAGATCATCGCCGCCTTCACGTCATAGTGCTGCGCCAGCTTATTTGCCCACAGGGGATCAGCCCGACTGGTGCGCGCTTCCAGCGCCTGTGCCGAGGCCAGCCCCCAAAGATCCAGCACATAATAGGGATTACGATAAGCCACATGTCCCAGATCATTCACCGCGATGGGCGCTTCCCAGAAGTCATCGACAAACCGCCCCATCTGGCGCTGCTGGGCATAGATCGCCGCGCTGCCTGCTGGCAGTTTTTCAAGGGTTGTCAGCGGATAGTGCAAGCCGCCGATCACCAGTGCAGCCACGGGGAAAATCGCCCGCAATTGCAGGCCACGGGGTGACAGATTGCCAAGTTGCGACAGCAAATAGACTGTTACGCCAGCCCCATAAGCCCAGACGTAAACCTCGTAACGGTAAAACGGCAACACAGAGCCGAGTGTCACATGGGCCAGTGCGGCCAGAATGGCGGAAATTCCCAGACACAGCTCGACACGGCTGAAATTCCGGCGTTGCGCCAGCAGCAAAAAGAACAAGGTCAGGATCAATCCGATCAGCAACCGCCCCGAGGGCGAGATCATCGCCAGTTTCCAGCTGTTTTTTAACGCCAGCAAGCGATCCCCTGTTTCAGCGCCCGCCACCACATCGGCGCCGCCGCCAACCACCACGGCTTTGGCATTGACCGAGTTGGGTAACATATCCAGCCCCAGCGCGTTCATATGCAAAAAATGCACCGTCATCGGCAGCGCCGTGGCAATCAGTGTGATCACAGCCAAGGGCCAACGCCCGCCAAAAGCCAGCACCGCGCAGGCAAACAGCGCCAGCGCCATGCCTTCAAACCGCAGCAAGGGGTTCACGATAATCGCAGCGATCAGGTACCACGGCACCTGCCCTGTCTGTGCAAACCGGATCAGCCCCAGCGCCACCAAAAGGGCAGCACAGACGTGCAGCATATGCTCCATCCCGATCAGGGACAGGGCCGGAAAGTGCAGAAACATCGGCCCCAGCAGTGCAAGCAGGATCAAAGACAGGCGCCACGGGCTGTCCGCCGCGACAGCCGCCGTTTCCAGCACCCGTGCCCATAAAACCGCAGCCCAGACCAGCGCGCCCAGCCCCAAAGCCAAAGGCACATAGGCATGCCAGCCAAAGCCCGCAAAAGGGGCCAACAGATAGGAATACAAAATGGACGAGGACGCCGAAGCGGATTCCCCCGCATTCACCCCATACGCCCCGTGGGCCACCTGTTCGGACATGGCCAGATGGATATAGACATCATCCAGCGCATATTCCCAAACCCCGCCGGTTTTCAGCAGCGTCAGAAAAACCACAGCCAGCGTCGGCAGCACCGCGCCAGTCAGCGCCCAGAGGCTTAATCCACGGACCTGCGTCATGCCGCACACCGACTGTGGGGCAATTGCCTCTCGCATTTCGGGGAAAATCGCTTACATGATACCCAGATAGGAGACTTCATGAAGACATCACGTGTTGCTGCATTGGTTGCCCTGATCGGGTTTGCGCAAAGCCTACCCGCCTCGGCCAATCCGCTAGAGGAATATTTATGGTTGAAACGTCCTGTTGTGGTCTTTGCCGACACATCGGATGACCCGCGGTTCATCCGCCAGATGGAACTGTTCGCCGAAGACCCCGATGCTTTGGAAGAGCGGGATATTGTGATTCTGACGGACACAGATGCCAGTGTATTATCCGATCTGCGCAAAGCCTTGCGCCCGCGCGGGTTCCAATTGACCGTGATCGGTAAGGACGGCGAAGTGAAACTGCGCAAACCCGGCCCCTGGACGGTGCGCGAGTTAAGCCGCTCTATCGACAAGATGCCCCTGCGCCAGCAGGAAATCCGGCAACGCTGGGAAAAATAGCGCGCCGCGCTGCGGTCGGGATTATTGAATTCTTTGCAAACAGGCCCTATATTAAGGGCAAGGCGCAGTTTCCGATCAAAAAGGACGGACCATGACTGAAGTACGCGAAAAACCAAAGCCGATTGCAGGCCAGACAGGGCCACGCCCCGGCTATTGACCCCAGATATGAAACGCCCGCTCATGGGCGTTTCCCCAGTTGCGCTTCGATGGCTGCAACCGCATTTTTACCCAATTCCAACGCCTGCAGCTTCATGCTGATGTAATCCGTGTACATGGCTTCGCGCGCGTCGTCGTTCAGGTCGCGCACGCCCTGCCCGCGCAAATCCTCGATCAGGGCTTCGATAGCGAACAACTGGCTGTAATAACGCACCACAGGTTTGATCACTGGCTCGGGCAGCACGTGAATATCCGACAGAACCGCGCGAAACACCGTGTCATTGCGTTCGGTTGGCACCAGCGGAAAATACCCCGGCTGCGCACGCATCCTGTCGATCACCTTTTCCAGATGATCGGTCAGATCGAACAGCTCCAGCACCTCTAGATAGGGCAGGATTTCGGCGGCCAACGCGGTTTGTACGTCGCGCACCCGTTCCAGCCGACGGTTCTGGTCCTGTGCCTTATCCAGCCACGCCTTGAACACCCACCCAGCCGAGGCAACCCCCGCCCCGATCAGGGCGGCGATCAATCTGGGATCTATGATCGCCGTGTCAGCCAATGAGCCTATTCGAACTCCATAATCACGTCATCCACCATCAGGCTTTCACCCACAGCAGTTTTGACCTTGGTGACGATGCCTTTCTTTTCGGCACGCAGAACGTTTTCCATTTTCATGGCTTCCACAGTGCACAGCGCCTGACCTTCCTGCACTTCGTCGCCCTCTTTCACATCCAGCGCCACGATCAGACCCGGCATCGGGCAAAGCAGCATCTTGGAGGTGTCCGGCGGCAGTTTTTCGGGCATCAGCAGCGCCAGTTCCGCATTGCGCGGGCTGCGCACGCGAACTTTCAGTTCCGCCCCGCGGGATCGAATGCGATAGCCCGCAGAAATCGGGTCCACCTTCAGAACCACATCTTCTCCGTTGATTTTCATCTTGGCAAGGCTTTGGCCCGGCAACCAGTCCGACGTGATCCGCAGCTTTTCACCGTCTTCGAATTTGACGGTCGACCCTTTGTCATCGGCTTTGATTTTCACCGCAAAGGATTCCCCCTGCAGGGTCACGACCCAGTCCTTGCCCACTTTGCGTTTGTGGTTGCTGATCCGCCCTGACACCCGCGCACGGCGGATTTCGGCGACGCGGAACATGGCCGCACAACTGGCTGCAATGTTGCGCAGCGCAGGCGCATCCAATGTGGCCCCTTCAAACCCGTCGGGGTATTCTTCTTCGATAAAGGCGGTGGTGATATTGCCCGAAATGAACCGCTCGTGATCCATCACGGCAGACAGGAACGGCAGGTTGTGGCCGATGCCTTCTACTTCAAAACTGTCAAGCGCCACACGCATCCGGTCGATTGCTTCACCCCGTGTGGGGGCCCATGTGCACAGTTTGGCGATCATCGGATCGTAGAACATACTGATCTCGCCGCCTTCAAACACACCCGTGTCATTGCGCACTGCATAGGCTGATTTCGCTTTCTCCGCAGGCGGACGATAGCGGGTCAGACGGCCAATTGATGGCAAGAAGTTGCGATACGGGTCTTCGGCATACAGACGGTTTTCAATGGCCCAGCCGTTGATCTTGATATCTTCCTGCTTCATGGCCAGCTTTTCGCCCCAGGCCACGCGGATCATCTGTTCCACCAGATCAATGCCGGTGATCAGTTCGGTTACAGGGTGTTCCACCTGCAAACGTGTGTTCATTTCCAGAAAGTAGAAATTGCGGTCCCCGTCCACGATGAATTCCACCGTACCTGCACTGGAATAATTCACCGCCTTGGCCAGCGCGACGGACTGTTCGCCCATGGCCTTGCGGGTGGCTTCGTCCAGAAACGGGCTTGGGGCTTCTTCGACAACCTTTTGGTTGCGCCGCTGGATCGAGCATTCCCGCTCGTTCAGATACAGGCAGTTGCCGTGTTTGTCGCCCAGCACCTGAATTTCGATGTGACGGGGCTGGGTGACGAATTTCTCGATGAAAATCCGGTCATCGCCAAAGGAATTTGCCGCCTCGTTCTTGGAGGACTGGAACCCTTCGCGGGCTTCCTGATCGTTCCACGCGATGCGCATCCCCTTGCCGCCGCCGCCAGCCGAGGCTTTGAGCATCACAGGATAGCCCACCTCGTTTGAAATCTTGACCGCCTCATCCGCATCCGCGATCAGCCCCATATAGCCTGGCACCGTAGACACACCTGCTTCCTGTGCCAGTTTTTTGGACGTGATCTTGTCACCCATGGATTCAATCGCGCCTGCAGGCGGGCCGACAAAGGCCACGCCCTCTGCTTCAAGAGCTTCGGCAAAGAGCTTGTTTTCACTTAGGAAACCATACCCCGGATGCACAGCTTCGGCGCCGGTTTTGCGAATCGCTTCCATCACTTTTTCAATGACGATGTAGGACTGGTTGGCAGGGCTTGGGCCGATGTGAACCGCCTCATCCGCCATTTGCACATGCAACGCCTGCGCATCCGCATCCGAATAAATCGCTACTGTCTTGATCCCCATTTTGCGGGCAGTCTTGATCACGCGACAAGCGATTTCGCCACGGTTGGCGATCAGGATTTTCTTAAACATGGGCTGTACCTTCGATTGGGCTATTACGGAATATCTGGCGGGTTTCCGTGCCGATCAGGCACGAAAAAAGGCCCCGTTCGCTTATGCGAAGGGGGCCGAGTAGAGGGGAAATGAAAGAGTTTAACAGCTCAAAAGAGCGGTTATTCCCAAACGTGCCGGTCTTTGCTGGTGATCCCACCAACAACGCCACCGACAATAGCGCCTTTGATCGGGTTGCCGTCCAGCAAAGCCGTGCCAACCGCGCCGACAACCGCACCGGTACCGATACGTTTCTGGGTGCGTTGGTCCAACGTGCTGTTGCAAGCTGACAAACCGAATACCGCGGCGAGTGCCGCAAAAACTGATAGTTTACGCATTTTTTGCCTCTTTTTATCTGCGTCTCAAGCCTGCTCGACAGGCCCCGTGCAGACAAAAGGTAGCGCGGAATTCGGGTAAAACAAAGCGCGCGATGCGCCGGCCCTTGCGGGTCGGCGCAAAAACGCCAAATCACGGATTTCATAGGCAAAATCACGCCCAATCCTCGATGGATTCGTCGAAAACATCAGGAAAGCTGACCATGGCGCGGTTTTTATCAACACGCAGCAAAGCCTCGTAGCTTTCCGGATCAAACGGCTGCTCGGCGGGCACCACCTCGCGGCCCAGCAGCCAGTTCAGGCGACCCGCATCCAGATTGCCCCGCTCGAACGGTTCCTCGCCAAAACACTCCCACAGGGCGCGCATGAAAAACTCATCCGCGCGGCGGTCCGCATGACGGCGATCCGCATAGCGTTCCCGCGCCTTAAGCGGCGTTGCCCCCTTTTTATTGGGACGGCGAATGACGAATTGGAATTCAGACCCAGGCAAACGCCCTGGAAACCCACGGTGTTTGATCATAACGCCACCTGCAGGTCTGAATGCTGCGGTGGAACAGGCAGAGATGCGCGAGCGGCGGCGAACCGCCGCCCGGCGATAAGCTTAGTACTTGGAAGTAACCGGCTCTGGTTGTACGTCCAGAATAACAACTGGCTCTTCTTGTTGTGCGCAGGCAGAAACGCCCAAAGTGACAACAAGCAATGCGATTTTAAGTTTTGTGGACATAGTGTCCTCCTGTGACAGTCATATTGTATTCGAAACCGATCACGACACGCGACCGTAGCCGCGTGAACGCAGCTTGAAGTCAAGTTAGCAAAGATTCGCAGCCGCGCATACCGAATATGTGCAAATAGGCGGAAAACCTGCAAATTGCTGCTTTTTTGTGACGGGGCCGTTGGGGGAATATCCCCTCTGCCCGCTGTTTCTCTTGTCAGTACCATTCGCATGTTCCACCACTAATGTCGTATGCATTCAAAAATTGTGCGGCTGTTTCGTCCACTTCGCCATAAGCGATTGGCCTTTCCATCAGACGCACCACGATTTCGTCGATCCGCATTCCTTCACCGATCAGCTTGCCTGCCAGACCGATGCCCAGCTCTGAACAGATCGTATCCATATCGACGCTGGCGCGGTCAAAGGTAACCCCGTATTCCCCCGCCAGCGCAGGCGCCACAAACCCCAGATACAGGATCTTGTTTTCCGGCGCGATCACCTGCTTTTCAAACAGGGACAGCGGCTGCCCCGACGGCACTGCGATCGGCTCTGCCGTATCTTGCGCCATCGCCGTTCCCCCCCATAGTGAAAGCGCTGCCGCCACTGCGCTTGCGCAAAGCGCAGTGCGAGCAAGGTTTGAATGGGCAAACACGTCTGTCATGATGCAGGCGCATCCTCTTGGTTCGTTTCAAATCCTGCTGGACGGGGTGTTCCAGCACTTTCATAAGGTCAGAGCGGCGCAGCCCCCCGAAAGATATGCGCCCCAAGCGTTCGGTCTGTGATCCAAGCGGATCACAACGGAATATTATCGTGCTTTTTCCACGGGTTTTTCAACTTTTTGCCGCGCAGGGATGCAAAGGCCCGACAGACCCGTTTGCGGGTGTTGTGGGGGGTGATGACCTCGTCGATGAAGCCCTTTTCTGCGGCCACAAACGGGTTGGCAAAACGGTCTTCATAATCGGCCACGCGCGCGGCGATTTTATCAGGGTCTCCCAGTTCGGAACGGTAGAGGATTTCAACAGCCCCTTTGGCGCCCATCACCGCGATTTCCGCTGTGGGCCAGGCGTAGTTGTAATCCCCCCGCAGGTGTTTGGAGGCCATCACGTCATATGCGCCGCCATAGGCTTTGCGGGTGATGACGGTGACTTTGGGCACGGTGGCTTCGCCGTAAGCGAACAGCAGTTTCGCGCCGTGTTTGATCACGCCACCAAATTCCTGACCTGTGCCCGGCAAGAAGCCCGGAACGTCCACCAGTGTCAGGATCGGAATTTCAAAAGCATCACAAAAGCGCACAAAACGGGCGGCTTTGCGCGAACTGTCGATATCCAGACAGCCCGCCAGCACCATGGGCTGGTTGGCCACAACACCAACGGTCTGGCCTTCCATCCGTACAAAACCTGTCAGGATGTTCTTGGCAAAATCCGCCTGAATTTCATAAAAATCACCTTCATCCGCGATTTTGGTGATCAGTTCCTTCATGTCGTAGGGTTTGTTCGGATTGTCAGGGATCAACGTATCAAGCGAGGCTTCATTGCGCGCAACATCGTCAAAAAACGGGCGCACAGGGGCTTTTTCGCGGTTGTTCAGCGGCAAAAAGTCGAAGAGGCGGCGCACTTCCATCAGGGCCTCCATATCGTCCTCAAATGCGCCGTCAGCTACAGAAGATTTAGAGGTATGGGTTTTCGCACCGCCCAGTTCCTCGGCGGTGACCACCTCATTGGTGACGGTTTTCACCACATCGGGGCCGGTCACGAACATATAGGAACTGTCGCGCACCATGAAGATAAAATCGGTCATCGCAGGGGAATAAACCGCCCCGCCCGCGCAAGGGCCCATGATCACACTGATCTGCGGCACCACGCCGGACGCCAGCACATTGTTCTGGAACACATCCGCATAGCCCGCCAATGATGCGACGCCTTCCTGAATACGCGCGCCACCGGAATCGTTCAGCCCGATGATCGGCGCACCGTTGCGCACGGCCATTTCCTGAATTTTGCAGATTTTTTCCGCGTGGGTTTCGGACAGCGACCCGCCAAACACAGTGAAATCCTGCGAAAACACATAGACCATGCGGCCATTGATCGTGCCCCATCCGGTGATCACCCCATCGCCCGGTATAGTGGTTTCCTGCATGCCGAATTCGGTGCAGCGGTGCGCTTTGAACATGTCGAATTCTTCAAAGGAGCCTTCGTCCAGCAACACTTCGATCCGTTCGCGTGCGGTCAGCTTGCCTTTGGCATGTTGCGCATCAATGCGGCGCTGGCCTCCGCCCAAACGGGCTTCCTCGCGGCGGCTTTCTAGTTGTTGCAGGATCGTATTCACGGCTGTACCTCCGAATGGTGCGCATTTTGCTTGTAGATACGCTATTTTTAAAGGCGCTGGAAGCGAAACCTCGCATATTTGCAAACCCTGATTCTACCTGCATTTGAATATTGCAAACTTGCAAATTCTGTACACCATAATTACCGCATCAAAACCTCTGCGATTGAACAGGCGAAGCTTTGCTTTAAAGAGCCGTTTTCAAAAAACGGCTTAGGACTGCACCAAAATCGGCTATACCACTTAGACCGCTTCTAACAACGAGGATCCCATGGCCACCAGAACCGAGATTATCGACGGAATGCAGTTCAGTTCTTTGAACGGGAAAAATGCGCTGAACACCGGCGGGACCGCGCCGCGGACCATCACCTTTCAATATGCCGGAACCAGCGCACCGACGGATCTTCCCACATCTACCAGCTATAGCGGCTGGACCGATTTTAGCACGGCCGAAGAAGCAACCTTTCGCGCGGCCCTTGATCACGTGGAAACCCTGCTGAACGTAGAATTTGTTGAGGTTTTGGGCAGCGCCGATCCGGATATGAATTTAGGTAAGGTAAGCATGCCCGGGTCAACGGCGGGGGTTGGCGGCTTTAGCGCTTCCATTTCGGGGGACACAATCACCCGCTATGACAGCTATGTAGTCTATGACAACACCATTGACCTGACCACATCCGTCGATTTGGTGCTGCATGAAATCGGCCATGCCATGGGGCTGAAACACCCGTTTTCGTCGCCTACTGTTCCAAGCGGCTTTGACAGCAACAAATATTCGATCATGTCCTATACATCCAATCCGGACAACGGGATGGACAGTGACGCAATGATGCTGTTCGACATTCTGGCCATGCAAGACCTGTGGGGCGCGAACCTCGACACGGCATTGGGGGACAGCATTTATACCGGCAAGCGCACCGACACGATTGACGCGATCTGGGACGCGGGCGGTATTGACACATTTGACGCCTCTGCCATTGCCAGCGGCGTGCGGCTGGACCTGCGTCAGGCACGGTTTTCCAGCTTTGATTCCACTGACGATGTGGTCATCGCCTATGACACGGTAATCGAAAACGCCACAGGGGGTGCGGGCAGCGATGTTCTGATCGGCAACAGCGCGAACAACCTGCTGCTGGGCGGTGGCGACCGAGACAAGATCAAAGGCAACAGAGGACGCGATGACATCGAAGGCGGCGATGCGCGGGACAAGATCAGCGGCGGCATCGGTTTCGACACGATTTCGGGGGGCAACGGCAATGACCGTATTGCAGGGGATCAAGGCAATGACAGGCTGTCCGGCAACGCAGGCAGGGATACATTTGTCTTTGCCGAAGGCGGTGGCAAAGACAGGGTGCTGGATTTCACCGACAATAAAGATCAGTTGAAATTCTATCATGACGACGTGTCCAGCGTGGCTGATGTGCTTGATCTCGGGGTCAACAAGGGGTCGAACGCCGTTTTCACCTTTAGCGACGGGCTGGTGGTGGTCGTGAATGACATCACGGTTGCCGCACTTAGCGATGACATTCTGGTGGCCTGACACACTGTCCGTCACCTGACAAGCTGTTCAATAAGTGCTGACGCGCCGTAGCGGAAACCTTGCGGCCTTTTGGCATGGACAGTTCAATTTTGAACGCATAGTCATGACGTATCCGCCGGTTACGAGGTTCTTTACAGCCTGAAAACACGGTGCTTCCCCATCCCCCAAAGGACGCCCCTTTGCATGTCTGTTCTGCCAAAAGCCCGTTTTCTCGACCCTAAAACCCCGCCAACAATGATCACTTTGGTTATTTTCGCCTCTATCGGCGCTGTAGCCATGAATATTTTCCTGCCCTCCATGCCAGCCATCGTCACCCATTTTGACGCCAGCTATCTGGCCGTCCAATTCATGCTGTCGGGCTTTTTGTTTATGAACGGCATCTTGCAATTGTTCATCGGACCTGTGTCCGACAGATACGGTCGCCGTCCTGTGGCGCTCTGGACGCTGGCGGCTTTTGTCGTGGCCTCGGTTGTTTGCGCCAATGCGCCGAACACAACGATTTTGCTGATTGCCCGCACGTTTCAGGCCCTTGTGGTATCCAGCTTTGTGCTGTCGCGCGCGGCGGCCCGCGATATTGCGGGCGGTGCAAATGCGGTATCCATGCTGGGCTACATCGCTATGGGCATGTCTGTTGCCCCGATGATGGGCCCCACTATCGGGGGCTTCCTGCAAGAGGCCTTTGGCTGGCGCGCGCCCTTCTGGACGCTGGCAGGTCTTGGCACTTTTGTGTTTCTGCTGGTTCTGCGCGACATGGGGGAAACCAACCTCAACCGCTCTACCAGTATGATCGAACAGGTGCGCACCTATCCTGAATTGCTGACCTCGCGGCGGTTCTGGGGCTATTCGCTGGCCTCGACCTTTGCTTCGGGGTGCTTTTTCTCGTTGCTGGGCGGTGCGCCTTTTGTGGGCACAATCGTCTATGGCCTTAGCCCCAAAGAACTGGGTCTGTATTTCATCTTCGGCCCTGCGGGATATTTCCTTGGCAATCTGATTTCGGGTAAATTTGCCGGTGTCATCGGCATGTACCGCATGATGACTGCGGGTGCTGCGATTACCATTCTGGGGATGCTGCTTGCACTTGTTCTGGTGAATTGCGGCTTTGACCACCCTGTCGCGTTTTTCGGCTGCACGATCTTTATCGGCCTTGGCAATGGCATGGTGATGCCCAGTGCCAGCGCGGGCATGATGTCAGTGAATGCGCGACTGGCAGGCACGGCGGCAGGTCTGGGCGGGGCGATGATGACGCTGGGGGGCGGTGCCATTTCCGCCATCGTGATCCCCTTCCTGTCCGAAGAAGCAGGCGCAACGCCTTTGATTTTGTTCACACTCGGTTCAGCCACTTTGGCGCTTATGGCGGCGCTATATTCCATTCGGG
Source organism: Amylibacter sp. (assembly GCA_034670045.1). Classification (GTDB taxonomy): domain Bacteria; phylum Pseudomonadota; class Alphaproteobacteria; order Rhodobacterales; family Rhodobacteraceae; genus Amylibacter. The sequence goes on along the minus strand of JAXMOF010000012.1, from coordinate 51,272 downwards.
TGGAATATCTGGTGCGCAAAGGGCGCTGACGGGGGCTGTATCGGCTTTAGCGATCCCGCTTGCGCGCTAACTTTGCAAACACTACGGTGAAAGTTAGCTAATTCGCAAACCAGAGGCCAGATATGCGCGCCCAGAAGCTTTATGCAGGGGTGACCCTGCGCGAAACCCGTCAAAAACAGGGGCTAACCCAAAAGGATTTCGCCGCCAAACTGGGCGTATCCCTGCCCTATCTGAACCAGATGGAAAACAACCACCGCCCCGTCAGCACCACCGTGGTGCTGGCACTGGCGCAGGAATTCGGCTTTGACGTCACACAATTGTCCGTGGGCGAGGCCGAACGCATCGTTGCCGACATGCGCGAGGCTTTGGCCGATCCCGTCTTCAGCAGCACCCAGCCACCGCTGGCGGATATGCAACTAACCGCGTCAAATGCCCCGTCGCTGGCCCGTGCCTTTCTGGAACTGCACCGTGCTTATCGTCAGGGACAGGAACGGCTTGCCTCGCTGGACGAGGCTTTGGGGCGCGAGGATAGCGCCATGTCCCCCTCCCCGTGGGAGCAGGTTCGCGACTTTTTCCACTATTGCGACAATTACATCGACAGTATTGACCGTGTGGCCGAAAATTACGCGGCTCAGGCAAAACTGTCTGGTCCCAATCCGCTGGGGTCGGCCCATGACTGGCTGGCGGAAAAACATAATATTCACCTGCGCGCGCAAAACACCGATGTGCTGCGCCATTATGATCCTGCGGGGCGCACCCTGACCCTGTCAGCACAGGCCGCCACATCCACAAAACTGTTCCAGATCGCCCATCAAACCGCCCTGCTGGATCACGACGACCTGCTGGAGGCCACGCTCGACTTTGCAAATTTCAACACCCCCGAGGCCCGCGCGATCTGTAAAATCGGCCTTGCCAATTACTTTGCAGGGGCCGCCACCCTGCCCTATGGCCGGTTCTTGCAGGTGGCACAGGAAACCCGTCACGATCTGGAACTGCTGGCCAGTTATTTTGACGCCAGTATCGAACAGGTGGCCCACCGCCTGTCCACCATGCAGCGGCCCGGGCTAAAGGGCATCCCGTTCTTTTTTGTCCGCGTCGATCAGGCCGGCACCATTACCAAACGCCATTCCGCCACACGGCTGCAATTCGCCAGATTTGGCGGCGCTTGCCCGCTGTGGAACGTGCACCGCGCCTTTGAAACGCCGGGGCAATTCCTGCGCCAGTTGGCCGAAACCCCTGACGGGTTGCAATACCTGAGCCTTGCGCGGGATGTTTCCAAACCGGGGGGCAGCTTTCGCGCCCCGATCCGACGTTACGCCATTGGGCTGGGGTGTGAAATCCGCCACGCAGGGGCAATGGTTTACGCCGACGATCTGGATGTGACCAACCGTCAGGCCTTTGAACCCATCGGCATTTCCTGCCGTATTTGCGAACGCCACAACTGCCATCAACGTTCCGTCCCCCCGATTGAACGCCGTCTGCAGGTCGATCCCAACAATCGCGCAACATTGCCCTATAGCATAGGCGAGCCATGACCCGTTTTCTGATCATAGGGGTGGTGATCTATCTTGTGTCTTTTGGCGCGATGGTGCTGTCCCAGAACCGTATCATCTATCCGTTTGATCCAACGGAAATCACCCCTGAAAATGCGGGCGAGCCCCGTTTGACAGCAAAGCAGTTGCACAGTCCGGACGGTGAAAACCTTGTGGTCTGGGTGGCCGCACCCAAGAAATCCAAGCCGGTTATCGTCTATTTTCACGGCAATGCGGGCAATCTGGCCCTGCGGACCCAGCGGTTCAACCGGATGCTGGATCGGGGCTACGGCGTGGTGGCACTGGCCTATCGCGGCTCCTCGGGCAGCAGCGGGTCACCATCGGAATCCGCCCTGCGCGCGGATTCACGGACGCTGGTCAAAGCGCTGCCTGACCTGCTGGGCCCCCAGCCGCAAAAGCTGGTGTATTACGGCGAAAGTCTGGGCAGTGCGGTTGCGGTTCAACTGGCGGCGATCCACCCGCCTACAGGCATGGTACTAGAGGCACCATTTGCGTCGATCGACGCTATGGCACGCCAGCGGATGCCGGTTTTCCCGACCTTTTTGGGGCTGCATGAACATTGGAATACGCTGGACACTATGCCAAAGATCACTGTGCCCCTGCTGGTGATGCACGGCACGATGGACCCGGTGGTGCCCTATGACCAAGGGCTTGCGGTCTTTGAAGCCGCCGCATCAAAGCGCAAGGTCTGGCGCGGGGTCAAGGGCGGAGGCCACGTCGGACATTGGGATGTGGCAGGGCAAAAGGCGATCTATCGCTTCATCGACAGTCTTTAGACGCCCTTAGGACGGGGACCGCCTTTTGCTTTCCGGTGCCAAAACCGTGGATTAGTGCTTGGTGCCTGTGGGCTTTGCGTCATCTGCTGGTGCTTCTTCGGTCGCATCGGCTTTTGACGGTTTGGCCGCAGATTTTGGCGGCTTCCCAAGTTGATCCAGATTTTTGATATAGACATCGCGCTGCGCGAAGGGGATTTCGATGCCCGCTTCCTTGAACCGTTTGAAGATTTCATAGTTCATGTCGGATTTGGCCGACAGCATCCAGTTCACATCCCGCAAAATTGCGCGGATTTCAAAATCCAGACTGTCGGCACCGAACCCCATGAACATCACCGCAGGGCCGGGTTCCAGCAGAACCATCGGATGGGCTTCGGCCACCTCGCGCAGGATTTTTTCCACTTCGCGGGGGTCGCTGTCATAGGCCACCCCGACCGGCACCCGCACACGGCCTGACATGCTGGAATGGGTCCAGTTTGTCACCGTTCCGGAAATCAGATCGGCATTCGGGATCACCACAGAGGCGCGGTCAAAGGTTTCCACTTCGGTCGAACGCACCGAGATTTTGCGCACATAGCCCGAGTAGGTCCCCACCTCGATCCAGTCACCCGCTTTGATCGGGCGCTCGATCAACAGGATAATGCCCGACACAAAGTTCGACACTATGGTTTGCAGGCCAAAACCGATACCAACCGACAAGGCACCAGCCACAATGGCCAGATTGGACAGATCAAGCCCCGTGGCGGTTATCGCAGACAGCGCCGCAAGGAAAATCCCCACATAGCCCGTCCCCGTGACAATCGCATTCTGCCCGCCACTGTCCAGCCGCGTGTTGGGCAGAACCGTGGTGCGCAGCGCGGATTGTAGCACCCGCGTGATGGTAAACCCGACGGAAAAGATCAGCACAAAGGTCAGGAAATCGGTCAGCGAAACACGGTTGTCACCAATGGCGATCCCGTTGCGTGCCATCAACCACAATTCTTGCAGGTCACTGACCCGCGCGCCCCAGATCAGGGCCAGAAACGGCAGGGCGATACAGATCATGATAAAGCCGACAGCCACGCGGAACAACGCGCCATAGCGCTGGGTTTCCGCCTCGGCCCCGGCGGCGACAACCGCGCCAGAGGCATAGCCTGTCAGCGATCCGATCAGGCGGAAGAAAATATAAAGCCCCGTGATCAGCAGCAAAGACGCGGCTGTGGAAAACACCAGCATGGTGCCGCCGCTTTCATAGCCAAGGGCCGCCAGAACCGGCCCCGCCACCCCTGCAGCCACACAGATATTGCCCATGATCGCCGCGATACGGCCCAGAAACGGATTGCCGCCTTCTTGTTTGCCCGCCACCCGGGCCTCATTCCCCAGCACCCGACCGATGCGGAACAGCGCAATGCCACCCACCACGGTCAGCGGGAAGGTCAATGTAGGCAGGGCCGCAACCAAAGACGGGCTTTGCCCGGAGCCAACCGCCATCGCATCCAGCATCGCCCGCAGTGCGAACATCAACCCCAGCGCCAGGAAAGAGCGGCGCATCGGGCCTTTCAGGCTGTGATCAATCTCGATCAAAGCACCCTGAGTGGATGTCGGCACAAACAAGGAGCGCGACAACCACGCCGCGAAATAGAGCGAAAATCCGGCAAACCCCAGACTGCGCAGCATGAAATAACCGCGCAATTCAAACAGATCGAGCAACAGCAGCGCCTGTACCAGAACGATCAAGCCGATGGCAGGCAACACCAGTTGTGACAGGGAACCGACAAAGCCGAACAAAGCCGCAGTGGTCGGGGATGCGTTCTTGCTGACCGCATCCTGCACATGGCGCGACCACTGACGGGAGCGGGCCAGCAACAACAGGGCCAGACACAGGAGAATGGCCACACCCAGAATATTGCCCAGCCGCCCCGCAGAACGTGTTGGGTTATTCAGGTTGCTTCTTACCTCGCCCAACAGATTTTCCCCGAATTGGGTCAGGGCTGCCAGTGCGTCTTTGATCAGCACAGGGGTCAGCGGCGATCTGTTCTGGGAAATCAATTGCGCCGTAGTACGGTCGCGCATCAACGTGTCGATCTGCTTGATCAGGGAATCTGCACGTTTGTAGGAATCCTCGGCGGATTGCACAGGCGCGCGGGCGTTGTTCAGCGCAGAGTTCAATTCACTGCGCAGGGCCGCCACATCCTCGGCTTCGGTCGTCCCTTCGGCAGGGGCATCGCCAAGGGCTTGCAGCCGTTCGAAAATCGGCGTCACCTTGGTTGAAGCTAGGGCTTTTTGATTGGTGGCAGCGGTGCGAAATTCGACCAACTGCTGGCGCAATTGTTCCAGCGCCTGATCCGAGGCCACCCCACTGTCCAGCACATCCTGCGCGCGCGCAGCCGTGCTATCAAAGGCTTGTGAGTCAAAAACAGTGGTGGTGTCTTGCGCGAAAGCTGCCAGTGGCAAAGCCACCAGCAGCACAAGCGTCCAAAGAAAACGGGTCATCAGGGCTCTATTCAAACACGGTTGGAATGTCGGTGCGTTTCTTTTCCAGCCAATGGGGGATCGGCAGGCCTTTTTCACGCAGGAAGGACGGGTTGAACAGCTTGGCCTGATACCGGGTGCCGTAATCGCACAGCACCGTTACGATGGTATGGCCGGGCCCCATGTCCTTGGCCATGCGGATCGCGCCTGCCACGTTGATACCGGTGGACAGGCCCATGCACAGACCTTCGTCCTGCAGCAGATCGAACACGATTTGTACACCTTCCCCGTCAGGCACGTTATAGGCAAAATCCACCTCAAGCCCTTCGAGGTTTTTGGTGATCCGCACCTGACCGATGCCTTCGGCAATCGAACCGCCATCGGCTTTCAATTCGCCGTGGGCGTAATAATTGTACAATGACGCGCCATCCGGATCGGCAATGCCGATTTTCACGTCCTTGTTCTTGGCCCGCAGACCGTCAGCCATCCCGGCCAGCGTGCCCCCTGACCCGCAAGCGCAGATAAAGCCGCTGACCTTGCCGTTTGTCTGATCCCAGATTTCAGGCGCGGTTGTGTCGATATGGGCCTGTTTGTTGGCCACATTATCAAACTGGTTCGCCCAGATCGCGCCATTGGGTTCGGTCTTGGCCAGTTCGGCGGCCAGACGCTCGGAATATTTGATAAAGTTGTTCGGATCGCGATAGGGTTTTGCGGGCACCTGCACCAGTTCAGCGCCAGCCAGACGGATCATGTCTTTCTTTTCCTGACTTTGGGTTTCAGGGATCACAATCACGGTTTTGAACCCCAACGCCGCCCCGACCAAGGCCAGACCGATTCCGGTGTTGCCTGCGGTGCCTTCGACAATCGTGCCACCCGGGCGCAATTCTCCACTGGCAATCGCACTTTTGATGATGCTCAGCGCCGCGCGGTCTTTGACCGACTGCCCCGGATTCATAAATTCGGCTTTGCCCAGAATTTCACACCCCGTCAGTTCGGACGCCTTGTTCAGACGGATCAGAGGTGTGTTTCCAACGGCATGGGGAAGGTCTTGGTAAATTGTCATCAGAGGGGTTCCTTAAGACTTGCTTGCACCATTGATACGCTTGCGCTTGGGTGGTTTCAAGCGGCGCTTGCGTCCGCGCGCAATCCTGCGCGATTTGCAGCAAGCCAAAACAGCGATAACAACAGCGGGCCGTTGTCAGCCTCGCCCGATGTCACCAAAGCCATGGCTGCGTCAAAATCCAGAATATGGGTCTGGATGTCCTCATCCTCCCCCGCGACGCCGTGAACGCCGGTTTCGGCCTGCGACAAATCCACAATCCCGATGAAAGAGTAAAGATATTCGGACAAACACCCCGGTGACGGGTAATAGCTTGCGATGTTTTTCAGCGACAACAGGGTCAGCCCTGCTTCTTCGATCATTTCACGGCGCGCGACTTCTTCGACGGGTTCATCCCCGTCGCAGCGCCCTGCCACAGGTTCCAGCACCCAAGGGCAGTTGTCCCCCCGCACATAGGCTGCGGGGCGGAATTGTTCCACCAGCACCACCTGATCCAGCAGCGGATCATAGGGCAGCACCGTCACCGCATCAGCCGAGCGCAGAACCGTGCGATCAATGGCGGGGGACATCCCGCCGTCAAAGCGGGGATGGCGCAGGGTTATGTCTTCCACATCGAAATACCGCGCATAGGGCAGCGTGCGGGAAATATCCTGCACCTGATCCGCAAGAAAACCGCGCCGTTGCACCACAGGCACCTGTTTGCCGGATTGTTCCGCCCGCACAAAGGAACGCGCCCGCATCAGCAGGCCGCTGCGCACAACAGGTGTGTTATGGGATGTGGGATCACGCAAAATCCGCGCGGTGTCAGTGGCAATCAGCGTTTCGATCCGTCGGGCCTGATCAGTGAAACCAATACAGGCCTGTGTTGCGCCTAACACGGCAAATGCCGGACCGTTTGCGGTGGAAATCTGTTTCACCTCGCCCTTCAAGCCACTGAAATAGCTTGCAAAAGGTTCTGGCAGAGGATCAGAGACGCCAACCGACACCCCATCGCAAGTCCCGACAACAGGCACCAAGGCTCCTTGCGCATCGGGTTGGAACCCCGTTACCTGATCGGCTTGCCAGCCAGCATCGGGCAGCAGCGCTTTGGCTACGTCACTATCGCTTAGAAATACGCGCATTGATGCTGTTTACCGCCAGCGCCGGCTGGCTTGAAAGGTCGCAACCCCCGACAGCAATCCGCCAACCAGCAAGGTCAGCCCCACAGAGGGTGTCAGCGCCAGAACGACATATTCAAAGGTGGTGGAAATCCACAACAGCGGGATTTCAACAGGATCTCGGGACCGGAACTGCCCCAGATTGTTCATTACAAACCGCCCGCCAAACACCATACCAGAGCCGATCAACAGCAGCACCAGCGAGCGCAATCCGCTCATGGCACCTGCCGCATTATTGTGGCCTGGGTTGCGGCCCAACGAGTACCAGCCTGCAAAAAATCCGACCAGGGCATTGCCCAGAATAAATTTCAACCCGATGGGCAATTCAGTATGTTGGCCTATGAAAACATAAGCTGCCACTGCGGCGGTCAAAGCAAATGCCAATCCCGCCACCAGTTTCGCTGCCGTTGGCATCGCTATCCCCTTGTTATTTCGGTCTTTGGACCGTCACTTGTGTCACGTCCGTTGTGCCATAGTGAAAGCCGGAAGCACAACTCGTAAGATAGAAATCCCACATGTTTTTAAACCGTTGGTCGAACCCCAGCGGCATGATATCGGGCCATGCATTGTTAAAGGTTTCATACCAGCGGCGCAGGGTGATGGAATAGCTTTCGCCGAATTCACAGGATTTGACATAAGACAGCCCTGCCCGTTCGACTTCGGCGCGCAGGGCGTTTGTGCTGGGCAACATGCCCCCCGGAAAGATGTGTTTTTGAATGAAATCCACAGTTTTGCGGTACTTCGGGAATAATTCATTAGCGATGGTGATGATCTGCAAACTGGCATTCGCACCGGGTTTCAGGCGATCATGCACCGTGTTGAAATAGGTGGGCCAGTATTTTTCGCCCACGGCTTCGAACATCTCGATCGAGGCGATGCCGTCATAGCTGCCCCGCTCATCGCGATAGTCGCGCATCACGACCTCTACCCGATCCGCCAGACCGGCTTTGAACATGCGCTCCTTGGCATAGTCGTGCTGTTCCTGGGAAATGGTCAGGCAGGTCATTTTAGCCCCCCGCGTGCCAGCTGCATATTCAGCGAATCCGCCCCAGCCACAGCCGATTTCCAGCAGGTGGTCGCCGTCTTTCATGCCCATTTCGTCACAAAGTGAGGCATATTTCTGAATTTGCGCCTTTGCCATATCCTCTTGTCCTGTCAGAAACAGGGCCGAGGAATAGGTCATGGTTTCATCAAGCCATTTCGAATAGAAATCATTCCCCAAATCATAATGGTAGGAAATATTCTTGCGGGCCTGAGCCTTGGTATTGCCGCGCAGCCAGTGGCGCAGTCGTTCGTAATATTGCACTAGAAACCCGCCCGGAAACCCGTGGCCCAATTCTTCGTTATTGGCGAAAACCAGATCCAGAAAAGCCTGCAGATCGGGCGAGGTCCACCAGCCTTCAAGGTAGGCATCGGTAAAGCCCATGTCCCCTTCGCGGGCCAGACGGGTAAAGACATCGGGATTTATGATCTCAACCCGCGCAAAAGGTCCGGGGTTTGCTGCTTTGATCTGGAACACCCGCCCGTCGGGCAACACCATGTCCAACCCGCCGTTGCGGATTTTTTTCAGTTGCGCAAAGGCCGCCCCGAAATAACGGGGCAAGTCTTTTTGCCCGTCAGTGGATGTAAGAACCTGCATCCAACACTCCTTGTTCTTTCACGAAAGCCTAATACAAGGTTTTTTCCCTGCCAAGCCCCCTGTTAACCCGGTTTTAACCAAGTATTAATCACCGGCTTTGGCGCTGGAATAAGCCTCCAAAGCGCGGAGGCGGCCTTCTTTCAGGGAAAGGGCTGGCTCTGGATAGGGTGTGGTTTTGCTGATCTGCCAACTGCGCGGAATGGCGTTATAATAATCCGCACTGGGGCACCGCCCCGCAGCATCCAAACCATCCCTAAGATAAAGGTCGCGGTAGCGCCCCTTGCCGTCGAACTTTGCCCCTTGGGTTTCAGGATTGAACACCCGGAAATAGGGCGAGGCATCCGGCCCGCAGCCTGCAACCCACTGCCAGCCCATGGCATTGGCAGCGGGGTCCCAATCTATCAGGGTTTGGGCAAACCAGTCCTGCCCGACACGCCAGTCGGTCAGCAGGTGTTTGGTCAGGTATGACCCTGCAATCATCCGCAGGCGGTTGTGCATGGTGCCCGTGACATACAATTCGCGCATGGCAGCATCAACCATAGGCACGCCCGTCATGCCGCGCCGCCAGTTTTCGGCATCCCCGTTATCGCTGCGCCAGCCGAACCCGTCCCATTCAGGCCGCCAGTTGCGGGTCAGCATATGGGGGGTGTGAAAGGCCAGATGATAGGCAAACTCGCGCCAGACCAGTTCTTTAAGGAAATGTTCCGCCCCTTGCGCGCCCTCCAACATGGCCTGACGCCCTGCGTGCCACAGCCTGCGGGGGGCGATTTCGCCGTAGGTCAGGTTCTCGGACAAGCGGGAGGTGACCTGACGGTCGGGGAAATCGCGCCCCTCGCGATAGGCGGTAATGGCCCCGTCCAGAAACTCCGCCAGCCGTGTTTCCGCTGCCCCTGCCCCCACATTTGTATAGGGCAGCACCACATCCGCGCCGCGGTTCATCGCAGCGCCCATCTGCCACTGGCCCAGATTATCGCTGGCAGGCCAGTGATCGGGTGCAGGCAAAGATTTGGGCGCAGGCAGGCAATCGGCCACAGGATTATCCCGCACCGCCCGCCAATACGGAGTGTAAACCTTGTAATAACCACCGACTTTGGTTTTCACCTGCCAGGGTTCAAACAACAGATGGCCTGCGAAACTCTCGGCAGCCACCCCCAGTTCCTTCAGGCATGTCTTTACCGCCGTGTCCCGCGTGATGGCGTCAGGATCATAAGCCCGTGACCAGACCACGGATTTCGCGCCGGTTTCGTGCACCAGATCCGTCAGAACATCCACTGCCCGCCCCCGCCGCAGGGTCAGGCGGCTGCCCAGACGGCGCAGATCGGCGTCAAGGGCGTCGATCCCCAGCCCCATTCGCCATTTCGGCGCGGCCCCCAGACCGGCAACGGTCTCATCATGGATAAAAACGGGAAGAACCGGCCCACCAGATGCAATCGCATGGGCTAGCGCGGGATTGTCGGCCAGCCGCATATCGCGCCTGACCCACCAGAGAGTTGTGTAAGTGTCTGTCATATCCGAAAGAATACGCGCGACCCTTTGGTTTAGATCACAAAACCTGATCCAAAGCTGTGATCAATTTATCCACCTCGGCTTTTGAAGTGTAATGCACAAAGCTGACCCGTAAAACCCCGTGATCCGAATCAATCCCCAGCCCTTTCAGGCAGCGTACCCCGTAGAAATCACCGCCCCCCGCCATAATGCCCAGCGGGGCCAGTTCTTGCGCCAGTTGCTCCCCTGGCTTTTGCGACAACATCGCCACCGTAGGCGCTTTGGCCCGTGCTTCACGCGGACCAATCAGACGGACCGAGTTTTTATCCCCGAGGTAATCCAGCAAAGGTTGCAACAGCGCGACTTCATGGCTGCGCATCAGGTCATGAACCGCCTCGCCCCGTGTGGCTGCGCGGGCATCCACGCCGCCGTGATGGGCATAAACTGCGTCGATATAATCGGCGATCCCTGCACAGGCGGCGATTTGGGCGTGATCTGGTCCGGCGGGCGTGAACCGTTTGTACAGGGCATCGCCGTTGAAATAATGCCCCTGATTGGGCAGTTCCATCCCCAAGCCTTCGCGCATCACCATGATGCCCTGATGCGGGCCATAGGTTTTATAACTGGAAAACAGATACACATCGGGACCCAGCGCCCCCACATTGGGCAAACCGTGGGGCGCATAGCTGACCCCGTCCACGCAGGTATAAACCCCTGCGTTCCGCGCAATGGCGCAGATTTCGCTGACCGGATTGATTTCGCCAACCACATTGGAACAATGGGGGAAACACAGCAGCTTTACCTTATCGTCCAGCAGCGCCCCCAGCCCGTCAAGCGACAGGCTGCCTGTTTCAGGATCAACACACCATTCGCGCACGTCAATGCCGCGATCCGCCAGACGCCGCCACGGGCCTGTGTTGGCCTCGTGGTCCTGATTGGTGACGATGATGGCATCACCTGCTTTCAGCCACTGGCCAAAGGCCTGGGCCAGCACATAGGTGTTCTGGGTGGTCGAGGGGCCAAAAGACAGTTCTTTTGTGGCCACACCCAAAATGGCGGCAAGCCGTTTGCGGGCCTCGTCCATTTCTTCACCGCCAAGGCGCGAGGCTTCATAGGGTGCATAGGGCTGGACTTTGCGCTGGGTGTAAAAGCGGGTCAGACGGTCGATCACCTGTTTGCAGGTATAAGACCCGCCTGCGTTTTCAAAAAACGCCTGTCCTTGCAGCGATGGTTCCGAAAAAGCCGGAAACTGGCTGCGAATGAAATCAATATCCAAGGTCATGTGTCTGCTCCCTATTCCTATGCCACAGCAGTGCCGCACCCAAGGTAGAGCGTCAAGGCGCAAGCGGTGCCAAATCCCTGTTGCCAGCATCTGGCAGCACCCCCCGTTTATGCAGGACCTACGCAAAAACAAAGGAGCAATTAATATGACCTTCACCCCGCAAAACTTTGTTGTCTGGGCCGAAATCCCCACAACCGATATGAAACGCGCCATGGCCTATTACGCCAAGGTTACAGGTGCCAAACTGACGCTGGACGATACAGGCCCCAACCCTATCGCGATCTTTCCAACGGATAATCCGGCCCGTGCTGTGGCAGGGCATATCTACCCCGGCACCCCTGCGGCCAACGGCACGGGACCGACGATCCATTTGGCCGCTTACGGCGGGTTGGAGCAGACCCTGGGCCGTGTGGCCGAAGCAGGCGGTCAAGTCCTGTCAGAACCGATCAGCATTCCCGCAGGGCGGTTTGCCTATACGATTGATCTGGATGGCAATTCCATCGGCTTTTTTGAAACCCTGTAAGGGCCGCCCAACACAGGGCTATGAACAGCGAAAGCCCCGCCTGTTCTGGCGGGGCTTTCCAATTTTACCGTGATTGATCAGGGATCAGGCGTTTACGTCTACAACAACGCGGCCTTTGACCTGACCTTTCAGGATGTCTTTGCCCAGTTGGGGCAGATCGGACAGGGTCGCGGGCTGGATCATGGATTCCAGTTTGTCCATCGGCAGATCGCTGGCCACCCGTTTCCACGCACGCAGGCGGTTGTCATAGGGCTGCATCACACTGTCGATGCCCAGCAGGTTCACGCCGCGCAGCAGGAACGGGATCACTGTCGCAGGCAGAGCCGCGCCCCCCGCCAGACCAACCGCAGAAACCGACGCGCCGTATTTCATCTGTCCCAGCACCCGGGCCAGCATGTCACCGCCAACCGCATCAATGCAGCCTGCCCATGTTTCCGCTTCCAGCGGGCGTTTGGTGGTCTCGTTAAGGTCTTCACGGGCGACAATCTGGCGCGCCCCAAGGGATTTCAGGTATTCCGCTGTTTCAGGCCGCCCCGTCACACCCGCAACCTCATATCCAAGGTTCGCAAGGATCGCAGTGGCAACAGACCCGACCCCCCCCGCAGCACCGGTGACCAGCACCGGGCCATTGCCGGGTTTCAGGCCGTGATCTTCCAGCGCCATAACCGCCAGCATCGCGGTAAACCCTGCCGTGCCAACCGCCATGGCTTGGCGCGTATCAATACCCTCGGGCAAAGGCACCAACCAGTCGGCTTTGACCCGCGCTTTCTGGGAATACCCGCCCCAATGGGCCTCGCCCACGCGCCAGCCTGTCAGAACAACCTTGTCCCCTGCCTTGTAGCGGCTGTCGCTGGATGACTCGACCGTTCCGGCAAAATCAATGCCCGGAATATGGGGATAGTTGCGCACCAAACCGCCACCCGGTCCGACACACAGACCATCCTTGTAGTTCACGGTGGAATATTCCACCGCAACGGTAACTTCACCGTCAGGCAGTTGGTCCAAATCAATCTGCTGCACCGAAGCCGAGGTTTTCCCCTCGTCATCTTTTTCCACTACGAGCGCGTTAAACATATGTTTTCTCCTTTTCGATTATTCGTGTCATTTCTTTCAGAGGGCTTCGACCGTCACGACGACGTTTTCAAACCGCCCTGCCGCCAAATCTGTCGGTTCTATCCAGTATCTGATGTTGCTCAGGTCTTCCCAAACGAACGACCCTTGGCTAGCCAATTGCAAAAGTAGTATCTTGTTACCAAAGGCAAAGTCGCTTGGAACCCACCCCAACAATCGCGTGTCAGTAACGAGCCCCCCGTCATCAAAAGAACGTGTGGCTGCGTAAAAGTCTCTTACGGATTGGGGCAATGCTGCATAGTCTTCAGAACTGCCTAAATACATCTGAGCATATTTCGCTCGCATCACTTCTTCACAAGCCCTGTCAATCCGAACGTTTATGGGGTCTGCAGCGTCCCCGTGCGCCCATTGGAAGAACCGCCTCAAAAGCATTTTTCCACTCTGGTTCATCAAAAGAATACACCGCGCAACATCTTGCCGCATATCGTGTAATTCGCTCTCTGACATAGGTTTATTCGCCGAAAACGACTGTGCACGCTTCACCCAATCCGTTGCCGTGGGTTCAACCTGTTCAAAATACCCAACCCAGAAATCATCAGGAAGGCCCAAATATTCCGAAGCATCCTTGCCTTTGTAAGGCAAAACAACCCGTAAAAACTCTCCGAATAAAAGCTGGGCCATGCCCCAAGTGAATGCGCCTTCAACGGCCGGCAAAGGAAGGTCCCGCGCCGAAAGGTTATTGCCAAAGTGACAGCCAATTTCAGAGCGCCAAACGTCATGAATTGTTGTCGGTGTCATCTCAACACGATCAAAACGAACCGGCCAATACGGAAAGGACCGAGGCACGTCTTCGTCCTGATAATACGCCCTTTGATAATAGTCCCAGCTTTTCCCATAGATCGGGCCGGCCTTCTGGGGTGCCTTGACTTTGCCAGCTTGCGGCGGCGCGTGAACGACCGCGCCACCAATTTTGGGATACCCAAGCAATCCCGCGCGGTCCTCTAGATCTGTTTCTACAAAAAAGATCAGTGTCCCATTTTTGGGTAATAGAGAGTCAGGCAGAATACTGGCGATGTCTCCAAGATCAATTTGCATTGCCATATGGAGGGGACGGCCATCATGGGGGTGACATGGCCAAGGCGCTTCCCCCAAATTCGGGTTGCCCCCGTAATGTGTTTTCGCCCCCTCCCATTCCCCAGAAGGCGGCCGTTTAAGGGGCGAAAAACTAACCGCTTCAAAAACCACTTCGTCAGCCTGTGGTTGCGTCGCAACGAGCAAGTCATCCGTTGACGCAACTGGCTTACCAAAAATGGCTTTGAGAATTGATCTCATATCCAGAATTTCTGCTGAACGGTTGCGTCGCGCAGTCCGTCCGGTGTGTCGACTTGAACCGAAGTTCCTTCGTCCCAATGGGTCATGCGGATCATGCCGATTGAAACATTTGTTTTGTAATCTGGCGACCATGCCGAGGAGCTGATCCGCCCGACCTTTTTGCCATTGGCCAGAACAGGCCACCATTCTGTGCAGGGTGGAACCGCACCGCCGTCGATTTCAATGGGGCGGATTTGCTGGATCGGGCCCTCTTTGGCCACCCGCAGCAGGGCATCGCGCCCGATGCAGCCGATGGCGGTCTGGGTGTCACAGAACCGACCCAAGCCACATTCATGGGGGGTGTTGTCGTCGGTCATGTCATTGCCGTAGGATAGCAAACCGCCCTCGATCCGCTCGATCAGGTTCGGACAGCCTGCATGCACATCCAGATCGCGGCCCGCTTCCATCAAGGCATTCCACAAGGGCATGCCGATGTCGCTGCCCTCAACGTAGATTTCATAGCCGCCCTGTTTGGAATAGCCCGAACGGGCGATCACCAGACTGCGACCCTGAAAATCAAACCACCCAAAGCGGAAGAAGCGCACATCTTTAACGCTGTCGCCAAACACCCGTGCCATCAGAGCTTCGGCCTGCGGCCCTTGGATCGCCAGAGGCGACACGTCCGGTTCATCCACCAGCACATCCAGCCGCCAGCCGTTGGCGATGCCTTTGACCCAATACAACAAGTCACTGTCTGCGATGGAAATCCACCAGCGATCCTCGGCCAGCTTCACTGCCACAGGATCGTTCAGCATACCGCCTGTTTCATCCACAATCGGCACATAATAACACTGGCCCGCCTGCATGCCGCGCAAGTCCCGGGGCGTCAGCATCTGCATCAGCTTTCCCGCATCCGGCCCGCGCAATTCCACCTGCCGTTCGCAGGCCACATCCCAAATCTGCACGGCAGATTTCAGGTGGTGGTAGTCTTCCTGAACCGAGCGGAACACCGTGGGCAACAACATGTGGTTATAGACCGTATAGGCTTTGACGCCAGCCGCTTCGACCCCGTCGGAAAAGGGCGTGCGCCGCAGACGGCGAGAGGGGGAGATCAAGGCCATTACATCTGCTCCATATAAAACAAATCCGTGTCGGTGGTGGCTACACCTGTGGCGGTCAGCATGGCATGAACCTGCCCGCGGTGGTGGGTCTGGTGGTTGAAGAAATGGGTAAAGACCATCTCTTTGGGGCGGACTACATCTGCCTGCATCAGGCCCGAATACCACGTGATATCACCCGCACATTGCGCAGCATCCATCCCGTTGGCCCAGCCTTCAATCCGCGCATCCATGGTGTGGCGTTCCGCTTTAAACTGCGCCCAATCCGAAAACAGCGTCGCGCTGGTCGCCCCGTTTCCTTTGGGGGACGGGCCGCCGTCAAAGCGCCCCATCCACATCTGATCTGCCCATAAAATATGACTGAGCGTGCCCGCAATAGACCCAAAAAACGCGCCGCGATCCAGACTCCGCGCATCGTCAGACAATCCGTCGGCGGCCGGAACCATCCAGCCGTTTTGCCAGGAATTATACCGCGCCATCATGCGCAGCCAGTCAGGAGACACAGCCATCTTAACAGCCTTTTACGGGGTCTGGTTGCCGCTTACGGGCCAGACCATTCAATCGGGCAGATTTCCGCGGATTTGCCGCCAAAGTCCCAGTTCCGGCCATGATCGCGCACCCGAGAGCGCAGCCCCACTGCAGCGATAATATCCGGACCCATCCAGTATTTCGAATTCTTGATCACAACACCTTCTTCAGGGTTGGCACCGCCGATGGTTTCGATTTCACCGCTGATCTTTTTGCCAATGTTGATGCGCCGGCGACGGCCATCGGTTTCAATATCCACTTTGGTGCGCTCGGCATGGATGATCGTGGACACCAGCATGGTGAACAGCCCCGTGGTGCCCCCCGCCGCGCCCGAGAAGATTTTCAGCAGCCCGTCATAGGCTTTCTGCGTCGCCCGTTCATCCACATAGGCCGCAACTTTCCAGTCGCCTTCGGCCATACGGCCCGGAATATCGGCCAGCAGACCTACGTTCAGGCCCCCAATGTCTTCACCTTCGAAATGCCCCTCGTCGATGCGAATGGCCATCCATGCGTGGCAATATCCTTCGGTCGGTTTGTATTTGCCCAAGGACACAACGCAGGGGCAGAATACGTCACAGGAACAGTTCAAAAACAGCTCGCCCTTCAGCTTCCAGTCGGTGGGTTCCATACGGCGGCGCGTGGGCGTCATCCGCTGGTCCAGCTTGTTCATGACCTCGATCCGGTCCGCCGCAGCCCTTGTCTTTTTCGTCGCCATTTTCTGGCCTCCCTTTAGTAAAATCCAGCAGCCCGACCAGCTAGTGCCAGCCCCGCCACAATCAACACTGCCCCCACAGGGCGCATCACGTAATGCGCCACCTGCGGCAGCTTTTCCAAAACCATCAGAACAGTCGCCAGCCCCATCCACAACAGGTTCATCGCCCCGCCCGCAAAGCCAAGCGCCATGTAGCCCCAGCAGCAGACCACACAATAGGCGCCAAGTCCAAGCCCCATGCGCCAGCCACCTGCCCCGCCCGGACGCCAGTTGCCCAGAAAATATTGCATGGGTGCATGACAGACCCCGTGGCAGACTTCTTTCAGCCAGGTGAACTGGAACCAGCCAACCACGATCAACAGCAGTGAGGTGGCCCAAACAACGGTGGATTGGCCGAACATGTCCAGCCAGCCAAGCCGCATCAGACCGGCCTGTACCAGCGCAATGGCCACAGCAAAACCGACCCAGACAAGGAAATATCCACCCACCACCCCGAACCATCCGGCCCAACTGCCGTTGGCCGATTTTATCAGGGCCTCGTAGGTGGTTAACGTATGAACAAAGGTCGGTCCCATCATGGCCACCATCATCACCGCCCACATGGGCACCAGCATGCGCAGGCTGTCCATCGGCGGCATTCCGGCCATATCCATCATACCGACCCGCGCGCCGTACCAGTTCAGCCCCATCTGCGTGGCCATCGCATACATCATCCACCACGACAGCAGAATCGCCACAAAAAAGGCCACCCATAGGGTAGATCGGATCAGATGATGGGAATTCGCCAGCAAATCGCACCTGTAAACAAGGTCATTTCGGGTCCGGCACTTGTGTCACAGGTGCTTTGGGTTACATTGGGTCTACGGGAAAATCAAATGTCTGACAATTAATTTCTGCAATTGTCAGACAATTAAATTTCACGCAACCAAATCAGATCCGAAACGGGCCGGAAACAGGCTCGAAACAGGCCTTAAGACCGGAAAAACGATGAAATACGAACTTGATCAGGCACAGGAACTTTCTGCCCAAATCGCACAGGCTATTCGTGATGGCATAATGGAGGGCAGTCTGATTGTCGACCAGCGCCTGCCTTCGGAAAGTGATCTGTGCGAGCAGTTCCAAGTCTCGCGCCCTACGGTGCGGGAGGCGTTGAAACGGCTGGCAGCGCAGAACCTGATCCGAACCCAGCGGGGGGCCTCCGGTGGGGCTTTTATCAACCGGCTCAGTTTTGAAGATGCCTACGGGCAGCAGATCACCACGTCGATCCTTTTGTTGTCAATGAATGCGGTCAGCTTTGAAACCGCCTGTGAAGCCCGTTTCGCGCTGGAACGCGCTTGTGTAGCACTGGCCGCCCGGCGCCGTACACCCGACCAGCTTGCTGCCATGCGTGCTGAAATCCACCGCCAGTCCCAGCCCGGTCTGTCGGACGAAAGTTTCTGCGCATCGGACGTGGCCTTTCACCGTGCGCTTGTGGATGCGGCTGGCAATCCGGTCATGTCCTATCAACTGGCTGGCGCGGTTGAAGCGATCGAGCCTTTGATGAATATGATCACTTTCACTGCTCGCAAGCGGGAAAAGATTGTGGAACTGCACACCCAGATTGCCGATGCACTGGAAGCGCAGGACGGCGCCGCCACCGAATCCGTTCTGGCAGAACTGGCCGCCCATACGCTTGAACTGGCCCGGGAAGTGGCGGCGATGCGCAAGAACAAGGCGCAGGCACCGCAGCTATAAGATGAAATCGCCGCCATTCAGCCCGCCAAAGCCGCTGAGGGTAATCTTCATATCCACTATGCCATCGCCTGTCCCGTCGATCTGAACGATTGTATCGCTGCCGTCCCTGACAAAATTCACCTCTTTCCCCGTGCCCGTGAAATCCGCCTTGTGGAGAAAGGTAAAACTGCCCTCTAGCCCTGTCAGGTCGATCACATCGCGGCCCCGTCCGAAATCGGTGATCTTGTCGATGCTTGTGGTCGTGCTGTCGGACAGGCTGTTAAAGGCGAATACATCTGCGCCTGTGCCGCCCGTCATCACCTCGCGTCCGCTGCCACCGATCAGGGTGTCGTGACCGCCGCCGCCTTTCAGGTGATCGCCACCTTTACCGCCCATCAGCAGATCATCGCCACTGTTGCCACTCAACGTGTCGCGGCCTTTGTCACCGCGCAGCAGGTCTTTGCCCGCACCGCCTGATAGCAGGTCATCCCCCGTGCCGCCCAGCGCCTTATCCCCGCCTTTGCCACCAAACAGCCTGTCATCCTGCGCACCGCCAAACAGATGGTCCTTGCCGTTATACCCGATCAACAGGTCTTCGCCTTTCATCCCCGATATCTCGTTGCCCCGTGCATCACCCTTGAAACTGTCGTCAAAACGGCTGCCCTTGATCTGATCAAGGAACGTCAGGCTGTCCCCTTCAAGATACCGGCTGTCGGTTGCACCGGTGCGCATATTATAGGACAGCCCTGTTTCAAAGGCGCTGAGGTCGAGCACGTCTTTGCGCCCCGCACTGCCGTCATAGGTCTGAATCCCATCGGCCAGCCACATATCCAGATTGACCTGCCCCGTGCCCCCGACAAAACCTTCCACGCTGTCAAAGTGGCCCTCATAATTCGGGCTGGTCACCACGACCAGTTTGATCTGAAAGCGCGCCGCCGCGGAGTCTTCGGGATCCGGCAGGGAAACGGTCAGATCACTGGCCGCATCGGCAAACAGATGCCCTGTTTCCAGAACGTCTTGCGGGGTTAATGCAACCCCGTCAAACACCCGCGCCTCGGTGCTGCCGGTGTCCTGCCATGTGGGGCGATTGACCCGCAATTCGGCGGTATAGCTTTCCTGTGCAAAATTCAGGTTGATAGCCCCTGCATTGCTGCCCAGCACCAGCGTATCGGTGCCCGCACCGCCAAAGAAGGTGTTATTGCCCTCAGCCAGCGAGAAGGTGTCGTCGCCCGCCCCCCCGTAAGCGGTGTCATCCCCGATCCCCACGTTCAACGCGTCATTCCCGTCGCCGCCGTAAAGCAGGTCATTCCCGGCGCCGCCCGTCAGCGCATTGCGTTCGCTTGATCCGGTGATGGTATCCCCGGCGCTGCTGCCAGTCAGGTTTTCGATGTCAAACAGGCGGTCGGTGCCATGGGCCCCTGTCACACTGCCGGTTTCCAGATTTGCGGTGATTGCGCCAAAGTTTTCAGCCACCACATCGCCTTTGGTGTCATTGGGCGCGGCTGTGGCGTAGGAGACGGTGTCTTGTCCCGCGCCACCGTACAGCGAATCCGACCCGCCGCCGCCGTGCAACAGATCATCGCCGTCACCGCCATACAGCCTGTCGCCGCCCTGCCCGCCAAACAACTGGTCCGCACCGCCGCGCCCATCCAATGTGTCCGCACCTGCAAGGCCCAGAAACCGTTCCGATCCATCAGTGCCATAGAATTTGTCACTGCGATCAGCATAATCGTTGCCGATCAGTTCTTCAAAGCCTGCGATCTTGGCATCTATTTTGTTGCTGCCGCCGTCGGCCACAGCCGTTCCCGCCTGCAAATCAACGATCACGGTTTTGGGCGCGGTGGTGTGGCTTCTCAGATCAAAGAACATCCGGTCATAGCCCGTGCCCCCTGTGATCGTTCCGTCAAAGCGCTGCACCTGAATGTAATCATCATCCGCGCCGCCCTCTACAGTCATGCCATTGCTGCTGCTACCCGAAGACAGGAACATGGTGTCACTGCCCGCCCCACCGTATAAATAGCCAAAGTCCCTAAGCCGCATGTAATCGTCACCAGCACCGCCATACAGTTCGGCAAAAGTTGATCCGTCCACGGATTGATCGCGGATCAGAATGTCATTGCCCCCGCCGCCATAGATGGTCATGCGTTCATTGCCGAGCAACTGGACTTCATCCGCCAGATCCCCGAGATGCAGCACATCAATACCGTTCAACGTCCCGCTGAACAGTTGCGAGGCATAGGATTCGTTCAAATCATCCTCAACCCCGAGCGCGCTGCTTTCAGAGGCATCAAAGCCGCGAAAGCTGGACCCGATTGCGCCGACTTTGCGCAGATAGAACCGCACATCATCCAGACCGCGGGTGTCCAGTGTGTCAAAGCCGCCGCCGCCATCGAAATTGGTGTTGTTGTAGATGCTTTCGGGCAGGGTCAGATAGATCATGTCGTCCCCTGCGCCCCCGTTCACTTCGGGTGCCCCGTTGGAATACAGGATATCATCGCCCCCGCCCCCGTCGATCCTCACGCTCATATTGTCGGGGTTTGACGCACCGTATAAGGTGTCAGCGCCGTCCGAGCCGATAACCTTGGATATTCCGATGAAGGTATCGGTGGCCAGCACGATGGTCCCGCTGGCATCCAGCCGCTCTACCAGCCCCGCACCGCCATAAATCCGCAGGCTGTCGGTTTCGGGCTGGGCATCACTGCGCTTGAAAGACCCGTAGCTGACCGGACTGGCCGAATAGATCAACCAGTCGCCGCCTTCCCCGCCGTCAAAGAAATCGCCTTGGTCGTTAACTGGCGTGCCGCCCCCGATCAGCTTGTCAAATCCGTCGCCCCCGAAAAGACTGTCTTGTCCCAGCCCCCCTGCAAGCACATCCTTGCCATCGCCACCAAATATCTGGTCATCGCCGCCCTTACCGTCGATGTAATCATCCCCCGTGTTGCCCACCAGTTTGTTGGCGACGTCACTGCCGCGTATTTCCGTGTCCCGTTTGTCGCGCATGATGACGTTTTCGATGCTGAAAAGCGTGTCATGCTCCCGCCCGTCCCATGTGTCTCCGATAGCCAGATCAACCAGTGTTAGCGAACTGCCACTGGGCTCTGACGGGAACAACCATGTGTCATTGCCCGCGCCGCCATAGATTACATCTGCTCCGCGATTTGAAATGAACACGTCCTCACCGGCCCCGCCATAAAACGTGTCATCAAACTGCGACCCCGTGATCCGGTCATTGCCTTCCAGTCCGTAAATCGTTGTCGAAAAATTCCCCGCATAGAGGAAATCATTGCCGTCGGTGCCTTCCAGTACCGGTGCGCTTGCGATTTTCACGTTTTCGATCAGGTCGTCATAGGTAAAATGGTCTGTGCCGAAGTAGAAATCCTCGACCCCGTAAACGGTTTCATATCCCAGTGTGTGATAGCTGTTGGCAGGGTTCTGGTGGAAAAACACCAATCCTGCCTGATCCTCGGTGCGAAAGAAGGAGTATTCGGACAAATCGCCGGAAAACCGCATCCGGTCATGATCGCCTGCACCGCCGTAAACCGTGTCATTTCCCTGTGTGGCGAAAATCAGATCGTCGCCGCCTTTGGCAGTAATCGTGTCATTGCCCGCACGCCCGTTGATCACATCCGCAAAGTCGGTCCCCGTCAGTTCATCCCCGTCCGCTGTGCCGATGATGATCCGGTCTGTTGGCTCGTTGCCGAATTCTTCAAACACTTTATCCACCAGATCATCCAGCAGATCGTCCAGATCCAGATTCCAGCCGTCCACTGTGACAAGATCCCCCAACTGCCCGAATTTCGCAAAAATCGCGTCGATCTTGGCTTCTATCCCGTTCAGAATATTCACATCCGGCAGCGCGTCGGAAATCTTGTCGGACATGGCGTCCAGCAGATCATTGATACCTGTCTTATCCAGAATGAAATTCAAAACCGGCTCTACCGTGATCTTAAAGATGAAACCGATCGCATCCAGAATGGGTTCGATCGGTTTCAGTGCCGAATAAACGATATTAAGCGGGGTTTTCAGAATACTAAGGCTGTCGGAAATCTTGCGGAATTCAATGGCCACTGACACCAGCGGGTTAAGCCCCGAAGGTTGGAATGCAGAGGTGAATTCCTCCAGTTCGATCTTGATGTCGTCATAGGTGTCGTTCAACCCTTCAAGCACGTCATTTAGCGGCTCTGTAAAGGTTTCCGCGGTGTCGGACAGGGGTTTGAGCGTATCCAGTTCGGGGCCGTCCAGCTCATCCACAGTGTCAAACGTGTCGATCATTTGCTCGGTGGAGTCTTCAACCCCGTCCACTTTGATCGCCACACTTAAAAGTTTGCTTTCTAGGGCAGACAGTTTCTTTTCAGCCTCTTTCAGCTTTTCAATATATTTGCCCTCCTCGATCTTAACCTTCAGATCGTGGGCCTTTTCCTCTAGTTTGTCGGCAACGGTTTTGACCCTTTCCAAAACCGACTTGGCCACTTTGGCAACCAGCTTGAACGGGCCTGCCTGACTCATCACCTTGACGGTCAGCAGCATCGCATCCACCTGTTTGCCGAAATCATCGGCCTGATCTTCGATCTTCTCCACATATTCCAGCGCCTGACGGGCCAGTTTCACATCGCTTTTGATGTCTTTCACTTCAGAGCGGACCTCGATGACATTCTGCTTGGTCTCGTAAAGGTTTTCCTTGAAATCCAGTAGTTCGCTGCCGGCTGCCATGGGACATGCTCCAAATCTGTGTGTCGGGGACGCGCCCCTGAAAATGCAAATCGTTTAAGGGCGCAGAAAATTTGCGCCTGACGCTAGGTTAACTTTTCAGGTGGTTTCTGGATATCAGGTGATCACCCCAATTTGCGCAGGGCTTTGGATTTGGATCAGCCACGACCGTTGAGCTCCGCGCGGGCGGGCGTTCGGTTTACCACTAAACCGGTAGACGCGGATTAAGACTCGGCGGGGCGGCGCAGCATAACGCGGATACAGGTGCCGCCGCTGGGGCGGATATTGGCGTCCAGTTGCAATTCGTGTTTTTCCAACAAGCCCTGAACGATGGACAGGCCAAGCCCGTGCCCTTCTGCGCCATTCAGATCCTCGCCGCGCACCGCCCGCATCAGCACTTTGTGAAATGCATCCGGCGGCAGGCCGATACCAGTGTCATGGACCTCTAGCCAAAGCGCACCGCTGCGGTGGCGCAGTCCGAACAGCACAGCCCCTTTTTCGGTGTATTTGATGGCGTTGGACACAAGATTTGTAACAATCCGCATCAGGTCAAGCGCAGGCAAAAGGACCCGTTCCGCGCTGGGGACAAAGCGCAGGTCCAACCCTTTTGCGCTGGCGTCCGCCTGAAACATCTCATGCACGTTTTGCAGGATTTCCCCCATATTTACAGGGGCTTGACTGTCGTCACTCACAGAAATATTGCCGCTCTGTGATGCGGGATCCAGTTCATTTGACACAAGGGTCTCCAAATATCCGAAAGTTTCTTCGATCTGATCGGGGTTCACCGCCCCGTCACCCGCCACTTGCCCGTCCATCAACCGTTGGATGTTCAGTCGCAGCGCGTGAAGCGGTTGGCGCAGATCATGTACCGTATCTGTCAGCCGCTTTTCTGTGTGATCCGCCAGCTTGACCGCCAGCGCGTATTTGTTTTCCAGCGAGCGCAAACGGCCCGACATGGCCAGATTCCGTTGTGCCTCTTTCAGGCTGGACTGTAGCGCCTGCCCCTGCGCGTGACGCATTTGGTTAAAACGATCCAGAATGGCCGCCCCCATCAAAGCCGCGTCCAGCACAAAGACGATACGCATGCTGTCAAATTGCACCTCTTCTGAAATTTCAATGCCGAACCAATGGCGCGATGTCATAATTGCGCTGGAAATCACCGCACCCGACCAGGCGATCACAAAGAACCGCACTTCTTTAAAGCGGGTACGGGCGGCGATCAGGCCAGATACAGTAAACAGCACCGCCCCGAACAAGGCCAGCATCACCAGCAGCTTTTTGACAAGCTGCGTATCCACCACCACGGTCGAGGCCACCAGAGCCAGTTCCCCGAAAATGAGAGCCAGTAGCAGCTTGTTCAGAACGGGATGGTATTTGCGGGTGGACAGGAACAGGCGGGTAAAGTTGGCGCCGGAAGCAATCAACCCTGTTCCCAGCAAGATAGAGGCATAGCCGTTGAACAGCGGAAGACTCGGCCAGATATATTGAAACGCATTGCCGTCGCCGTGCATGATAAACAACAATCCAAAGCCGCCATAGGCGCTATAGGCTGCGAATATTCCTTGGCGGGTGGCGATAAATGCCGCAAAAGAGATCAAAACGAGCAGCAGCAACATACCGTAATATATGAAGTTTTTTGCAGTCTTTCGGGCAGCAAGTGCTGTGAACTCCTGTTCGGAACGCACCGTAAACGACAACTGGCTAGAGCCGCCGGATTGGTATTTGATAAAAAATTCATCGGTCTGCCCTGCGGGCATATGAAAGCCGACGACCACCTCGGGGTAGCGTATCATGCGGGCGTTGAACGGAGAATCCGGGCTGTGTTGTTCCAGCAGCTTGGCGGGGCCATATCGGGGGATTTGATAAACCTCTAGCACCTTCAGGAAATTTTCACGAAAATGCAGCCGCCATGTGTCACCCGCTTGGGGCGTGGACTTTACGCTGAACCGCAGCCAGATTGACGCCGAAGTATAGCCGAAATCGGCCGTTTTTGTTGGGATAGGTTTGAAGTTCTGCGCAAACCCTGCATCTGACACCTGGTCAAAACGCATTGTCTGTTCGGCATCCAGATAAAACTTCACATGCCCGCGCATTTCTGAATGGGTTGCGGTTTGGGACACCACGATGGGCGGGCTGCGTTGCGCCATCACACTACCGCCTGCCAGACAAAATGCCAAAAACAAGTAGACGGGGAAGAAGATTGAAAATAGCGTTCGGGTCATAATGGCTTTAGAGTAAGGATTTCTTGATATTATAGCTAGTCGGGTTCTTATTGCGGATGATCACGCCATTACGGTTGGCGGGATGGCGCAGGTTCTGCGGGACCACGGCAGTTTTGACGTGGTGGCCACAACCACCAGCGGGCTTGAGGCGATTGTGCTGGCGCGCAGACTGCATCCCGACCTGTTGGTTCTGGATTTCGCCATGCCGGATGCCAACGGGCTTGAGGTGTTTCTCGAAGCCTCGCGTTGGTCGCCCCAAACCCGTACTGCCATTGTAACCGGAACCCCCAATACCGATCTGCTGTGCCAATTACGCGATGCGGGGGTACATGGGCTGTTCATGAAATCATCGGACCCTGCCCTGCTGTGCGCCGGATTTTTGCGGATCAGTGCAGGGGAAACCGTATTCTGTCCCGACTGTGACGCCCAATTGCAAGGTGCCAGCAGCCCGCTGAACCTGTCGCACCGCGAGTTGGAGGTTCTGGGCTGCATCGCCAAAGGCCTGACCAACGCCAAAACGGCAGACCGTCTGGGCATCAGCCCCAAAACCGTAGACAGCCACCGCACCACTTTGATGCGCAAACTTGGTGTGAATTCAACGGCCAGCCTGGTAATCCGCGCCGTGCGGGACGGGTTGATCGACATCTGAAAACCCGCCGCAGCCCTGTATCAAACCGTTGCACAGAAAAATACCAATCTGGAAAAAACCCAATTGAACCCGCGCCCGGAACCCCCTATACCCCCGCTCAGGCACCCGTAGCTCAGCTGGATAGAGCGCTGCCCTCCGAAGGCAGAGGCCACACGTTCGAATCGTGTCGGGTGCACCAATCATTTCATACGACGTGGCAGGTTTTGGATACGCGGCATCATTGCTGGTTCCCGATTGGCCAAGTAGAGGTTCTGATCCCGTGATTCAGAACACAAGGTTTTGCAGGATCAGCTTCGGTTTCTGGCCGCTAGACGGTAGGTGCCAGTTTCAGACCCGACCCCGAAGGATGGCTCTCTTAGTTAGGGGGGCGGATTTTCCCGGCCAGCCTGAAACGAAACAAAAATCATTGCGCGCTGGGGCCTTGGGCAAGGATTTAGATGGCGCGGGCGGATGTGACCACTGCGGGGATCGGCACGCGCCAAACGGGGCCTGTCCCGTGCTTGTCCAACACTTTGGCCACGACAGCCGCACGAATAGAAGCGGCATTTTCAGCCGGTTGTGGGCGCAACAGCGCACCGCCTCTTGCCGTACCTTCAAGAAAGAAATCATAGGGCGCCCCCGGATCGGTTACGCGCCACTGCGAAGCAACAATTGTCTGGCGGCACGCGGTAAATCCGGAGGCTTCCAGAACCTTATACGCCAATGCGGGATCGGCGTAGTCATTCGCGCCGGGACCCGGCGGCAGCGTGATCTCTTTCGCGCCGTATTCTGCAATCGCCCCAAAGACATAGCCAAGTACGGTGTCTACTTCCGGCCCGCACCAGACCGAGAATGCAATCCGCCCACCGGGACGCAAGACGCGCCGCGCCTCTGCAATGACCCGAGGAGGATCGGGCACATGTGGCATTCCAAAACCAATCGTTACCGCGTCAAACGATTCAGTGTCAAAATCGAGGGCCATTGCATCGCCTTCGATGAAATCGGCTTTGGGGACGGCAGCGCGGGCCATTTCCAACATAGCAGATGAGAAATCCAGTCCGGTCACCTGCGCCCCTGCCCCGATCAATCCGGCAGCCACGTTGCCATGCCCGCAACACAGGTCCAGTGCTTTCGTTTCGGAAGTGGCGCCAACAGCTTTTACCAGATAGGGCACCACCATATCCGCCGCTTTTGCAAACACCTCTGCATAGGATTTCGCGACATCCGCTTTCGCCCACTCGCGCTTTTCCAATGCGGCAAAGGTGTCGGTTTCTTCGGAATGAGACATCTTTCAACCTCCTTCGACCGCTCTAGTGGGCACACCAAAGGCCCGTCTGTCAACAGAACCGAACCTGCGCAGCATCGCAGTGCAGAAGGTTTCGCGGCATTTCCTGCCCTTTGCTTTGCTCGTTACCAAAGGCAGCCAATGCGCAGGCACAGGTATTTTGGCCTTAGCGGATCCATCTGCTGCAGGCGGACGTCACCCTGCTGTCACATTAAGTATCGCGCTATTTAAGAAGCGTTTTCCGCAGCTAAGGGCGTCAGTCGGGCCAGAATGGAGGCTTGTGTAATCTGTCCGATCACCTCGCCGTTTTCGGTAACCTGAAGCGCGCCGCTTTTGATCTGGTCAATAACGTCCTGCACGGGTGTTTCCGGATCAACGGATGGGCCGTCTGATGCCCCCGCAACCATTACATCACGGGCGGTCAGAACGCCCAGCGGGTTCATATGGGCCACGAATTCAGCCACATAGTCATTGACCGGATTGGTAAAGATATCCCGCGGTGTGCCACATTGTACGATGCGGCCCCCTTCCATGATGGCGATGCGGTTGCCAATCTTGAAGGCTTCATCAAGATCATGGCTGACAAAGATAATCGTGCGGTTCCGTTTTTGCTGCAAATCAAGCAATTCGTCCTGCAGTTTACTGCGGATCAACGGATCAAGTGCCGAAAACGGTTCATCCATTAACAAAATCGGGGCATCGGTTGTAAAGGCACGGGCCAGCCCCACTCTTTGCTGCATACCGCCTGACAATTCACCGACCAGCGCATCCGCGCGGTCCGCCAGTCCGACAAGCCCCAGTTCTTCGTCCACACGCTGGTTGCGCGCGCTTTTGCCCATCCCTGACAATTCAAGCCCGAGACCCACATTGTCGCGCACAGTGCGCCAGGGCAGCAGTCCGAACTGCTGGAACACCATTGACACACATTCCCGTCGCACGCGCCGCAAATCCGCCGCAGAGCTGCTTCCGATATCGCATGACCAATCGCCGTCGTGTATCCGCACGTTGCCCCTGATCACGGGATTCAAACCGTTTACCGCCCTGAGCAGGGTTGATTTTCCAGACCCCGAAAGCCCCATCAAAACAAGGATTTCCCCGACCTCAACCTTGAGCGAACAATTATGAACCCCCAGAATTTGATCGGTTTTTTCGCGAATTTCAGCGCGTTCAAGTCCCTGATCCATCAAGGTCAGCGCGGTGGAAGGATCGTCACCAAACACGATTGAGACGTTGTCGAATTCAACTGCGCTCATTTGTTTACCCTCAACATACGGTCCAGCATAATGGCCACGGCCACAATCACAAAGCCGGATTCAAAGCCAAGCCCCGGATCGTTGCGCCCCAAGGCCTGCACCACAGGTTTGCCCAACCCGTTGGCCCCCACATAGGCCGAAATAACCACCATCGACAGGGACAGCATTATAACCTGATTAAGGCCCGCCATGATCTGCGGGAACGCATAGGGCAGTTCCACCTTCCACAGTTTTTGCGAGGACGTGGCCCCAAAGGCCTCGGCTGCTTCAAGCAGGGCCGTCGGGGTTGTTGAAACGCCAAGGTAGGTCAGTCTGATCGGTGCGGGCAGCACAAAGATAACCGTAGCGAACAGACCGGGCACCATGCCGAGACCGAAAAACACAATCGCGGGGATAAGATAAACAAAGGCGGGCAGCGTCTGCATAAGGTCCAAAATCGGGCTTAACGATTGATAGGCTTTTGGGCGATGTGCCAGAAAAATACCGATTGGCACCCCAAGCCCCATGCAGACCACGCAGGATGATATGACCAATGCCAGACTGTCCGTTGTTTCGTCCCAATAGCCTTGATTTATAACAAATAACAGGCAGGCGAGTACAAGGAGGCACACCTTCCATGATCGCTGCAATGACCATGTTACGGCTACAAAAAGAAGGACGATCACCCATGACGGCGGCGTCTGAAGGCACCAGATAATGCCGTCAATCATCAGGTTCAGCCCGTCACTCAGCAGATCGAAAACAGGGCGCCCGTTGGTTTTCAACCAATCCACGACCATTTCTGACCAGTCACCTATCGGGATCTTTTTTTCTGTCAGCCAGTTCATCGCCGCCCCCCTGTCAGGAAAAGGGGGCCAACTAGTGGCCCCCTTTTGTTATGTGTTTTTAATCGGCCAGTGCAGCCGATACGGCGGCTACGGCGTCACCACCGTCTTTGGTTGTCACCCCGTCAAGCCAAGGGGTCCAAGCCTCTTTATTGTTTGCAAGCCATACTTTGGCTGCATCTTCAGGGTCGGCGTCATCATTCAGAATTGCGCCCATGATCTCGTTTTCCATCTTCAGCGAGAATTCAAGATTTTGCAGCAGTTTGCCTGTGTTTGCACATTCTTCCACATAGCCCGCGCGGGTGTTCGTCGCGACTGTGGCACCGCCAAGGTCGGGGCCGAAATAATCATCCCCGCCAGCCAGATAGGTCAGTTCGTAGTTCGCGTTCATGGGATGGGGTTCCCATCCAAGGAAGACCACCGGTTCGTTCCGGTCTGTGGCACGTTCAACCTGTGCCAGCATCCCCTGTTCCGAACTTTCAACAACTTCAAAATCGCTCAGGTCAAAGGCACCAGCGTCGATCATATCCTGAATCAGACGGTTCCCGTCATTGCCAGCTTCGATCCCGTAAATATTACCGTCCAACGCATCCTTGGCCTGTGCAATGGATGCGAAATCGGTGATTCCCGCAGCCACGCCAGCGGCGTTGGTGGCCAGCGTATATTTTGCGCCTGTAAGATTGGTGCGCACTGTGTCAACAGTTCCCGCTTCGCGGTATTTGGCGATATCGCCTTCCATGGTTGGCATCCAGTTACCCAGGAACACGTCGATGTCACCCTGCGCCATAGACGCGTAAGTAATCGGAACCGACAGGATATCAGTGGTGGTTTCATAGCCAAGCGCCTGCAGCACGAGCGACGTCGTTGCTGTGGTTGCTGTAATGTCGGTCCAGCCAACGTCGGAAAACCGAACAGTCCCGCAATCAGCGAGCGCAGGCCCCGCCGCGACAACTGCAATCACCGACAGTGTTGATTTAATTTTCATTTTAATCTCCCTGTTTCGTTATGGTGTTATTAAGTGAAGGAACTGTAAGTATCAAATCAAGTCTTCTGACGACCTAAAATCATTTTTAATAACACAAACCCGTCACAAAGGCCTGCCTGCGAAATCCTGGCTGCTCTGCACCTTTGTAGCTGGCCCGTAATGTAGGCGTTAAATGCCCCAACGGCACCCGCACCAATCGGCACGACCGGTGACTGCCACAAGTGCCCGATGGGGACTAACCAGCATGAGCACTGTGAAACCGAATGACAGGCGTGCCGTCAAAGGGGTCTGTCATAAAATGCCCGCAGACGCCGAAAGTATCGCGCAGGCGGGCTTCGGTCAGGATGTCGCAAGCTGCGCCAAGTGCCACGATGCGCCCTGCCTCCATTACGCAAATCCGGTCGCAAAGCAGGGCCTGGTTCAGGTCATGCAATGCGATGACAGATGTCACAGGCAGCCCCCTGACAAGGTGAAGGATCGCCAACTGGTGGCGGATGTCCAGATGGTTGGTGGGTTCATCCAGC
This sequence comes from Amylibacter sp., assembly GCA_034670045.1. Lineage (GTDB taxonomy): Bacteria > Pseudomonadota > Alphaproteobacteria > Rhodobacterales > Rhodobacteraceae > Amylibacter. Next base: position 20,468 of record JAXMOF010000012.1, on the reverse strand, counting down.
AAAAGGATATCAGGGGACTGTGCAAGGGCACGCGCGATCTGAACGCGCTGGCGCTCCCCTCCAGACAGCGTGTGCCACAGTCGGTTTTCAAACCCCTCAAGATCAACAGCCGTCACTGCTTTGGCGACAATTGCGTCATCCTCGGCCCACCATGGTCTAAGCGCCGTCAGAAAGGGCGTGCGGCCAAGCTCCACCGCTTCACGCACAGTGATGCGGTCTTCGGTATTGGCGTGTTGTTCCACCAGCGCCAGTTTGCGGGCTATGTCACGCTGGCGCATTTCGCCCATGGGCCTATCCCCCAAACACACTTGGCCAGACGTCGGCTTTTGAATGCCCGCCAACATACGCAATAAAGAGGATTTTCCAGACCCGTTCGGGCCAACCAGACCCAGCATTTCCCCAGCCTGAACCCGAAGGCTGGCTTCGGAAACGATTGGCTTGTCTTTGACCGACCAGCCAAGGTTTTCACACCTTAACGGCATCACACAGGCCTCCTTCCGATAAGGATCAGGGCAAAAACCGGTGCCCCCACCAGTGCCGTGACAACGCCGATCGGCAGCACTTGTCCAGGAATAATCATTCGGGACATCACATCCGCCCCAATCAGGAATACCGCCCCTGCAAGAGCTGCGGCGGGGATCAGGGCGCTGTGGCGTGTCCCTACAACCATGCGCATGGCATGGGGGATGACCAGCCCGACAAAGCCGATGGATCCGGTGACCGAAACCATCACCGCCGTAACCAAAGCGGCCACGCCAATCAGTCCGAACTGAACCCGTTTCACGGCGATCCCCAATGACGCGGCGCTGTCGGCCCCGAAGGTAAAAGCATCAAGCGCACGGATATTCGTAAGGCAGGCCAACAGCCCGATCAGGGTTGCGGGGATAACGCTGACGGTATCGGACCAGCGCACACCGCTCAGGTTGCCCATCAGCCAAAACATAATGCCGCGCGCCTGTTCGGCGCTGGCGGATTTGGCAATCATAAAGGCGGTCAGTGCATTGAACAGTTGCGACCCGGCGATACCCGCCAGCACGATCACTCCTGCCGCCCGCAGTCCGGCGCCCCCACCCGCGGCATGTGCCAGAATGGCAACAAAGCCAAAGGCACAAAGGGCCCCTGCAAAAGCCCCCGCCGACAATGAAACAGCACCCGCGCCAACGCCCATAATGGTGACAGCGACAACACCAGTTGACGCCCCCGCCGAAATCCCGAGCAGATAGGGATCGGCAAGCGCATTGCGCAACAGCGCCTGTAATACAACGCCCGACAGCGCCAGCCCAGCACCGCAACACGCCGCCACAACCGCGCGCGACATCCGGTAATTCCAAATGATCCCTGCATCAATCCTGTCGACTGGGAAATCCGTCCCCAAAATCTTGTTCGACAGAACCTGCAGTACCACATCCCAGGGAATGCGGGTTTCTCCAAGGGCCGTGCCCGCCATCAAGGCAACCAGCAGCACAGGCGGTGCAATCACCGCCCAATACCACCCGTTGCAAGATGCCGACCGTCCGGTCTTACGGTCTGTCCCGATCATTTCAGGTCAAACCCCGCCAAAGCGTCAGCCAGTTGATCCAGCGCATAAACCGCCCGCGCTGTAGGGCTTGTTGCATGGGCATCAATTGTGATGATACGGCCTTGTTTTACGGCCGTCATTTCACGCGCGACCGGATCATTTAGCAGGAATTCACGCTTCTTTTCAACGTCATCGGCGGGAAAGCGGCGGCGCTCCATTTGTGCAATCACGATAAAATCAGGGTCCGCTTTGGCCAACGTTTCCCACCCCACGGTCGGCCATTCCTCGTCCGAATTGACCACATTTTTGACGCCCAATTTATCCATCATATAGGCCGGAACGCCCTTTTGCCCTGCAACGTAGGGGTCAACATCCATATCAGCCGAAGAAAACCAGAACAGGCCGGATGTGTCTTTGGGCAGGTTCAGGTTTTGCGCTTTTTCAACGGCTTTGGCTTCGCTTTCCTGCAGCGCGGCAACAAGCGCGGCCCCTTTGCCTTGGACATCATATATTTCGGCAAGTTGGGTGATGGATCGGTACAACTGTTCGGTGGCGAACAGTTCCGATCGCGTGCCGTCCAACCCCACAAGATTGTTCTTGCTCTCACAATCTGTCGGCATGACATAGGTCGGCACGCCCAGATCATGGAACATCTCTCGGGTGCCGACCATACCTTCGGGTCCCACATGCCATTCATACATCACGGTGACGAGGTCCGGCTTTTTGTTAACCACACTTTCAAAACTGGGATCGTTATCGGCCAAGCGCTCGATGCCGTCATTCAACGCTTTGAACTGTGGCAGGACCGGATTGAACCAAACTGCCGTGCCAGAAACCCTGTCACCAAGGCCGAGCAGATAGAGCAGTTCGGTGGTAGATTGCCCCAAGGCCACCGTATTTTCCGGAGGCCCGTCGAACGCCAGATCATAGCCGCAGTTGGCAATTGTCAGCGGATAGTTGGTTTGCTGCGCAGTTACAGCCGTAGAAGTCAGGAACAGCGCCATCACCCCGTGCGCGATTATCGTTTTCGTCATCAAAAGTGGCTCCTTCGCCAATGGCGGGCAAAGGAATTGGGGCAAGACCGTAGGGCAAGAAAAGCGGAGACCCCCGCTTGATGACAAGCACGATCCACCCCGGACATCCCCGCCCGGTTACAGTGTGCGTCGGCAGGTCTCCTGACTCGCGGTTCAACGCCTTGTTCCACCTTCCCGGGCTGTCATGACCCAGTGGCTTTTTGGAACGCGGCTCGCCGCTTACAGTTGCGGGGGCAGTTTCGTTTTATGCGCCATACGGCACAGTGCGAATTCCCTATTATTTTCCGAAGAAAACCGACAGCACCTTGGTAGAAGGATTTATTCCCAGTGGCAAGATCAAGGCCGGACATAAGGTAACAAAATTCGACGTGCCCTGATTGCGGGCACGGACCATTCGGAATTGTATCAGGTTGGTGTGAGTTGAAAATCCGCTGCAGGATCGCGCGAAAATGACCTGTTGCTTGGCGCGAACGGATCGTCACCAACTGGTGCTGACGTTCAAATGAAGTCGATGTCGTCCATAAGGTCCTTTGCTGAAACGCCCTTCAAGGTCAGTACATCACCGTTGCCAAAATCCAGCACATATGCCCCTTTTGACCTGCTGCCGAATTCAGACAGAATATCAGACACGGTTTTATCCCCGTCCCAAAGCCCCGTATCCAGACGCAAACTGTCGGTATCATCTTGAAAATCCGTGATGCGGTCTGCGCCATCAGTGGCACGAAACGTAAAGCTGTCCGCCCCTGCCCCGCCTGTCAAAATGTCGTTGCCCCGAAGCCCCAACAACCTGTCAGAACCTGCGCCACCATATAAAACATCGCCCCCTGCCCCGCCTTTCAAGATATCGCGCCCCGCGCCGCCCAACAGGCGATCCTCGCCGTTGCCGCCTCTTAAAATGTCGTTTCCCCCCAAACCCTCAACCAGATCCGCACCGCCTTTGGCGTTGATGCGATTGTCCGTGTTTGACCCAACCAATACATCGGCTTTTCTTGTGGCTTTTCCACCGCCCAGCGCGTCGTCCATCGTATTCAGATCCCGGTCATGAGCGGCGTAGGGGATGAATCCGTCTGATATTGCGCGGGTTTCAAATTGGGTTAGTTTGGACGGGTTTGTCAGGTAATCCACTGAAAACACGGGAATATCATTATCAAGAAAATCCTTTTGCAAAATTTTAATGACCTCTGTGTCGGGTTTGAACCTGTTGTTCACATCCTTGCCACCGTTGAAATAGACATCCTCAACCGCGATGGCGCCTATGGCGTCTAACAAGGCCTGCTTGCGCGGGGCATCTTCATTTTCCAGCGCATCCAGCAAAAAAGCACCGTTTTGCAGGATCATAAAGAAATCAGGGTTGGTTTCACGGGCATGGGCCGACATATCCACGATGAAATCTATCATACGCCGGGCCGCATCCTGTTCGTCATTTTGTGCCGGATCGCCCGCCGCGCGTTCGGATTTTGGCACCTCTACCGCCCAATAATAATAGGCATCCACAATATCGAGGTAAGCCGCATCAAACCCCTGATCCACAATTGTATCCAGCCAGCCGGTGCCGGCTTCGTTATAGATCACGGCCTGCCAGTCCTCGTCCCAATAGCGCACTTTGCGGCTTTCGGGCCAATCGGGGTTGGTGGGGCCAAGCCAGTCCGGTGCATTTGCAGTCAGATCACTGCGCGCCCTGCCGGTTTCGGTCCAGCTTTTGTCCCAATGATCGCGAAACTCGGACGCCTCGCCAATGGACAAATAGGACACCACAACGGATCGCCCCCCTGCCCCGTCTTTGATTTCTGCAATCTCTTGTAAGGTGAATTCCGTGCGCCCTGTTCCGTCAGCGGCGTAATCCATCACGATCAGATCGTGTTCTGCCTGTGCCAGTTCAGACGCATCCAAACCGCCCTTGCTTTGTAACTGGTAGCCCCAGTTTTTAACAATAACATCGCCGCCAGAGGTTTTGAAAATCGGCATAATCTGTTCCTGCACAGGGATTTAAATGCCCCCAGCAGACAGGGTGTTCAGGGGCAAAGTCAATCAGGTGTTTGCCCCATAGCACCCGAAGATTTGCGCAGAAACGCAAGTTTCACGCGATTTCCCCCTGCCCGAACGGGTCAGACAGGGGCTGTTTTACCCGCAAATCCCCAACAGGGATCAGCCGCCCAGAGAGTGTTTTACCACTCGCCGGTGTTTTCCATGCTGGCCCAAGGCTCCGCCGGCGCAAGGGCTTCGCCTTCTTGCAGGATCTCGATGGAAACATTGTCAGGGGATTTGACGAAAGCCATCCGCCCGTCGCGCGGAGGGCGGTTGATGACAACCCCTTGATCCATCAGCGACTGACAGGTTTCGTAAATGTTATCGACCTTATAGGCCAGATGCCCCCAGCTGCGGCCGGTTTCATAAACCTCTTCACTGCCCCAGTTATAGGTCAACTCCAGCTCTGGTGCGTTATGCTCTTTGGCATGGGCTTCGTCTTTGGACCCTGCCAGAAAAACCAGCGTGAATTTGCCCGCAGGCACCTCGGTGCGACGGGTTTCGACCAGACCCATTTTGTTGCACCAGAAATCCAGCGACTCGTCCAGATCACGGACACGCACCATTGTATGTAGATACCGCATTGTTTTGCTCCTTATGTAGATTGGTTGCCTGCAACCTACAGCGAATTGATCCGGATTCCAGCGAAATCCAATGGCGCAATGACCTAAGCACAGCTTGATCAGCTCTGGCTTGTATACTATGGTGCACAGCAGATCGAGTCGGGAGAAGCCAGCCTTGCTGGTGCCGAAGGAGCAACCGCCCCGGAAACTCTCAGGCAAAAGGACCGCCGATCTTACACACTCTGGAGAGAGGCGCGTTTGCGTCCGCCGAAGGGATAGCGATCTCAGGCAAAAGGAACAGAGGGGGCATCGTGGCACCGCTGTAGCGTGTGCCAAACCGATGCCGGAAATCCGACCGGCTGATGCATACAGGAGGCCGGATTTGTCCGATCTGAAACGCACACCGCTATTCGATTTGCACGTGGAACACGGAGCAAAAATGGTGCCCTTTGCAGGATATGACATGCCTGTGCAATACCCGCTGGGCGTGATGAAGGAACACAACCACACCCGCACGGCGGCTGGTCTGTTTGATGTCAGCCATATGGGTCAGGTCACCATTCGCGCCAAATCGGGGCGGATCGAAGACGCGGCCCTAGCGCTGGAAACCCTGATCCCGATGGATGTTCTGGGGCTGAAACCCCAACGCCAACGCTACGGGATGCTGACCAATGATGCGGGCGGTATTCTGGACGATCTGATGTTTGCCAATATGGGCGACCATCTGTTTGTTGTGGTCAACGGGGCGTGCAAAGACGCCGATTTCGCCCATATACAGGCCCATCTGTCCGACAGTTGCGATCTGCACATGTTTGACGACCGCGCCTTGCTGGCCTTGCAAGGGCCACAGGCTGAAACCGCGCTGGCGCGTTTGTTGCCTGACGTGGCTGAAATGTCCTTCATGGATGTAAAGTCCCTGCCCTATGAGGGGGCCGAGTTGTGGATTTCCCGTTCGGGCTACACTGGCGAGGACGGTTTTGAAATCTCGGTGCCTGCTGATCTGGCCACATCGCTGGCCAAAGCCCTGCTGGACATGGACGAGGTCGAAGCCATCGGTCTTGGCGCACGCGACAGTCTGCGCCTTGAGGCGGGCTTGTGCCTATATGGCAATGACATTGACACGGAAACCACGCCGATCGAGGCCTCTTTGAACTGGGCGATCCAGAAAGCCCGCCGCAGTGGTGGCACCCGCGAAGGCGGTTTCCCCGGTTCTGATGTGATCCTGAACCAGATGGGCAACGGCACCCTGCGCAAACGGGTCGGCATCGCCCCCGAAGGCCGCGCCCCCATGCGGGGCGGCACACCGCTGTTTGCCGATCTGAACAGCGACCTTCAGATTGGCAGCATCACATCCGGCGGCTTTGGTCCCACCGTGGGGCGGCCTGTGGCCATGGGCTATGTCACCAGTGATCTGGCCGCCACCGACACCACCCTTTTTGCAGAATTGCGCGGCAAACGTCTGCCCGTTACCGTGGCGGCACTGCCTTTCACACCCGCAAACTTTAAACGCTAACCCATCCAGAACTGACAGGGAAAACTCCGATGAAATTTACAGAAGAACACGAATGGCTGCTGGTCGAAGACGACATTGTGGTGGTTGGCATCACAAAACACGCCGCTGACGCCCTTGGCGAGCTGGTGTTTGTCGAACTGCCCGAAGTGGGCAGCGAAGTGGCCAAAGACGAAGACATCGTGGTGATCGAAAGCGTCAAGGCCGCATCTGACATCATGGCGCCAATCGACGGCGAAATCGTTGAAATAAACAACGAATTGCTGGAAAATCCGACTCTGGTGAACGAAGACCCCATGGGCAAGGCATGGTTCTTCAAGTTGAAGCCCGACAATATGGCCGATCTGGATGAATTGATGGACGAAGCCGCCTATAACGCGCTGATCGCCTGATCTCATGGCAGTGCTTCGGATCGTTCCCAATATCGCAAGCCAGGACCCTGCCAAAGCGCAGGCGTTTTACGGCGATATTCTGGGGATGGACACATTGATGGATATGGGCTGGATCAGAACCTTTGGCGGGGCATCCCCTGCCAAACCACAGATCAGCACCATGCAACACGGGGGCAATGACACCCCTGTGCCTGCCATTTCCATTGAAGTGGACAATCTGGACACTGTCCTTGATCGCTGCCGCGCGGCGGGGTTTGCCCCGACCTACGGCCCGACAACAGAAGACTGGGGCGTGCGCCGCTTTTTCGTGCACGACCCGTTTGGAACCCTGATCAACATCCTTCAACACAGTTAAGCCCCCTTCTGCGCAAATCCCAACGCGCCGCCCCTCTGAAAAGTCCCGCAAGGAGCCCCTTATGTCGTTCAAAGCTACCGACTATCTGCCCTATGATTTCGCCAACCGCCGCCACATCGGCCCTTCGCCTGCCGAAATGGCGGATATGCTGAAACTGCTGGGCACGGCCTCGCTTGAAACCTTGATTGACGAAACCGTTCCCGATGAAATCCGCCGCAAAGAGCCCCTGTCGTGGGAGCGAGCCAAATCGGAACGGGAAGTGCTGTTTCACATGCGCCGCACGGCTGAAAAGAACAAGGTCCTGCACTCGTTGATCGGGCAAGGCTATCACGGCACGGTGACGCCGCCTGCGATCCAGCGCAATATCCTCGAAAATCCTGCATGGTACACGGCCTACACGCCCTATCAGCCCGAAATTTCCCAAGGTCGCCTGGAGGCTTTGTTGAATTTCCAAACCATGGTTACAGACCTGACCGGCCTTGAAATCGCCAACGCGTCACTGCTCGATGAATCCACCGCCTGCGCCGAGGCGATGACCATGGCGCAGCGGGTGGCCAAATCCAAAGCCAAAGCGTTTTTTGTGGATGAAAACTGTCATCCCCAGAATATCGCAGTGATGCGAACCCGTGCGGAACCGCTTGATATTGAACTGATTGTTGGCAACCCCGAAACCGATCTGGATGCCGAAGCCGTATTTGGCGCCATATTCCAGTTCCCCGGCACCTATGGCCATATCCGCGACTTTACAGACCAGATCGCCGCCCTGCACGCAGCCAAAGCCATTGGCGTCATGTCGGCTGATCCGCTGTCCCTGACCCTGCTGAAGGAACCGGGCGCGATGGGCGCGGATATTGCGGTTGGCTCTACCCAGCGCTTCGGGGTGCCCGAAGGCTACGGCGGGCCGCACGCGGCCTATATGGCCACAAAAGAGGCTTATAAACGCGCCATGCCGGGCCGTCTGGTCGGGGTGTCCATTGATGCCCGCGGCAACCGCGCTTACCGCCTTGCCCTGCAAACCCGCGAGCAACATATCCGCCGTGAAAAGGCCACCTCTAACGTCTGCACCGCGCAGGCTTTGCTGGCGGTTATGGCGTCTATGTATGCGGTGTTCCACGGGCCAGAGGGCCTGCAAGCCATCGCCCAGCGCATCCACCGCAAAACCGTGCGGATGGCCGAAGGGCTTGAATCCATGGGGCTAAAGGTAGAACCCGAACACTTCTTTGACACCATCACTGTGGATGTGGGCCACCTGCAATCGGTCATCATGCAATCAGGCGTGCAGCACGGGCTGAATTTCCGCAAGGTGGGTGACACGAAAATCGGCATCACACTGGATGAACGGGTCCGCCCCGAAACCATCGAGGCGGTTTGGCAATCCTTCGGCCTGACCCGTGCGGATGAGGATTTCACCCCCCGTTACCGCATCCCCGACGCTCTGGTGCGCACATCGGAATACCTGACCCATCCCGTGTTCCACATGAACCGCGCGGAACAGGAAATGACCCGCTACATGCGACGTCTGGCGGACCGCGATCTGGCGCTGGACCGCGCGATGATCCCGCTCGGGTCTTGCACCATGAAGCTGAATTCAGCAGCAGAAATGATGCCGGTGACATGGGCCGAATTTTCGCTGATCCACCCTTTCGCCCCTGCCGATCAGACCGAAGGCTATAAGGAACTGATCGACGATCTGTCCGACAAACTGTGCCAGATCACAGGCTATGACGCGATTTCCATGCAGCCCAATTCAGGCGCGCAAGGGGAATACGCGGGCCTGCTGACCATCCGCGCCTATCACAAGGCCAATGGGGAGGAGCACCGTAATGTCTGCCTGATCCCGACCTCGGCCCATGGCACCAACCCTGCCTCGGCCCAAATGGTCGGCTATAAAGTGGTGGTGGTGAATTCTGCCGAAAACGGCGATATAGACGTGGCTGATTTCCGCAAAAAGGCCGAAGCCGCGGGCGAAAATCTGGCGGCCTGTATGATCACCTACCCTTCCACACACGGCGTGTTTGAAGCCACTGTGACCGAAGTCTGCCAGATCACCCATGATTTCGGCGGGCAGGTCTATATGGACGGTGCCAATATGAACGCCATGGTCGGCGTGTCACAGCCCGGTAAAATCGGCGGCGATGTTTCGCACCTGAACCTGCACAAGACCTTTTGTATCCCCCACGGCGGCGGTGGTCCGGGCATGGGGCCGATTGGTGTGAAAACCCACCTGATCCCGCACCTGTCAGGCCATCAGGAACATGACGGCGACACGGCGCAGAATTCTGGTGCGGTGTCTGCGGCGCCCTTCGGCTCTCCGTCGTTGTTGCCGATCAGTTGGGCCTATTGCCTGATGATGGGCGGCGAAGGTTTGACGCAGGCCACCAAAGTGGCGATCCTGTCCGCCAACTACATCGCCAAACGGCTGGAAGGCGCGTTTGACGTGCTGTACAAGGGTCCAAACGGGCGTGTGGCCCATGAATGTATCATCGACACCCGCCCGCTGAAAGACAGCGCTGGCGTATCAGTTGATGACGTGGCCAAACGGCTGATCGACTGCGGTTTCCACTCTCCGACCATGTCTTTCCCTGTTCCCGGCACCCTGATGATCGAGCCGACGGAATCCGAAACCAAGGCGGAGCTTGACCGTTTCTGCGATGCCATGCTGGCGATTTATGCCGAGGCGAAGGACATTGAAGAAGGCCGTATCGACCCCGACAACAACCCGCTGAAAAACGCGCCCCACACGGTCGAGGATCTGGTGGGTGATTGGGATCGCCCCTACACACGGGAACAGGCCTGTTACCCTCCGGGTGCCTTCCGTGTGGACAAATACTGGTCGCCCGTGAACCGCGTGGACAACGCTTACGGGGATCGCAATCTGATCTGCGCCTGCCCGCCGATGGAAAGCTATCAGGACGCAGCAGAATAAACTGCGCGATTGAAACGACCACAGGCGCAAGGGGTGTTGGCTCCTTGCGCCTGTGATGCAACACGCGGGTGGAACGCGTGTAACCTTTTGACACTGCTTCAGAAAATGAAGTTCGACGCGTCAAAAGTATCCACTGTGAATTCAACATTTGTATAATCCCGCACCAGAATAACGTCGCTGTTGACGATGATCATCACGCCGTCACACCAGTCCATCACATCAATGTCGGACATGCGGTTCACGCCGGCAAAACCCGACAGGTCAATCATGTCGTTGTTTGGACGCAGGTCCGCCAGTTCATCTACGGTTCCGTCTTCGACGAATTGGAACACATCCGCGCCACCGCCACCGATCAACACGTCGCTACCTGCGCCGTCGATGATCAGGTCGTCACCGCTGTGTCCGTCGATCACATCGTCGCCGTCCATGCCGTTGATCACATCTTCGTCGCGGGTGCCTTTAAGTGTGTCGTCCCCTGCACTGCCCTTGATGGCAGCGGCCAGTCGGCTCATGTCCAAGGTGATCTGGGTAAAACCGTGGTCGGTTTCCGAACTCACCAGAATAACAACCGCGCCCGCGATCACCTCAACAGCCAGACCAGAAATATTATCCAGCGCAATATCATAGGTGTCCGCCAAAGAGCCCATATCACTTAGCGCGCCCGAAGCCGAGATTTCCAGAACCGAAATACCATCATCCGACCCCGCCGCGACGATAAAGCTGCGACCGTCAAATTCAAAACTTTCGATCAGGGTTGCGTTTTGAAACCGTGTATCCAGCGTGTCAATCAGATGGTCGGTTTCGCTCAGTTCACCCGCTGCGTTGATTTTATAGGTGGTCAGGCTGGATGTGCCCGCAGAGGCCATTACCAGAAAGTCGGAACCTTCGACCGTCAAAGTGGTCAAAGCCTGCACACGAGAGAAACCGGAAAAATCGCCCGGCTCTATTTCGTCTACCAAGGACAGCGCCCCGTTCGATTTGATTTTAAAGCTGCTCACCCCCGCATCAAAAGCAGAGGCCGTGAACAAATAGTCGTTTGCACCGATTGTCACATTGGCAAATGCGCTGATGTCACCCAGATGACGGGCTGCCGTATCTGCAAATGTTGCACCTTTCGTCAGGACGAAACCGCCGCTCAATGTGTAACTGGTTACGCCCGAACCGCCAGCAAAGACAAAAACCGTACCGTCCACTTCAACCGAATGGGTCAGGCCGAACCCGACCATGCCGCCCGCGCCTGCCGTTGGTGCAAAATCCCCAGCCTCGGTCATTTCATAGACAACAGCCTGATCTTCGTAGCGGGTGGCAGGAACCAAAGCGACCGTATCCCCCAAAGCGGCAAAGGTCATGTTCCAGACGGTTTGAGTACCGGATGCAGACGTAAACGCCTGTGTGTCGATCACATCGCCCACCAGACCGCCTGTGAATTCAAATGTTGTCAACGCGCTATCCGCAGCACTTGCAACAACAACGGTCCAACCGCTGTCCAGATAAACCAGCGCAATATCCGAAAGGCCCTGCAGTTTGGTTTTTGATGTGTCTTCTACCGTAGCTTCAATTTTGAACGTTAACATTCCAACACCTGATTTCGGGCGCTTGGTCCGTGTGTTCCACCATTCGGACTGCCGCGCGTTTGCTTCAGTCACTGGCTTGAGCTAGAGATTTTAACAGAATCTTACTTGATCAAATTTGAACTTTTCCAACTTTTAGAAAGTCTAAAGTTAACGCGGGAAATTGGTACTGGATTTTCGTAAAGACACGCAGTTTCAGTGCTTTAACAAATTGACGACATTCAAATTGTATTAAAAGTTGCGGCATCGTCGACGCCAGAAAACCCCAAAAAATATCACAAACCTGCGCTCAGGGATAATTTCAATTTTAGCCAATGATCAGAAATTCACAGCGGCACATAGTAAAAAGCCCCCCTCAATTCTTTGACAGAACCAAGGGGGGCTTCTCGCAGGATTTTAACATTTTCCCGTGTTTCGGGATATCGTTTGAAGGTGTTTTAAGTGTTGAACAGGAAGTGCAACACATCCCCGTCAGACACAATGTAGCTTTTGCCTTCGGCGCGCATCTTGCCCTTTTCTTTGGCCCCCTGCTCGCCGCCATTTTCTACAAAGTCATCATAGGCGATTGTTTCGGCGCGGATGAAGCCCCGCTCGAAATCACCATGGATCACCCCTGCCGCCGCCGGTGCTGCCGTGCCCGCCGCAATGGTCCAAGCGCGGGCCTCTTTTGGGCCGACTGTGAAATAGGTTTGCAGTTTCAACAGCCCGTAGCCCGCTTTGATCAAGCGCGACAGGCCGGCTTCTTCCAACCCCATTTCGTCAAGGAACATTTCTGCTTCCTCGCCGTCCAACTGGCTGATCTCTTCCTCGATCGCAGCAGAGATCACCACACAGGCCGCCCCTTCCTGCTCGGCCATTTCAGCAACCGCCGCTGAATAGGCATTGCCTTTAGCGGCATTTTCTTCTTCGACGTTACAAACATACAGCACAGGCTTGCTGGTCAGCATCTGCAACAGGTTCCAAGCCTTACGCTCGTCGTCGGCCACATCAACTGTACGCGCCGGTTGACCCGCTTCAAGTGCCGCCTTCGCGCGGCGCAACAACGTATCGGCCAGCACCGCCTCTTTGTCGCCGCCCTTTATCTTGCGCACCAGCCCCGTCAGGCGCTTTTCGATGCTTTCCAGATCGGCCAGCATCAGCTCTGTTTCAATGGTCGCCGCATCCTCTACAGGGTTCACGCGCCCGTCCACATGGGTGATGTCATCGTTTTCAAAACAGCGCAGCACATGGGCAATGGCATCACACTCGCGGATGTTGGCCAGAAACTGGTTGCCCAGCCCCTCGCCCTTGCTGGCGCCTTTCACAAGGCCCGCAATATCCACAAAGGTCATTCGCGTCGGGATGATCTGCTTGCTATTGGCAATTTCAGCCAGCGTATCGAGCCGCGCATCCGGCACCGAAACCTCTCCCACATTGGGTTCGATCGTACAAAAGGGAAAATTCGCCGCCTGCGCCGCAGCAGTTTTTGTCAGCGCGTTAAACAGCGTGGATTTCCCCACGTTCGGCATCCCTACGATTCCAGTCTTAAACCCCATGATCCAGGCCTTTTTCATCTAATTTTACGGTTGCGCCTGCCCTATCACCCCAGCGCCGCACGTCAAGGAAAACCGCATAAAACCGCATCAAAGCCCTGCAAAAATGCGCCGCCCCCATTGATTTCCGCGCCCCATTGGCGCAAACCACACCAACACTAACAAAGGGCCGCCCCATGTCACGGATCGACGCAAAATTCGCAGAACTTAAAGCCGACGGAAAATCCGCATTTGTGTCATACATCATGGCCGGTGATCCGCATTACGACGCCTCCCTCGAAGTGATGAAAGGCCTGCCCGCCGCAGGTGTGGACATCATCGAACTGGGCGTGCCCTTCACCGACCCGATGGCCGATGGCGCAACCATCCAACTGGCAGGCCAGCGCGCCCTTGACGGGGGCATGACGCTCAAGAAAACCCTGCAAATGGCCACCGAGTTTCGCAAAGACAACGACACCACACCCATCGTGTTGATGGGCTATTACAATCCGATTTATCACCACGGTGTCGATCAGTTCGTAGCCGACGCCAAAGCAGCCGGCATCGACGGTTTGATCGTGGTTGACCTGCCCCCCGAAGAAGACGACGAACTTTGCCTGCCCGCCAATGCCGCAGGCCTGAACTTCATCCGTCTGGCCACCCCCACAACAGATGCGAAACGCCTGCCAAAAGTGCTGCAAAACACATCCGGCTTTATCTATTACGTGGCAATCAACGGCATCACCGGGTCAGGGTCTGCCAATGCCCAAACCGTCGGGGCAGAGGTCGCGCGCATCAAACAATCCACCGATATTCCGGTTTGCATCGGCTTTGGCATCACAACCCCGGACGCCGCCCGTGACATGGCCGCAGTGGCAGACGGTGCTGTGGTTGGCTCGGCAATCGTCGAAAAAATCGGCGCTGGCGAACCCGCCTCCACAGTTCTCGCCTTCGTGAAAACACTCGCAGACGGTGTCCACTCCGCCTGATCTCCATTTTCCGGAAATATCCCGGGGTTTAAGGGGCAGCGCCCCTTTGTTGCTCTCAGGCTGGCACCCTTGGCGATTCCCCTCTGGCTTGGCGCTTTGTCTTCGGTTACACCAGCCCAAGCCCCAAAACTGACGCACTTACATCCAAGGCACACACCCCATGGCCCGTATCCTCATCACCTCCGCCATTCCCTATATCAACGGAATCAAACACCTCGGCAATCTGGTCGGCTCCCAACTGCCCGCCGATCTCTATGCACGCTACAACCGCGCACGGGGCAATGAGGTGATGTTCATCTGCGCCACCGACGAACACGGCACGCCCGCCGAACTGGCCGCCGCCAAAGCCGGCAAACCGGTCGAGGAATACTGCAAAGACATGCACGCGGTGCAGTCCGAACTGGCCGAAGGGTTTCGCCTGTCGTTTGATCATTACGGGCGGTCCTCTTCCCAGCGCAACCACAAGCTGACCCAGCACTTTGCAGGCAGATTGGCCGATGCAGGCCTGATCGAAGAAATCATTGAAACCCAGATCTACTCCAACACCGACGGACGCTTCCTGCCCGACCGCTATATCGAAGGCACCTGCCCCAACTGCGGATCAGAAGATGCGCGCGGCGACCAGTGTGAAGTCTGCACCAAACAGCTTGACCCTACCGACCTGATCAACCCGCGCTCTGCCATTTCGGGGTCCACCGATCTGGAAGTGCGCGAAACAAAACACCTCTACCTGCGCCAGTCCACCCTGCGCGATCAACTGGACCAGTGGATCGACAGCAAGACCGACTGGCCTGTGTTGACCACATCCATCGCCAAGAAATGGCTGCACGACGGAGAGGGCTTGCGTGACCGTGGTATCACCCGCGATCTGGATTGGGGCATCCCTGTCAAACGCGGAACCGAAGATTGGCCGGGCATGGAAGGCAAGGTTTTCTACGTCTGGTTCGACGCCCCGATCGAATATATCGCAGGCACCGCCGAATGGGCCGATGCAAACGGCAAAACCGACGCGGATTGGGAACGCTGGTGGCGCACAGACAAGGGCGCGGAGGATGTGAAATACGTCCAGTTCATGGGCAAAGACAACGTGCCCTTCCACACCCTGTCTTTCCCTGCCACCATCATGGGATCAGGCGAGCCATGGAAACTGGTAGATTACATCAAATCCTTCAACTACCTGAACTATGACGGCGGGCAATTCTCTACCTCCAAAGGGCGCGGCGTGTTCATGGACCAGGCCCTGTCCATCCTGCCCTCTGACTACTGGCGCTGGTGGCTGCTGTCCCATGTGCCTGAATCCTCGGATTCCGAATTCACCTGGGAAAATTTCCAAACCTCGGTGAACAAAGACCTCGCCGATGTGCTGGGCAATTTTGTGTCGCGCATTACCAAATTCACCCGCTCCAAATTCGGCGAAACCGTCCCCGAAGGCCCCGCCTATGGTCCGGCCGAACAAGCGGTCATCGACGCGCTGCAAACCCGCCTGAGCGCCTATCAAACCTTCATGGAAACCATGGAAATCCGCAAAGCAGCAAATGAACTGCGCGCGATCTGGACCCTTGGCAACGAATACCTGCAAGACGCCGCCCCCTGGTCAAAATTCAAGGAAGACCCCGAAGCCGCCGCCACATCCGTGCGCTTTGCCCTGAACCTGATCCCGTTTTACGCCGTGTTGTCAGAACCCTTTATCCCTGACGCCGCAGACACCATGCGAACAGCCATGAACGCGGCACCCGACTGGCCAACAGACGTGGCCAGCGCCCTGTCTGCCCTGCCCGCAGGCCATGCCTTCACAGTCCCTGACGTGATGTTCGCAAAAATCACCGATGATGCGCGCGACGACATGCAGGCCCGCTTTGCTGGCAAATCCTGACAGTCTTCAATGTTCCAAAAATACTCATAAAAAAAAGGGGGGCGAAAGCCCCCCTAAACGTTTCCAGCATCAGAACCTGACAATAATCAGGCCCATTCCCAAGGGTTGATAAACCCGCCAAGAACCGCTGACACGGCTTCATCCGTCACAGACCCATCCGTTTTTTGCAACTGGGCCACCAAGCCGCGCTTCTTATCCTCGATAACCTGCGCTACAGATGCGCCAACGCCTGCTTCTGCAAGGGCGGCATCATAAATCCGCGTGATCGCCTTGCGCCGCAGGTCGGGCTTAAAGATTTTACCCACTGCGGTTTTTGGCAGCTCGTCCATGATCTCGATGTATTTCGGATGGGCGGCCCGTTCGGGCACATGCTCGGTAGCATAGGCCATCAGATCGGAGACGGTGGCTGTGGCCCCATCGACAAGTTCCACATAGGCGCAGGGAATTTCTCCGGAATGGGCGTCAGGCTGGCCGATTGCCCCCGCAAAGGCCACATCCTTGTGACCTGCCAAAGCCTCTTCGATCAGGGCGGGGTCGATGTTGTGGCCGCCCCGAATGATCAGGTCCTTGGCGCGCCCTGTGATCCACAGATAGCCATCCGCATCAAACCGCCCCAGATCGCCTGTGCGCAGATGGGTGCCGCCTGCAAACAGGCCGACGTTTTTGGTGGCATCGGTATAGGTCTCTCCCACCATGACGCCCGGATTGTTCACACAAATCTCGCCCACTTCATCAACACCGCATTCTTTGGTGACGCTGCCATCTTCGGCACAATGCAGGATTTTGATGTCGGTGTAGGGATAGCGCAGCCCGACAGAGCCGACTTTTTTAACCCCGTGTTTGGGATTGCCCGACACAAGGCAGGTGGCCTCGGTCATGCCGTAGCCTTCAAGGATTTCCACGCCCGTCACATCCTGAAACCGTTTGAACAATTCAACAGGCAGTGGCGAGGAACCGCACATGGCCCCCTCAAGTGTAGAAATATCCGCATCAACAGGGCGCTGCATCAGCGCGGCGGCAGCGGTCGGGACCGTGACCATATAGGTGGCTTTATAGCGTTCCACCAATTTCCAGAAATTATCAAACACCCCGTCCCCGCGATAGCCCGCAGGGGTCGGAAAGACGATATGCGCCCCCGAGGTGATCATCGCCGCCCAAAACACATGGGCCGCCATCACGTGGAACATGGGCAGCGGACAGATCACCACATCGGTTTCTTTCAGCAGCATCAGGCTGCCAAGCATCCCGTTGTACAGAATACCCGAATGCCGGTGCTGTGCTATTTTCGGCATGCCCGTGGTGCCGCCAGTGTGGAAATAGGCGCAGAAGGGATCGTTCATATCCTCGTCAAAGGTCAGCTTGTCACCGGACTGCCCTGCCAGTGCAGAATTGAATTCAATCACTTTCGCGCTGTGCTTCACATCCACTTTGGGGCGCACCAGCGGCACGATGAATTTCTTAAGACCCGTCAGATGGGCCAGCAGATCAACTTCGATTACAGTGGTGACATTCGGGGCCTGCGCCACAGCCTGCGCCGCCAGTTGGGCCACTTCGGTTTTCGGGAAAGCCTTTAGCGTCACCAGCACCTTAGCCCCTGTTTCACGCAGCAGGGCCGCGATCTGATCAGGCTTCAGCGTCGGGTTGATCGGCGCTACGATCCCGGCCGTCATCCCCGCCATCATGGTAATGGCCGTTTCATGGGTTGTGGGCAGCAGATAGGCCACAACATCGGTCGGCCCTACCCCAAGCGAACGGAACAGGTTCGCGGCCTGTGTCACCCTGTGTTTGGTTTCATTCCATGTCAGCGTGATGTTGTGGTCTGTCGGACCGGACAGCAACTGAAAGCTGACGGCAGGGCGGTTGCCTTGGCTTTCACAGGTCTGTTCCAGACGCTGGTACACGGTTTTCGCGGTCCAGCGGTCTTCGACCGGCATTTCGGATTCGATCGCAACGACGGACGCCAGATCACGTAAGATGGCCATATATTTTTCCTCCCAGAAAGGCGTTGGACCGCCAGTATTTTCGGCTTACAGCATGGGGTCAAAATTCCGTTAGGGCAAGCCTTACCAAAGGGAAAATACCACAAGTTCACCCGCCAAAGCCAAGCCCCGCTGTCCCGCACGAAAAAACCCCACCGGAACCGGCGGGGTTTTCGGATAAGTCGCCGCACACGGGGCCACTTTGACCTCTGTCGGGTTTCAGGCGTTACGCGACAGGAATGCGCAGCACCTGGCCCGGGTAAATCTTGTCCGGGTCGGTCAACATGGGTTTGTTGGCTTCGAAAATTTCGTTGTACCGATTGCCATCCCCCAGCGTTTTTTTGGAAATAGCCCACAAACTGTCGCCTTTTTCAACGGTATGGAACACCGGATCAGCACCACCTGCGCTGTCATCCACAGCGGCCACGCCTTCGACGTTGCCCACCGCCAGAATGACCTTTTCTTTCATTTCCTGACTGACAGCCGTGCCGCCGACAGAAACCTTGTCGCCGTCCACCTTGATGTCCAGACCCGAGGCATCCAGTCCCAGATCTTTAATTTCTTTCAACAATGCATCTTCTGCCGGGGCTGCTTCGGCAGCACCAAATACCGATTTGCCAGCCGATTTTACAAAATTCCAAAGTCCCATCAGTTTCTCCTCAATAGGTGATCAGGCACAAATGCCTGAGCGTATAATTGGGTATCACGGGGTTGAATTCAAGGATTCTCAGGTGTGCAGCAGGCGGGCACAGGTGGCTGTCGGCACCTGTGCCCCCGCTCTTTAGTACAATCCACCAGAAGACAGCGACCCGAAGGTTGCTTTCTTGGGGATCACTTTCTTTTCGCCAGTCGACGTGGTGACAACCGTGTCGTTGCCCCCTTCATCGCGACCATAAAGTTGCAGGTCTTCGCCCATGGCAAAGCCGCCGTCGATGATGCTGAACACACCGTATTCAGGCTCTTCGCCCATGCGGAACAGTTCGGCGACCACATTCGGCCCAGTCGCATCCGGAGACAGACGCGCCCCTGAAAAACGGTCGAACTTGATAAAACGGGTGTTCGGCGGCACTTCGAAATCGGAGGAACCGTAAAGCTTGATCGCCTTTTTCATAAAGCTGTTGAACACAGGCCCGCACATTCCCCCGCCCGAGGCCCCCCGCCCCAGCGCACGGGGACGGTCATACCCCATGTAGCAGCCAGCCACGATATTGGGGGTAAAGCCGATGAACCACACATCTTTGGCATCGTTTGTGGTACCGGTTTTACCCGCCACAGGCACGCCCAGTTTGACGGTCCCGCTGGCGGTGCCCCGTTCCACAACGCCGCGCATCATAGAAGTGAGCTGATAGGCCGTCACAGCATCCATCACCCGTTCCCGATCCGATGTGATCCGCGGCGAAACACCCGGCTCAAGCGAGGCCAGCTTGCATCCTTCGCAAATACGTTTGTCGTGACGGTAGATGGTTTTGCCCCAGCGGTCCTGCACACGGTCCACCAACGTGGGTTCCACCCGCTCGCCGCCGTTGGCGAACATGGCGTAGGCTGCCACCATTTTGAACAGCGTGGTTTCCTGAGACCCCAGTGCATTGGCAAGGAATTCGCCCATGTCGTCGTAAACACCAAAACGTTCGGCGTAATCCGCGACCACATTCATACCCACATCCTGCGCCAGCCGGATGGTCATCAGGTTACGGGACCGTTCAATGCCAACCCGCAGCGGGGCCGGACCGTAGAATTTATTCGATGCGTTTTTAGGGCGCCACAGACCTTGGGGGGTTTGCACTTCGATCGGGGCGTCGATGATGATGGTAGAAGGGCTATAGCCACTGTCCAAAGCCGAGGCATAGACAAACGGTTTGAACGAAGACCCGGGCTGGCGGGTGGCTTGTGTTGCGCGGTTGAACACCGACGCCTGATAGGAAAATCCGCCCTGCATGGCCAAAACACGGCCCGTGTTGGTGTCCATCGCCATAAATCCGCCCTGAATGCGCGGGATTTGACGCAGGCTCCAGCGCACGAACGATCCGTCGGCGTCTTTGGTGATCGCACGCACGTGGATCACATCACCAACGGATAACAAATCACCGGGTTTACTGGCTTTTTTGCCAGCCCGGCCATTGCCCAGAACGGGACGCCAGTTGAATTCCTTCATGGACAGGAAATGCCCGTCGGCATCCTCATCCACGCCTTCAATCCCGATGCGGGCTGATGAATCCGTCAG
>JAXMOF010000011.1:0-89780 GCA_034670045.1 Amylibacter sp. | reverse complement strand
ATGGAGCGGCTGATCAAATCGGGCCATCTGGACCTGATCGGCGCGGCGCGGCCGTCTATCGCGGATCCGCATTTGCCCAATAAAATCAACGAAGGGCGCATCGACGACATCCGCGAATGTATCGGCTGTAACATCTGCACCGCGGGTGACAACACCTGCGTGCCCATGCGCTGCACCCAAAACCCCACCGTGGGCGAGGAATGGCGCCGTGACTGGCATCCCGAAATCCTGCACCCGATGGAAAAACCCGCACCCCATCTGATCGTCGGGTCCGGCCCGGCAGGGTTAGAGGCCGCCCGCACTCTCGCCGCCCGTGGCGCGGACATCACGCTGGCAGAGGCCCGCGACAGTTTTGGCGGGCGCGTCACCCTTGAAAGCCAACTGCCTGGCCTTGCGGAATGGGCCCGCGTGCGCGACTGGCGGCTGGGCCAGTTACAGCCCCGCCCCAATGCGGAACTTTACGCCCAAAGCCCGCTGTCTGTGGATGATATCCTGTCCTATGGCATCCCGAATGTGGCGCTGGCCACAGGGTCTATGTGGCGCACGGACGGGTTTGGCCGCACCCACCGCCATCCCCTGCCTTTCCTTGACGCGCCAAATGTCGTGTCGCCGGATACCCTGATGCAGAACGGTGCCGATGCCCTGCCAGATGGCCCCGTTGTGGTATTCGACGATGACTGCTTTTACCTTGCCAGCGTCTTGGCAGAACAGATCGCCAATACAGGCCGAAAGGTGGTGTTCGTCACCCCTGCCGCAATTGTCGCGCCTTACAGTGACAACACATTGGAACAAGAGCGTATCCAGTGCCGCCTGATCGAAAAAGGCATCAAAATCAGGGCTTTGAAAAAGCTTCACGGGCTGACAGCAGATGAAATCAGCCTTGCCTGCATTTATTCAGGCCTGACAGAATCTCACGCCTGCGCCGCACTGGTCCCTGTCACGTCCCGCTTGCCAAAAGACGATCTGTGGCACGCGCTTCAGGCCCGCAAAGCCGAATGGCAGGACGCCGGGCTGCAAACCGTCACGCGCATCGGGGATTGCTTTGCACCGGGCATAATTGCGGCTGCCACACGGGCGGGTTACGGCTATGGTGCAGACTTCGGCGCCACGGCCCCCACGGTCAAACGCGAAGAGATCGCCCTGAGCTGATCAAACGGACTGGATCTGCACGATGATGATTGATTACACCCGCAAGCTGGTCTTTCTGTCCAACCGAAAGGTGGCCTCAACCTCTATGGAACGGGCTTTGGGACAGGTCAAAGGCATGGCGCGGATGAACGGGAATCCGGTGCTTAAACACATTGACTATACCCGTTACCGCCGCATGGAAGCCCCGCTGCGCACCAACGGGTTCACCACCATTACCGTGGTGCGTGAACCGTTTGACAAGGCCGTAAGCTGGTATAAATTTCGCGCCCGCGATACGTTAAAAGGTGACCCACGCTATGTGGGCCATCTGGATTTCCCCACATTTCTGGATAATTTCATCACTGGCAAAAGCGGTTGGGCGATGGAGTTTCTGGACAATCTGTTCTGCACGGACACCCGCAGCGGTGACACTGTGGATATGATCTATAAGTATGAAAACCTCGGCGCGTTTGAAACCCTGCTGCGCAATATTTATGGCGCGGAACTGGTTCTGCCGGAACTCAACGTGTCTGAACCAACGCCAGTGCCGATTGATTTCGAAGCCTACCGCAAGACATATGAACAGGCTTTCCCGAAAGAGTTTGAATGGTATCGCACCCTTCCGCCCCCGTCTGTGACCCTGCCTGCAACCTAACCCTTCCTATTTCAGGAAGGGTTTCGCCGTCATCGTATCGGGAATTTCCGCCCCCATCCGTGACAGGATGGTTGGTGCCAGTTGCACCTGATCCAGAACCGTATCCGCCGACGGCCCCGTGGCATCACCGAAATAATACAGCGCGAATTCCTGTTGTAGCGGTGAACGCCCGCCGTGATGGCCCCGCTCGTCCTGCCCGTGATCGGCGGTGACGATCACCTCGTATCCTGCCGCGCGCCATTTGGGGATAAACGGGGCCAGCATTTCATCCATGATAAAACACGCGCCGTCCATTTCCTCGCTGTCGTGGAAATACCGATGCCCCATACTGTCCAGCGTGCACGTGTGCAGCATCCCGTAATCCAGCCCGAACCGCAGGCACAGATTGGTCAGCGTCCCGAACAGGTCCAGATCGCAAGGCGTCATCTGGTTGGCGCGGCCATAGCCCGTCATGGTATGAAAGCGGCCGTGGTTGATGGTCTCGTTGTCAGGTTCGTCATATTCCACATCGCGCACGTTATCAAAAGGCGCGCGGTTGAAAAATTCCGACCAGAAGGAATGGGCCACTGCCCCTGTCACACCTCCTGACTTACGCACCTGACCAAACACATCGGGATGGTCCAGACGGAACACGTTACCGTTGCCCGTGCAGCCATGTTCCGCAGGCACAACACCCGTATGGATCGAGGCATAGCAACTGGCAGAAATCGACGGCAGAACCGAACGCATCTTCCATTTTTGCGCATTACCTGCGTCCACATGGCCTTCCAGATTACCAAACAACCGTTCCCAGTTGCGCCAAGGAACCCCGTCCAGAATTATCAGCAATAGTTTGGTTTTCATCGGTCTGTTCCTTGTGCTGTGTGACACTGCCAGCAACACAGATCAGATCAAAAATGCAACCCGAAACTTGCCCCGACTAGGCCGCAACATCCTGCCCGCTGTCAAAGGCAGCGCGGCTTTCACGGATCGCAGGCTGGTGCTGCTCTGCCCAGTGGGACAGAGCACCGATCGCCTGATGAAGCGAATGCCCAAGCGCTGTCAGCCCGTAATCCACCTGTGGCGGCTTCACGTCGATCACGGTGCGCGCCACCAGCCCGTCCCGTTCCAGATGGCGCAGGGTTACGGATAACATGCGCGGGGAAATCCCGCCGACCACCCGACTAAGCGCATTAAACCGCGCGTTGCCATTGGCCAGTTCAAGGATCACCAGAACCGACCAGGCATCCCCGACACGGTCCAATACATCGCGCACGGGGCAGTCGTAATTCTGTGCTCGTTTCGCACACATGTGCTTCCCTCCAGGTAACTATGAGACACCAAAGTGCGTATTCCGCTTGGCGCTTACGTTTCGTAAGCAGTTACCAACAGTAACTTACTTTTGAAGGAAATAAAATGAAAATTCTGCTTCTCGGCGCAACCGGTATGATCGGATCGCGGATCACGACCGAGGCAATATCCCGCAAGCATTCAGTCATTGCCGCTTCGCGCTCTGCCCCAGCCAATGACGATAGCAACGTCACCCCTCTGGCGCTTGATCTGGCTGACACACCCGCCTTGAAAGACGCCGTTGAAGGGGTTGATCTGGTTGTGGGCGCAGTCAGCCCCCGTTCGACCGAAGACACAACAGCCGAGGCTTTGGCCTATATTGACGCGCTGATCGGGTCTGTCGGAACCAAACGACTGGTGCTGGTGGGCGGCGCCGGATCGTTGAACCTGCCCGACGGAACCCCAGTGGCAAATGTGGTTCCCGAACCCTATTCAGACGAGGCGAAAGCCATGCGCGCCGCTTATGAACGGCTTGCCACGTCTGATCTGGATTTCACCGTTCTGGCCCCGCCATCCGTCATTGCACCGGGCGAACGCACAGGATCATATCGCAGCGGCGGGCGTATCTTGTTAAGCGATGCGCAGGGCAACAGCGCCATTTCAGCCGAAGATTTCGCGGTTGCCTTGCTGGACGAAGTGGAAACCCCAAAGCACAAAGGCGAGATTTTCACGGTTATTTCGGAGTAATTTCAGCCCAAAATAACAATGGCCTGCGCTCGTATCATGCAAGCGCAGGCCGTTTCTTTACCGAATTCAACAGGCTTAGTTCCCTGCACTTTCCATTTTGCGATGGGCGATCACCTCTTCCAGCCAGCCCAGTTTCATTTCTGGAACCGAGGACAGCAACAGATCGGTGTAATCGTCAAACGGCGGTGACAGAACTTCGGTTTTCGACCCGTAGCGCACCACTTTGCCCTGATACATCACCGCGATACTGTCAGCGATCGCCCGCACAGTGGCCAGATCGTGGGTGATGAACAGATAGGCCACGTTTTCGATTTTTTGCAGGTTCAATAGCAGTTTCAGAATCCCGTCAGCCACCAGCGGGTCAAGCGCGGATGTCACCTCGTCACAGATGATCAACTTGGGTTTCGCAGCCAAAGCCCGCGCGATACAGACACGTTGTTTCTGACCACCGGACAGTTCGGCAGGGTAGCGGTCAATGAAACCGTCGCCCATTTCGATCTCTTCCAGCAGTTCCGCGATCCGCTTGCGCTTTTCCGCGCCGCGCATCCCGAAATAGAACTCCAACGGGCGGCCGATGATGGTGCCCACTGTCTGGCGCGGGTTCATCGCCGTATCCGCCATCTGATAGATCATCTGCAATTCGCGCAGGTCTTCCTTGCTGCGCTGCTGCAATGCGGGGCTAAGGGTACGCCCTGCAAACTCGATCTGCCCGTCGCTGGGGGGCAACAGGCCCGTGATCACCCGAGCAAGAGTAGACTTGCCAGAGCCACTCTCCCCCACAACAGCCAGCGTCTGGCCTTCGTGCAGGTCCACATTGATATTGCGCAGCACATCAAAATTCGTGCCCTTGTACCGCGCTGTAATCTGATTGACTGTCAGAACCGGTTCGGACGTA
Source organism: Amylibacter sp. (assembly GCA_034670045.1). Lineage (GTDB taxonomy): Bacteria > Pseudomonadota > Alphaproteobacteria > Rhodobacterales > Rhodobacteraceae > Amylibacter. The sequence continues at coordinate 85,086 of JAXMOF010000011.1, read as the reverse complement.
GGTGTTTTTTCCTCGTGATCGATCGAACGCACCGAGACGAGCGCTTGGGTATACTCCTCCTGCGGATTGTTGATGATCTGGTCCACCGGACCGTATTCCACCATATCGCCCATGCGCAGCACCATGATGTCATCCGACACTTGCGCCACAACCGCCAGATCATGGGTAATGTACAAAGCCGCCACACCAGTATCCCGGATCGCAGCTTTGATCGCCATCAGAACGTCGATCTGCGTGGTCACATCCAGCGCTGTTGTCGGTTCGTCAAACACCACCAGATCGGGTTCGGGGCACAGCGCCAGCGCCGTCATACAACGCTGCAACTGCCCGCCCGAGACCTGATGGGGATAGCGGTTGCCGATCTTGTCAGGGTTGGGCAGGCCCAGCTTGTCAAACAGCGCAACCGCGCGTTCCTCGGCTTCCTTGCGCGAGAATTTCCCCTGCAAGATCGCCGCCTCTGTCACCTGCTCCATGATCTTTTTCGCAGGGTTGAAGGAAGCCGCCGCCGACTGGCTGACATAAGTCACCGTCGCCCCGCGCAGTTTGCGCAGGTCTTTGATGCCCTGTTGCAGAATATCCGTGCCGTTGACCCAGACTTCACCGCCGGTGATTTTCACACCGCCGCGCCCATAGGCCATGGCAGACAGGCCGATGGTGGATTTACCCGCACCGGATTCCCCGATCAGCCCCAGCACCTTGCCCCGTTCCAGATCAAAGGAAATCCCGTGTACGATTTCAATGTCATGGGGTTTCCCGCTGGGGGGATAGACCGTCGCGCCGATTTTCAGATCGCGTACCTTTAGCATTGCATCGCTCATCCGCGACCCCCTTTCAAGCTGGTGGTTCGGTTCAGGATCCAATCCGCCACAAGGTTCACAGAAATAGCCAATGTCGCAATTGCGATAGCTGGCACAAGCGCTGCAGGGATACCGTAAACGATCCCCTCTTTGTTTTCCTTCACAATGCCACCCCAGTCAGCCGCAGGCGGCTGAACACCCAGCCCCAGAAACGACAGTGTAGATACAAACAACACCATAAAGATAAACCGCAGACCCATTTCCGCCACCAAAGGTGACAGCGCATTGGGCAGGATTTCACGAAAGATGATCCAGACGCGGCCTTCACCGCGCAGTTTTGCGGCTTCGACGTAATCCATCACATTGATATCCACCGCAACCGCGCGGGCCAGCCGATAGACCCGTGTGCTGTCCAAAAGGCCCATCACAAGGATCAGTACGGTAACTGTGACCGGCATAACCGACAGAACAACCAAGGCGAAAATCAACGAGGGAATGGCCATCAAAAGATCAACCAGACGCGACAGCACCTGATCCACCCAACCGCCGATAACCGCCGCCAACAGACCCAGAACCGCACCAGTGGTGAAGGACAGGATCGTCGCTGCCGTGGCGATCCAGATGGTGGTGCGACCGCCGTAAATCATCCGCGTCAGCAGATCACGGCCAATACTGTCTGTGCCCAACCAATGAGTTGAACTGGCAGGTTCCCAAACATCGCCCACAGCTTCGGTCAGCCCGTAAGGGGCCAGCCACGGCGCAAAGATAGCGATAAAGAAATAGAGACCGGTGAAAAACAGACCGATCATTGCACTGATTGGAATTCTCATTTCGGGTGCCTCAGTCTTGGGTTCGCCAAAATAGACACGATATCCGCGACCATGTTCAAACCGATGTAAACAGCGGCGAAGATCAGGCCACAGGCCTGCACCACAGGTACATCCCGTTTGGACACGTGATCCACCAGATATTGCCCCATGCCCGGATAGACAAAGACAACTTCCACCACCACGACACCAACAACCAGATAGGCGAGGTTCAGCATCACCACATTCACAATCGGCGCAATCGCGTTTGGAAAGGCGTGTTTGCGGATGATTTCGAACATGGACAGGCCTTTAAGTTCGGCCGTTTCAATGTAAGCGGATTGCATCACGTTCAGGATCGCCGCCCGCGTCATCCGCATCATATGCGCCAGAACAACCAGCGTCAGAACCGTTACCGGCAGCGCAATCGCGTTCAGTTTTTCCCACAACGTCATTGAATCGTATATCGTCGAGACCGAGGTAAACCACCCCATTTTGACCGAGATGAAATACATCAACACATAGCCGATCAGGAATTCCGGGATGGAAATCGAAGTCAGCGTCACCGCCGAGATCAGCTTGTCAGGCCAGCGGTTCTGGTAGCGTACCGCCAAAAGGCCCAAAAAGATCGCCAAAGGCACCGAAATCACCGCGGCCCAAAAGGCCAGAAACATGGTGTTTTTCAAACGCGCGCCCAGACTTTCGGCAATATCCCTGCCGTTGGTCAGCGCCGTACCCAGATCCCCCTGCATCGCGCTAAACAGCCAGTTGAAATAGCGCGTGACGGGAGGATCGTTCAACCCCAGCTCTGTGCGCAAATTCGCCAGGGCCTCGGGGGTTGCAGATTGACCAAGAATGGATTGAGCCACATCACCAGGCAAAATTTGGGTGCCGATGAAGATCATCGCGGATGCAGCGAGAAGCAAAAGCAGGCTCAGCGCAATGCGCTGAACCAACAATTTTAAAATTGGGTGCATGATATGCTCAAGACCAGCTTACGCAAACCACGTGCGCACAGGCGCAAAGCCGTTGGACAATTCGGCATTCGGATCAAGCACATAGCCTGCAACCTTATCGCTAACCGCGTCAACAAAATCGTTGAACATCGGCAGGATCAGACCGCCCGTGTCACGGACCATATAGCCCATTTCGCTGTAGATCGCCTTACGCTTGGCACCATCCAGTTCGGCTTTTGCCTGATTCAGCAATTCGTCGAACTTTGGATTTTTGAAGCGTGTGTCATTCCAGTCAGCGGTGGACAGATAGGCTGTCGAATACATCTGGTCCTGAACCGGACGCCCGCCCCAATAGGACGCACAGAACGGCTGTTTGTTCCAGACTTCGGACCAGTAGCCGTCGTTCGGCTCGCGTTTGATTTCCAGCGGAATGCCCGCAGCGCGCGCGCTTTCCTGGAACAACGCGCCCGCATCAACAGCACCCGGGAAGGCACCATCAGCAACCCGCAGCACAATCGGAGAACCATCGTGACCGGAGGCCGCGTAATGCTCTTTGGCTTTGGCGATGTCATGGGTACGCTGTGGAATTGAAGCATCAAACAAAGGATAAGCCGCATTGATCGGCATATCGTTCCCGATTGTACCATAGCCGCGTAGGATTTTATCAACCATTTCTTCACGGTTGATGGCGTATTTCAAAGCCATACGCAGCTCGTTGTTGTCAAACGGTGCTGTGTCGCAATGCATGATAAACACATAATGCCCACGGCCTGCAACGTTCTGGATCGAAACACCCGGTGCGCGGTCAATCAGCTTGGCCACTTTGGGTTCAACCTTGTTGATCAGGTGAACCTGACCGGATTGCAGCGCTGCAGTCCGTGCGGTTGCATCATTGATCACAAGGATTTCTGAACTGTCGTAGTTCACAACATCCCCGCCCCAGTAGTTCGGGTTCTTTTTGAACACGTGACGCACGCCCGGTTCATCCACATCCAGAACATAAGGACCCGTGCCAACACCGTCTGCCGGATTTTCAAACCCGCCATCTGGCTGGATCACAAGGTGGTAATCCGCCAGCAGATACGGCAAATCCGCATTCGGGCTGGTCAATGTGATGGCAAAGTTATCGCCGTCCACTTTCATGGATTCGATACCCTTCATGATGCCCAGCGCACCGGATTTGGATTCTTCGTTAGAGTGACGCTCCATTGTGCGCATCACGTCATTGGCGTCCAGCGTTTTGCCGTTGTGGAATTCAACACCACTGCGGATTTTGAATGTCCATGTTTTGGCATCTGCACTGGCTTCGATGTTTTCGGACAGACGCGGTGTCAACTCGCCCGTTTCCGAAACACCCACCAGCGTTTCACCAAAGTGACGCAGATTGCCGAACGGAACCTGGGATGCGGTCAGTGCCGGATCAAGCGTGTTGGTGCTTTCGCCCCCGCCCATGCCCTGTACCAAATGGCCGCCCTTATTCGGGCCAGCCGCGTGAACAGCTTCTGCCAACAATGTGTTTGCAGCCACAGCAGACACGCCCAGCGCACCCGCCCGACCAATAAAATCACGCCGCGATACTGTTTTCTGTGCCACACGTTTTGCCAGATGCTTCAGTTCGTCGTTCATCATCATTTCTCCCTAGATGTACAGATTCTTGTTATTATGTCTTATTACATAGAGCGTGCTGCGGATCACCCCCCTTAGGCAAGCTTTTCCTTACGCATCTCCTTGCTCCCGCTCACTTTTGCACGAGATTGCCCCCTAACCAAGCCCGCTCCGACCTTTTACGCGCGTAAAACGACAAAAAGACTCACGCAACAGTTCAGCAGCAGGCTTCGCTGGGAAGTTGTGTTCACAGCCCTGCCCCGCCCCGACCCGCCGATCGGCTTTCGCCGGTTTCTTTCACAGCCTGCGCATTTGCGCGCGGCCGATTGGTGTTGCAGGGTGTCAAAGTCGCGGCACCCGTGCTGTCCATTTGCGTTCAAACACAACCTGCCCCTGCTCTTGCGCCGTCAGGTCTGCGTCGATCACAAAATCCGCGCCATCCGTTTTCAAACAAACCGAAGATTGGGTCGAGACCTGCCAGTCCCCCCGCCCCATGGTCCGCTCCCATGCGAAACTGGCTTGGGCCGAGCCGGGGTTTCCACGGGCAATGGAAAACACCTCATGCACCTTTTGACTGGTGACAAGCCCCGTTTCAGGGTTCTCAACCAGCCCGTCATCACCGATCACCACCATTTCGATGTGACCGTCCGCATCCTGGATGTCTTTGGTTTCCAAACGCGGGCTGTGGCGGATGAATTCCAACGGCTCAGCCCCTTTTGGCCCGTCAAATGACACCGCAACACCCTGCCCTGACAAAAGCGGCAGGTCCAGTTGCCCCCCTGTCACCGTCAACGTCACAGGCGTCGGTTCAGGCCAGACAAAGGGGAAATAGGACGGCGACAGCGCGATCCGCAAGCGGTGGCCTGCTGGCAGGTGATAGGCGGCCTGATCCAGCAGAACCTCGACCTCCACGGCTTCGCCCACAGGCATATCCACCATCTGCGCCGCGCCACTGCGCTGTCGCAGGTTCAAAAAACCATGGGCAATCAAAGCGGAACTGCCATCGGGGCGCAGATCGTTCAGCCGCACCGCAACTTGCGCCTGCGGCTGGTCACTGGCCAGACGCAACCCCAACCGCGCCTGCCCGATAATATCCACCCCGGCTGCTACAGGTTCGCTGTCAAAACACAGGCTTAGCCCATCATCCGCAGTCTGGTCGTCGGGCAATTCCCCCGGACCGAAACCAAAGGGAAAATACTCTCCCGTGGCTTGCCCGCAGGCCACATCGGTAAGCACTGAACGCGCCACATTCCCAGCCTCCTGCGCCAGTGCCGTGCCGTTCAGATGAAACGTCAAAACATCCGCCCCCCGCGGCTGATCCAACCCGATCCAGCGACCGGAGCGATGGGTAAAGGATGTCTCTGGCGCCACACTGTCCATCACATAGACGCGGTAGGCTGGATCTTCCGCCACACCGCGATCAATGCCTTTCAACCAGTGATCCCACCAGCGCAGCATCTCGCCCAGAAAGTCGATCTGCGGACCGGGCGAACCGATATGCGGATATTTGTGGTTCCATGGCCCCGCAATGCCTTTGACGGGCGCTGTCAGATTATTCAGCAATATCCCCATGGTGTTGCGATAGCCGTCATGCCAGCCGCCCACGGTCAAAACCGCCGCCTTGATCGCGCTGAAATCCTCACAGACCGACCCGTGTTGCCAATAGGCAGAGCGTACCTGTTCGCGCACCCAGCGCTCGGCCAGAAACGGCGTGTTTTCCAGCCGTTCCAGCCAGATATCTCGCCAAGCATCGCCCACCAGTGCAGGGTCAGGCGGAACTGAAAACCACGACAAAGCCGTTGCCGCCCAGCCCGGGTTTTCCCCCAGCATCACCCCGCCTTTATAGTGGATGTCATCGGCAAACCGGTCTGTTGAAGAACAAATAGTCACCACAGCCTTCAACGGCTCCGGCGCAAGGGCTGCGATCTGCAAACCGTTGAAACCGCCCCAGGAAATCCCCATCATCCCGACCGCACCCGAGCACCAGTCCTGTGCCGCCAGCCAGTTCACTACCTCGACCCCGTCTGCCAGCTCTTGTGGGGAGTATTCATCCTGAAACAGCCCGTCACTGTCCCCGCAGCCGCGCATATCCACCCGCACACAGACATAACCATGCCCCGCCAGATAGGGATGGGTCAGCGCATCCCGCGCCGCTGTTCCGTCCCGTTTGCGATACGGCAGATACTCCAGCACGACGGGCACAGCCCCCGCCCCCACAGGCCGCCAGACCCGCGCGGACAGAGTAATGCCATCGCTTAACGGAATCCGCAAATCCGCTTCTTCTGTTACCTTAAAAGGAAGCCCAGCCACCAAATCCACACCCGTTTCCATTTTCTATAAATATCCCACCGGGGGTTCGGGGGATGTGAAATCCCCCGAGGTTCGATACTCTACTTGATGCTCGACACTCTAAATGACCAACACCTAGCGCCCCTGCCCGACAAAGCGACCCATACCCTCTGGCACAGGCAAGGCTTCATGGGCTTTGGCAATCGCCACCAGCTTTTCTTCAATATGGGCCGAAGGCGGCGCGGCTTTGCGGGTTTCCAGCGACACATGGATCAACATATGTTCGCCCGTGGCCAACAAACGCCCGTCACTGGCACGCATGAAGTGGAACAAATGCATCTTCTTGCCAGCCCCCAGAACCACCTGTGTATCCACAGTGATTTCAGCCCCTGCACTGACCTCGTCTATATGGCGGATATGGGTCTCGGCGGTGAAATAGCTGCCACCCGAAGCGATATATTCCGCGTCACAACCGACGATTTCCATCATCCGGTCGGTCGCATCGCCAAAGGCCTGCAAATATCGCGCCTCGTTCATATGACCGTTGTAATCCAGCCAGTCGAGCGGCACCGTCCGTGCCACTGTGCGCACCAGCCCTGACAGATCGGGCGCGCCCTGCTCGGCTTTTTTACCAGCGTCGTAATTGGCCAGAACCGCGCCCGCGCCCCAGTTTTGGGCCTTCAGCGCCCGCATCATCCCCACCAGATTGGTGTCGCGAATTCGTTCCAGCTCGCGGATCGAATACATGCCGGATTGCGCATCGGATTGATCCGCAATCTTGTCCACCAGCGCGTCGTTCAGGTCAGGCACATCCATCAGGTGCGACAGCGGCCAATCCATTGTCGGACCGAACTGCCCGATAAAGTGGCGCATACCCGCCTCGCCGCCCGCAATGCGGTAGGTTTCAAACAGCCCCATCTGCGCCCAGCGCAGGCCAAAGCCGTAGCGGATCGCATCGTCCAGAACCTCGGTGGTGCAGACGCCGTCATTGACCAGCCAAAGCCCTTCGCGCCAGACGCTTTCCAACAAGCGATCGGCAATATGGCCCAGGATTTCCTTTTCGATCTTCAACGGCTTCATCCCGATACCTGTCAGGATGTCCATGCAGGATTCAACCGCCTCGGGCGATGCGGTGGTGCCGCCAACAACTTCGACCAACGGCAGCAGATAGACGGGGTTGAAGGGATGGCAGACCATGATCCGGCTTTTGTCCACCTGCTGGCTGGACAATTCCGTCGGCGTAAAGCTGGACGTAGACGACCCGATGATAGCGGTCTTGGAACAGGCCCCGGTGATCGCGGTAAAGGTCTGGTGCTTGATATCCATGCGTTCGGGAACGCTTTCCTGAATATATTCAGCCCCGGCAACAGCTTCTGCAATGGTCCCGTGAAAGCTGATCGCCCCCTCGGGCGGCATGGTGAAATCCGACAGGCTTGGCAGCGCGCGGCGCGCATTGGCCAGAACTTCGCCAATCTTGCGCTCGGCTTCGGGATCAGGGTCAAACACCCGCACATCCCAACCGTTCAGCAGGAACCGCGCAGCCCAAGCCCCGCCAATTACACCGCCACCCACAATCGCTGCTATTTTCGTCATATCTTACCTACACAGTTGAAAATTAGTCGTTCTTCGCCCGTGCCCACACCGATCCGCTAGGGAAGCTCGATCGGTTCACCCGTAGGCATATACCCTGGACACAGGTTGTTGCTAAGCTTGCCCGCGTTGAACACGTCATCCGCGATCTGCTTACATTCTTTGAAATTCAGGTTCTGGTGGTTGCTTTTCTGCCCGCTTGGCGGCGCACAAGCCGCCAGCAGAACACCACAACAGATTAGGGCAAAAGGTTTCATGATCGGACCTCAAAGGTTAATAGGGTTTCGTTTACCCCCATATATCGCAGCAGGCCGATCATTCCAGCGCTCCGCGCAATTGCGTCGCATCAAAACCGTTGTGTTCCAGCATTTGACGGGCGGCGATCACCCGATCCGCGCCCCCTGTTGCCTTGCGATCCGCAATCAACGCATAGCTTCCGTCCCGCGTGGATAGAACCGCCGTGCGAAAACCCTCATCCACCCAGAGAACCACCATCTGGCGGCTTTGTCGGGACAGTCCACCATAGTGCAGCGTGAACACGGCGGGCTGATCCGGTGTCACCTGTGCAACCCGCGCAGGGCCGCCAGCCGCAGCCTGTTCCCGCCAGACACCCGCTTGCGCAGCCTTTGGCGGGGTAAAGTCAAACCCCGCAACCCGCCAGTCCCCCGCAAAATCCGCCCGCGTCACCCATTGCCCCGCAAACCGCGCCGCATCATAGCGCGAGGTGGCGGACATCAGCACCTTCGGATCGCGGATCGGGCCATGATCCCCTGACGGCGCAGGACCGCAGGCGGTCAGAACACCAACCAGCACGGCCAAGACTGCACCCCCACGCCACATGATCACTTAAACCGGCGCGCGTTTGGTCAGGCCCAGTTTTTCGCGCACGGCTTCAGGCCCCATGACCTTGGCCCCCATACGTTCAATGATGCCAACGGCGTTTTCCACCAGCATTTCATTGGTGGCAAGGTTACCGCGCCCCAGCATCAGGTTGTCCTCTAGACCTACGCGAACATTGCCCCCTGCCAGTACCGCAGCCGCCACAAAAGGCTGTTGATGACGGCCCAGCGCAAAGGCGGACCAGTTCCAGTCCTCGGGCACATTGTTTACCATCGCCATAAAGGTATTCAGATCGTCCGGCGCCCCCCAAGGCACCCCCATGCAAAGCTGCACCAAGGCAGGGCTGTCCAGAACACCCTCTTTTACCAGTTGTTTGGCAAACCAGAGATGCCCCGTGTCAAACGCCTCGATTTCAGGCTTCACACCGCAATCCGTCATCATCTGCCCCATGGCGCGCAACATGCCCGGCGTATTGGTCATCACATAGTCGGCTTCGGCAAAATTCATGGTGCCACAATCAAGCGTGCAGATTTCGGGGCGACAGTCCAGCACATGGGCCATGCGTTCCGTCGCGCCAGCCATGTCGGTGCCTGTCTTGCTTAGGTCCATGGGGTTTTCCACATCGCCAAAGACAATGTCCCCGCCCATGCCTGCGGTCAGGTTCAACACCACATCCACGTCAGCAGCGCGAATCCGTTCGGTCACTTCGCGGTACAGATGCCCGTCTCGGCGCGGCGCACCGGTTTCAGGGTCGCGCACGTGGCAATGCACCACCGCCGCGCCCGCTTTGGCCGCCGCAATCGCACTGTTGGCGATTTGTTCAGGGGAGCGGGGCACATGGGGGCTGCGGTCCTGCGTGCCCCCGCCCCCTGTCACGGCACAAGTGATAAAGACGTCGGTGTTCATTTCCAAAGGCATGATCTGCTCCCAAATTCGTGTGTTGGGGCCAGTGTGCCGCCCCTTGCAGGGTCGCGCTTTACAGTTTACGAAGCATATTTGATGAATACCGCAAAAATTCCGCCCGCAAAACACAACAGCTTTGGCCAGAATTCACGCGCGCCCCTGCGCCCGTTTCACACCCGCGCTCTGGTCATGCCCCACAGCAATATGCTCTGCCTTGCCGCAGTGCTGGACCCGTTACGCGCCGCAAACCGCGCCGCCGGGGCCGAGGTTTACACATGGGACATCGCCACCCTGACCGACGCCCCCGTGCGCCTGACAACAGGCGTAGACCTGCCCGCGAACCCTGCCGCTGATCTGCCGCCAGCCCACATGCTCGCCATTATCGCGGGGTTTGATATTGCGGCACACACCACCCGAGACAACCGCCGCAGATTGCTGGCCGCCATCCATCAAACACCGCTTGTCTGCGCCATTGACGGCGGCGGCGAAGTGCTGGCCCGCTGCGGCGTGCTTCACGGACACCGCGCCACAACCCACTGGGAAGACTTGGAAAAACTGGAACGGGACTTTCCCGAAACCGAAGTGGTGCGCGACCGTTTTGTGCAATCGGGCAAGTTCATCACTACAGGCGGGGCAAGTCCCTGCATCGACATGATGCTGCATCTGATCCAGACCCACCACGGCCGGTCACTGGCCGAAAGCGTCATGCGGACCTTTCTGTATGATCCGGTTCACGCGGGATCGGACCCGCAATCGCTGGTGACGGTATCCCGCCTGAAACGCCGCTCGCCCCCCGTGGCACGTGCCTTGCAACTGATGGAACAGCATATCGAGGACCCGATCCCCACCGCCGCCATCGCCCGCCATTGCGGCCTGTCGGTGCGCCGCCTTGAAATGCTGTTCGCTGCTGAACTGGGCACCAGCCCCGGCAAAACCTTTCGGGCTTTGCGGCTGGCGGAATCCCACCGCATGGTCATCGACACCCGCGCCCCCCTGCAAGACATCGCCGTGCGCTGCGGTTTCAACTCTCTCGCGGCGTTTTCGCGGGCGTTCAAGGAAACCTTCGGGGCCGCGCCCAGTGGTTTGCGCGCGCCCTAGCCACGCCCTGCCCCCAATTGACAAGCCCGCCCAATCCCGTCAGGAACAGCCCGATTGCAAGGGTGCGTTTTTGCACCCGAACCCAGATCCAAGCCCCTAAGAACACTGGAAACCCCATGACATCACGCGCTCAAGGCCACTCGGCCAACCTGATCGGGGGCCTGTTCATGGTGGCTGCCATGGCGATTTTTGCGGTAGAGGATTCCTTACTGAAAGCCGCAGGGGCCAGCCTGCCCGTGGGCGAAATCCTGATCCTTTTCGGGCTTGGCGGCGCGGTGATTTTCGCCGCGATCTCTCTTGTGCGAGGAGAGCCACTTTACACCAAAGACGTGATTTCCCGCCCCATGCGCATCCGCGTCGGCTTTGAAATCATGGGCCGCCTGTTCTATGTACTGGCCATCACCCTGACCCCGCTGTCTGCTGCCACGGTGATCCTGCAGGCCACCCCATTGGTGGTGGTCGCAGGCGCGGCGCTGGTGTTTGGCGAAGCCGTGGGCTGGCGGCGCTGGACTGCCATTTTTGTCGGCCTGTTCGGCGTGATTATCCTGATCCGCCCGGGCGCTGAAAGCTTTTCCCTGCTGTCGATCCTCGCAATCATCGGGATGCTGGGCTTTGCGGGGCGCGATCTGGCCAGCCGCGCAGCGCCCGCAACGCTTAGCACATCGCTGTTGGGGCTCTACGGATTTCTGTCAGTTGTGGTCGCAGGTATCGCCTTTGCCATATGGGAAGGCGCAGCCTTTGTCTGGCCCGACACCCCTGCCACCCTCAGCATGACCGCCGCCGCTTTGGCAGGTGCAGGCGCCTATTCCTGCCTGATGAAGGCCATGCGCACCGGCGATGTGTCCGCCGTCACCCCCTTCCGCTACACCCGCCTGCTGTTTGGCATCGGCCTCGGCGTTCTGGTCTTTGGCGAGAGCCTGAGTTCGTCAATGATCCTCGGCTCCGGCCTGATCGTGCTGTCGGGCCTGTTCATCCTGTGGCGTGGCAAAAAGACGGCTTAACCTGTAAGCCGCCTTCTTAAGCGTAATTGGCTGATTAATAGGGCATCGGATTGGCTTTGTGGACGGTGTTCAGATCGGCCAGCACTTCGTCTGACAGTTCTACCTCCACCGATCCCAGTGCCAGATCAAGCTGGTCCATTGTGGTTGCCCCAAAGATCGCTGTGCCCATAAAGGGCCGCGTGCGGCACCATGCCAGCGCCATGTGCACAGGGTTCAGCCCGTGTTTTTTTGCCACCCCCAGATATTCGGCCACAATCGGCAGCGTGCGCGGTGTCATTCGCCCGCCAAGGTCTTTCACATAGCTGCGCCGCGATTTTTCCGGCGTTACATCGCCCTGATATTTCCCGCTTAGCAAGCCCGCTGCTAGCGGCGAGAACGACAGCAGATCCACCTTTTCATGATGGGCCATTTCCGCCATATCCGTATCAAACATGCGGCACATCAACGAATATTCGTTCTGCACGGATACCACCCGCGGCAGCCCCATGTCATCGGCCATCCGCACCCAGCGCGCACAGCCCCAAGCACTTTCGTTAGACAGGCCAAAGTGCCTGATTTTACCCGCTTTTACCAATTCACCGACGGTTTCCAGAACCTCTGCCATATGGCGGTCCACCTCGGCTGTGTCCTGTCCTGTCGGGTCATAGGTCCAGTTCTGGCGGAACATATACGACCCGCGATTGGGCCAGTGTAGCTGGTAAATATCCACGTAATCCGTCTGCAAGGATTGTAACGAGGCGTTCAGCGCCGTGTGGATCGTTTCACGGCTGATCGGCGCCCCGTCGCGCACGTTTTTATAGCCGCTGCCCGAAACTTTGGTGGCCAGGACGTAATCCCCGCGCCGCGCCTTGTTTTGAGCGTTCCAACTGCCGATCACCCGTTCCGTATCGCCTTGGGTTTCTTTGGACAGTGGATTGGTTGGATACATTTCAGCGGTGTCGATGATATTAACGCCCCGCTCCAGCGCGCGGTCGATTTGGGCATGGCCTTCGGCCTCGGTATTTTGGGTGCCCCATGTCATCGACCCTAGGGCAAGTTCGCTGATTTTAAGGTCGGTGGTGCTAAGCTGGCGATAGCGCATAGGCTGCTGTCCTGTCGGTCTATTGAAGTTACGCGGAACATGGGCGGATTTCCCCTGCTGTCAACGGCGAAAACCGCAAAAATATCTTGAGAACAAAAAGAGAACACGGTAATCTCCCTTCATGAGCACCTTGTCCCGACGCCCCCATAAAACCGAAACCGCCCATCAAATCGCGGCGGACATCACCCTGCCCTATAACCGCGCCCATGAATTGTGTGGCCCTGCGCGGCGCACGCTGGCCCTGATGATCGCCAGCGCCACGGATACGCCGGTTCTGTGGATAAAGCCCCGGTGGCATCCGGACGGGCTGAACCCGCAGGGCATTTTGCGGTTCATTGATCCGGGCCGCCTGACCTTTGTGCGCCCCGGACGGGCCGAAGACATCTTGTGGTGTATGGAAGAATCCCTGCGTGCGGGCTGTATCCCGCTTGTGATTGCGGAATGTGATGCCCCCCCGCCCCTGACCCCGATCCGCCGCCTGCACCTTGCGGCTGAAACGGGGGCGGACATGGGCAAGATCAAAATCCTGCCCCTGTTGCTGACTCCGGGGGATGGGGGGGCGCAAGGCATCGAAACCCGCTGGCACATGGCCCCCCGTCACACAGGCGACGAAAGCCGCTGGCTGTTGCAACGCCGCCGCGCCCGCATGGCCCCGCCTGCCGCATGGACGCTGGGCTGGCACAAAAAACAGGCGCAGGTTCACGCCGAGCCTGCGCCAAACATCGCCGCTGAATAATCGCCGGTGCAGCTCCGCCTTGACAGCACAGGCCCAGCGGGCAAGGTCGTTTCATGAAAATCCGCCCCGCCACCCCTGCCGACGCCGCGCACATCTGCGCCATCTGGAACCCGATCATCCGTGACACGCTGATCACCTTTACCACCGATGAAAAAACGCCCGACATGATTGTGCAGATGCTAAAAAACCACAGCGAAAACCGCTGGCCGTTTCTAGTTGCCGATCTGGACCAGACCATCCTCGGCTTTGCCTGTTACGGCCCGTTCCGCGCGGGTCCCGGCTATGCGCAGACTATGGAGCATTCGATCAATCTGGCGCCACAAGCACGGGGGCACGGCACAGGCACCGCCTTGATGCAGGCCCTTGAAGCCCATGCCAGAACCGCACAGATTCACGCGTTGATCGCAGGGGTCAGCGCCGCCAATCCCGCCGCAATCGCCTTTCACATCCAACGCGGTTTCACCCGAATTGCCACATTGCCGCAGGTTGGACGTAAATTCGACCAATGGCTTGATCTGGTTTTGTTACAAAAACTGCTGTAACCAGCCCCCAAGCGCACACAAAAGGACGGCCCATGTCAATCTGGACCCGAATTGCCGAGGCTTTGTCGGCATTGACCAAAGGCGAAAGCCTTGCCGATGTTTTTGAGCGGCTGAAAACCCCGCCGGAACGGTCGGTTGCCTTTACCATTGCCGTGATCGCACTGGGCGCAAAAATGGCCAAGGCCGACGGGCTTGTCACCAAGGACGAGGTCGCTGCCTTTCGTCAGGTGTTTCAAATCCACAAACGGGACGAGTCTCAGGCCGCCCGTGTCTATAACCTCGCCCGTCAGGATGTTGCGGGGTATGAAGTCTATGCAGGCACCATCGCCAAAATGTTCCGCCACGACAGCGCCACGCTGGAAAACCTGATCGAGGGGCTGTTTTACATCGCAATGGCCGACGGGCAGTACCACCCCTCGGAAAATGATTTCATCCATTCTGTGGCCAATATTTTCGGCATAAGCGAACGCAGTTTCCACAGCCTGCGTGCCCAGTTCGTACCCGATGCCACACCGGATGCCTATGACGTGCTGGGCGTCACCCCTGACACCCCGTTTGAAGACATCCGCAAGGCATGGCGCGCCAAAATCCGCGATACCCACCCCGATCGCCTGCTGGCCCGCGGTCTGCCGGAAGAGGCCATAACCCTTGCCACCAAACACATGATTGCCGTTAATCTGGCTTGGGAAACCCTGTCGGAAAAACACGCCCCCGACTGAAACGAACGATAGCAGACTGAAACGGACACAACATGCGCATTGCCACATATAACGTCGAATGGTTCGCCAGTCTGTTTGATCAGCATAACGCCCTAATCAACGATGCCAGTTGGTCAGGACGCTACAATGTGACCAAAGCCGAACAGCTCGCCGCCCTTGGCCTTGTGTTCCGAACACTTGACGCCGACGGGATCATGGTGATCGAGGCACCGGATTCCGGCGGCACCCAATCCAGCAAGCTGGCCCTTGAAGCCTTTGCCGCCCATTTCAACCTGCGCCAGAACACCGCGATCACCGGCTTTGAAAACGACACGCAGCAGGAAATTTCCTTCCTCTACGACCCCACACAGATTGACGTGCGCCACGACCCGCAAGGGCTGGAAAGCAGCCCCGACGGATCCCCCAAAGCCCCCCGCTTTGACGGGATGTTCAAGATTGATCTGGACGTAGACAACCAACCCGACACGGTGATTTTTTCCAAACCGCCGCTGGAACTGGCGTTTCAGCCCAAAGGCGGCCCGCCGTTTCGCATCATCGGAGTGCATACCAAATCCAAAGCCCCCCACGGCGCGCGCAATCACACCCAAGAGGTGCGTATTTCCATCGACAACCGGCGCAAACAACTGGCCCAGTGCATCTGGCTGCGCCAGCGGATTGACGACCATCTGGCGGCGGGTGATGATTTGCTGGTGATGGGGGATTTCAACGATGGTCCCGGGCTTGATGAATATGAACGCCTGTTCGGCCAATCCGGCATCGAGGTGGTACTGGGCGTCAACAAACCGCCCGAACAAACCCTGTTTGACCCCCATGCCAGCAAGAAACTGACCCCGCGCACCGCGACACCGACCACGGCGCGGTTTTACAACCACACCACCAAAACCTACTTGAATGCACTGCTGGATTACATCATGATTTCCCCTGAATTGCGCCGTAAAACCAACCCGCAGTGGAAAATCTGGCACCCGTTCGACCACCCCCAGTGTTTTGCCGACAAACCCTTCTGCGACGCGCTTTTGACCGCCTCGGATCATTTTCCCGTGACTATTGATCTGGATTTTTCAACGAAGGGCTGAAATCCCTTACAAGGCAGACTATATTGACCGTTATGAAACACATCGTCCCCCTTGCCCCCCTTCTGGTCGCGCTGGCCATGGCCGCACCTGCCGCTGCGCAGGACGACACACAGAACAACACGCAAAACGACAGTATCTCCGACTTCAAAAAACGGTTTGGAAAGCTGTCGGACAATGCGCAGACCCTGCTGGAAGGCTGGAAAGAGGAAATTGGCCCCAAACTGGACGAAATCGGCCCTGCACTTGGCGAAATGATCGACCGTCTTGGTGATATGTCTGCCTTTCACGCGCCAGAAGTGCTGGAAAACGGCGATATTCTGATCCGCCGCAAACAGCCGCTGACGCCCGAGCCCGCACCTGTGCCCGAGCTAAAGCCCGAGCCAGAGGCGATCCAGCCCGATAAACCGATCATTGATCTGTAACCACCTGCCCCCTAAACCTGCCCTTTCCCTTTCGTGCCTGACGTCCTAAGTCTTGGCATCAAAACCTACACTGGAGCCTTATTCATGTTCAGACCCACCGCCCCCGACCTGCCCCGCGACCACCGCGATTCCGCTTCAGGCGCATCATTGGGGGACTTGCCGGAATGGGATCTGACCCATCTTTACCCCGCTCAGGACAGCCCTGAATTGCTGCGGGATATGGATTGGTTGAAAGGTGAATGCGCTGCCTTTGCCACGGATTACGAAGGCAAACTGGCAGGGTTGTCTGCCGCTGAAATGTTGACCTGCATCACCCGCTATGAAAAAATCCAGTCGATTTCAGGCCGTATCATGTCTTATGCTGGCCTGCGCTATTACCAGATCACCACCGATCCGGACCGCGCAAAATTCATCGCGGATATGCAGGGGCAGATTACTGATTTCTCCACCCCTCTGGTGTTCTTTTCATTGGAAATGAACCGGATCGAAGACGCGGTTCTGGATGGTATGCTGGACGCCAACACCGATCTGGCGCGCTATAAACCCGTGCTGGACCGCATGCGGGCGATGAAGCCCTATCAACTGTCCGACGAGCTGGAGAAATTCCTGCACGATCAATCCGTTATCGGCGCAACCGCATGGAACCGCCTGTTTGACGAGACCTGCGCCGCGCTGGAATTTGATGTGGACGGGGAGATGCTCAGCCTTGAAGCCACTGCAAACCTGCTGTCCGACCCAAACCGCGAGACCCGCAAAACCGCAGCCGAGGCATTTGCCAAAACGCTGGGGGATAACATCACGCTGTTCGCGCGGATCACCAACACGCTGGCCAAAGAAAAAGAGATCGAAGATCGCTGGCGCAAGCTGCCCACACCGCAATCGGGCCGCCATCTGGCCAATGATGTGGAACCCGAAGTGGTGCAGGCCCTGCGCGATGCGGTTGTGGCCGCCTACCCCAAACTCTCGCACCGCTATTACGCGCTGAAAGCCAAATGGATGGGGCTGGAAAAAATGGAAGTGTGGGACCGTAACGCCCCGCTTCCCGGCAGTGACGAAGCAACGATCCACTGGGATGACGCGCGCAAAACCGTGTCCGAAGCCTATGCTGATTTCTCGCCAAAGATGGCTGAACTGGCAGAGCCGTTTTTCACCCAAGGCTGGATTGATGCCGCCGTGAAACCGGGCAAGGCACCGGGCGCCTTTGCCCACCCCACGGTGACCGATGTCCACCCCTATGTGATGCTGAACTATCTTGGCAAACAGCGCGATGTGATGACACTGGCCCATGAACTGGGTCACGGTGTGCATCAGGTTCTGGCAGCGGATCAAGGGGAAATGCTGTCCTCCACCCCGCTGACACTGGCCGAAACGGCATCCGTCTTTGGCGAAATGCTCACCTTCCGCAAACTGCTGGATGCAGCCCCTGACAAAGCCGCACGCAAACGACTGCTGGCGGGCAAGGTCGAGGATATGATCAATACCGTCGTGCGCCAGGTCGCGTTTTACGACTTTGAATGCAAACTGCACGCCGCCCGCGCCCAAGGTGAGCTGACACCGGATCAGATTAACGACATCTGGATGTCCGTGCAGGGCGAAAGCCTTGGCCCTGTGTTCAATTTCATGGACGGCTATGAAACCTTCTGGTCCTATATCCCCCATTTCATCCACTCGCCCTTCTACGTCTATGCCTATGCCTTTGGCGACGGGTTGGTGAATGCGCTTTATGCGGTTTACGAAGAAGGCAATCCGGATTTCCAGGACAAATACTTTGAAATGCTGCGCGCTGGCGGATCAAAGCATCACTCGGACCTTCTAGCGCCCTTCGGGCTTGATGCCAGCGATCCCAAATTCTGGGACAAAGGCCTGTCGTTGATCAGTTCGATGATCGACGAACTGGAAGCCATGGAAGACTAAACAAAGAAACCGCGCAGCGCCGCCCGTTCTGGCGCTGCGCGCCCCCTTGAATCACCAAAAGCCAATCGACCGGCTTTCCCAAGTCATACACCTGAAATATTTAACATTTTCGATTTAGATACTTGTGAATTTGGACAGCTTTACTGTCCAGACAGGCCATTTCGCCACAATCCCGCCACAAATCGCCCGAATTTATTCATAATCCAGTAACAATTCAGCCTTTAAGGCGGGGTTGTTTCCCGTTGTGACTGGGAACTGCGACCGAAATGTCGCGTCTACCTCTACAAATAAGGTCATTTCACGGCATCGTGATAACGCAAAAATTTCTCTGCTAGGTTTACCGCAATTCGGCTGTTGTCACGTATCAGATCAGGGCCGAAGCAAACAATTTTGTGAACATTAGGACGAGGAATACACAAATGGCGAATACGATCAACGGCACGTCTGGCGACGATATTATTACAGGCACAGTGGCAGATGACGTGGTCTTCGGGCTGGAAGGCGTCGACCAAATTGAAGGTGACGACGGCAGCGATGAAATTTACGGCGGCGATGACAACGATATCCTTTACGGCGGCGAGTCAGCTGACTCTCTTTATGGTGGCGCAAATTCAGACTATCTAGACGGCGGTGCTAAAGCTGACATTCTGGACGGCGGCGACGGCAGTGACGAATTGTATGGCGGACTTGGCTCTGACTCTTTGATTGGTGGTGATGGATCGGACTCATTGGACGGTGGCGCTTCAGATGACGTTCTGGATGGTGGGAACGGCAATGACACCTTCCTTGATGGCCTAGGCGATGACATTTCCTACGGCGGTGCTGGCAATGACGTATTCCTGGGCAGTGACGGCGACGACATCTACGAGGGTGGCGATGACGACGACATATTCTATTTCGGCGCGGGTGCAGACGTATATGATGGCGGCAACGGCTATGATGTTGTCGACTATTCAAGTGCAGAAGGTCGTGTGGTTCTAAGCCTCTTCGCAAGCTCGGGCACGTCAACAGGCGTGGGCGCAGGCGACACCTTTAAAGGCATCGAAGCTGTTGTCGCCACAGATTTTGCCGATGATATCATCGGGTCCAAAGGCAGCGACACCTTTTATGGTGGGAACGGTCGCGATAAAATCGCAGGGATCGACGGCGACGATTTGATCTATGGCGGCGCGGGCAATGACGGTCTGTCTGGCGATCTGGGTAATGACGTTATCTACGGTGGCGGCGGCCGCGACAACATCCAGGACAACTGGGGCAACGACGAATACTACGGTGGCCATGGCAACGACCAAATCCGTCTGTATCGCGGATCGAATATTGCCGAAGGTGGCGGTGGTCGTGACAAATTCGACGTTTTGGCCGGCACACACACAGCCACAGGCGACGAAGGGAAAGACCAGTTTATTTTCCACAGCGACAACTACGACCTCACAATCACCGACTTCACCCATCGTGAAGACAAGATGAAGTTTTACGATGTGTTTGACCGCTTCTCTGATGTGAAAGACGCCATGACACAAATTGGCGACGATGTTCAAATCGAACTGGATAACGCATTGGTTCTGGTTCAGGACACTCTGATCGATGACTTCACGTTCCGTGATTTCAAATTCTTCGGGTAAACCGAATTCGAACAAAATATTGTCGGGCGGCACTGCTCGCCCGACAGCCCCCTCGCCCCGAAACGCCGCATTCCGCGGCTTTTTTTATGCCGATTTCCAATCGCCCAACCTGATGCGCTTAAACAAAAGGCACGTAAATCTGTGCCAGCGGTATCAAAGGTTTTCAACGATATTCCGGATCACGCGTCCCATAAAAGGCTATGCCAGACGCAGCAGCGATCAGAAACCGCATACGATCCTGATATCACAGGGTAAAAACGTCAGGGGCAGTGTTAAACCGCCCCTTTCATCATCCCTTTTTCAATCGCCAGATCGCGCATTTTTTCCTGCAGCTTTTCAAAGGCCCGCACTTCGATCTGACGGATGCGTTCACGGCTGACGTTATATTCGCTGCTCAGATCTTCCAAAGTGGTCGGCCGATCCTGCAACTTGCGCTGCATCAGGATGTCTTTTTCACGATCGTTCAGCACATCCATCGCATCAACCATCAAGGCACGGCGGGCTTTCAATTCATCGCTTTCGGCATAGCTGTGGGCCTGATCCGCAGTTTCATCCTGCAACCAGTCCTGCCATTCCGCAGCACCTTCGCCGTCATCACCGCCGACCCGCGCATTCAACGAGGCATCGCCCCCCGACATGCGGCGGTTCATGGAAATCACCTCATCCTCGGTCACGTTCAGATCATTTGCGATCCGCTGCACGTTTTCAGGGCGCAAATCCCCCTCCTCCAACGCACCAATGCGGTTTTTGGCTTTGCGAAGGTTGAAAAACAGCTTCTTTTGCGCACTTGTGGTGCCCATTTTCACCAGAGACCAACTGCGCAGGATATATTCCTGAATGCTCGCCCTGATCCACCACATGGCATAGGTGGCCAGACGAAACCCTTTGTCAGGCTCGAACCGTTTTACTGCCTGCATCAAGCCCACATTGGCCTCGGAAATCACTTCGGATGTGGGCAGGCCGTAACCGCGATAGCCCATGGCGATTTTGGCAGCCAAACGCAGATGGCTTGTCACCAGTTTATGTGCCGCTTCTGTGTCTTCATGGTCGATCCAGGCTTTGCCCAGCATATATTCTTCATCCGGTTCCAGCATCGGAAACTTGCGGATGTCCTGCATATATCGGTTCAATCCCTGCTCGGGACTGGGTGCTGGAAGATTGGTATAGCTCATGAACACAGCTCCTTTTCGACCCAATTCGCTAATAATGACTTAGGAATTCAGTCAAGATGTTTCAAGATAACGCCGAACCGAATAAAAAGTTCCGCCGCATTTGAATAAAAAAACGGACCGCAGCTTACGTCATATTGCGCAACGCTGCATCCAAAGCCTTCAAATCATTCGGCAAATCAGCTTCAAACTCAACATACTCGCCGCTTACGGGATGCACAAACCCCAGTTTCGCCGCATGTAAGGCCTGGCGCGGAAATGCGCTGATGTAATCGGCATCTTCCGCATCAAGCCCCGCAGTTTTCACACGGCGACGGGTGCCATAAACGGGATCGCCGATCAAACCATGCCCGATATGGGACATATGAACCCTGATCTGATGGGTCCGGCCGGTTTCCAGCCAGCATTCCACCTTTGCAGCACGATCGGCAAAATTCTCTAGCACCTGCACGCGGGTGATCGCATGTTTGCCCGAATTTGACGCCACCGCCATCCGCTTGCGATCTGTCTTGTGACGTTCGATATTGGTCGCAACCCGCAACACCGCACCGGTTTCAAACCCCACACCCGGCAAACCAAGCAAGCGGGGATCAGCCGCAGAGGGGGCACCAATCGAATAGGCCACATAGCGGCGGTTGATCGAATGGTCGGCAAATTGCGCGGCCAGCCCCTGATGGGCCGCATCGGTCTTTGCCACCACCAAGACACCGCTGGTATCCTTATCAATACGATGAACAATTCCGGGCCGTTTAGCGCCGCCAATGCCTGACAGACTGTCAGCACAATGAAACAGCAAAGCGTTGACCAATGTGCCATCCTCGGACCCGGGCGCGGGATGCACCACCATGCCCGCAGGCTTGTTCACCACGATCAGCTCCGCATCCTCATACAGCACATCAATAGGAATATCCTGCGCCACCGCCTCAAGGGTCGTCGCAACAGGAATATCCACCCGCCATTCTTCACCCTCAACCCCTTGGGTCTTCAACACCACAACAGGATCGCCCCCCGCAACCCGCGATACGGCGCCTTCCTCGATCAATTTACCAATACGCGAACGGCTCAGGCTCACGCCCTCTGGCACAACCGCGGCCAGTGCCTTATCAAGACGCGCAGGCGGCGTTTCGCCAAGGATCAATACAAGGGTTTGAATAGTGTCAGACATGGATCACAACGATTCCCAAATTGCGGAACCTGCAAACCTGCGGTTCCTGCGACGGTTGGTTACGATCTTGACCGCAACCATGATCTTCGGGCTTCTAGCCATCTTCACCCTGCTTGTCATGCGTTTCTCGACAGACAGCGGCCCTGCGCTCCCCGACAGATTGACGCTGCCCGACGGCACAACCGCCACAGCCTTCACCCAAGGCCCCGACTGGTATGCAGTTGTGACCACCGACAATACCATCCTGATCCTTGATCGCACCACAGGCAAGCTGCGCCAAACCGTGCAGATCGAATCCCAACCATGAGCCTCTTTTTGGTCCAAATATCCAAATCCCGCACCTTGCCGCAGGCCCTTTTCGACAGCATATTACAGCCATGAGCCTGCCAGACGGATTTCTCGAAGAATTGCGCACCCGCCTGTCCATTGCACAGGTCGCGGGCCGCAAAGTCACATGGGACACGCGCAAATCCAACATCGGCAAGGGCGATTACTGGTCCCCCTGCCCCTTCCATCAGGAAAAAACTGCGTCTTTTCATGTGGATGACCGCAAGGGCTTTTACTATTGCTTTGGCTGCCACGCCAAAGGCGACGCGCTGACCTTTGTGCGTGAAACCGAAAATGTCGGCTTTATGGAAGCCGTCGAAATCCTCGCCCGCGAGGCAGGTATGCCCGTGCCAAAACAGGATCCCGTGGCGCAGAAAAGGGCCGACAGACGCACGATTCTTGCGGACATCATGGAGCAGGCGCTGCAATTTTACCGTATGCAGTTGAAAACCAATCTGGCCACATCAGCGCGGGACTATCTGGAAAAACGGGGCATGCCGCTGGATATTCAGGACCGGTTTGAAATCGGCTATGCTTCGGACGCCCGCGCGCCCCTGTTTCAACATCTGACAGGCAAAGGGATTTCCGCGGCAGATCTGGACGAAGCAGGCCTCTGCGTGAAACCCGATGACGGCGGATCACCGTTTGACCGATTCCGGGGTCGCATTATCTTTCCGATCCGTGACGCAAGAGGCCGCTGCATCGCCTTCGGGGGCCGCGCAATGGACCCGAATGCACGGGCCAAATACCTCAACAGCCCAGAAACACCCCTGTTTGACAAAGGCCGCAGCCTTTACAACCACGGCCCCGCACGGGAAGCCGCAGGCAAAGCCCAGAGCCTGATTGTGGCCGAAGGCTATATGGACGTGATCGCGCTGGCGCAGGCAGGGTTCAACCACGCTGTCGCCCCCCTTGGCACGGCCATCACCGAAAACCAGCTACACCTGATGTGGCGGATTACGCCGGAACCGATCATCGCGCTTGACGGGGATACAGCCGGCATCCGCGCAGCACGCCGCCTGATTGATCTGGCCCTGCCCCTGATGGAGGCGGGAAAATCCCTGCGTTTTGTGGTGCTGCCCGAAGGCCAGGACCCCGATGACCTGCTCAAAGCGGCAGGTCCACAAGCCATGCAAGCCCTGCTCGACACCGCCCAGCCCATGGTCACACTGCTGTGGGAACGGGAGATCGAGGGCAAGGTGTTTGACAGCCCCGAACGCCGCGCCGCCCTTGATACCAGCCTGCGCGCCACCCTTGCCACCATCAAAGACCCCTCGTTGCGCACCCATTACACCGCAGCCATCAAAGAATTGCGCGCCGAATTATTCGCCCCGAAAAACCGTCGCGACGCCCCCTGGCAGCCAGGCAAAGGCAATTGGGGCAAGAAAACACCCCAAGCGGCGACCAGCGGCACCAAAATGTCAATTCTGGGGCAAACCGCCGAATCCGATACCTTCCGCCTGCGCGAAGCCCTGATCCTCGCCGCCGCCATAAGAAACCCCAAAGCCGCGCTGCTGCGTGAAACCGCGCTTGAAAAATCCCCGATCTCCGCCCCCGATTTAATTAAAATTCAATCGGCCCTCTTGGCTTCGCTGCATTTGGACCTATCTGGAGAGGATGCGTCGGGGCGGCTTATTTCAGCAATGACAGACAGACTCGGGTTCAACCCGATGGACCATCTTATGACGCTGGCCCCCGTGCGCATACACCCGCACCTGAAACCCGATGCGGACCCGGAATTGATTGCACTGACCCTAAGCGAAGAACTGGTAAAACATGCCGCCAACAAAGGTGCCGAAGCAGAGCTGCGCGAAGCAGAGCGCGACATGGAAGGTCTGGCGGACGAAGGTCTGACCTGGCGCATCCAGCAAGCGTCCGAAGCGCGGGCCGAGGCAACAAAGGCCAGCGTGAATCCGGGCGGTGAAGGCTCGGAAGATCGGGAGAATTTGTCACAACAGCTGCAAAAACTGATCGATGACCAGATTTGGGTAAAGAAAAAGCGGTAGAACCATTGCGAATCAGCGATTCGTTCTATTGATTCGAAACAAGCTAGGTGATTCGCCGTATTCGGTTGAACACACTGCCGAAATAGGCCAAAGGCCAACGGCACATGGAGATTTTGGAGGCTAACATGGCAGCGAAAGACAACGACGCGGCGAAAACCGACGATCCTGAAAACGCAGGCCCGATGAACGACATGAGCCAGGCCGCGGTCAAAAAAATGATCTCGGGTGCCCGTTCACGCGGATATATCACCTATGACGAGCTTAATCAGGTGCTGCCGCCCGATCAGGTTTCCTCTGAACAAATCGAAGATGTGATGTCGATGCTGTCCGAAATGGGCATCAACATCATCGAAGAAGAAGAACTGGAAGACGACAGCTCCAAAGAAGTAGCCGTCGTCGAAAGCAGTGCCAAACAACTGGCGCTGGCTGAAACCGGTAAAGACACGCTGGATCGCACCGACGATCCGGTTCGCATGTACCTGCGCGAAATGGGCAGTGTTGAACTGCTGTCGCGCGAAGGCGAAATCGCCATCGCCAAGCGGATCGAAGCCGGCCGTAACACGATGATTGCCGGCCTGTGCGAAAGCCCTCTGACCTTTCAGGCGATCACCATCTGGCGCGAGGAACTTCTTGAAGAAGACATTCTGCTGCGCGATGTGATTGATCTGGAAACCACATTTGGCAATTCCATGGAAGAAGACGGCGTAGAAAGCGTTGTCGCAGGTCTGAAACCCGTGGGCGGCGCCCCTGTTACGGCGGCACCCGCTGCCGAAAAACAGCCCGAAGTGGACGCAGACGGAAACCCGATCCACGAAGATGACGACGACGAGGATGAAGACGAAGCGGCAAACATGTCGCTCGCCGCGATGGAAGAAGCGCTGAAACCGCAGGTCCTTGAGACACTCGAAAAAATCGCCCACGACTACGAAGCCCTTGCCGCCATGCAGGATATTCGGATCTCGGCGACGCTGAACGAAGACGAAAGCTATTCCGCCAAAGAAGAGAAGGCCTATCAAAAGCTGCGCTCCTCTCTTGTGGAACAAGTGAACGCGATGCACTTGCACAACAACCGTATCGAAGCCTTGATCGACCAGTTGTACGGCATTAACCGCAAGATCATGTCACTGGACAGTGGCATGGTGAAACTGGCCGACCAGTCGCGCATCAACCGCCGCGAATTCATCGAAGCCTACCGTGGTCAAGAACTCGATCCGATGTGGCTGGACAATATCGCCGAACGGGACGGACGTGGCTGGAGCCAGTTCATCGACCGTTTCCGCGACAAAGCCGAAGACATCCGCGCCGAAATGGCCCAGGTTGGTCAATACGTCGGCGTGGACATCACCGAATTCCGCCGCATCGTGAACCAAGTGCAAAAGGGTGAAAAAGAAGCCCGTCTTGCCAAAAAGGAAATGGTCGAAGCCAACCTGCGTCTGGTTATCTCGATCGCCAAGAAATACACCAACCGCGGCCTGCAATTCCTTGATTTGATTCAGGAAGGCAACATCGGCCTGATGAAGGCTGTGGATAAATTCGAATACCGTCGCGGGTATAAATTCTCGACCTATGCCACATGGTGGATCCGTCAGGCGATCACCCGGTCCATTGCCGATCAGGCCCGCACGATCCGTATTCCGGTCCATATGATCGAAACCATCAACAAGCTGGTGCGCACCGGTCGTCAAATGCTGCACGAAATCGGCCGCGAACCGACCCCCGAAGAATTGGCAGAAAAACTGCAAATGCCTTTGGAAAAAGTCCGCAAGGTGATGAAAATCGCCAAAGAACCGATCAGCCTTGAAACTCCCATCGGGGATGAAGAAGACAGCCAGCTTGGCGATTTCATCGAGGATAAAAACGCGATCCTGCCACTGGATTCCGCGATTCAGGGCAACCTGAAGGAAACAACCACGCGGGTTCTGGCCTCCCTTACCCCACGGGAAGAACGTGTCCTGCGTATGCGTTTCGGGATCGGCATGAACACCGACCACACGCTTGAAGAAGTCGGCCAACAGTTCAGCGTAACCCGCGAACGCATCCGCCAAATTGAGGCGAAAGCACTGCGGAAGCTGAAACACCCAAGCCGCAGCCGGAAACTGCGGAGTTTCCTGGATCAGTAAGGCTAAATAAATTCGCGAAATCTACAGATGCTGGCCGATCTTTTTCCCCGCAAGGTGAAAAATCGGCCAGTGTTCGTTTGAAAAGCCGGGTGAATATTTCAATAGAAAATACACAGAGGCAAACGCGTTCGGACTATCGATCGCAATCCTTTCCAGCCAGTTTAGAACATCCGTCGGCAACAACCACTGCTCACCTGAATAAATGAGCAAGACATCAAAATAGTAGCCTTTTGCAGTGTATTTCATATCCTTCTTCGAAATTCTGTTTTTGATTTCGTTTTCGAACCTGTTCTGATCCCATTGGGTTTCAGAAAATCCCTCTCCACCATAAGCCGAGTAAGATTCCAATTTCATTTTGGCGAGAGAAAATTTCTTCTCGAAAAGACCATCTTTGAGTTCGGTTAGTTCAACAGACTTTTTTGTTCCATTGCTGAATACGTAATAATCAGGTGGGTCACTTTCACTTGGTCCCGCAAGATCCAAATTGACCGCCCACTTCAACCGCATGGCTTGAACCCACTCCCTACAAACACTTTCCTCAACAACCGCGCGCTCCACATCGGTATTTGAGGCTAGTTCCCCTGCCATTCCTTTAGATTTGATTAAATCTGCCCAATCTTCCAATGAATGAGCAGATTTCTTTTTCCTATTTTTGACCATTTCCACCCAACCTACCGACAAATCCCCTCAATTTTTACATCTCTCCACCCCACGATAACCTCCCTTACAGGCAACTTTTCCAGTGGAAAATATGCCCCCAACATCTTGCGCAAACGTAGAGTTCTGGGCGCTGTGGGATCAAGCGTTGCGCAACACAGATACTCTTCAACAATCCTTCCTTGCTGTTCATAGCCATAGGACAGGAAATCCCCTCCCGTATCCGGATCAATCAAATAGGGATCCGCTTTTGACTGATGTTCACGTGCGGCCTTGATCGGGTGATAGCCCGTGATTTTGCGGTTCTGCCACTGCCATGCATGGGTCAGTTCATGGGCCAGAAACATTGCCTGATATAGATGTAACCTTTCCGGGTATTGCGGCGTGTAGTTTTCCAAATAGTAGTCCGGATTTACGAATATTCGGTTAAACAGTGCCACAGCAGATGGCGCCCCCGTCACGATCTGTGTCTTCGGAGGAGGATAGACCCGCTCTGTACAGGCGATACGCGGGCGCTTGGGGGCCTTTAACGTATAGGACCGCACCGGCGCATTGTCGATCAGACGAACCTTGGTCACGTCCAGTCCTGCACCGTGAAATTTGGACGCAAAAGCCACCTCGCTTTCGGACATCGGGCGGCCACAAGCCGTCAGGCATAGTAAAAGAAGAAGCATTCGCATCCGAATAGGATGCGGGCGAAACACCTGAAAATCAACGGAATTCAGCGGCTGCAACGAAGGATTGCATTTGACAGCCTTCGGGCTAACCTCGCCTTAACCATTTCACCGGTAAAAGGAGGCAGGAGGATGTGTTTTGCGCTGCTTACGCCTTTCATTGCTGTTGTGGGTCTGTCTGATCTGGACGGCCACTGCTCACTCGCAAGAGCATAATAACCTGTGGGTTATGTGGGAACGTGTGGTTAACGGCCAGCCGAAATCACAGTTCCGCAGTCACTTGTTATTGGATGTTCCGCCGGCGGAAGCCCAAACATTTTTCAACAATTTAGCCCCTTCTGCGCAGACTTACGGAGCTGCCAATGTAAGCCATGAAACATCCCCATTATGCCTGTCCCAGCCGCCCCCAAAGGAGTTGACCTCAATCGACACAACGCCTCTAACGCTCGCAGATAAGGTGGCGACTTTAGGTGGGTTAAATGGCGTTTTCGTCGATTTTCGCGCTGTCCGCGGCCCCCGTACGTTTACCGGAAATTTCGGGGAAACCGTTCATTCCTATGTGATTAGCCAATTGCAACAAGCTGGCATCCCCCTGTTAACAAAGGAAGAGGTTGAGACCACCCCCGGCAAACCCACATTAACCCTGCGCTATTCTGTCGAGGTCGTGGGCTGTAAACCCTGGTCAGTTTCTTTGGGCCTGACACAGTTGGTGGTTTTAACCCGCGACACGTCCATAATGCTTAACACCACCACATGGAGTGGAAGCGCCCGCCAAAGTGAATCCGACATCGAATACGGCGCGATGGAAGCCCTAAGGGATGTTGTCGCCGCCTTCACAGAAGACTACGCCAAAGCGAATTCGATCATAGGCGGCAACGCTGTGACACAAATCGAGCCTGCAAACTGATGCCAATGCTCGCTTTGCTGCTCGTTCAGCGCTGCACAAAATGTTCGGCTCAACCGATAATCCCGGGGCGCAGCCCCATCATCTCCATACTCAAAAGATAGGCAATCCCGAGCACATACCACAGGCGCGCCTGTTTGGTATGCTCGTCTGTAATCGCATAGCCCAGGATCAGGTTCATCGACAGAAAAATATTTTCATTCCGTGTCGAATAGATAATCAACACAAACAGCAACACGGCATAATGTGTCCAAATTCCGAAACGGTTTCGGAATAATATAAACAGTTCGATCAGCGTCTGCGAGGCAAGCGCAGCATAGGTCAAAACAATTGCCAGCAGTTGGATCAAGGGCGGGACCGTCAGCGATACCGTGGCGCCAAGTCCGGGCGTTTGCGCCAGCAGCATTTTCTGCGGATCCAGATTTTGTTTCACCACTTCAGGCCAATCCGAATAAAATAGCGAAATCAACGTCTTGAACATATAACCATTCGCCAGATACCCGCCCACCAAGGCCCCGCTCATGTAATGGGCCGACACAATTTTCTGGATCAAAGCCAGCCCCATAAGGATGCTAATCAACAAAACGGCAGCGCGGGACATTACAGCGGGCGCCGTGTTACCAGAGGCACAAGCAATCATCAGGGCAAGGCCAATGTAAGTGATCATAAACCCGTGGTTGGCGACCACATAGTAATTCATCCCCACATTCAGGGCCAAACCCAGCACAATCCAGAACAACAGGATTGCGCGCGTCCGCATCTCGGTTGCTGTCACCAGTAGCAAGAGAAGAAACGGCATGAAAAAACGTGCACCAAACGGGATGTATTCTTTTGACGTAAAGAAAACGAACACTATTGCCGCAAAAAGAGAAAGTAACGTGGGGATATATTCGTCACTTACAAACCGCGCGATGGGGGAAATGAATTTGCGATCTCGAAAAGCAACCATCATTCCGTCCTCAAACCAGAGTATTTGTACACACTGTTCCGCGTGACTATATTGCTTTCAAGATCGTAGCGGTTTTCATAAACCTCGATTGTTAACCTTTCCGGCGCAAAAGTGGCGTCATTTTCAGGGGAAACCTGCCCAACCAGTGTCTCTGGCCACCGCACACGGGACAATTGGTTGATCAAACGGGCAGCTTGTACATCCTTGGGATAGAACCTGAACCGCTCTGCGTTTTTCGTCAGTGCCGCCAGATAAGCGCCGCCACTGACGCGGGCTGTTTGACGCCATTCCGAAAAATCCGTTGTTTCAGGCCAGAGTTGCAGGAACGCCGTCCCGCCCTCCCCTTCCAGATGAAGCCAAACAGCGCGATCTTCGGCATGGGGTTCGGTATACATGCCAAATCCACCCCCCTTCCAGGCCAGCAAAGGCGTGGTTTTATGAAGGTATAGTTGAAAAGGTACGTTAACGGCGACCAAGATCGCCAAAATAGTCACAAACAGATTTGCCCGCAGACCAACCCAGTCCAGCGCTTTTCCCAGCATTACAATCCCCAATGAAACAGTAGGTTTCAGACTATCAATTTCCCATCGCATCCGTCAACCAAGGCGACACAAGATGCCGAATACAACACTGTATCTAGGGTTTAACGATTTCTTCTACCCAAATGCTGTAAGACTGGTATAGTTGAGGAAAATAAGAACAAAATTTGAGGTACAGGCCCATGAGATGCCCATTTTGTGGTAACACAGACACCCAAGTGAAAGACAGCCGACCGGCAGAAGACCATGTCGCCATTCGTCGGCGGCGGTTCTGCCCTTCCTGTGGCGGGCGGTTTACAACCTACGAACGGGTGCAGTTGCGCGATCTGGTTGTGGTTAAGAAAAACGGCAAACGCGAAGATTTCGACCGCGACAAGCTGGAACGCTCTATCCGGATGGCCATGCAGAAACGGCCGATTGATCCGGAACGGGTGGACCAGATGATTTCAGGCATCGTGCGGCGGCTGGAAAGCATGGGCGAAAGCGACGTTGCCTCTGACAAAATCGGTGAAATCGTGATGGATACTCTGGCCCGGATCGACACTGTCGCATATGTCCGTTTTGCCAGTGTTTACAAGAACTTCCAAGCCGCTGATGATTTTGAAGACTTTGTGCACGAACTGCGTCCGCCTGCTGCAGGTGAAGAAGAAAAGTGACCCTGACAGCAGTGGATGAACGGTGGATGCGTCTGGCCCTGACTTTGGGCCAGCGCGGATTGGGCAATGTCTGGCCCAATCCTGCGGTCGGATGTGTCCTTGTCAAAAACGGTCGCGTGGTCGGGCGCGGCTGGACCCAACCCGGCGGTCGCCCCCATGCAGAGATCCACGCCCTGTCCCAAGCAAGAGAGGCCGCAAAAGGGGCCACGGCCTATGTCACGCTTGAACCCTGCGCCCATCAGGGGCAAACAGGCCCCTGCGCCAAGGCATTGATCACAGCAGGCGTGACCCGCGTGGTCAGCGCCACACAGGATCCGGACACACGCGTATCAGGTAAAGGTTACGAAATCCTGAAATCCGCGGGCATTCCCCTGACCCAAAACATCCTGAAAGATCAGGCAGATGCCGCACATGCGGGTTTTTTTAGCCGCGTTCAGAATAACCGCCCCTTTGTCACCCTCAAACTCGCCAGCAGTCTGGACGGGCGGATCGCCACAAAAACCGGCGACAGCCGCTGGATTACCGGCCCGAAGTCCCGCCGCGCCGTTCACTTGATGCGCGCGCAACATGACGCCATTCTGGTGGGGCGCAACACGGTCGCACAAGACGATCCAGACCTGACCGTGCGCGATATGGGCCTGGCCCATCAATCGCCCGTGCGCGTGGTTCTGGACAGTGGCCTGAACCTGCCTGCCACGGGCCGTTTGGCAAGCAGCGCCGCGCAATTTCCCTTGTGGATTTGCCATTCGGAACACGCAAAAGCCACTGAAAAATGGCTTCAAACAGGTGCGGTTCCACTGGCCTGCACCACCGATCCGCAAGGGCGTGTCGAAATCGAAAACGTTCTCTCCACATTGGCGGATCGTGGCATCACGCGCCTGTTTGTCGAGGGTGGCGGGCAGGTTGCAGCCTCGCTTTTGCGCGCAGGGCTCGTGGATCAACTGGCCCTGTTCACTGCAGGGGTCGCCATCGGTTCGGACGGGCTGGCCAACCTTGCCAGTCTCGGCACCGACGCGCTTGCCGATGCGCCAAGGTTCACCCGCATATCCGTCACCCCGCTCGGTCCGGACATTTTGTCAATCTGGACCCCAAGCGCCTAAAGCAACCCGCTCCCATCGGCTTTCCAAAATCTGAACACCTATTTCAAGCCAGCAACAATAGTCAGCGCCACAAATGGGCGTAGCTGGCAAAGACCCCCTGCACCTTGGCCAAAGCCTTGATCCCGAACCGTTTCTTTCCCGTCACCTGCCCTGTTGCGAAACGTCCCAACACGGTTTCCACCGCACAAGGCCGCCCTGTTATCGGGTCCCAATACAGCGGATAATCCACCAATGCCGCATGGATCAGACCTTCGATGCTCACCCGTGCGACCCGCCGTTCAGGCACGTCGCCCAAATCTTCGGTCAGCCCCCAGCCTGCGTAAAACGGTGCGCCGTAACAGACGACGTCTTTGCCACGCAGCAACGCCTCGAACCCTGTGAGCGAAGTCATCGTGGCCACGCAATCCACCTGATCCAGCAGTGCGGAGATATCGGCTTGCTCTACCACCAGATCAGCAATCTGCGCGATTTCCGCCATGGCTTCCCCGCCGTCCCGCAGCCCCGCCAACACGTCCGGATGGGGTTTATAGAGGATAAAACTGTCGCCAAACCGCTGGCGCGCCTGCTGTAGCAGGGCCAGATTATTGCTGACAGTAGAGGTGCCTTTCAGGATGGATTGATCATCCTCCACCTGACCCGGTACCAGAACCAGATGGCGGTCTTTGGGTAAATCGACCTGCCCTGTTGCCTTCAGGTTATACTTTGACAGGCCAAGCGCGGTAATTGCCTGCCGCAACGCCGCTGCCCGCGTACGCTTGCCTTCGGACAGCTTTGCGTTGCGCGCTATAAGCCTTTCCAAACGGCTTTCACGGGTCGGGTCATAGTAAATTCCCAGATCATCCAGCGCCAAAGACACGGGCGCAACAAGCGCAGCCCCCAAGCCCGCAGAGCGCAAAAAACCGTCCTCAACCCGCACCAGTGGAACCTTTGCGTCGGCACAAGCCTGCGCCAATTGCACGGTTTCCTTGCCGGACCAGACATAAACGCTGCCGTTTTTCTGTTTCGCAGCCTGCGCCGCCTGAACCGCGTTTTCGATAAACTGCGGCGCACCGCTGCCCTGATCGAAAAAACCGCGCAAGAACCCGCGCTTCCATAGGCGCATACCGACAAAGATTTTCGCCTTGGAATGGGCACGCCTGAACCCTGCCATGGCCGCCAATGACTGCGCGGTTGCGGTGAAATCCGACGCGCGGTTTGTATAGGGATCAATCCAGTTACAATAGTTAATATAGACCGCGTGGAACAACTGCTCCGTGCTGCGATGACCGATTTGGATCACATCCGGATGGCGATCCTCGGTCAGACCCAATCCGCAATAAAACGCATTGCCAAAAACCACGGGGCGGTGGCCTGCGAATATCGCTTCCATCCCCATTTGCGAAGACACGCAATAAACCGCGCGGGCGCGATCCAGCAGAATCCACGGTGACACAGGTTCGGTGAACAGAACAACCCGTTCGGATTGATCGCCAATGTCAAAATAGCCACGGCGTTTTTGCGCCAGCGTTTCGGGATGGGTCTTGATCAGGATTGTCGCGTCAGGATGCGCGGCCAGTGCTGCGTCCAGCATCTGTTGGAACACCCCCGCATCCGCCCCCGCCCCTTTGATCGAGGCATCCCCGAAGGTTTGATCCACAACCAGTACAAACGGGTCCGGCAAGTCAGGCACCGCCAGATCAAAATCATTGTATTTCGATAAATGGGCCTCACGCAGAAGCGCAATTCCTTCAGAGGCCGCTTGGGTTTGCGCCTTGTCCAGAACGGGACCATCGCGCAAGAGATCCCGCAGATCGTTTGGGCGGTCGGGTTCGAAATAGATGCCCTGACGGTCCGCAATCAGCGACAAAGGCGCATCCCCCTGACGCCCCGTTTGCACGGATCGCAGGAACCCGTCCTCGGCCGTTATAAGGTGCGCACCCGTGGCCCGGGCCATGCGGATGCCGCGGCTTGATGTGGGTTTTCGCCCCCAAATCAACACGTTATCCCCCGATCGCGGCCAGCCAAAGCGCGGCTTTAATCCTGCGCCAGCTAAAGCCGTTCGCAAAGGTCTGTTGAAAAAGAAGCTTAACGAAAAGCCAAAGACCCGCGTGCTGTTTTCAGGCAAATGCGCGGGTCTTTGGCGTTTCATAGGTTCGGGTGGGCGGCCTTAGCCACCTGTTGCCGCTGCAAGTGAATTTGCAGCACCCGCGCTGGATGTCAGGACAGACAGTGTTTTGGTCCATTGCACGTAAGGTGCCTCGGTCACATAGATCGTGTCGCCGTCACGGATTTCAAAATCACGCCCCAAAAACACGCCTGTTGGTTCTGTCAGATCCAAAACATAGGCAAACCGCTTTGGTGTTGTGAAATCATTGCGCCCCAAAACACGGTTTGCATATTCGGCGGATTCATCGCGGAAGATGAAAATACCCGTCGGGTCGGCCAGATTACTGTTCAAACCGCCCATAAAGGCAATGGCTTCGATTGCATTCATCGTGGGTTGGGGGAATTCGACAAGGGATTGCCCGCCCATGGCACCAAGAGCGGTGAAACGGCGGGTGTCTTCCTGAATCAGGATACGATCGCCGGGGCGCAGGGCGATGTCTTGTTCGTTGCTGGCAAACAGGTCTTCCAGCCAGACGGTGCCCTTATGGGAGCCACGGATCACACTGACGCGGGTGTTTTCTGGATCGGTGGTCACACCCCCTGCCGCTGCGATCATAGTTGACAGCGTGCTGGTCGAAGCCTCGATCGGGAAAACGCCCTGACCACCAGCGCCAACGATGGAAACGGTTGATCCGTCCCCTGCCGCGCGGGCGACGATGAATTGCGGGTCAGGAGTTTGTGCGTCCAGCTTGCGCGTGATGATCTGGCGCAACGCCTCGGGCGTGTTACCAGCAGCGCGAATGCGGCCCGCGTAAGGAATAAAGATGTGGCCCGTCTGGTCCACTTGCAATTCCGTCAGGGTCGAGGGCGCGCCGGCGGTGCCAAACAGCCCCTCTTCGACGTTTTCATAGACCGTCAGCAGCAGTTTATCACCGCGCCGGATTGTATCCGCGCCGATGTTGCCCGCTTTCAGGAATTCCGAGTCAAAACCGGCATTCGGCGCATCCGCCGTTGCCTGAACCACACGATCATTCACGGAAACAATGTAGGCGTTGCCCTGTTGTTGGACGCTGCCTGCGAAAATTTCCCGTTTATTGGGTCCAGGTCGCGGCAATCCACAGGATGACACGGCGAACGCCACAACGAAAAGAGCCATTAACCCGGCTTTAGGTGTGTTAACTTTTGACAAAGTTTCTGCCCCTTTTGTCAAAACTGCCTCAGTTTTTTTCTTTTAGGGTGGCACATAGCGCAAGGAAATCAAAGCCTTTTGATTCGTGCGCCTATTTCACCACCTGAAACTGTTGCAATGGAGACGCGTTTGCCGCCTCCAGGGCTTCATAGGGGTCCTGTTCTGACAGGACCATATCCACCACCTGCCGCACAAGCCGCACGCGCCCCCTGCGGGAATAAAACCCGCCAGTGATCTGGGATGTCATCAACAAGAACTGGCGATAGTCGCGATAGGCTGTCAGGTCCGGTTTCTTTGGCGCCGCAAAAAACGCATCAAGCGGCTGTTCCGAGGTGAATTCAGGCTTGCAAAACACCCCTGCCCCCAGCGCCTTGACGGGCAGCCCCCGCCAGAGCGCCTGTTGCGCGGCGGTGGAATTGATGGTGACAACCGAGCGGGCATAATCCAGCAATTCGGCCAGCTTTCCCCCGCGCACAAAATGGATACGCCCCGTCAGGTCGAATTCTTTGGCCAGTTGTTCGGCCACCAAGGACAAGGGCTGCCGGTCGTCTTCCAGCGGGTGGGATTTGAACACCAGATGGTGGTGTTTGGGGGCTTTGCGGGCAAAAGCCTCTACGCAAATGCGCATGAATTCGGCCATGCCCGTAAACTGCGAATGGCTGCGGATTGACGCATCATGGCTAAGTTGCAGCAAGCTAAGATGATAGACAAACCCGTTGCGCTTGATTGACTGCGTCGCCCGCCAGCGCCGGTAGGCATGGGCAGGACGGGTGATCAAGCGCTTGAAATGTAACCAGAATTCATGGCTTACAGGGCTGTCCCTGTGGGTTTTATAATTGATGAAGCGCCGATTGCGGAACAGAATATGCCAGTGATAAATCGCCCCCAACAGAATGTGCTGGCGCATATCGCCCCAACGGGCCGGAGCCTCTGGCTGGTCATTATCCACATGGCTTAACGCTTCGCGCATGGTTGCCACGCTAAGGTCCATCAGGCGGGAAAATCCGTTCACGCCCCCCCGTTCATAAGTGACCCAATAGGGACGCAAATAGCCTTCTTCAAAGCAATGCACCCGAATGCCCAGACTTTTGGCCACCTCAACAGCGGTTTTGTGCAAAGGACGGGTATCGCCATAGATCACAAGGTCGGTAATGCCTGTTTTCAGAAAATCTTCGAGATATTGCGGCCATTGTTCATAGGGTTTGGTATAAGCCACAAATGTGCTGCGATTGCGCCAGAAAAAACGGTCACCTTCGTTAAAGCCGATTTTCGTCACATCCGCGCCGGACTGGGCAATGGCTTTGCCTAGCTCATAGAAAAACGGGCCGTGCGGACCCTGTAAAAATAAAAACGACTTCTTTTCCTGGCGCAACTCTAGTATCCCGTTGACCTTTTGGCCCAACGCCCCCGCCTGCGTGATATATTGTTAAATAGACTTAATAGCCACGCATAATCCCATCGTGTGACTTTGCAAACACAGTTTTCAACCAGATAAGTGCCTATTTGCATCACCAAACTTTGCAAGAGTCCCCCGTCAGACCCGCAGAAAACCATAGTTGGACTTGCTCAATTTGTACACAAGAGCTAGGTGCAAAGGAGCAAAAAACAGGTGAAAAACATGTTCACAGGTATCATTACCGACATTGGCACGGTTGCCGAACTGGAACAGCGCGGCGATCTGCGCGCGCGCATTACTACGCAATATGATCCAGCCACCATTGATCTGGGTGCTTCTATTGCCTGCGAAGGCGTGTGCCTGACCGTGATCGAGTCCGGCACCACGCAGAACACCAATTGGTTCGATGTGGAAATTTCCGCTGAAACCGTGTCCAAAACAAACCTTGGCACTTGGGCGGTCAATCGGCCGATCAATCTGGAACGCGCCTTAAAGGTCGGGGATGAATTGGGCGGGCATATCGTGTCTGGCCATGTGGATGGTCTGGCCGAGGTGATTGAAATCCATGATGAGGGCGACAGCACCCGCGTCACCCTGCGCGCGCCCGTTGCTTTGGCAAAATTCATCGCGCCCAAAGGGTCTGTGGCGTTGAACGGTACGTCACTGACGGTCAACGGGGTGAACAACACAGATTTTGACATCAATTTCATTCCCCACACCAAACAGCACACCACTTGGGGCAATGTTTCGCTGGGCGATCAAATCAATCTGGAAATCGACACGCTGGCACGCTATGTGGCCCGTCTTGCCGAAATGACCAACGCTTAGGGCTGCTAGTATGACCGACGAATCCTTTCACGACATGATTTCCCCGATCGAGGACATCATCGCCGACGCCAAAGCGGGCAAGATGTTCATTCTGGTGGATCATGAAGACCGCGAAAACGAAGGCGATCTGGTTATTCCCGCAGAAATGGCCACGCCCGAGGCGATTAACTTTATGGCAACCCACGGGCGCGGGCTGATCTGTCTGTCCCTTGAATCCGAACGCCTGAACGCGCTTGGACTGCCGATGATGGCCACGGCCAATTCCTCGCGTCATGAAACAGCCTTTACCGTGTCGATCGAAGCCCGCGAAGGCGTGACCACCGGTATTTCCGCCCATGACCGCGCCAAAACCATCGCTGTGGCCATTGATGGCACCAGCGGCGCACAAGATATCGCAACCCCTGGCCATGTGTTCCCGCTGCGCGCCCGCGAAGGCGGCGTTCTGGTGCGCGCCGGCCACACAGAGGCCGCCGTTGACGTATCACGGCTGGCGGGGCTGAACCCGTCAGGTGTGATCTGTGAAATCATGAATGACGACGGCACTATGGCCCGCCTGCCCGATCTGATCGGTTATGCGCAATTGCACGGTCTGAAAATCGGCACGATTTCCGACCTGATCGCCTATCGCCTGCGCTATGACAATCTGGTGAATGAAACCGCCAGCCGGACCGTCACCTCCAGCTATGGCGGAGACTGGAACCTGCGGATTTTCACCGATAAGACCAATGAAACCGAACATGTGGTTCTGGTCAAAGGCGACATCACCACCGCCGCGCCCGTTCTGGTGCGCACCCATGCGATGAACCCGCTCGAAGATCTGCTTGGTCTTGGCCCTGCCCCTGCGGGTGAATTGGCCCGCGCTATGGAAACCATCGCCGCCGAGGGTCGCGGCGTTGTGATCCTGTTTCGCGACCTGCATGCGAAATTACAGCTCGACGAAGGCTCGACCCCGCGGCAATTGCGGTATACTGGGCTGGGATCGCAAATCATGTCATCCTTGGGACTGCGGGATTTTATCCTGTTAACGGATTCTCCCGAACCCAAAATCATCGGGCTGGAAGCCTATGACCTGAACATCGTGGGCACCCGCCCCATTACGAAAGCATAACCCATGGCCGGTTCTGAAACCCATTACGTGCTGCCAAGCCCGAAATTTGAAGACACCGACGCCCCGCATCTGCTGATCGTGGTCTCGCCCTACTACAAAGACATCGCCGACAATCTGGTTACAGGCGCGAAAGCCGCGATCAAAGCCGCAGGAGCAACCTGCGAAGTTATCGAAGTGCCCGGTGCATTAGAAGTGCCAACGGCAATCCGACTGGCCAGCCGTTCCAATGATTTTGACGGGTTTGTTGCCCTGGGCTGCGTCATTCGCGGTGAAACAACCCATTACGAAACGGTCTGCAATGACAGCAGCCGCGCGCTTAGCCGTTTGGGCATCGAAGGGTTTTGCCTTGGCAACGGCATCTTAACCGTCGAAAACCGCACCCAAGCCGAGGTCCGCGCAGATTCAGACGGCCAGAACAAAGGCGGCGGCGCAGCCGAAGCCGCGCTCCATTTGATCGCCATTTCCCGGCGGTTTATGAACACATCCAAAAGCATAGGGTTCAAACCCGCGTCCGAACACATCTTGATGGCGGGCAACAACAAGGACGATACAACAGCATGAAACCGGCGGACAAACGACAAATCAAATCCGCCACGCGGTTGTATCTGGTTCAGGCCCTGTTCCAGATGGAAGCCTCGGATTCAGACGTGGAAACCGTGACCGAAGAATTCCTGACCCACCGTTTCGGTGCTCAGGAAGAAAGCCACGAATGGCTGGAAGGCAACGGAAATTTCTTTGAACGCCTATTGACGGCGGCTGTCAGCAATCAGGCCAAGGTTGACCAACACACCGATCAGGCGCTGGTGGAAAAATGGCCGTTGAAGCGGATCGACCCCACCTTGCGGGCCCTGTTTCGTGCCGCTGGCGCAGAACTGGTTTGCGAACCGACACCGCCAAAAGTTGTGATTTCCGAATATGTTGACGTGGCCAAAGCGTTTTTCCCTGACGGGCGCGAACCCAAATTTGTGAACGCGGTGCTGGATCACATGGCGCGGGCCTTGCAGCCCCAAAATTTCTGACCTGATTGGGGCTTGGCGGGTGCGACCGCTTTGAAGCGACTGACAACTTAGATTTGCTATTCCCCAAAAACGGCATGGGACTGTCGTAAAACTAACAGGTTTTACGACAGCGCTGCGCCAAAGTGGCAGACATACACAGTTGAAAGCTCCCGATGCGTTTGTTGATTTCCTTTGCCGCCCTTTTTCTCTCGATTACGTTTTTGCAGTTATCCTCGGGTGCTATCGGGCCATTGGATGCTTTGTCGGGCCTAAAACTCGGATTTACCCAAACACAGATCGGCCTGTTGGGGTCGGCCCATTTTCTGGGGTTCTTTGTGGGCTGCTGGTGGTCGCCGCGCCTGATGGGATCGGTGGGCCATACCCGCGCCTTTGCTGCCTTTGCCGCTTTCGGGGCCATCGGGGCGATTGCCCATCCGATGATGGTCGATCCCACCGCTTGGGCGATCATGCGGATTATGACGGGGCTGTGTGTAGCGGGCTGTTACACTGTGGTCGAAGCCTGGATGCAGGCCAAACTGACCAACCAGACCCGTGGCCGCGTAATGGGCACCTACCGCGTGGTGGATATCAGCGCGTCATCCATGGCGCAGTTGATGATCGGCGTGCTGGAGCCGGGGTCTTATATGTCTTACAACTTGCTGGCGATTTTCTGTTGCGCCTGCCTGTTTCCCCTGACCCTGTCCAAGACCGAACAACCCAAAACCCCAGCCGCCCCACGGCTGCACCCGATCCGCACTGCGCTGTTGTCCCCCCTCGGGGCAGCGGGTGTTATGGTGGCTGGCACAACCTCTGCCGCCTTTCGGATGGTGTCGCCCATCTACGGGCAGGAAGTGGGACTGAGCGCACAACAAATCGGCTATTTTCTGGCGACCGTTCTGGTTGGCGGCGCGGTGGCGCAGTTTCCGGTGGGCTGGCTGGCGGATAAATACGATCGCCGCCATGTTCTGATCGGCCTGTCGGTGACCTCTATCATTGTCTGCGTCGGGTTTTCTTTTGTCGGCCCTGCCAATTTTGGCGGCGTGTTTGTCATGGCCGCCCTGTTTGGCATCACCACCTTTCCGATCTTTTCCGTCTCTGCGGCCCATGCCAACGATTTTGCCAGCCCTGAAAACATCGTTGAAGTGAACGCATCCCTGATGTTTCTTTATGCCATCGGTGCGATCTTCAGCCCGATCATCGCAGCAGCCCTGATCGGCAGCTTCGGCCCTTCGGCCCTTTTCCTGTTTATTTCCGCCGCCCATGTGTTTCTTGTCATCTTCGGTCTGGCCCGTATGACCGCCCGCCCGACCAGCGGTACAAAAACCCGTTATAATTACGTGCCACGCACGTCCTATCTGGTGGGCCGTTTGCTCCGTCGAAAGCGGTAGCGGTTCGCCCGAAGCCCTCTCCCTATGCTCCCGCAGGCGGAAATCGACCTCTCTGGTCAACTCGACTGACCAGTTTTCGCGTTTCCCCACTTGAGAACCGCCTCCCCTTGCCCCTATTCTGGCCCAGAATTTCCACAAGAGGTCTGGCATGGCACCGATAACCAACATCTACGATTTGAAAGCACTCCACAAACGGCGCACGCCGCGGATGTTTTATGACTATGCCGAAAGCGGATCGTGGAGCGAACAAACCTTTCGCGACAATGTAGATGATTTCTCGCGGCTGCGGCTGCGCCAAAAAGTTGCGGTGGATATGACCAACCGCACCACCAAAATGCCGCTGCTAGGGCAGGAATACGCAATGCCCGTGTCACTGGCCCCCATCGGCATGTTGGGGATGCAGCACCCTGACGGGGAAATCCTCGCGGCTCAGGCCGCCGAGGAATTCGGCGTGCCCTTCACCCTGTCCACCATGTCCATTTGTTCCATCGAGGATGTGGCCGAAAACACCACCAAACCCTTCTGGTTCCAGCTTTACGTGATGCGGGATCGTGACTTTATTAACAGGTTAATTGATCGCGCAAAGGCAGCGAAATGTTCCGCTTTGGTGCTGACATATGATCTGCAAATTCTGGGGCAGCGCCATAAAGACATCAAAAACGGATTGACCGCTCCGCCACGTTTGACCGTTCCGAACATCCTGAACATCGCGACCAAGCCCAAATGGGATTATAACATGCTTAACACCAAACGCCGCGAATTCCGCAATATTGTGGGCCATGTGAAAGGCGTCACCGATATGGCGAACCTTGGTGCGTGGACGGCTGAACAGTTTGACCCGACGCTGAACTGGGGGGATGTGGCATGGATCAAGGAACGCTGGGGCGGGCCTTTGATCATCAAGGGCATTCTGGACGTCGAAGACGCCAAACGCGCTGTCGAAGTTGGCGCGGATGCGCTGATCGTATCCAACCACGGCGGACGGCAGCTGGATGGGGCCATGTCCTCGATCCGGATGCTGCCTGATATTGTCGATGCGGTTGGCGACCAGATCGAAGTCCATGTGGATGGCGGTATTCGCTCGGGTCAGGACGTTCTGAAAGCTATTTCGCTGGGGGCCAAAGGCACAATGATTGGGCGCTCTTTCGTACACGGATTGGGCGCAATGGGGCGCGAAGGTGTAACAACCGCGCTAAAAGTGATCCAAAAAGAGCTGGATACCACAATGGCCCTATGCGGAGAGCGGGATCTGAACAATATGGGGCGCAATAACCTGCTGATCCCAAAAGATTTTCGCGGAGAGTGGGAATAACCCTTATCTTGAACGCCGAGGCTGACCAACCACCCGCTTGCAGATAGCGCGGGTGGATTGCACCGATCCGGCAGGCCCCAAAGCCTGCCCTGCCCCCGTTTGACTGGTAAAAACAGGCATTTTCCACCTTGCCCTTTTGCCAATTCTGGCCTAATGCAGCGCTTCACGCGGCACTTACACCCTTGGAGGATTGCCGCCTTTTACATATTGGAGAATATCATGGCCGAGATGCCAAACATCAACGCCACACCACGTACGGGGACCGGCAAGGGGGCCGCCCGTCAAGCCCGTCGCGACGGACTTGTACCAGGTGTGGTTTACGGCGGTGGCGAAGAGCCTATCGCAATCAACGTAAAATTCAACGAACTGCTCAAACAGCTGAAAGCCGGCCGTTTCTTGTCCACCCTGTTCAACCTGAAGGTTGAAGGCCAGGAAGACGTACGCGTGATCTGCCGCAACGTTCAACGGGACGTTGTCAAAGACCTTCCTGTTCACCTCGACCTGATGCGCCTGCGTCGTACGTCCCGTGTGAACCTGTTTGTGCCTGTTGAGTTTATCAACGAAGAAACATCCGTTGGCCTGAAACGCGGCGGTGTTCTGACTGTTGTACGCAACGAGATCGAATTGAAAGTGACTGCGGGCAATATCCCTGACGCGATCCAAATCGATCTAGCCAATCTGGATGTGGGC
Source organism: Amylibacter sp. (assembly GCA_034670045.1). Lineage (GTDB taxonomy): Bacteria > Pseudomonadota > Alphaproteobacteria > Rhodobacterales > Rhodobacteraceae > Amylibacter. The sequence continues at coordinate 41,829 of JAXMOF010000011.1, read as the reverse complement.
GATATCGTACATATCTCTGACGTTACCCTGCCAGAAGGTTCGCGCCCGATGATCACAGATCGTGACTTCGTGATTGCAAACATCTCTGCACCGTCCAGCCTGAAATCTTCGGATGCTGACGACGGAGCAGAAGATGAAGCCACAGAAGACGCAGCAGAAGAATAAATCTGTCGCGTTTGAAAAATTGAAACCCCGCGGGTTCATTGGAACACGCGGGGTTTTTCTTTGCGCTTTTGGCATCACGCGCAGATACCCGTTATAAAGCCAGCGAATCGAACACTCGCCAATAGGACCAGACCCCATGCAAATCTTTGTCGGCCTTGGAAACCCGGGCGCAAAATACGCCAACAACCGCCACAACATCGGCTTTATGGCCCTTGATCGCATTGCCCAGGACCACGGCTTTGCCCCGTGGCGCAGCAAATTTCAGGGCAAAGTATCCGAAGGCCGTCTGGGCAGCGAAAAGGTCATTCTGATCAAACCCGAAACCTTTATGAACCTTTCGGGCCAATCCGTGGGCGAAGCCATGCGGTTTTACAAAGCCACCCCTGACGACATCACCGTTTTCCACGACGAACTTGACCTTGCCCCCGGCAAATGCCGCGTCAAACAGGGCGGCGGCCATGCGGGTCACAACGGGTTGCGCTCCATTCACCAACACATCGGCGAAACCTACGCCCGCGTGCGCATCGGCATCGGCCACCCCGGCCGCAAAGAGGCCGTCGCGGGCTATGTCTTGCATGATTTTTCAAAAGCGGATGAAGTCTGGATCGACGATCTGTTGCGCGGTATTTCGGACGGGGCCAAGGACCTTGCGTCAGGCGACAGCGGGCGGTTTATGAACGCCGTCGCCCTGCGGGTGGTGCCTCCACGCCCGTCCAAACCCGCCCAGAAGACCACAAAACCGGCAGAGCCTGCGGCGCCCGAACCCGACACGCGCAGCCCGTTACAACGTTTGATGGATAAGTTTTCTTAAAACTGGATAGATAAAATGCCCGATTTTGCTGAACTTGGCGATACCGCCAAAATTCTAAGCCGTTTGTTATTTAGACTTGATTTCAAAGGGATACAGCGCGTAGCAAAAGTCGGAACACTGTTCGATCCAAAGAATATCACCAAAAACTTCACAGACATGCGGTCGTTGTTTTTCAATCAGGACGCACAGATTACACCGCAAACGGCCAGCCCCTTACCCGCTGCCCCCCGTGACATCCAACGCAGTTTCACCCATCAGGGTCGCGGCTTTGATCTGGACACTTGGCAGGCAGAACGCAACATCAGCGCGCTGGTCGTGTTGAAAGACGGCGCGGTTGCACATGAGCAATACCTCAACGGCACCACAGCACAGGACCGGCGCATTTCGTGGTCCATGTCCAAAAGCATCCTTTCAGCCGCCTTTGGCGTGATGGTGGATCGCGGGATGATGCCGGATTTTGACACGAAAATCGGTGATCTGGTGCCGCAGTTGCAAGGCTCCGCCTATGCAACGGCGACCATTCGCAATGTGCTGAACATGGCCAGCGGCGTCGCCTTTAACGAAGATTACCTCGACTATCATTCCGACATCAACCGCATGGGCCGTATTCTGGCCATTGGCGGATCAATGGACGCTTTTGCGGCGGGCTTGACTGAACAACAATGGCCTGCGGGCACCTATAACCACTATGTATCCATCGACACCCATGTGATCGGCATGGTCATGCGCGCGGTGTCAGGACGCGGCACCAATGAACTGGTGTCGGAACTGGTCTTCCAACCCATGGGATTGGAACAAACGCCCTATTTCCTGACCGACAGTCTGGGCGAGCCGTTTGTTCTGGGCGGGCTGAACATGACCACACGGGACTACGCCCGCTTTGGCCTGATGTTCGCCCAGAACGGGTGGCTGAACGGGCAGCAGATTGTCTCTGCGGAATGGGTCAAAGCCTCTACCGAACAATCCGCCCCGCCCCCCGACCCGCAAAACGCCACCACGCCTGAAGGCGCGCATGGCTATGGGTATCAATGGTGGCGCCCCCATAACGCGTCCGATGGCGAATTCTTTGCTATCGGCATTTACGGCCAGTATATTTATGTGAACAGCCAAAGCCGCGTGGTGATCGCGGTGAACGCAGGCGACACCCGTTTTCGCGACGGCGACGGGGCTATCGCACAAATGAATATTGAGGTCTTCCGCCAGATTACCGCATCTTTAGAATAATTCTAAATCTTGACAGAGCGCCGATCCAAGCGCATATCTAGGGCAACCTTCCAAAAGGATGTATGAGACATGTTTATTCAAACCGAAAGCACGCCGAACCCGGCCACTTTGAAATTCTTGCCCGGTCAGGCTGTTCTGGCCACCGGCACCGCTGATTTCCCAACCGAAGACGCCGCCCAAGCCTCGCCTCTGGCGCAGATGATCTTTCGGGTTTCTGGTGTCACAGGGGTTTTCTTTGGCCCTGATTTTGTGACCGTCACAAAGCAGGAAAACATCGAATGGAACCATATCAAACCCGCGATTCTGGGTGTGATCATGGAACATTACCAATCCGGCCAGCCTGTCATGGGCGCGGATGCGGAAAACACCGGGCACAAAGAACACACAGGCGAAGACGGTGAAATCGTTCAGCAAATCAAGGATTTGCTGGATACACGGGTGCGCCCTGCTGTGGCCCAAGACGGCGGCGACATCACCTTTCACGGCTTTGATCGCGGCATTGTCTACCTGCACATGCAGGGTGCCTGCGCGGGCTGCCCGTCGTCCACCATCACGTTGAAAATGGGCATCGAAAACCTGCTGCGCCATTATATCCCCGAAGTGACCGAGGTGCGCCCTGTTGCCGCCTAAACCACTAATTCTGGCCTTTGATACAGCAGCCGCGCATTGCGCGGCTGTCCTGTTTCAAGGGGACACCGTTCTTTCCACCGCGATAGAACCGATGAGCAAGGGACAGGCCGAACAGTTGTTCCCGATTCTGGACCGCGTGTTGGCAGAAGCTGGAAAAGACTGGCCAGACCTGACCGCCATCGCCGTTGGCATTGGTCCTGGAAATTTCACGGGCATCCGCATTTCCGTGGCCGCCGCACGGGGGCTGGCCCTGTCCCTGAAGATTCCTGCAATCGGAATTTCCCGTTTAGAAGCAATCGCCTATGGCACAAAGGCAAAGCAGGTTTCCGTTGTGGATGCCCGCCAGAACCGGATGTATCATCAGCACTTTGACGCTGGACTCCCGCAAACTGATGTGGCCCTGTCCGAAATTGCAGATGTGCCGACGGACCAGTCTTTTGTATCAGATGCCCCGATCGAGCTGCCCCGCCTGACGCAAATCACCCCAGAACGGCTGTTGCAAAACATGGCGATACTGGCGTCCCAGCGTCTGGAAAGCGCGCAGCCGCGCCCCGCCCCGCTGTATGTACGCGCGCCCGATGCCGCTCTCCCGTCCGAGCAACCTCCGCTGATCCTGCCATGACCCCTGCCCAAATGGCAGCAATCCATGAGGCTTGCTTCACCCAGCCCCGCCCGTGGTCCGAAGCGGAATTCGCAGAGCTGGCGGCCTCCCCGCTGTGTATCATTCGGACAGCGGATCAAGGCTTTGCAATCATGCGCCTTGCCGGACCCGAGGCCGAATTACTGACCATCGCCGTTCACCCAGATGCCCGCCGTCAAGGACTGGCACGCAGCCTGTTGACTGACCTTATGGCAGATCTGAAGTCCCGCAACTGCGAAGAAATCTTCCTCGAAGTTGTGAACGACAACACTGCAGCCATTCAGCTTTACCACAGCGCCGGGTTTGAAAACCGCGCGATCCGCAAGGATTATTACACCGGACCCAAAGGGCAAAAATCCTCCGCCCTCGTGATGCGCAAGCTGCTTTAACCGCGCCCGACAAAGGGCATGTCGCGGGCCATCACGGTCATAAACAGCACATTCGCATCCAGCGGCAGGCTTGCCATATGCAACACCGCATCGGCCACATGCTGCACATCCATGGTGGATTCCGGTCGCATGGACCCGTCCGCCTGCACAATCCCTGCAATCATCGGGGCAACCATTTCGGTATGGGCATTGCCGATGTCAATCTGCCCGCACGCGATATTCACCGCCCGCCCGTCCAGCGCCAAAGTCTTGGTCAATCCAGTAATCGCGTGTTTGGTAGCTGTGTAAGCCGCGGTTCCGGGTCGCGGCGTGGTGGCTGAAATCGACCCGTTGTTCACAATCCGCCCGCCCTGCGGGGATTGCGCCCGCATGATCCGCCACGCGGCACGCGCGCACAGAAAGCTGCCCGTCAGGTTGATTTCCACACAATTGCGCCACGCCGCCACATCAATTTCGTCAATGCTTGACCCCGCCACACCTGTGCCTGCATTGTTAAACAGCGCATCCACGCGGCCAAAATGCGCTGCAACGGCGTCAAATGCCGCTTCGACCTGCGCCTCGTCCGACACATCACAAGGCAAAGCCAGCGCCGCGTTCCGCCCCGCCGCCACCTGTTCCAATGGTGCTGCGCGGCGACCGATCAGCCCGACATTCCACCCCGCCTTTAAAAACGTTTCCGCCGTAGCAGCGCCAATACCGCTGCCCGCCCCTGTGATAACAATTGTCTGCGCCATAGCCCGACCGTCCCCAATAGATTTGCTTGCTAAAATCTAGCGGCTCCGCATCCGTCATGCAAACTTGCAATGCGCCAAAGCTGCATAAGTCCAAACACTAAGGCTGAATAATGCCAACTGGCTGGTTGCCCGACACGCCTTGCCCGCGTATACAAATAAAGACCTGAACGACAAGAGGTTAAGGCTCCGTGGACCCAATCACACTAACCCCCGACATGATCGTTGTACTGGCCCTTTTAGGGTTCACAGTGGTGTTGTTCATATCAGAAGTGGTGCGCGTCGATGTGGCCGCAATCATCGTGATGGTCATGCTGGGCGCGCTAAGCTACTTGCCCGGTCTTGGCAGCCTGACCGATATCAACCACCTGTTCGACGGCTTTGCTTCGAACGCGGTCATATCCATTATCGCAGTGATGATTTTGGGCGCAGGTCTGGATAAAACGGGGCTGATGTCCAGCGTTGCCTCGGCCATCCTGAAATACGGCGGCGCGAGCGAGGGGCGGATTATTCCGATCATCTCGGCCACCGTCGGGTTTATTTCAAGTTTCATGCAGAATGTGGGCGCTGCCGCCCTGTTCCTGCCTGTTGTGTCGCGGATTTCATCGCGCACCAATATTTCCATGTCCCGCCTGCTGATGCCTATGGGCTTTTGCGCAATCCTTGGCGGCACCATGACCATGGTCGGCTCCTCGCCCCTGATCCTGCTGAATGATCTGATCGAAACCGCCAATAAAGACCTGCCGCCCACTGCCCAGATGGAGGCTTTTTCGCTGTTTTCCGTCGCTCCTGTCGGCATCGCACTGGTGCTGACTGGTATCTGCTATTTCACCTTCTTTGGACGCTGGGTCCTGCCGGGCAACACCGCCAAAGGCGACGGGGCCTCTGGCCAGTCAATGAATGCCTATCTGAAACGGCTCTACGGTCTGAAAGCCGATATTGTCGAGGTCGAGATCCCCGAAGGCAACATCCTGCTCGGGCAAACCTTCAACGACCTGATGGAAGTCCACCACTGCTATATCATCGGCAGCTATTTTCAGGGCCACCGCTGGGTCGCCCCTGTGGTCACCACCGAAATCACCACCCCCTGCCGCCTTGCCATTTTGGGACGCCGCAAAGTGATTGAGGAAATGGCCGATATCTACGGTCTGGAAATCAAGCCCAACCTAGACATCTTCGCCGAAGAATTCGCCCCGACAAAATCCGGTGTTGCTGAAATCGTTGTGCCGCCAGACAGCCAGGTCATCGGTAAAACCGCCCAAGATCTGGCCCTGCGCAAAACCTATGGCATGTCCATGCTGGCCATCCACCGCGGCGATGACACCATGAGCCATGTAGAACACGAAGACCACGAGGCCACACGCATCGGCAGCGTGCCTCTGCGCGCAGGCGACACACTTGTGGTTCATATCCTGTGGGAAAACCTGACCCGCATCAAAAAGGGCCGCGATTTCGTCGTGGTCACCACCGACTTCCCCCAAGAAGAACTGCGCCCGCAAAAAGTCGGCTGGGCCGTGATGTTTTTTATTGTCGCACTTGGCCTGATCCTCTTTACCGACATGCGCCTGTCCCTGTGCCTGCTGACTGGCGCGGCGGGCATGATCGTTACCCGCGTGATCGACATCGACGATGCCTATAACGCGGTGGGCTGGAATACGGTGTTCCTGCTCGCCTCATTGATCCCGCTTGGGCAGGCCGTGCAAATGACCGGCACCGCCGAATGGATTGCCCAAGGGGTTCTGGCCGTGCTCGACGGCTGGCCGATCTGGTCACTGCAGGCGGGCGTTGCGATCCTTGCAACCATCTTCACACTTGTGATGTCCAATGTAGGCGCCACTGTCCTGCTGGTCCCGCTTGCGGTTTCAATTGCTGTGGCATCGGGCGGTGATCCCGCGATCTTTGCGATGACCGTAGCGATTTCGACTTCCAACTCGTTCCTGATCCCAACCCATCAGGTCAACGCGCTGATCATGGGCCCTGCTGGCTACCGCGTGGTGGATTTCCTGCGCACGGGCGGCATTATGACGGTCCTCTTCCTGATCGTTTCTATGATCATGATGAATCTCGTCTTCTAAAAAGCAGCGACCAGAAAAACCGCCGGCCACCTTCTTCTTTCTGAAAATATCCCGGGGTCTTAGGGGCAGCGCCCCTAAAGCATTACTCAGCCTCGGGTGCTGCCAGCTCCAGCACGGGCGCCGCCACTGTACGCAGGTCATCAACCCCCAGTGCCTCGGTGGGTTTGGCCAACATATAGCGCGTCACCCAGAACAGGCGATGCTCGGCTCGTGTGATCGCCACATAGGCCAACCGCTTCCACAAGGCGATTCCCGCCTCTGTGCGCCCTGCCCGACTGGCGGCATAAATATCGGGTGCAAACACCTGCACGTCTGACCATTGCGACCCTTGGGCCTTATGGATCGTACAAGCCGCCCCATGCACAAACGCCGCCCCCATCCGCGCTGCAGAGGGGATAAACGGCTCGTCCTGATCGGGCAATTCAATCTTGATAATTGTCGCGGCTGAAACCTGCGGATCTTCGGCACCGATCACATGCAAACGGGAAAATCCGGGCTTGCGGCCTTCGCCCAGATAGACGGCCTGCGCCCCTTTGATCAGCCCGCGGGCCTCTAGATCAATGCGTTTCTTACGGTGTTTCAGCGGCAGTTCCAGCCCGTCACAAATCAACGGCTCCCCCGGCAACAACATTTCTGCAGGGGCGCCAAAGGCGTTGCGAAAAGCGTGGATCAGGCGGATGCGCGTGGCATTGCGCCAGACCAGAACCGGTGCGCGGGCCATTGCGGTGGCGTTGACACGCGGGGTCACAATGACCCGTTCGTCTTTGCGTGCAGCCTCTTCGATCATCTGTTCAAAGTCATGAAATGCCAAGGCCGGATCTGCCAAAGCATGGGCCAGATCAAGGATCGGGTTGTCCTGTGCCTGACGGTGTACGCGGCTCAGGTACAGCTTTCGCGGCGCTGGCAGACCATCAAATGCCATGCTGCCGGATTGCCCGACGGGGGCCAATTGTGCAGGATCACCAAACAGGATCAGGGTCGAAAAAATCTCTTGTAAATCCCCAAGCTGCTTGTCGTCCAGCATTGAGGATTCATCCACAAACCCCACATCCAGCGGGTCCTCGCGGCGTTTCCACCCCGTAATGAAATCCGACCCGCGCAGCCCTGCAACAGCCAAGGCGCCGGGGATGGATTTGTTGGATTGATAAAATTCCATCGCCCGATCCAGCGCCACATCCGTCAGTCCTTCAATTTCGGGCTTTTCAGCATTGCCAGCCAGCCATTCGGCGATCTTTTCATATTCGGGATCATACATCGGCGTGTATAAAATCCGGTGAATCGTAGTTGCCGCCACCCCCCGATTGCGTAGCACACTGGCGGCTTTGTTGGTGGGGGCAAGGATCGCCAATGTGCGGCGCTCCTTGCGGGCACGGCCCTCGTAGTCACCGCTGATCGTATCGACACCGGCTTCGGTCAGCGCATCGGCAATTTTGGCCAGCAGCAAGGTTTTACCCGACCCCGCCTTGCCCAAAACCGCCAAAGTCTGCTGTTTCCCCGTGGACTCAGGGATCAGCATCCCGTTTTCCAGATCCACACCCGAGGCTTTCAGCACCTCGGATACAGCATCATAGGCGCTGGCTTGATCTTCGGAAAACTGCATAGCCTCGGGTCCGGTCTTGTTTCGCGCCAACATAGCCCAAGCCCGTGCCAATCTGAACGGCTTTCTGCCCCCAAAACCGCAAAACTTAAACCCTTTGCGATGTTTGCTGCAAAGCGGATGCCGGCCCGAAGGAGTCTTCGAACCAGCCTGTGGACTGGGCTGGCGTCACTTGTGCTGCCTGACACAGGCTGTGTCGGATATCCTGTGAAAATTCCCACAGCCCCACCGAAATACGGGCCCGCCCCATACCTCTGCTGCCAAGAACCTCTGGCGACCAGCCAAGTTTTCGATAAATCCGCTCCATGCGGGCATCAAACACCCCGACAGCATGGCGCAGCCCGAAGTTCAGGCCAATTTCACAGCCCGCCAACATGACGGCCGCAGAAATCTGGCCCGCCGCATAATCCGCCCGCGGAGACAGGCAAAACCGTGTGCTTTCCCAGATCAGCGGGCTGGTAATCGCTCCGCCGGTAATGTCAGCGAAATGGTCATTTGTCATACACCGCCCCGTGGTGGGCAGTGCCCGCATCGACCCGCCGTGGCTGCCATCGGGCAGTTGCCAGATTGCATAAAGCGGGTTCATGGCGTCATATTCGTCCCGCTCCTGACCTGCTGCGTCAATGTCCACATCCCAACCAAGCCGGTCAAAGAATTGCACCTTACGATCCCTGAACATGGTCTCCTGTAGCAAGGGGAAGGCAGCAATGTCGTTGGCGTAGATATATGATAGCATTCAGGCGGCTCCGTGCGCTGGATCGCCTGTATTCCAGTGGCAAAGAGGCCGTTGGGCAGGCAATCTCTGTTTCAAGATTAACTGCGCCGAGCCTTCGCGGGCCGTGGTTAACAATTTATGACCGCACTTTGAGGTGAGGTTTTATTAAGGATTACCAAGACACCGTAACATACTGTATCTAAATACTAATCAACCCCTGCGCCATTGCCTTGGCAACTGCGTGGGTGGTGTTGGAAGCGCCCAGTTTGAACCGCGCCGATTCAATATAGACGCGCAGCGTATGTTCGGAAATTTGCAAGAACTCTGCTGCATTGCCCCGATTCATCCCCGCCCCCAGCAGACGCAACGCATCTGTTTCACGCGGTGACAAAGCCACATAATTCGCGGGTTCACCGGCATTTTCCAAGGTACGGATACTGGCGTGAATATAATGACCGATCAGCAAAAGATTCGACATGTGATTTGCCAAAAACCGGGTCCACACCTCGTCCGAACAGACATGGCTGACGGAAAACAGCGCGAATTCGCCGTGCGGGCCGCGAATGGGAACCGAAACCCCCTGGTTCCCGACACCACCGTCCAACGCCTCTTTGAAGAACCGCCGCGCGGGCTTCTTTTCCCAGCTTAATGACTTCCAGTTATAGGGGTGAAACCGTTGAAACGCGCCCAGAACCACAGGGTCTATCCGGTACAGTTCTTCGTTTTCATAATGCTCCGCCCAATCCTCCGCATAGGTCGCCAATGCGTAGGGTTCGCCTAAACTGTTGACCGAATGATAAACGACATGGTTCACCTGAAAAATATTGCGTAACTCGCTGACCACCTCATTTAACGCAACCAGTGTTTTACATTGCTCTACGCGTTCCAGAAACGCCTCGATGTGACTTTGCATTGCCCTCCGTCGCCGCAAGAATGCGGGCCTTTGCTGTTGTCTCTGCCACAGCAACGTGGATGGTGTCGTCCAGATGTTCCGCCAGTTTATCAAGCTGGTTCTGGTTTGCAAAATTCCGAAGATCTTGAAGTACGTTAACAATCCACTCTTGTGACATAAGCACTCTCGTTTACAAAGGTTAACAGATTATTAATACAACTATACCACGAGTATTCTGACACAAAACACTCGCCTGAGTAAACTAGCCAGAAATAGGGAGTTCTTGAAAAAGACCCCTTTGAATTTACAAGATTTTTGGATTTTTTCAGGCATCAGGCCCTGTGAAGTAGCGTGCAACTTCCACCGAAATTGCACGCTAAAGTTTTTTATTTCAGGCCTTAAAACTTGGCCTTACTCGCCTCTAGGGTATCTTCAAAGGTGCGCAGACCTGTTTGCGTCGCGCTGACCAACACAGCCATATTGCCCGGCTTATGCTCGTTTTTGCGCATTTTCACGTGGGCGGCCGGGATTTGCTCCCAAGGGAAAACCTCGGACATGCAGGGATCAAGACGGCGTTCCATCATCAGTTTGTTGGCCGCGGCCGCTTGTTTCAGGTGCGCAAAGTGGCTGCCTTGTACACGTTTCTGGTGCATCCAGATATAGCGCGCGTCCATGGTCAGGTTATAGCCTGTGGTGCCTGCGCAGATCACAACCATACCGCCTTTTTTACATACAAAGGTCGATACAGGGAACGTGGCCTGGCCCGGGTGTTCAAACACCATATCCACATTGTTGCCCTTGCCGGTGATGTCCCAGATGGCCTTGCCGAATTTGCGGGTTTCCGCGAACCACGCCTTATATTCGTCGGTGTTCACCTCCGGCAATTGGCCCCAGCAGTTGAAATCCTTGCGGTTGATCACGCCTTTGGCGCCCAAAGACATCACGAATTCCCGCTTGTCTTCTTCGGAAATCACACCGATAGCATTGGCCCCTGCTGTGTTGATCAACTGGATCGCAAACGATCCCAGACCACCCGAAGCGCCCCAAACCAGCACGTTTTGACCAGGCTTCAGCGTATGGGGGCGGTGCCCGAACAACATGCGGTACGCCGTCGCCAGTGTCAGCGTGTAACAGGCACTTTCTTCCCAAGTCAGGTGCTGCGGGCGCGGCATCAACTGTTGCGCCTGCACGCGGGTGAACTGCCCAAATGATCCGTCCGGCGTTTCATAACCCCAGATGCGTTGACTGTCCGAGAACATAGGATCGCCGCCGTTACATTCTTCGTCGTCACCGTCGTCCTGATTGCAGTGGATCACCACCTCATCGCCGACTTTCCAGCGTTTTACCTTATCCCCGACAGCCCAGATAATGCCCGAGGCATCAGAACCGGCCACGTGGTAATCGGCCTTATGTACATCAAACGGGGAAATCGGAATGCCAAGACCGGCCCAGACCCCGTTATAGTTCACCCCTGCCGCCATTACGAAGACCAGAACCTCGTTGCTGTCCAGCGTTGGCGTGTCCACCACTTCCACTTGAAATGACTTGTCCGGCTCGCCGTGACGGTCGCGGCGGATCGCCCATGCGTACATCTGTTTGGGCACGTGACCCATTGGAGGGATTTCCCCGACCTCGTAGAGATCTTTTTCGGGGGCTTCATATCCAGCGTCGAGTGGGGCCATGATCATTTCTCCTGCGTTAGACAATACGAGTAGCGAGTCTTCTATTCGCTACGTTCGCACTTTAAATGCCGCAACGCAGCAAAAATCGCAATAGCAATAATCATAAAAAATGCACCCTCTGGACGAAATTTAATTGCGCGGCGGGTTTTGAAGCATTTTTTTACACCTTCCCCCAAGTCACACGCACGCGTCCGCAGGGCTGAACCACACGCAAGCAATGCCCGTTTGATAGATTGAACAGAATCCTTCGGGCGGCCCTAACGGCCTGACTGCGTCAGAGCTGCCTCGCTGTTACGAAAGGGCAGACACACAACCAAGGCGCGGCGTCCCTGCCCGTTCCCCCTAAATTGGCGGGCGTCCATGAAAGCCAAGATACAAGTGTTGCAAAACCCGAGGCAGGCTGGCCCACACAGGTTCTGCCCGCGACGGGGGAACCTCCCAGAACAGATTCTCGACAAAACCAGCGTCGATGGTTTTCCTGATCTCCTGACTTCCGCTTTTGTATTTTTCTTCAAAAAATTTGAAAATCGCAGCCAGTTCAGGGCCTTTACCCTGCGCTCCCATCTGTGCGTTCAAAACGATTGCAAGGCTTTCAAACCACAGAATGGGGGTATCGTCTTCGACGCCAAAAAACTCTGCATGCCTTTGATCGGTCGCTTGGCCCGCCTCAGGAAAGCTGACGCAGAAATCTTCGTACATTTCTTTGGCGTCCAATCCCGATCTCCTTAGTCCGGATATGGGCAATCCTGAACCGTTGAACCCAATCCGTCAACACATCTGCAATCTGAACACGCCAGAAAAAAGGGTCGGGCAGCGTATTAACGCCAGCCCGACCCTTAACGTGATCTAACGGGGGCATCCCCTGTTTCGAACCGGTGTTAAACGGCCAATTGCGGGATGATTTGTTTTTTGCGGCTGACAACGCCCGGCAAAACAACGGTATCGCCGGAAACTGTGGCGCCGAAAGATTTTTCAGCCACTGTTTTCACCAGATCATTGGCCACCAGCAACGTTGATTCTTCGTTCAGAATGTCCACAACAAACAACAAAACCTGATCGACGCCGTCTTCGGCAGCGACAGTTGTCATTGTGTCCATCAGGCTGGCTTTGCGGTCCAGAACGATTGCAGGTGTGGTTGTTTCCAGAACCGACACGCGGAAATTCTTGCCGCCCACTTCGTATTTCTTGGAATCCATCCGCAGCAGTTCCGCGTCGGAAAAGGCGGATACATCGGATTTGGCTGCGAACATTTCAGCGGCATATTCGGAAATATCCACACCCAGTTCAGTGGCCAGCGCCTTGGCACATGCCACATCCGCCTCTGTTGTGGTGGGGGAGCGGAATTCCAGCGTGTCCGAAAGAATACACGACAGCATCACACCTTTGATGCCTTCAGGCGCTTTGGCCAGATCGTCGCCCATAAGATTGGCCATGACCGTCGCAGTACACGCCAGCGGACGAACGGTGATATTGATCGGGCCTTTGGTTTTCAGCCCGCCAACCAGCATATGGTGGTCGATGATTTCCAGAACATTCGCATCATTGATCGACGGCGGCAATTCCGCAGGGTTGTTGGTATCCACGATCACAACGTCATCACCCTCGGCCACATCGGCAATAATTTCCGGCTGATCAAAGCCCCAGCGGGTCAGAACAAAAGCGGCCTCGGTGTTCGGCGTGCCCAACAGTTTTGGCGCAGCAGCCCGACTTTTGACTTCGTTCAGATACCAAGACCACACAATAGCGGAGCCGGTTGCGTCTGTATCGGGGGCCAGATGGCCAAAAACTTGGATCATTTTTGTCTTTTCCATGCAATTTAAGGTGTTCGCGGCGCTTATAGCGGGGGGATTTGCACCTGTCACTAGCGCGCAGTGCAATGCTCGTCTGCGTTCAGCGCAAATGGGCGATGGCGTTGGCGTAATACTGGATCAACTGCAACTGGTCGGGTTTAAAATGGTACAACCCGTCCTTAAGAACCAAGGCACGGCGCAGGATCAGCATCCGCAGACCGATCTCCACCGCGTAATCCAGATTCTTGCGCGGTATATGCATATGCGCGCCTTTGGCCATCAGCCTGTCCAGTTCTTCGCGCGCCAGAGTTTGCACCTGTTCTTGTCCAAGCGGGGTTTCCCCGTGATCCAACAACACGGTCGAGATCAGCGAAACCGGCAAAACCGGCACCACCAGCCCCACCTGTTGCATCAGCTCCCGCCCCAGATTGGCCGTCATCCGTTCATGGGACATGGCCTCCTGACCTGACAGAAAGCCCTTTAGGGAAATCGGCACCCCGAAACTGACGCTGGCATATCCGAACTTATAGAACCGGCCAGTCAGACGCAGCCAGAGGTGGCGCACCATGAAATGCAAGAACGTCCATAGTTTGAACCAGATACCGGTCTTTTCCCCCCGATGGGCTGCCAGCAACACACGGTCTTCTAACACGCGGTCATAATTCACGCCCACAGGCACAAACACCACGTCCCTGTCCTGTGCGGGATCAAAATCGGAAACGATATAGTTCAGCAGCCCCAGTTTGGCTGGTTTCAGGCTGCCATCCCGTGACAGGCTGCCTTCGGGGAACACAGCCTGCGTGACGCCCGCAGCCGTGGCCATTTGAACATAGCGCGATAAAACACGCCGATACAGCAGGTTACGCGACTTACGGCGGATAAAATACGCCCCCGTCGAGCGGATCAACTGCTTTAACGGCCAAACCCGCGCCCACTCCCCTACGGCATAAGACAACGCAGAGCGCTGTGCCGCCAGAAAGGTGACGATCACGTAATCCATGTTGGATCTGTGGTTCATCACAAAAACCACTGTGGCATTCGGGTCCATATTTTGCAGCGCGGTTTCATCCACATAGCCCAGCCGAACGCGGTACAAGGCGCGGCTGAGCCAGCGGGCAAAGCGGATGCCAAAGCCGAAATAGGCAAAAGCCGAAAACGAAGGAACGATCTCGCGGGCGTAGCGCATCGCCATGTCAGCGGCCACATGATAGGGAATGCCCTCTGCGTTGGAATGCTCCAACACGGCCTCCATCACTTGGGGATCATGGGCCAGCCGGTCTACCATCACCTGCCGCTCGGTCAGTTTGAAGGGCTGGATCTGCAATTGCAGCCGCGTGTTCAACTGCTCGATCGCCTTGTTGAACCGCCGCCGCAAATACCAGCGAACCGAAGGCATCAGGATTCGATCCAGCAAGCCTGCCAGCGCCAACAGCCCTGCCACCCAAACAACCCAAACCTTGATTTCCAATGTCTCAAACATGACGATCAGATGTAACCTGTTTCACGCCCCCCGCCAATTGATTAGTTGCACTGTTTTTGTGCAATACAGAAAAGGCAAAAGCTTGGTTCCAACGGGGCTGATTGCACCCGATAAAGGCGACTGCCTAAAATTTCCGCGCACGAATATTATACAAAAGGTTGCATTAGGGTAATTTTATAACTTATGCTGCGGCGCAGCACAGATCGGAGTCGCGAACCATGACAAACACACCAGACCGCCCTTGGCTGTTCCGCACATATGCGGGCCACTCCACCGCCAAAGACAGTAACGCGTTGTATCGCGGCAACCTTGCCAAGGGCCAGACAGGGCTGTCCGTGGCCTTTGATCTGCCCACACAGACAGGCTATGACAGCGACCACGAACTGGCCCGCGGCGAGGTTGGCAAAGTCGGCGTGCCCGTGTCCCACCTTGGTGACATGCGGGCGCTGTTTGACGATATACCGCTGGAAAAGATGAACACATCCATGACGATCAACGCCACAGCACCCTGGCTGCTGGCGCTATACATCGCGGTGGCTGAAGAACAGGGCGCAGATGTGAAAAACCTGCAAGGCACTGTTCAGAATGACATAATCAAAGAATACCTGTCCCGTGGCACCTATGTTTGCCCGCCAAAACCATCGCTTCGGATGATCACCGACGTGGCCGCCTATTGCTATACAAACGTGCCCAAATGGAACCCGATGAACGTCTGTTCCTATCACCTGCAAGAGGCCGGCGCGACACCGGAACAGGAACTTGCCTTTGCGCTGGCCACAGCCACAGCCGTGTTGGACGACGTGCGCAACAAAGTCCCCGCCGAGGATTTCGCCACAGTGGTGGGGCGCATTTCATTCTTTGTGAACGCAGGCATCCGCTTCGTCACTGAAATGTGCAAAATGCGCGCTTTTGTGGATCTGTGGGATGAAATCTGCGAACACCGCTACGGTGTCACGGACGCCAAAATGCGCCGATTCCGCTACGGGGTGCAGGTGAACTCGCTCGGTCTGACCGAACAACAGCCCGAAAACAACGTCTACCGCATTCTGATCGAAATGCTGGCGGTTACCCTGTCCAAAAACGCCCGCGCCCGCGCCGTGCAATTGCCCGCCTGGAACGAGGCTTTGGGCCTGCCCCGCCCTTGGGACCAGCAATGGTCCCTGCGCATGCAACAAATCCTCGCCTTTGAAACCGACCTGCTGGAATACGACGACCTGTTCGACGGCAACCCCGCCGTGGATCGCAAGGTCGAGGCCCTGAAACAGGGCGCGCGCGACGAGTTGGCCCAGATCGACGGCATGGGCGGCGCCGTTGCCGCCATTGAATATATGAAAGGCCGACTGGTTGATTCCAATTCCGCCCGCCTTGGCCGCATCGAAAACGGCGACACCACAGTCATCGGCGTGAATAAATTCACCGAAGGCGCAGATAGCCCGCTGACTGCGGGGGACGGCGCAATCATGGTGGTGGATAAAGCCGCCGAAGCGGACCAGATCCAACGCCTGGACGCATGGCGCAAGTCCCGTGACGAAGGCGCTGTTCAAGCCGCCCTTACCGATCTGCGCCAAGCAGCCAAAGATGGCACAAACATCATGCCTGCGTCTATCGCGGCGGCAAAAGCAGGTGCCACCACAGGCGAATGGGGCAGCGCCATCCGCGCCGTATTCGGCGAATACCGCGCCCCGACCGGCGTTGGTAAATCGGTGTCGAACCAGACCCAGGGACTGGATCACATCCGCGAGGCTGTTGACGCTGTTTCCGATAAACTCGGCCGCCGGTTGAAATTTGTCGTGGGTAAACCAGGGCTGGACGGTCACTCTAACGGGGCCGAACAAATTGCCGTACGCGCGCGCGATTGCGGCATGGATATCACCTACGAAGGCATCCGCCTGACCCCTGAACAAATCGTCAATGCCGCGTTGAACGAAAATGCCCATGTGATCGGCCTGTCGATCCTGTCAGGGTCCCACGTGCCCCTGATCGAAGACGTTCTAAAACGCATGCAGGCTGCTGGCATTTCGGATATCCCCTTGATTGTAGGCGGTATTATCCCTGACGACGACGCCGCACACCTGCGTGCCATAGGCGTGGCCAAAGTCTATACCCCGAAAGATTTTGAACTGAACACCATCATGATGGACATCGTCGCCCTGCTGGACACCAAGGCCGTGGCCGCAGAATAGCCTTGCGTCCGGTCTCAATCCCCGTTCTTTTGCGCAGGACACCCCTGCGCGAAAGGACACCCGATGAAAACCCGTCAACTCGGCCGGAACGGCCCGAACGTCAGCGCCATCGGCCTTGGCTGCATGTCCTTCGCAGGCGCCTTCGGCCCCACAGACGAAGCCACCAGCCATGCCTGTCTTGATGCCGCTTGGGAGGCTGGGATCACCTTTCTGGACACAGCCGAGCTTTATGGCCTCGGCCTGTCGGAATCCATCATCGGCAGCTACCGCAAACAACACCCTGACCGGTTTCACATTGCCACCAAAGGCGGCATTCGGATTGATGAAAACGGACGTAGAATCGATAACGACGGTGCATACCTGCGCTCCGCTCTCGAAGGCTCGCTGAAACGGCTGAACACAGATCACGTGACGCTGTATTACATCCATCGCCGTGAACAGGATCGCCCGATAGAGGAGCTGATCGACACTCTGCAAACCTTTATCAAAGAGGGCAAAATCGGCGGCTATGGCCTGTCCGAAATCTCTCCGACCACGTTGCGCCGCGCCCATGCCATCCATCCCTGTACAGCAGTGCAATCGGAATATTCGCTCTGGACCCGCTCACCGGAACTGGGTCTGGTGCAGGATTGCGCGCGCCTTGGCGTGGCATTTGTACCCTTCTCCCCCATCGCGCGGGGCATGTTCGCGGATCAGCCGATCCAACGGCAGGACATTGCGCAAAAGGACTTTCGAAACGAAAACCCCCGCTTTATGGAACCCAATTATTCGGACAACATCCGCCAGATCGCCAAATTCCAAGCCTTCGCACAATCGCGCGGCTGGACCACCAGCGCCACGGCACTGGCTTGGCTGCTGCACCGTGGACCGCATATGATACCGATCCCCGCGACCCGCACCGCCGCACATCTGGCCGAATGGCAAAACGCCTGTGACATCACCTTAACCAGCGCCGATATGGAGGAAATCGAACGTATCCTGCCCGTAGGCTGGGCATGGGGCGACAGATACTCGGCATCGCAATGGGTCGCACCGGAAAAATACGCATAACCCCGCCCCAACGGCTCTTTTTGGGTCAAATATCCAAAAGCTGCAGGCCCCCTCTGCAAGAGGGGTCAAACCCCGTGGGTGCGCGAATACCCGTTCACCGACGCGGGCGACCACCCGTCCAAACTGCCTTCTGCAGGTTTGAACACCTCAACTTTCAGCGGATAACAGGCTGCAGTGTCGCTGGAATGCTGCGCCGAACAATCCCCGCCCGGACAGGCGGACAGCCCGCCGATCAAATCGGTTTCGGCGAAGAATTCGAAATAATCCCCCGGCCGCACAGGGCTGGCCTTCATGAAGTACTGTTTTGTATCGGGCATGAACCCCGTGGCCATAAACACGTTACACACGTCATGAACCAACAGCTCGGCCTGGGTCACGGGTGTTCCGGTGAATTCCGCTAGCGCTCGGCTAAGGTTGGAATGGCAGCAATAGTGGTAATCCGTACCATTCAACACATGATTGGTATAAGGGTCACATCGCGTCCCGATCACATCATGCACAGAGCCGCCAAATTCATCCCAGCCATACCAGTCCAGCGTATCATGGGTCACAGTCGCCAGCGGGCGCACTGTCGGGATTGTGGACCATAACTGATCGCCTGTGGACACATGGGTTCCGTGTAAAGCCCTTGTTTTACCCGAATAAAACCGTTCGTTCAGATCATGCTGGCTCCACAGGTTCAAATCCCCGACCTGTGGGCCTTCAATGCTGACAATACGGCAGAAATGGCCTGCTGGCAGGACCCAGCAGCGGGCGTCTCGAGGCGGAATTATCAGCTCATCCACCTTGGTTAACGCGGCCCGTGCAGCGCTATAAAGCGCCATGTCAGGCTTTGGCAGGGTCTCGATCGGATAGCAGACTGTCGGGGCGATGGCACGCCGTGCGGCGGCATCTGCGGGGGCGGGGTTTTGCGGCGGATATTTCATAGATCGGACATTGGACAGTCTGCGCCCCTGCTGTCAATCTGTGATCCGCCGCAAAGGCCTATTTGGAAACAGCCGACGCCTGTGCTGCGGCCGCTTTGATTTCTTCTGCGATTTCCAAGGCTTCTTCCGGATCAAAGTCCAGCGGGATTTCCACGCCATTGCCTTCAATGAACAACCGAACCATCCCGTCTGTGGTTGGCCCGATCTGCAAATTCGCCTCTAAATCCCGTTCGGTATTGATACCCATGTCACACTCCTCATGATTGATCTGGCGCTAACGTAAATTCCATGCATTTTCAAGCCAGATCAGTCTTGCATTCCATAGTTTAGATGTTTAAACGCAGCCCCAGTGCCGGCGTAGCTCAGTAGGTTAGAGCGCTTGATTGTGGATCAAGAGGCCCCCCGTTCGAGCCGGGGCGCTGGTACCATCCCCCCCTTTAAAACCAAAAGCACAGCGCAAGCCGCGCTATGCTTTTGTTTGTACGTCACCGAAGGTACGTTGGCGCTGGTAACGCGCCGCAAAGGAAATAGGTGCTAAGCCGCCAGTTTTTCAGGCTTTGGAAGGTACACATAAAAGGTCGTCCCCTTACCCACTTCACTTTTCAGGCCCAATGTGCCGCCGTGATGCTGGACAATTTTCTTGGTGATTGCCAACCCCAGCCCCGTGCCAGCACGTTTCTTCCCATCCGCAGGTTTCGCCTGTGAAAAGCTTTCAAACAGACGGCTTTGGTCCTCGGGATTGATTCCCGGCCCGCGGTCCGCCACCGAAATACACCAATTCTTAACGTTGTCCTGCAAACCGATCTCCACCACGCCGCCCTTGGGCGAGAATTTTACCGCGTTGGACATCAAATTCGACATAACCTGAATCATCCGGTCCCGATCACAAACCGCATGGGCTTCGTCCTCGTTGGCGACATATTCAAAGCTGACGTCATGCTGATCGCCATACCCTTTGTTTACATCCAGTGATTCTTCCAACAGGGCGCGCAGGTTATGACTCTGGCGGTCATATTCCATTTTACCGGAATGGATTTTCTCCATGTCCAGAATGTCATTCACAATGAACATCAACCGGTCACAGTTGCGCAGCGCAATAGCCACCATGGATTCAGAGCTTTCGTTCAGCACCCCTGCCGTCTGCGCCTGCAACAACTGCAAAGAGCCCTTGATCGAGGTAATCGGCGTGCGCAATTCGTGGCTGACCACAGAAACAGACGACATTTTCGCCTTATCAAGTTCCATACGATCATTGATATCGCGCAGAATCGACACAAAAACCGTGGTGCCATCAAGCTGTTCCAACAGGCTTGTGTGAACCTCTACATAGCCTTTGGCCTGTTTGACCGAAATCACAACAGAACTTTTGGACCCGTCAAACAAGGGCCGCACATGGGCACGAAACGCCGGTTCGTGGAAATTTTTATCCGTATCGACAATCCGCTTGGTGGTGCTTTCCTCGGCCGTCCATTCACACCGCTCCAAGGCCCGCTCGTTCATATAGACCACATCAAGGGTGACCGAATCAAAGATATAGATCTCGTCGTGCAACTTGCTGAGAATCGCATTAGTCCGCTTGGTCTGTTCTGCCTTGCGCAAATCGGTGATGTCGTGGCGGATCGAAACATTGCTGATGTGCTTTCCGCGATCATCGAATTGCGGCACAATCGTTGCGCGGAAATAGCGGATTTCACCGGATTTCGTACGCGCGGGATGCCGGCCTTCCCAGATTTTACCCTGCGAAGTGAATTCCAGAATTTCGCTGTAAACCGAGTCTTCCCCCAGATCGGAATAGATCAGATCCATCTTCTTGCCGACCGCTTCGTATTTGGAATATCCGAATACTTTCAAGAACTTATCGTTCACCGACACGATGGTCGAATCCGCCCCTGTTACCGTTACAATGTTATGCAGATCCATCGCAGATTGCACAAATGAGATTTCCCGATCCCGATCCATGATCTCTTTGCGCTGTGCATTGATGTGCCATTGATAGGCCACCACCAACCCGAACAGCAGCACCAGCACCACAATCACCAGCCCCGACGCCATATCATTCAGCGAAACCATTTTTGTCAGCAGGCCCACCCGATACAACAAAAACGAAATACCACAGACAAGAATTGCCACGGCAACCACTAGATTACCGGCTTTTGCCCTTTTGTTATACTCAGAGACACCCATCTGACTCCCCTACCCCTTCCAAAACGTTGAAATGCCCTGTTTTCTCAGGACGCCAACGCTGCCTCGTTTCACAATATCTCTCGATATTGTCATAAATTAGGTAATTACTTGGAATTCAATAAATCATTACGCACCGTCAAAGTTCCGCCGTGCCAACCGTTACTCAGCCGCCTCCACGTTCTTGGCCACTGCTTTTCGGCTGTCACGTAGAATGGGCAACGTGAACGTTACCAATTTCCCGTGCCCCCGATCAAAATCAACCGTCACGTCACCGCTCGCGGTTTCCAACTCGGCTGGTCCTGCCACAAACCCGTCCGATTTGATGAAATCAACCAGATCAGACTGGAAGCTTTGCGCGTCTTCCTCAGGCCCGTCAATTTCTCTGTGAAATCCGGACCCGGTGTCACGCACCATGATCTTCACGAAATCGCCACTGGGTTTGACCGAAATTTTGATCGACCCGACCTCTGTGGTCTGAATGGCATTTTCAATCATCCGGCACAGCACCCGTTCCACATGCAGCGGGTCGGCCTGAAGTGTGGTTTCTTCGATAATAACCGAAAATTCCAACCCTTTTTGCGAAGCTTCGGTGCGAAACCGTTCCGCAATAGGCCCGATAACCTGCCCTGCGCGAATGGTTTTATCCTGAACCACTGGCGTTTCTGCTTTGGGCGATGTGAATTCCAGCACCTTTTCAATCAGCGTTTGCAGTTGCAATCCAGCCGTTTTGATCCGCCCTGCATGGCCCTTCACTTCGCTGGTCACTGCGTCCACATGCTCAAGATTGGTTTGGAATGTTTCATTGTCGCCAGCTTGCTTTTTCAGCGCGGCGACAGATTTTAAATGCTCGGGATTTTCCAGAAACGCGGTGTAGCCCAACAAGATGCTCAGAGGCGTTTTCAGCTCGTGACTGACCGCATCCATAAAGCGCATTTTGGCCTTTTCCGACGATTCAGCGAGTTCTTTCGCCTTGATAATTTCGGAAATATCCACAGCAAAAGAAATCACACCACCATCCGGCAGTTTTTTATTGGAAACCTTTAACCACCTTTGATCCGGCAATTTAAGATGCTGCACCGAAGCCAGTTGATTATGGGTTTCAAGCCGCTGTTTTATCCAGTTTTCATCCTGATCCTCGCCCGTGTGATACCTGCCTTCGCTTATTCCGGACCGCAGAATTTCTTCAAACAAGGGGCGTTGTTTGACCTGCGCGGATGACAGATTATTATCCTGCATAAAGCGGGTATTGCACAGGGCCAGCCTGTCTTCGGCGTCATAAAGTGCAAAGCCCTGATCGCAGGCTTCCAAAGCTGTGCGCAAGCGCACTTCTGCAACTTCTTTGCTGCTGCGGATGCGGTTTAGAATGGTAAACAGCGCCAGAACGGAGCCAAGAACCAGCACAAAAGCCAACAGATTACGCAAGAAATATTCAGAGACCACAGGCCAACCATTGACGGGCTGCAATGCCAGCTGCCACTTCCCCGATGGCACATTGACGTCCATGATCACAGGGTCGCCGTCAAACAGCCCCTGATCCCCCGAGATCGCAACAAAGGAGCTATTGCCGCCGGAATCCGCAGTCACCTTTCGAATGGCAATATTCTGGATGGTTTCATCCGCTTCAGAATGCAGGCTTGCTAGAAACTTGCCTTTATCCAGCACAACCGAAACGATCCCCAGCTCTGTAGCGGGGGCGCCCTGATCCTCGGGGCCGTGGATCACGTTACGCAGAATAAAGGCTTCACCGCCCTGAACCAGATTTAATGGTCCTGCCAGAACGGGTTTTCCCAAATCCATCGTCTGTTTGGCCGCAGCATATTGTGCTTCATTTTCCCGATAATTCAGACCGATAACAGAGGCATTCTCTTTCACCGGATGGACGAATTTTACAATCAGGTCAGGTGCGGCCGCCACATTAATGACACTCGAATTATTCTCGATCATTTTGGCCGCGATCTTGGAATATCGGGCCTGATCAATGGTATCGGGTTCCAGTTCGATGGCCACACTAAGCGCGCGGGACAACAACAGGGCAGCATTCAACTGCTGCTCGATCTTTGCCCGTTTCAAATCCCCGACTTCGCTTAATTCCCCGCGAAGATCGGAAACTTCGGTTTGAAGGTTGTACACTTCGATCGTATAGGTGATGCACCCGAAGCCAACCAAAAGTATTGCTGCCTGCAACAGACCTGTTTTCGTCACTGCAAACACGTTTTTTTTCATACCCATCATGAAAACACGCGCCTCATTTTTTTGGGATGATTATGTACTTTACCGGACAATACACGCTATGGTTATTTATGAAGCAACTCTTAATACATTAAATTGATGTGGAATTGGTTGCATTTTTGATACAAACACAACTTACGCTTGAAACCCTGCGCGATTGGCGCAATCACGAAGCAAGAGATAGGTGGCGCAATGACTGGTTTAAAACGCGTTCTCCACGTGGAAGACGACGAAGATATCCAAGAAATCACCCGTTTGGCCCTGGAAGTGGTCGGCGGCATGGAATTGGCACAGTTTTTCGACGGCCCCAAGGCGCTGGAAAGCATCGAGGGATTTCAACCTGATCTTATCTTGCTGGATCAAATGATGCCGATCATGACCGGCGAAGAGGTTCTGCAACATTTGCGCAAAATGCCCGCCTTCCAGAAAACACCTGCTGTATTCATGACCGCACAATCGGCAGTTGCTTCTGAAATGCTGATGAAAAACACCGATGCGTTGGAAATTATCCCAAAACCGTTCAATCCGATGACATTGGCAGCACAGCTAACCGAAATATGGGAGTCTCGGTGTAGCGGCGCTGAATAACCACTGCCCTACCCCGGCAAGCAACTCTGAAAAACAAAACCCCGCCGAGCAACGCGAGTGAGAACGTAGCGAATGCGGGGTGTATATCTTCCAGTCGCCAGCGCAGCTTTTGTCGCGCCCTTGTGTTTTGAATTAGGAGTTCAAACCTGACAGGGCTTGTTTGATTGCGCTTTGCAATTCCGGATCCGCTGTCATCCCGTCATCACGACCATCGAAATGGCGTGTGACCGGGGTCGGTGCTCCGAAACCGGATTCTGTTTTTTGTAGTTCGTGCCAAGCCCGCGGACGCAGGTTATCGGCCAACACAAAACGACGATTTGATACGATAGCTTCTGGTTTTACGGCCTTGCCCATTTTACTCTCACACTCGTTTAATCTGGCGGTTCGGAACGAACAGATGAACCGCGGATTGGTTACAATCGCCAACATGACGATGCCCTATATTTACCAAATTAACCGAGTCCTAGGAACATGATTTTTGCACATTTGGGAGGTGCGGCGTCAAACCAGCCCTATTTTCATAAAATTTGGTGATAATTTGGCAGGAATTTAGTGGGAAAATCACTGTATTTTCGATGCGAATTTAAGTGAATTTAATTCACCTGAGAGTGGGATAAATTCTGAAATCGGTTTCAAGATTAGCCTGTAACATACTGTTAATAAAAACACATCTCAAAAAATAACTACTAAACTGAAAAAGCCGTCCATTTGGATAGGTTAGAATCAGGCCATTGTTTTTTGGCAAAGCACCTGTCCCCAAATTTGGATTATCCTACATCTGGAAACACTCTGTTCATCCCGTTCAAACTGCCCTATTTCGGCCTGATTACGGGCTAAAACCCTCTGACTTCCCCAAGGGAAACCAGCAATTTCAGGCTAATTCCAGGGGGAAATATGACCCAATTGTGGCATACAACCTGTTACAAATCCCGATCCAGATGAAACATCCCGCGCCCCTTGGCTTTTGACGCATATAGCGCGCGGTCTGCGTCGGAAAGAATGGCATCCGGTGTCCGCTCTGCCCCGCTTTCAACAACGGTCGCGCCGATACTGGCACCGATCTGGCATTCCACTCCTTCGAACGGGATGGGGATGCGCACTTGTTCGATTATCCGGTTTGCGACGGCTTCCAAGGCGGCTTCATTGCCAAATTCGGACATGATTATTACAAATTCATCCCCGCCAATCCGCGCCACAAGATCGGTTGCCCGCATTTGCTTTTGCAAGGTTCGGGCCGTTTGCTGCAAGACAAAATCCCCTGCGGCATGGCCGTGGGTATCATTCACCGCCTTAAAGAAATCCAGATCAATCTGCATCAGCGCAAACCCGTTGCCTTTGGTACGGCGTAACAATCGCGCCATGTGATTTTCCAGCGCGCGCCGGTTTGCCAATCCGGTCAATGCATCGGTGAAAGCCTGCTCCTCTGCATGGACTCTGGCGCCCTGCAATTTATGGCTTTGGTTTTTGTGCTGCTGATACACAAAAGACTGTACTTCAATCATATAGATCATTTCCACCGTGGGGTCGGCAGGTGAAAAATCCTTGTTCTTGAGGTTACATTTGCTGACCACATCCATCACCCCCGCGCCAAGCGAGATGTCTATCAGCACATGGCCCTGACCCAGCCCTGCGGCCACGCCTTTCAGGTTGTGCCCCGGCAAAGCAGTCAGGTTTATGGACAGTTTTTCCTTTTGATGGACAAGAATATCAGCAACGACAGCCAGACCTGCAGGGCGCTTTACCGTTAGAAGATCAAACAAGGACGCCCCCACAACCTTTTCATCAGGCATCAATTTGTGAAAACTGGGGCCGGCGTGCAGGATCTGGCCATCACGGTTGGCCAAAACGTGAAACGGCATCATTGTATCCAGCAAATCGGAATGTTGCGCGATCACATTTTCTGCAGCCCCCTTGGTATCGTCGGATTTATGGTCGGGAAAGGTTACAATATTCATGCTGGCATCACCGCCGTGTCCTGAACGGCATCCGGCCAGCCCAATTGCAGGACAGAAATTTCAAACCTGTCCAAATCCTTGCCGTTTGCGGCAACGGGAATGTGGTCGATCAGGATCAGTGCCCCGTAATCATCGGCCATACCCCGCAGCAACCCCAGAAACACCGCGCCAAAGCCCAGTTTGTCAAATTCGTAGTGCAGAATGAACTGACTGTCCGATTGGGTTTCCAGTTCAAAAAACGGGACATCCAGATCAGGCAGCGCGATTTTGGCGCGGTCGTGCACATCTTCCAGGGATTGCAGGAATTCCACATAGGTTTCGCCCCCGAACCGCAGCAACTTTCGAACCGATTGCAGATGGTTTTCAGACACCACAAAAGTGCCGAAATCTTCAAGTAAATCAGCCCGATCACGGCCCAATAACTGGGTCAGCGCACTGATGATCCGATCCGTCAGGACATCATCGTAGGATAACATGGTTTCGAAATTGAAATTGGCCAGTTCCGCCAAAGCGCAGGCATCTTCCCATGTTTCTGCGCCAAAAATTTCGCAGACATAGCCCTGCAATCCGCGATTTATTGTTCCATGCATCCATACACCTATTCAAAGACTATCCCTTCGAAATAGGCGTAGAATGTTAACAAAGCGCTAGGATGAACGGCGGCAGGCCAATCTTAATCCTTAAAATCCGCCTCAACCCCGTTCAGAAATCCGTGGGCGCGCCGCCTTCGGCTTTGCGTTTGGTCACGAACGCCGCCAGTTCCTCGCGCAGGGCGTCATCCATCGGTGGCGGGGTGAATTCGTTCAGGATGTCTCTATAGGTCTGATGCGCCCGCTCGACCGTCCATTTTGCCCCGTCCAGGTCCCAGGCTTCGTAATTGCGCCAATCGCTGACAATCGGGCTGTAGAATGCGGTTTCATAGCGGTCCTGCGTATGTTGTACGCCAAAATAATGCCCCTGCGGGCCGACCTCTGCGATGGCATCCAAGGCGATTTCTTCGGGGCCGGTCTTGGTGATGGCAGGCTCCATATAGCGTTGGATCATTTGCAGGACTTCGCAATCCATGATGAATTTTTCAGGGCTGGCAATCAGCCCGCCTTCCAGCCAACCCGCTGCGTGGTATACAAAATTTGACCCTGACTGCACCGCCGCCCAAAGACTGTTTGAGGTTTCCCACATGGCCTGCCCGTCTGGCACATTTGCCGTACACACCCCGCTGGATCGGATCGGCAGCCCGTAAAACCGCCCCATCTGCCCCGTCATCTGCGTTGCGCGCATATATTCAGGTGTACCAAAAGCAGGCGCGCCGGATTTCATATCAACATTCGATGTGAATGTGCCAATGGCCACGGGACAGCCCGGATTGATGATCTGCAACAGCACAATCGCGGCCAGACCTTCGGCAATGCTTAGCGCGACAGCCCCAGACATAGTGACGGGGGCCATGGCCCCTGCCAGCGTAAAGGGCGTCACCACCACAGGCTGGCTGCGCCGTGCCATACGCATGGCACCGTCCAGCATGGGATAGTCATGCACCAAAGGCGAAACCGAGTTGATATTGGTGTACATACGGGGAGCGGCGTCAAATTCTTCATGACTTAATCCGCCCGCAATGCGGACCATTTCCATCACATCTTCGACCCGCTCTTTGCCCAGCGAATAGGCATGAACCGCCTTATCTGTCAGCAACAGCTTTTCCTGCACACAGTCCAGATGCCGCACCGAGGCGTGGATATCCACCGGCTCCACCGGATAGCCACCCGCCACGTGGATGCAGTTGAAATACCCCGTCAATTTCATCAAATTGCGGAAACTTTCAAAATCACCGGTTTTCTTGCCGGATTCCAAATCCCAGTAGTTTGGCGGCGACGACACATTCACAAAGACCAGATTATTGCCGCCCACCGTTACCTGCCTGTCAGGATTGCGCGGTGTGATGGTGAATTCAGCGGGCGCTTTGCCAACCATTTCCATCACGAAATCTTCGTCCATAAAAACGGTTTCATCCACCACCTTGCACCCTGCCGCCTTCAGGATCAGCAAGGCCTCGGGGTTCAGCATCTTGATCCCGATTTGCGACAGAATATGCATGGCCCCTTTATGGATTGCCTGCACCCCGTCAGCATCCAGCGGTTCTGTCGGTCGGTCGATATTCCTGATGTTGCGCCAGGGCATCTGCTCGATCGCATGGGTTGAAGAGCGGCGCGTATTGCCGGCGCGGCCTCCGCTTCTGATCCGTGCTGCCATGTGGGTCTCCCGTGCTGATAGGCTGTCACTTTTGCGCCAGCCTGAGCACTGTGGCAGCGCTTTGTCGTTTTTAGTGTTAAGATTACGACATTTGATGTCGATTTCAGCAAGGCAATCACCGAAAACCGTTCTTAAATGGCCCCAGCCAAATATGTGGACAGACCGAATGCCCAATCAGCGCCCCACCCCCGACCAACCCGAACAGATTCGTATCGGAGTGCTGCTGATCGACCAGTTTTCATCCCTGTGTGTCACTGCGATGACGGGTCCGTTTCGCTCCGCCAACCGTGAACTTGGCGCCGAGGTTTATGCGTGGGATTTTGTTTCGGTGGACGACAAACCTGTAAAGGCCTCTGACGGGTTATCGGTCCTGCCGACACTGTCCAGCAAAGAAGCCCGAAAGTTTGACTATTTCTTTGTTTGCGCAGGGATGCAGTCCGATCCACCCAATCGCGCGGCGTTGAATTCAACCATGCAGCGGTTTGCGCGACAGTCAAAAGTTTTCGGCGCCCTGTGTATCGGCAGCTTCATGCTGGCACGCGCGGGCTTTCTCGACGGCTATGAATTCACCCTGCACTGGGAAAACCAACCCGCCTTTTCCGAAGAATTCCCCGAGTTGGAGATTTCCCCGAACCTTTATGTGATGGACCGGGATCGCTGGACGGGATCGGGCGGGCTGTCGTCTATGGATATTGCGCTGCATATTATTGCGGAACACAACGGCATCGGCATCGCCAATGCGGTGGGCAACCAGTATCAGATCGACCGGATTCGTGGCGCTTCGGTCGGGCAGCGGCCCTATTCGCTGAACCAGTACGAAACCCTGCCAAAGCCCATGCAGCAAGCCATCACCGCAATGATCGCCAATATGGAACTGACCTTGCCGATCCCCAAAGTGGCCAGTGCGGCGGGCAAAACCGTGCGCTCGCTGGAACGGATGTTTGCGCGCCACCTTGATACCTCGCCCGCGCGGTATTATCGCAAATTGCGGCTGGAAAAGGTGCGCCAGTTGTTGTGGCACACCAATCTGTCGATTCTGGAAATCGCATTGATGACCGGCTTTCCCAGCCCGTCCCACCTGTCGCGGCTGTATCAAACCGAATTCGGCTTGAAACCGTCAGAGGATCGCAAAGGCCGCTCGGCCCTGACCTAAATCACATCAAAACGGCAGGGATGCCTGAAATATCGTCCAGAATCACATCCGCCAGATGGTTGATGTCTCCGGATTCGGCAGGGCCCGTCAGAACGCCGATGTTCAGGCCAACTTTGGCGGCACGCCCTGCGCCCAGATCATGGGTGCTGTCGCCAACCATCGCGATTTCAGCCATGGACAGCCCTGTCGCCGTGCCAAATGCCAGCAAAGGCCCAGCGCCCGGTTTGATCCCGTGTCCGCTGTCAAATCCCGCAATAAAGTCAAACAGTTCGACGATGCCTTCCTGCTGCAACTGCGCCACCGCACTGTCTTCGTAATCATTGGTCACCAGACCCAGCTTGATCCCCTGCCCGTGCAGCGCCCCGAACAAGGCTTTCAGATCACACACAGGCATCGAAGGCAGGCTGCCCAGATGTTTGACCGCCACAGCATCCACTTCGGCATCGGTAAAATCAGGCAAGAGCGCCGACCAGACGCCGTTGATTTCCCCCGCCGAGGCGTTGACGATCAAACTGCCCGGCAAAAACGTGTTGGTGTCCAGATCAAAGCCAACCGCCTCTGCCAGTTCGGCCTTTTTCAGCGGATCGCCACGGGACAGATCTTCTAGCACCAGATCGCACCAGATCATCCATGTCGCACCGTAATGGAACAGCGTGCCGTCCTTGTCGAAAACCAATCCTTTAATCGCCATATTCCATCCTCTGCGTTTTGCCACCCCTACTGACTCTTTTAACGGTCTTCCAGCCACGAATTGTTTCAGATTGACAGGCAGCGCATTTTAGTTAACATAGTTAATCATGTCGAACCCCTTTAACCTACACGACGGGCTGGGCTACCGCCTGACCATCGCCGCGCGCACCAACAACGCCGTTTTTGATTCCAAATTGTCTGATTTGGGACTTACGCGGCAGATGTGGTGCGTGCTGATTGCGGTGGGCGAACAGGGTATCAACACGCCGTCGGCCATTGCCGACTACATCGGAATTATCCGGCCTGCCGTGTCCAGAACGTTGAAACAAATGGAAAAATCAGGCCTGTTGGCCCGCGCATCAGGGCAAGGTGATAAACGCACCACCCAAGTGGCCCTAACGCCCGAAGGGGAACGCCGCCTTGCGCTGTCCCTGCCGCTGGCCGCGGAAAACCGCGCCGATATGAATGCTGTACTCAGTGCCGCCGAACAGGCAACCCTTGTTGCCCTGCTCGAAAAACTTACCAAATCCGCCACCACCACTGCCTCAGGGGTATAAGCCAATGACGAAACTGTTTTCCTATAAAAACCGCCCCGTGCACCTTGGCTCCTATCCGCTGGAACGGTTGCGCCGCACAGACAAACAGCCCGATCTGACAGCGCTGCCCCCCGCGCCACAAACCCTGTTTCGCACGGATGATCCCACCTCGGTGATCAACGCCATGGGTGAATACCAAGCCATGATGGACGCGATCCGTGACGGTCTGGTGAAAAAGGAAATCGCCACCATTCCCAGTGATGCGCAGGAACGGTCCAACCACCTTAAGGCCTTTGGCTATTACTGCGATGCCTCGATGGTCGGCACCAGCAAGATCACCCCGCACATGTGGCTGGACAGGCCCTATGCCAACCCTGATGTGGACCGTCTGGCGGAAACCCTGCGCACCAAACAGGTGAAAACACTGGCTTCGGGGATCGACGTGATCCTTGCGGGCCTGCGCGACTCCATGAAGGCCCCGCCCACCACCTGTACCCATCACACCCATGCTATTACCTTTCTGTTTGAATACCCCCGCGACCCGAAATCAACAGAGCCGGGCAGCGACTGGATCAAAGACGCCCAGACCCACCGTGCAGGGCTGCGGGCCGCCGAAACCGCATCTGTTCTGGCATCCTATATTCGCACGCTCGGCTATGACGCCCGCGCCCATTCGGTATCTGCTTCGGACATAGACCTACCCCGCGTGGCCGTGGCCGCAGGGCTTGCCAGTATCAAGGATGGTGCAGCGATGAACCCGATCCTTGGCACCCGCTTCGGGCTGGCCGTGGTCACAACCACACTTGAAATTGCGCCCGACCTGCCGCTGGCCGACGCGCAACCGCCGCTGTATTCCTATAAGTTCGGCACCGGCAGCCACGCCAAATCCGAACGCACCCGCGATCCCTATGCCAAACGCAACTTTGCCGACGGCCCCCACCCCTATGAAAAGCTGAAACGGGTGGACGACCCCACCACCTATATCGACGCCCCCAACGTGGCCCGCGTGCCAAAACGCGCCGATATGTTTGCCCGTTCGCTGTTCGGCGACTTGGGCCCGAACCAGCAAGAGGCGGCGAAAAATGGCAATTACGTGCGCAAATCTGCCTCTGCCTTTGCCTTTCGCCCTGCGTTGGGGGCCTTTGTCTTGTTGCAGGACGGCGGCAAGGCGGATGAAATCCACCCTTCCGTGTCCGACCGTGACCGCAATGCAGCCAACCTGAAAGCCACCGCCTATTTCCTTGGCTGCGATGCGGTCGGTCTGTCTGCCTGCCCCGACTGGTGCTATTATTCCCACGATGCCACGGGCGCGGAGCTGACACCCTATCATTCCAACGCCATTTCCATCGTCATCGACCAAGGCCATGAAACCATGGAGGGTGCATCAGGCGACGACTGGATCGCCTGCGCCCAATCCATGCGCGCCTACCTGCGGTTTTCGCTGCTGGGCGGGGTGCTTGGTCAACAGATCCGCAACCTTGGTTATACCGCCAACGTCCATACCGTCATGGGGTCCGAGGTCGTACAGCCCCCGCTTATGCTGCTGTCTGGCTTGGGCGAAGTATCCCGCATCGGAGAGGTGATCCTGAACCCCTTCCTTGGCCCGCGCCTGAAATCGGGCACGGTCACCACCAACATGCCAATGACCCATGACAAACCCATCGACTTCGGCCTGCAAAACTTTTGCGAAAGCTGCAACAAATGCGCCCGCGAATGCCCGTCAGGGGCGATCACCGCAGGGCCGAAACTGATGTTCAACGGCTATGAAATCTGGAAATCCGACAGCCAGAAATGCACCACTTACCGCATCACCACCGCAGGCGGGGCCATGTGTGGGCGCTGCATGAAAACCTGCCCGTGGAATCTGGAAGGCCTGTTTGCCGAGGCTCCGTTCCGCTGGGCCGCCATGAAACTGCCAAAAGCCGCTAAAGCCCTTGCCAAGCTGGATGATCTGGCAGGACACGGCAAAATCAACACGGTCAAACGCTGGTGGTGGGATTTGGAAATGACCGACGAAGGCCCCTATACCACACCTGTTAAGGAAACCAATCTGCGCGGGTTGTCGACCGATCTTGATCTGAAATACGCGGATCAAACCCTCGCCGTTTACCCCGCCAACCTGTTGCCACCGCCCTATCCCTGGCCCTTCCCGATGGATCGTGAAGCTGCGATCAAAGCCTATCAGGACATGATCCCTGCCGCTGAACACAAACGCCGCCGCGCCGCCGGGATTGCCCCCGAACATGCCTATCTGAATCACAACCCCGAAGATGCCCCTGTCATGCGGGTGAAACTGTCCAAAGTCGAACATCTCACCGACAGCGTGACGCTTTATGAATTTTCAAACCCCGATGGCAGCCCGATGCCGGAAACCACCGCAGGGGCGCATATTGACGTGGTGGTCGCGCCGGAATTCTTCCGTCAGTATTCCATGTCCCATGATCCGGCAGACCGCTCAAAATACCAGATCGCCGTCCTGCGAGAAGACAAAGGCCGCGGTGGTTCAAAACTCATGTCACGGATATTCGACGAAGGCCGCATGGTGTTTATTTCAAAACCCATCAACCATTTCCCTTTGGATGAAGCAGCCAGCAAAACCTACCTTATGGGCGGAGGTATCGGCATCACCCCCATGATTGCCATGGCCCACCGCCTGCACAAACTGGGCAAACCGTTCGAACTACACTATTCCTGCTCCCGCGAAAAAAATGCAGCATTCGCACAAATTTTGGCCGATCAACCGTGGTCTGACAAAGTTTACTTTCACTATTCCGACAAAGGCACCCGCGCAGACCTGACCGAAACCCTGACCTATTCCAAGGGTGCCCATGTCTATACCTGCGGGCCTGACAGCTATATGCAAGCGGTCATAGATGCCGCCACACAAAACGGCTTCCCCGAAGAAAACCGCCATCTGGAATATTTCTCGGTTCCAGAACAACCCGAGTATGAAAACCACGCCTTCACCCTGAAACTGGCCAAATCAGGCCGCAGCTTTGACATTCCCGCCGATAAAACCGCCACTGATGTTCTGCAAGAAGCAGGTGTTAAAATCGACGTGAAATGTTCGGACGGTATTTGTGGCGTGTGCAAATGCAATATTGTGTCAGGTGCAGTGGAACACCGCGATTTTGTTCTGTCCAACAAACAACGGGAAACCGCCCTTATCCTGTGCCAGTCCCGCGCTGCACAGGCAGGGGGAACTTTGGAAATCGACCTTTAGTGGTCAAGTTAACCTTGGGGGATTGTGCCAATGGCGCAGAGGGCAAAGCCCTCCCCCCGTGACACACCAAAGGATCAGGTCCAATGCACCTCTCCCTGCCCTGGCAGGGATTGTTGCGCTTCATAGGGGGTTTGATAGCTGAAACCGTGTTGATCACAAAACCGGACAACCCAATCGTCATCCATCAACAAAAATCCCAAAACCGCCCCCTGAAAATCTGCATCCCCCGCACGGCTGCGCAGATCGTCAACGCTGGCCCCGCTGGCGCCTAGAAACACATCTCGCAAGTCATCCTCGGCGACGACCCATGCCAAAGCCTGCAAAGCAACAACTTCTGCTTGTTCCGGTGACATTCCAATCCAATCTAATTCAAAGTTTCGCGATTTTCGAAAGGTTTCATTAACACCTTTGCGTTTACTTGTAAGCAGCACCGCCCGAAAGGGTGCGTTTCGCCATGCAGCCCCCTTAACGCGACAATCAGGAGGAACCTGATGCCAGGACGGATTATAATTTTTGATCCACAGGTCACCAACCGGTTGATGCTGAAATCTCAACTGGCGCGGGATTTTTTTGATGTCGCCCTGGCCTCGGATGCGGCTGAACTGACGGACAGCCTGCGCTTTGGTGCGCCCGATTTGATCATGATGTCCTATGCGGCTGAAAAAGCAGCGCGGTTTCGCAATGTTCATTGGGCAAAATCAAAGGCGAGTTTTGCCCATATTCCGATCGTTTTCCTTCATAACAGTCAGGACACCAGCCTTTGGGATGCAGCACATGACTGTCTTGTGGATGATGTACTGGCCTATACAACACAGCGCTGGTTAATGGCGGCGCGGGTCAATATGCTGATCCGCGGAAAAGAAAAAATCGACGCCTTAATCGCCCGTCAGCAGGCTATTTCCCAAATGGGGTTTGCCGAATCTCCAGCCACCTACCCGCCCCCTGTTTCCCGTGGCGTGGTGCTGGACGTGACCCGCGCGATGGCCCTGTTTGATCCGCCGTTCCAACAGGCAGTGGCCCAGGAATTATCCCGTGACTTCCCTATGTTAACCCTGAATACCCAAAGCGACCAGATCAGCCGGAACAGACCCGCTGACATCGCCATAGTGGATGAATTCACCCTTGGGCGCACCGCCGCCTTCACCGCCATTTGTGAGTTGCGCAAGGCCAGCCCCAGCACAGAAACCACCATCTTATTCACTTGCGACACCAACAACCCCAATGCCACCCGCGCGCTGGAATTGGGCGCGCAGGAATTTGTGCCAGCGCACGGGTCTGTCACCCAGATGGTCTGCCACCTGCGCCGCCTGATCTGGCAAAAACAGATGTTTTACCGGACCGAGCGGGCAGTTTCCAACCACCTGAAATCCGCGCTGATTGATCCGTTAACAGGCGTTTACAACCGCCGCTACGCCCAGCAGTATCTGGAACAGATGGTGCAAAAGGCCCAGCGCACAGGGGCGACCCTTACGGCGATGATTCTGGATCTGGACCGGTTCAAACTGGTGAACGACACTTATGGCCATCTGACGGGTGACAAGGTTCTAAAAGAAACCGCCAAACGTCTGGCCCGCAACATCCGTTCCGCTGATCTGTTATCCCGATTGGGGGGGGAGGAGTTTTTGATCGTCCTCAGCGATACCTCCACCGACAGGCTGCGCGATATTGCCGAAAGGCTACGTCTTGCGGTGTCACAGCACCCGTTCACCTGTGAAAATGGCAGTCAGATTTCGATCTCGGCCAGTATCGGGGTCAGCAATGTTAACCAATCCGGCTGGAGCAATGCACAGGCCGTGATCGACAGCGCCGACCGCGCCCTTTATCGTGCCAAAGGTGGTGGTCGGAACTGCGTTATTTTCGGGGATATTGCTGCGTAACGGGCCGTGATTAATGCGCTTTCTTATGGGACTTGCGCTTTTCCCGTGCGATTTTCACCTGGGCGGCAAATTCCTTGCGTTCCGCATCTGACAAATCCGCTACCGCCGTGACCAGCGCATCTTGCAAACGGTCATTGAACCCCAAGGCAAAGGCGTTGTGTTCGCGAATGGCTTCCCGTGCTGCTTCTTCTGAAAACGGTTGCGCCAGTAGCATTTGCTCGAATTTATTCCGCTTTTCACGCATTTCCCGCATCGAGGCCTTGCGGTTTTCGCCGAAGAATCCCGATGCTGCACGGACTTGGTCCTGTTTGGCTGGCGGTAAGGCCTTGATATAGGCCCCCATCCCCATGCTGCCCCGATCACTGTGCGGGCCGGGCCCGCCGTCAAAACGGGCAAAGGCACCAACCACCAAGCCGGCCACCAAAAGGTTCACCGCCAGCGACCCGATCAATGCGATTCTGGCCCAGTTGCGCGGCTTTTTGCTGCTTGTGTCTTGTGTCATTCTATTACCCTTCCAACTCGGCGGCGGTATCGTCTAATATGTCCAGATAGGTGTAATCCAGTTCTGCTGTTTGCTGCGCGGCCTCTGGCAGGTAGCTGCGCACCGTGTCTGGGGCCGTAAACCCGTATAACAACCCCACACAGACACAGGCCGTCAAGGCCGAGGCACCTGCCCAGCCGCCGATCATCTCGGCAAATCCGGCAAACAGGCTGCGACGGGCCTGCGGCGCGACCACTGGCGGTGCGTTAAAACCGGCCTGTACGCTGGCAGCATCTGCCAACACACGGGCCATCAAATCCGATTTGGGCACAGGATCGGCAGCTTTCGCTGCATCGAAAAACAGGTCAAGCGTTTGATCACTTTGGTTTTTATCAGCTTGTGCCATTTAACTTTCCAATCCCAGTTCCATTTTCTGCGCCTCTAGCGCCTGCGCCAATGCGCGTTTACCCCGTGACAACAGACTTTCCACCGCTTCTACCGAGACTTTCATAACTTCGGCCACTTCGGGGTTTGTCAATTCCTGCAAGAACCGCAGGCTTACTGCCTGACGCTGTCGTTCTGGCAGGTTTTGCAAGGCTGCCTGCAAAGCCTCTACACGGTCGCGCGCAATCAAATCCGACTCGACCGAGGGGCGCTCGTCGGGCGGTTCAGGCACGCTGTCGATATCTTGCGTCGCCCGTTTGCCCGAATGTTTGCGCAGCCGGTCCAAACATAGATTACTGGCCACACGGTACAGCCATGTAGACACTTTCGCTTCGCCCTGCCGCCAGTCCGGCGCAATTTTCCACAAGCGCATCAGCGCGTCTTGGGCCACGTCTTCGGCTTCGGCCTGATCGCCAAGCATCCGCAAAGCAAGCGCCAGCACCCGCCCCGTGTGGCGATAGGCCAACACACCGGCAGCCTGACCGTCCCCATTGGCAAACAGAACCATCAGAGCGTCATCGCTTAAATCGGTTTGGGCATCCAGAGGCATCATCGTGAACCGGCATTACCTGTCTTTAAGTTATTGAGCAACGCCCGGACCAAAGCCCGGGCGTTGCCCTGCGGTGTCGTTACTTGGATTTTTTGGACCACTTACCGTGGGCCGCTTCAGCCTCGGCTTTGGAAATCCGGCCGTCTTTATCTGTGTCCATGTGGGACATCATGCGATCGGCCATTTCAGTGCCCAATTCGTCTTTGGTCACTTTGCCATCTTTGTTGGCGTCCAGTTTGGCGATCATATTGCCGTGACGGTCCCCGCCGCGGCCCTCTTTATGGCCACCTTTACGGCCTTCTTTATCACCGCGTTTGTCACCATGGTGCTTTTTACCGTGCTCTCCCATGCGATCATGACGCATTTTCATTGCCGCATCGAATTCTTCCGGCGACAGGGAGCCGTTGCCATCTGTATCCAGCTTTTTGAACATTTCGGCTTTGTCTTCGGCGGTTGGTGCGCGCTTGTCGCTCGCTTCGCTGCGTGCGGCGCGCATTTCTTCGCGCATGGCTTTGCGGTGCGCGTCCATTTCCTCTTGGGTCACGGCGCCGTCTTTGTCGGCATCCATCGCGTCAAACCGTGCATCCCGTGCAGCGATCAATTCGGCCTTATCCACAAATCCATCTGCGTTGATGTCCAGTTTATCAAACTGCATACCCATGCGGCCCTTGGCCATCGCAGGCATTGTCGCGGTCAGAGCAATCATAATTGCAGTTGCGCCCATAAGCCCGATTTTTGCTGATTTTTTCATCTTGTTTCCTAACCTTCGTTACACAGTGTGACAGTGTTTTGTCGGGGTTGATACGCAGCGGCCCGACGGGTTCCGTCGGTCTTTTTTCAAAATATTTGCGACATCCCGCCGCAAGACAGCTTGTCCTAGTTCTTTTTGCCGGCATTCGGCTTAAATGGGGCTCATGGAAACGAATGATCATATAATCGACCCAAATCTGGCAGAGCGCGAGACCAAACCTGCGATGTTACGCGGGTGGCGACGCAAATGCCCGAACTGTGGCACCGGCCCTTTGCTAAAGGGCTATCTTACTGTGCGTGACACCTGCGAGGTCTGCTCTGAGGAGCTGTGCCACCACCGTGCCGACGACGGCCCGGCCTATGTGACGATTCTGATCTGCGGGCACCTTCTGGCCCCGCTTATGCTGATCATCTTTGAAACGTTCCGCCCCAATGCGCTGGTTCTGACGGTCGGCTTTATGATCGCCTTTGTGGCGCTGGCGCTATATATGCTGCCGCGGATTAAAGGGGTGTTTGTCGGGCTGCAATGGGCCAAACGTATGCATGGTTTTGGTCGCGACGTAGCGCCAGTGGCCGCAGAATAGCTGGACAATCCCCAAGCCGGGCGATTTATATGTGCGCAAACAGTTAATGTCAGGCGCGCGCGATGAACGATATTCCCATAAAAGATGCAGCAACCGTAATTCTGGTGCGTGATGCAGACGACGGCCCACAGGTTCTTATGGGGCAACGGGGAAAATCTGCGGTGTTCATGCCGAATAAATTCGTCTTTCCAGGGGGGGCTGTGGACGCGACGGATGCCGAAGTGACCCTGTCAAACTCCGCCTCTGACCGCTGCATGGCCCGCCTAAAAGAAGACGCCGATCCCGCGCTGGCCCCGTCCCTGCTGGCCGCTGCCATTCGCGAAATGTGGGAAGAAACCGGCCACCGGATCGGCCAACGCTCTGAACGGGCTCCTGAAATGGCCCATACCCAACCCGACAACTGGCAGAGCTTTTTCCAATCGGGATGCCTTCCCGACCCAACAGGGTTGGAATTCATCTTTCGTGCCATCACCCCCCCCGGCCGCCCGCGCCGATTTGATGCACGGTTTTTTCTGGGCCGCGCCGATCTGATTCAGGGCGACCCCGATGATTTTGCCAGAGCGCAGGATGAATTGTCCCACCTGCAATGGATTCCACTGGCCAAATCGCGCGAATTCGATCTGCCCTTCATCACCGAAGTGGTTCTGGCCGAGGTTCAGAACCGTCTGAACACCCCTGACACAGATCATCCCGTGCCGTTTTTCAGCCATAACGGCGATCATTCGCAGTTCTTGAAACTTTAGGATCTATGCGGGGCAATCCCCGAGACGCGCCAAAAATAAGTCCACTTTACCAGCGCCATAAGTCCAGCTAAGCTGCGCTATGGCCCTATCCGAAGACCTCTTTTTCCTTGATTCTGCCTTTGAAGGTAGCCTGCAAAGCCAGATCAGACAGATCGTGGCGTCTGCAATCCTGTCCCGCCGCTTTCTGCCCGGAGAGCGTCTGCCCTCCTCGCGCAAGCTGGCCAAGCATCTGGGCATATCACGGATTACCGTGACCCTGTCCTATCAGGAATTGGTGGCCGACGGGTATCTGGCAACGCGCTCGCGCTCGGGGTATTTTGTGGCCGACGACGCGCCGACATCGGCCTTTGACGGCACAACCGCAAACACCACAGACAAGGTCGACTGGTCCACTGCCCTGCAACGCATCTATACTGGCGCGCCAAAGGTAGCGAAATCCTTCAACTGGCAGTCCTACCCCTATCCGTTCACCTATGGTCAGGCCGACCCGCAACTGTTCAGCCATTCCAACTGGCGTCTGTGCGCCCATCAGGCGCTGGGGAAAAAGGAATTCGACAGCCTGACATCCGATTACGCGGAAGAGGACGATCCCCAACTGATCGACTTTATCGCCCGCCACACGCTGACGCGGCGCGGTATTCAGGCCAATCGCAACCAGATTTTGCTGACCGTAGGCGCGCAAAACGCGCTTTGGATGGTGGCACAATTGTTGCTGGGGCGCGGACGTAAAGCGGCTTATGAAAATCCGGGATATCCGGGGCTGCGCGATATCCTGCGCCACAGGGATTGCAGCCTGGCCCCTGTAAACGTTGACGAAAACGGCATGATACCGGCCCTGATTCCAGCGGATACCGATGTGGTTTTCACCACCCCCAGCCACCATGCACCAACCGCCGCCACCATGCCGATGACCCGCCGCCACGCGCTGTTAAAGATGGCCCGCGAACAGGATATGATCATCGTCGAGGACGACTATGAATTTGAAATGTCCTTCCTGAACGCCCCGTCGCCTGCGCTGAAATCGCTCGATACCGAAGGGCGTGTGATCTATGTGGGCAGCTTTTCCAAATCGCTGTTTCCGGGTCTGCGTTTGGGCTATTTGGTGGGGTCCGAACCGCTGATCCGTCAGGCCCGCGCCCTGCGTTCCATGGTGTTGCGCCACCCGCCCGGACATATGCAGCGCACCACGGCGAATTTTCTGGCGCTTGGCCATTATGATGCCCTGATCCGCCGCATGAAAGACGCCTATTTCGAACGTCGCCAAGTGATGGCGAAAGCCCTGACAGAGCATGGTTTGACCATCGCGGGCAGCGCTTCTTTTGGCGGCTCATCTTTCTGGATGCGCGCACCGGACGACGTGGACACAGAACATCTGGCGCAGGTTCTAAAGCCCAAAGGCGTGTTGATCGAACCGGGTGCTCCGTTTTTTGAGGGCGAAAATGCCCCCAAGAACCACTATCGGCTGGCCTATTCCTCGATTGACAGTCGCATGATTCCAAAAGGCGTTTCCATCATTTCAGAAACCATAAGAAATCGCTAGTCAGCGCTTTGCGGTTTTGAGACACTTGAATTATTGGAATCATCCAATAGGCCAACTGGCGCTATCATACAGCCGCCAAACAAGCCCACTAATCACCAGTTAAATCCGCCACACTGCGGGATTTAGCCAAAAGAAACGCTGCGAGGCCCAAAGAAGACCTCGTGACACAGGGAGACTATCATGAAACTTACAAAAACGCTTACCGCCATGGCTGTTGCACTTGCCGCAACCACAGGGTCTGCTGCTTATGCGCTGGACGAACTGGTTGTGGGTTATTTTCTGGAATGGCCAACGCCAAACCAATATGCCCAGCACAACAAGATTTATTCCGAAAAAATGGGTATGCCTGTAAAATGGGTGGCCTTTGACGCAGGCACGGCAATGTCCGCCGCCATGGCATCGGGCGATGTGCATATTTCCTATTCCCAAGGCGTGACACCGTTTCTGGTGGCAACAGCCGCAGGACAGGATCTGCAAGCCGTTGATATTGCCGTATCCTATTCCGACAACGACAATTGCGTTGTGCGTTCCGAACTGGAAATCACCAAAGACAACGCCGCCGAGGAACTTAAAGGCAAGAAAGTTGCCGTACCTTTGGGCACAGCCGCCCATTCCGGTTTTCTGGCGCAGATGAAATATCTGGGGATTCCTGAATCCGATCTGACCATTGTTGATATGGCACCTTCGGATTCCGCAGCGGCCTTTAGCCAGCCGAACTCTGATCTGGCCATGGTCTGTGGCTGGGGCGGCGCCTTGCGCACCATGAAACAACACGGCAACACAATCCTGTCAGGTGCTGAAAAAGAAAAAGTCGTCGGCAAAGTGTTCGATCTGACCACTATTCCAACTGCATTTGGCGAAGAAAACCCAGAGGTTCTGGCCCAGTTTCTGGCGATCACCGCTGAGATGAACGCCATGTACGCCAAAGACCGCGCTCCGATGATGGAAGCGATCCAGCAAGAGGCCGGCATGGACATGGAAGGCACAACCGCCGTGATCGACGTGTTTGCATTCCCGACAATCCAAGAGCAACTGTCTGACGAGTGGATGGGTGGTTTCGTGGCCCAATACCTGA